>CAVEQW010000037.1:0-17792 GCA_963618155.1 Alloprevotella sp.
CACCGGCGAGCAGCGGCATGAGCTGATCGAGCTTGCCCACAGGAGCGAGAGCCTCAACTTCACGAGGATACGCAAAACGCTGAGCATCCCCGCCGCGTACCGCTTCAACCTCGTCCGCTATACCAACAGCGACGAGTGGGAGGAGGCGGAGAAAAAGGAGAAATTCAGCTATTTAAAGGCCTATCACCAGATGCGCAAGGCATTCGAGCGCCGCGCAAAGGGCTATTTCGCCACGCTGTCCCGGGCGGATAGAAACGCTATCGGCCAGGCGCTGACCCTGTATAAGACCTCGCCCAAAATACGCGCCTATCTGGAAAGCGCCGGTGTGAACCCGGCGGCGATCGACATTGCGGAGGATGCCGGCAGCTTCCGCGGCTTCGGCCATCTCTCCATCAAGGCCTGCGACAGGCTCATCGAATTTCTGGAGCAGGGCATGAACTATAACGACGCCTGCGCTGCCGCCGGATACGACTTCAAGGCGCACATCGAGGGCGAGCGCAGCGTGACGCTGCCGCCCGTGCCGCAGGATGACAACCGCATCACGAGTCCCGTGGTGCGCCGCGCCGTCTCGCAGACGATCAAGGTGATCAACGCCATCATACGCAAGCAGGGCGAGAGCCCCGTCTTCGTGAACCTCGAGCTTGCCCGCGAGATGTCCAAGGACTTTGCCGACCGCAAGAAAGCCGAGAAGGACATGCTGACCAACCAGGCGCGGAACGAAAGGGCGATGGAGCGCATACGCACGGAGTTCGGCCACAGCAACCCCAGCGGTCTTGACCTCGTGAAGTTCAAGCTCTATGAGGAGCAGGACGGGCGCTGCGCCTATTCCGGCGAGCCCATCCCCATCAACCGCCTCTTTGAGCCGGGCTTCGCCGAGGTGGATCACATCGTCCCCTACAGCCAGAGCTTTGACGACAGCTACAAAAACAAGGTGCTCGTGCTGGCGCGGGAGAACCGCAACAAGGGCAACCGGCTGCCGCTGCAATATTTGCAGGGCGAGCGCCGCGAGCGCTTTATCGTCTGGGTCAACAGCTTCGTCCGCGACTACCGGAAGCGCCAGCTTCTGCTCAAGGAACGCGTCACCGAGGAGGATGAAAAGCGCTTCAAGGAGCGCAATCTGCAGGACACCAAAACCGCGTCCCGCTTTCTGCTCAACTATATCCGGGACAAGCTCGCCTTTGCGTCCAGCGAGCGAAAGAAAAAGGTCACCGCCGTCAACGGCGCTGTGACCTCCTATATGCGCAAGCGCTGGGGCATCAACAAGATACGCGCAGACGGCGACCGCCACCATGCCGTGGACGCGCTCGTCATCGCCTGCACCACGGACGGCATGATCCAGCAGGTGTCGCGCTATGCCGCGCTGCGGGAATGCCAGTACGCACAGGGCGAGGGCGAGAGCTTTGCCGTTGACCCCGATACCGGCGAGGTGCTGCGGAGCTTCCCCTACCCGTGGCCGGCGTTCCGCAAGGAGCTGGAGGCGCGGCTGAGCGATGACCCCGCCCATGCCGTCGAGAGCCTGAAGCTGCCGCGCTACCAATACGGGACATGGAGGCCAGAACCCATCTTTGTGTCGCGTATGCCGCGCCGCAAGGTGACGGGCGCGGCGCATAAGGACACGGTCAAGAGTGCCAAATGCCTTGCGGATGGGCTTGCGATCTCCAAAAAGCCGCTGACCGCACTGAAGCTGAAGGACGGCGAGATCGAAAACTACTATGACCCAGCCAGCGACCGCCTTTTGTATGAGGCGCTGAGATCGCGCCTGATCGAGTACGGCGGCAACGCCCAAAAAG
Organism: Alloprevotella sp.; assembly: GCA_963618155.1. Lineage (GTDB taxonomy): Bacteria > Bacillota > Clostridia > Oscillospirales > Oscillospiraceae > CAJOIG01. Next base: position 1,791 of record CAVEQW010000037.1, read on the forward strand.
CCTTTGCCGAGCCGTTCTACAAGCCGAAAAGCGACGGGACGCGGGGGCCGCTCGTGAAAAAGGTCAAGCTCACGGAGCCGACGACGCTGAACGTCCCCGTCCAGAACGGCACCGGCATCGCGGACAACGACTCCATGGTGCGCGTGGACGTGTTCTATGTGGAGGGCGACGGCTACTATCTCGTCCCCATCTACGTCGCGGACACGCTCAAGCCGGAGCTTCCGAACCGGGCGTGTATTGCCCACAAGCCATTCGAGCAATGGAAGCCCATGGACGACAGGGATTTTCTGTTTTCGCTCTATCCGAATGACCTCATCCGAGTGACGCACAAAAAAGGGCTTTCCCTTGCCCTCTGCCAGAAGGACAGCACCCTGTCCCCGACGATGGAGGGAGACGACCTGCTTCTCTATTATAAGGGCATGAATATATCCGTTGCCAGCATCAGCTGTATTACACACGACAATACATACAAGATTGGCATCGGTGTCAAAACCCTAAAAAAACTCGAAAAATACACCGTGGATGTTCTGGGGGAATATCACCCCATTGGAAAGGAAAAACGACTTGCCTTTGATTTGAAGAAAACAGGCAGGTCCCGCTGAAAAGGAGGCAGTATGGCATTCCGCAGCATCCTCATCGAAAGCGCCGCCCGTCTTTCGCTCAAAAACAGCCAGCTCATCATCCGCACCGACTGCGACCACTCTGTCGCCGTCGAGGATATTTCCGCGCTCCTGCTCGAAAACAGACAGTCCACCATCACCGCAGCCGCTCGGTTTCGGAATTTTCTTCTGAACGACGGCTACTACATGGTGCAGTACTCCGTCTATGTGCGGATATGCAACGGCATGGACGCGGTGAAAAAGCACCGCGACCGCATCCCGGTCTGGCTGCCGGAGAACGGCTCCGTCCGGCTGCTTGTCGTCACAGAAAAACAATATGAATCAATGGATATTCTACTCGGCGCGATGACGCAGGCCGACGAGAGCTTCCAGTGCGAGCAGCTCTCGATTTTCTGAAAAGCGCGAAAAACGCCCGCCGGACGCGCGGCATCCCTCAAAAAAAGAAAAAGAATCTGCCCGGAACACCTTGTCCGGGCAGGCCTTTTTGATGGCCTATTATACCATACCAAGAACCATCAGGGAACTACAACCTCCGTGTTCCGGCAAGCTCTCGCGGCTGAATTATACCATACCAAGAACCATCAGGGAACTACAACGTCGCGGCTTCTTCTTGAGCGCCTGGTGGAATTATACCATACCAAGAACCATCAGGGAACTACAACTGACATCCGTATGTCAAGCCCCTTTTTCGCATTATACCATACCAAGAACCATCAGGGAACTACAACCAGTGAATTCTTTTTCACCTTAACTTCAACATTATACCATACCAAGAACCATCAGGGAACTACAACTCTCCAATTCTTCGTCCGTCAACGTTTCTACATTATACCATACCAAGAACCATCAGGGAACTACAACCCCAGGAGCCACAGGGCGGCGGAGATCCCAATTATACCATACCAAGAACCATCAGGGAACTACAACTATCGTTCGGTATAACGCCCTGCTGCTGCAAATTATACCATACCAAGAACCATCAGGGAACTACAACCTGCTTGACGTGCTGCTTTGGTTTTTGCTCAATTATACCATACCAAGAACCATCAGGGAACTACAACCTTATCGCAAGACGAATGACAACCTATGAAATTATACCATACCAAGAACCATCAGGGAACTACAACGAACTGTAAAATAGTCAGCTAGTGTCCTTCAATTATACCATACCAAGAACCATCAGGGAACTACAACATCAATGGAGGAATGGAAAAATCAGTGGTATACGATGCCCGTATTCGGGTCGGAATACTGCGCCACGCGCTGGCGGTAGAGCGCCATGGCGGCATCCTCGAAGGCGAGGCGCGGCTCCGCCACGCCCATGCGGCGCAGCAGCGCCCGCGTAAACGGCGGGTTCAGCACCAGCAGCGGCCCGGTCAGATAGGTCGCCATGAAGCCATTGCGGCATATGCCCTCGCCATTGACCGATTCGTTGAGGCCGTCGCCGCGCAGCGTCTCAAACAGGGGCTCGACCTCGCCGTAGCTGTGACCGAACAGGCTCTTGAAGCCGACGATGTCCATGTCGCCGTATTTGCCAAGATACAGCGCGTTATAGCGCGACATCATGGTATATTTCGCACGGGTCGGGAACAGCCCGAGGCATTCGAGCGACCAGCCGTTATCGGCCTCGATGCCCTCGCCGAAAAGCTCCAGCGCATTGCCCGTGATGAGGAAAAGCTGGCCGTCCTCGATGAGCTCCCGCAGCCGCTCGCGGCAGGGACGCAGCGCCTCGGCCGCCAGCGTCAGCCCCTCCTCCGTGGCGGAGCCCATATAGATGAGCGCCGGGCGCTCCCGCATGAACAGCGGCTCGCCGCGCAGCGAGGTGTTCACGACCTCAATATCGCCGCAGCTGCGGCGCAGGTATTCGACGTTCATAAGATCGCCGTATAGATTCGCGACCTCCGGGAATAAGACCTCGACCTTCATTTCGCCGCCGCCTCCTTTGCAAGCTCCTCGATATGCGCCCGCACCTTCTGTGCAAACACGAGCGAGTCCGTGCCGTAGAACAGATAGACCTGGTCGCCCTTAACGAAGGGCAGCTTTTCCACCGCCTGCATCTCATCCTCGACGCAGATGATCTTTTCCTCCGGCACGCCCGCCAGCAGCAGCCGCAGCCGGTAATCGAGCGCGCGCGCCCCCGTCGCTACGATGCAGCGGATGCCGGGGCGGGTCAGGTATTCAAAGTCGCAGTCATAGAGCCACGAGACGTTCTCCGACCAGTGCTTGACGTCGCCGAGGCAGTTCATCATGAGCACGAGTTCCTTCTCGCCCTCGCGTCCGGAAACGTAGTCAAACGCCCGCGAGCAGGCCAGCGCGTTCTTCTCCTTCGCCATCTGCATGACCAGCGTGACGTCCCCGACAAGCGCCTCCGCATGGCGGCTCGACACGATGGAGCAGCGCGACATGAGCGGGACGATCTGCTCGTGCGTATAGCCGAGCTCCCGCAGGACAGCGGCCGCCGAAAGCGTGTTATAGGCGTTGAACATGCTGTCGCTCAGAAGCGGGTATTCCGCGCTGCTGCCGGCGTCCGTGATGCGCATGGTCATGCGCGCAAGGTCAACGTCCGTGCCGCTGTAGTCGCTGTCCGGCGAGGCGAAGCCGCAGTGGTCGCACACGGCCCGGCCGATGTGGTGGTAGCGGCGGTACTCATAGCGCAGCGGCGCGTGGCATTTTGGACAGATGCGCACGTCGTCGATGAGGTTGACGCACTCCGTGCCCTCGCCGGGCATACGGCCGATGCCGTAATACACCCGCTCGCACTCCGGCGCGACGCGGCAGGAGATGAGGTCGTCCGCGTTCACAACGAGCTTCGTCTCCGCCGGTATATTGCGGCTCAGAATGTCCGCGATATAGGCGGGGTGGGCGTTGCGCATGATGGAGTCGCGGAAGAGGTTCGTGATGACCATGAGGCGCGGCGTGATGCTGGGGAACACACGCGGCGCGGAGCGCTCGTCGATCTCCAGCACGGCGACGTCGGCGCACTCGCGCCCGAGCGGACTGCACCCGGCGGCCAGCGCCGTGGCCAGTCCGGCGGCAAGGTTGGAGCCATAGCGGTTGGAGCAGACGGTCCTGCCCGCCCCCTCCATCAGGTCGCAGAGCAGGTTGGTGAGCGTCGTCTTTCCGTTCGTGCCGGTCACGGCGATGATGAGCTCCGGCTTTTTCACCTGTGCCAGAAAATCCGGGCATATCTTGAGCGCCAGCTTTCCGGGAAGCTGCGTCCCCTGGTGCCCGGTCAGCCGCAGCGCCAGCGTCGTCAGCTTCGCCACGACCAGCGCGGCGGCATATCGAAGCCTTTTCATATATCGCAAGCCTCTTTTCTCCTAAGCTTCGGCCACATCCGCGGCCATTTTGCTATTCTACCACAGCCCCGGTCAAAGTAAAAGCCCCGCGTCGGGTTTTGGGGGCGCAGAAAGCGCAGCGGTATCTTCATCAAGCGCGGCGATGCGTTTTACCCCCTGGCGTTTGGCTCGTTTGCAACGGGAAATATGCAGCAGCTGGATGGCTACCACGTCTGCTGCACAAACGACGCAATCCCAAGGCTGAACGACGGCGATGAATTGGTTTTGTTCTCACCGACAACAGTGGATCGCGTATCGATGGCTCAGTCGAGTTTCAACGGATATACCGTACCAGTTGTTCTCTATTATGATTGGGAGGGCGAGGACAATGTTCTTCACTTGTATGCGCCCGGCAATTTGCATGACCTCCAAACGCATTGGCCGGAGTTTTATTCAAGCGAGGAACTGGATGATTTTTTCAACGATTTGAGATACAACGATTGTACTGTTGGGGGTATAGATGACACTTTTACCATCGTTTACATAGAGGAGGGTGACGGCTGGGATACCTCCTTGTTAGATTGCACAGAGGTGGACACCGTGACCATAGAGTACTACATCGGCTCGGCGTATCACGAGATCAAGCTTCCGGCCTGCCTTGAATACTGGAATTTCCCATCGGAGGAGCGCTTCGGCCTTGACACCGAGCGCACGACAGAGGGCTATTATCGGCTGGACAGCTCCGGGCTTGAGCGCGGGACATACGGAATACACTTTTCCTATAGTTATGATAATTCCTATTACTGGAATGACGAGCTTGACTCTTTCTACAGCAGCGCACTTCTTTTCTCGATTGGATAAGTTCCCCGCAAGAAGCTGCTTCCCTAAAATCACGACTCAAACCATCCGCCATCCGAGTGTTTTGCTCTCGGATGGCTTCTTGCGTCCGGGCGCGGAGGACTTTGCGTTTCTCCTCCCGCCGCATAATGCTTGACGGCGGGGGCGGCGAGTGGTATCATGCAGCTGCCATATGATACTATATTTATTAAAGCGAACTGTCAAAAAATCATGCATGAGCGCGGCAGCGCCCCGGCTCCCTTGTGTAACGGGAGGCTTTGGATCGTGCAAATTCGGGAAAGAAAGCACTTTTTTGACACACTGATTAAAGTTTATTGCGGGAGGCAGTCATGGAGATCATCATTGTCGGTGCCGGCAAGGTCGGCTACGCCGTGGCACAGCAGCTTTGCTCCGAGGGGCACAGCATCACGGTCGTCGACCGTTCCCCGGCGCGTATCGAGCTGATCAGCGGCAGTCTGGATGTGAACGCCATCTGCGACGAGGCCGGTATCGACAGTCTGCGCCTTGCGGGGGCGGCCAACGCCGACCTGCTCCTCGCCGTGACCGACTCCGACGAGTCGAACATCCTCTGCTGCATGACGGCGCGCAAGCTCGGCGTGACGCACGCGGCGGCGCGTGTGCGCCGTGCCGACCGCGCCCGCGAGGTATACCTGCTGCGGCAGGAGCTCGGGCTCTCGATGACGATCAACCCCGACCAGGCGGCGGCGCGGGAGATATCCCGCGTGCTGCGCTTCCCCTCGGCCTCGATGGTCGAGCCGTTTGCGAGCGGCCAGGCGGAGCTTGTCGAGTTCACCCTCACGGCCTCCAACCCGCTCTGCGGCCTCGCGCTCAAGGATCTGCACGGCGTGTACGGCCGCGGCATTCTGATATGCAGCGTCCGCCGCGGCGCGACGGTACAGATACCCGGCGGCGACTTCGTGCTCTGCGCCGGCGACGTCGTGAGCGTGGTGGGCGCGCCCAAGGAGATATACGGCTTTTTCCGCGCCATGGCCATCTTCAAGCGCAGCGTCCGCCGCGTGATGATACTCGGCGGCAGCCGCATCGCCCGCTATCTCGCGGGGCAGCTTCTGGACATGGGGCTGCACGTCAAGATCGTGGAGCAGGATGAGGCCAAATGCGACCAGATCATCGACGCGCTGCCCAAGGCGGAGATATGCTGCGCCAACGGCGCGAAGCCCGACGCCCTGCGCGAGGAGGGCATCGACGAGGCCGACGCCTTTGTGGCGCTGACCGGCTCGGACGAGACGAACCTCATCATGGCGGCGTGGGCAAAAAGCCAGGGCGTCGAGAAGGTCGTATGCAAGGTCAACGAGGCGTATTTTCTCCCGCTTGCGGCCTCGTTCGGGCTGGATGAGCCCGTGCGCCCGAGCTTTATCGCGGCGCAGCAGATCCTGCGCAGCGTGCGCGGCCTCGAAAACTCCGCCGATGCGAGCGGGCTCGAGAGCCTGCGCCGCATCGTGGACGGAAAGCTGGAGGCGCTCGAATTTCTGGCGCGGGACGGCTCGCGCTGCCTGAACACGAGCCTGCAGGTGCTGCCCATCCGCAGCGGCGTTCTCGTCGCGGCCATCATCCGCAACGGGCGCTGCTTCATCCCCGGCGGCAGCGACTGTATCCAGAGCGGCGATCGGGTCATCGCGGTGTCCGGCCACATGGGCATCCGGGCGCTTGAGGACATTTTAGAGGGCTGAGACGGTGAATTATCGTTTTGTTGGACGGATATTGGGGCAGATCCTGCTGATCGAGGCGGGACTGCTCCTGCTGCCGCTCGTCACGGCGGCGATCTACGGCGAGAGCATTCTCCCGTTTCTGTATACGGCGCTGCTCGCGGCGGCGCTCGGCGCGGCGCTCATGTGCATCAGGCTGCGCGATGAGAACTATTATGCCCGCGAGGGCTTTGTCGCTGTGGCGCTGAGCTGGATCGTCATCAGCCTTGTCGGGGCGCTGCCCTTCGTGCTGTCCCGCGACATCCCCAATTATATCGACGCGCTGTTCGAGATGACCTCCGGCTTCACCACCTGCGGTGCGTCGGTCGTGCCGGACGTGGAGTCGCTCGGCCACGGCGTGCTCTTCTGGCGCAGCTTCTCCCACTGGATCGGCGGCATGGGCGTGCTCGTCTTCATGCTGGCCGTCATGCCGATGTGCGAGGAGCACAGTATGCACCTTGCCCGGGCGGAGATGCCCGGCCCCGTCAAGGGCAAGCTCGTGCCCCGTATGCGGCGCACGGCGCGTATTTTATACATCATTTATATCGTTCTGACGGCGGTGCAGACCGTGCTGCTCCTCCTCGGCGGCATGAGCCTTTTCGACGCGCTGCTCCACGCCTTCGGCACGGCGGGCACCGGCGGCTTCGGCATCAAGGCGACCTCGGTCGGCTGGTACGACAGCGCCTATATCGACATCGTTATCACCGTGTTCATGCTCCTGTTCGGCGTGAACTTCAACCTGTTCTACCTCATCCTGCTCGGCAACGGGCTGCGCGCGCTCAAGAACGAGGAGCTGCGCGTGTATGCGGGGCTGGTGCTGCTTGCGGGGCTTGCCATCGCGGCCGACATCGCGCCGCTGTACGGCGGCTTCGTCCCCGCCCTGCGCTACTCCTTCTTCCAGACCGCCTCCATCATCACCACCACGGGCTATGCCACCGCTGACTTCAACCTCTGGCCGAGCTTCGCCAAGGCCGTGCTCGTCCTGCTCATCATCACGGGCGCCTGCGCCGGGTCGACCGCCGGCGGCATGAAGATCAGCCGCGTCGTGCTCATCGTCAAATACGCCGCGTTCGTCGTCGGCAAGCAGCTCTCCCCGCACAGCGTCCGCCGCGTCACGCTGGACGGCGAGCGCATGGACGAGGCCACGCTGCGCTCCACCTGCGGCTTCCTCGCGCTCTACTGCCTGACCGCGCTGGGAGCGTTCATCGCCCTGAGCCTGCAGGGCGTGGACCTGGAGACGACCATCACAAGCGTCCTGGCCTGCCTCTCCAACGTCGGACCGGGGCTCGGCATGACGGGACCGAGCGGGAGCTTCGCGTTCTGGAGCCCCGCCGCCAAGCTCGTGCTGACGCTGTGTATGCTGCTCGGGCGTCTGGAGTTCTACCCCGTGCTCATGCTCTTCGCCCCCGGCGTCTGGACCGGCCGCCGCGACCGGCATTTTTAAGCGTGAACAGGAAAAAAGCGTTGTCTCAAAGCAGCAAAATCAGCTGAAATGAGGCAGCGCCTTTTGTTGTGCCTGTATTTCGTCAGAAGCCGGTACTGAGGGCGATGAGCAGCATGCCGGTGAAATAACAGAAGCTGTTGCAGCGCAGCACCCACTTGGTCGTGCGGGCGTAGTGGTGGAAGTGGTGGAAGCCGAGGAAATAATCGCTGATCATGAACAGCGCGAGGCCGATGCCGAAGAGCCACTGCCGCGTCCCGCCCATCGCGCAGGCGAGCGCGAAGCCGATGCAGCCCTGCGCCGTGGTCGTGGCGAGGTATTTGACAAAGGTCGCGCCATGGTGCCCCGCCAGCACGCCGCGCTTTTCGAGGGCGCAGCAGCTCCCCCAGAGCAGCGCGAACGGGATGACCGCCCACCACAGCCGCCCCAGCACCCCGGCGGAGTTGGCGAGCAGCAGCGAGTAGACGATGAACAGGAAATTGCCGATGGAGAATATCGCGCCGCCGACCGTGAAGCTCCAGAGCAGGCAGCAGTCGCCCGCAAAGGAGAACAGGATCGCGGCCATTTCGAGCTCGTCAAGCCCCACGGTCAGGCCGCGGGCAGCAAGGCTGTGGAAGCTGTAGAGCGCGAACAGCGAGGCGAGCACGATCTTATTGACGGCGCGGCGGCGGAAATTCCCGCTCGTCTCGGAAAAGAGATACGACACCAGCAGCGCCATATACACGAGGATAAATAACATCTGCGGATTGCTCATGGAGTCACTCCTGTGAATGATGGGAATGGGAACGGGGCCGGGCGCTGCCCGACCCCGCTTTGCGTTTTGGGGAAATTACTGCGCGGCGTACCATTCGGCGTAGACCATCGGGAACTGGATGCCGGCGGGCGCCTGGTCAACGGTGCCGGAGCCGGTGAAGTTCTGGATGGACTCGTCGTCCGGGCTCGTCGCGGCCTCCAGCGCGGCGGTGAGGTTGGCCTCGTTGCCCTGCCAGAAGCTGTCGAGCATCATCGTGTCATAGAGATACTGCTTGTACTCGTCGAACAGCGGATACTCGCCCTCGGCGGCGTCGTCGGACGCCTCGCCGCTCGGCTCGCCGGAGGCCTCATCGGAAGCTTCGCCGCTGGCCTTATCCTCAGGCTCGTCGGAAGCTTCGCCGGAGGCCTCGTCAGAAGCCTCGCCACTGGCCTCACCGGAGGACTCGCCGCTGGCGGAGCCGGAAGCCTCACCCACGGTGATGGTGGGGAACACGGAGTCCGTCTCGTCGGGGTTCGGGGTGACGGTCACGGTGCAGTCGGCGCGGATGCCGGAGATGGTGACGGTCTCGGCGGTCGGATAGGCATTGGGGCCGCCGGTGGTGATGTTGGAATAGGTAATGGTGCCGCTCGTCGTGGTGACGCCGGAGCCCTCCTCACCGTCCGCGACGGGGCCCATATCGGCGGGCGCAGCGCAGGAGATGGTGAAGACAAAGTCCTCACCGGCCGCGACCGTGTAGGTATCATAGACAGAGCCGTCCATCCCGTTGATGAGGGTCACAGCATAGCCGTCCGCCGCCGCAGCGGTGGGTTCGGCCGAGCTGCCGTTCACGTTGATGGAGACGGAGCAGGCGCAGAGCACGAGCAGCATCAGCGCGGCAAGCGCGATGGTAAGAATTTTCTTCATGCTGTATTCTCCTCAGGCCGCAGGCTCTTCGCTGGGCTCGCCGCTCGGCTCGCCGCTGGCGGCGGGCTCCGCCTCGCCGAGGATGATCTCGGGGAAGGAGGCGTCGGTCTCGTCGGGGTTCGGGGTGACGGTCACGGTGCAGTCGCCGTCGATGCCGGAGATGGTGACGACCTCAAAGGTGGGGTAGGCGTTGGGGCCGCCGGTGGTGATGTTGGAATAGGCGATCTTGCCGCTGGTGGTGGTGACGCCGGAGCCCTCCTCACCGTCGGCGGGGGCGCCCATGTCGCAGGGAGGCGCGCAGGAGATGGTGAAGACGAAGTCCTCGCCGGCCGCGACCGTATAGGTCTCGTATTCGGAGCCGTCCATGCCGTTGATGAGCGTCACAGTGTAGCCGTCGCCGCTCTCAGCGGGGGCTTCGGCGGCGGGCGCAGCCTCGGCGGGAGCCTCGGTCTTGGCGGTCTCGGTCTCGGTGGTCTCGGCGGCCTTATCGCCGCAGGCGCAGAGCGCAAGCACCATCAGCAGTGCCAGCGCGATGGCAAGATATTTTTTCATGTCGTTTCTCCTATATCCGTTTTTCAGATCAATAGACGCCGCCGGCCGCGACGAACTCGTCATAGGTCATGGCGGAGCCGGTGGTGAGCATACCGTTGAAGAACATATCGCCGGGGAAGGCATCGAAGCTGAGGGAGTCGATGCAGGCCTCGAACTCGGCCTTCATGGACTCGTCCATGGTGGAGTTGGCCTCGGCCTCGGCGTCGAGCCAGGCGTGGAGATACTGCTTATAGCCGGCCTCGTCCGCGCTGGCGGTGCCGTGGGCGCTGTTCTCGACCGTGCCGGAGGCGACAGGCTCGCCGCTGGGCTCGCCGCTGGCGGTACCGGCGTCGCCGCCCATCGCACCGGCGGCCGCAGGCTCCTTCACCGTGCCGGCCTTAAACTCGTCCCAGGTGGACAGGCCGACGGTGGAGAACATCTGATCCCAGGGGGAGACGGTCTGGTCGATGTCGTCCCAGCTGCTGAGGGCGTTGACCTGGGACTTGAACTCCTCGAGGTCGGGGGCGTTCGCGCCGGCCTTCTCGATGAGATAGGCCTGGTAGTCCGCCCAGCTCGTGCCGTCGGCGCTCTCCGCGGCCTTGTCGCCGCAGGCGCAGAGCGCAAGCACCATCAGCAGTGCCAGAGCAATTGCAAGATACTTCTTCATTTTTTGTTCCTCCTAAAAATTTTTGTGTTATTTACACAAGATATTTATATAACAATCGCTCGCAATTGTCAACTACAACCATGCTTGTCCGCGAGCCGGAACGGCAATATACCGCGCGCTTGCATTTTCCCGCCGTCTGCCGTATCATGGAGTCATGAAAAAGATGATGCTTCTCATAAATCCGAACGCCGGACGCGGGGGCTACCGCGCCGCGCTGGCGGATATATTGCAGACCTTCCACCGCAGCGGCTATGTCAGCACGGTCTTCTTCACAGACGGGCGCGGCGACGCGACGCGCCTGACCGCTGCGCACGGCGCGGACTTTGACCGCCTTGTCTGCGTTGGCGGGGACGGAACGCTGTCGGAGACGGTCGCAGGGCTGATGCAGCTCGATAAAAAGCCGGAGCTCGGCTATATCCCGCTCGGCACGGTCAACGACGTCGCCTCCTCGCTCGGCCTCTCCCGCAGTCCTGCCGCCGCCGCAAAAACGGCCGCCGCCGGACGGCTGCGCCCGCTCGACGTGGGCTGCTTTAATGAGCGGGACTATTTCACATATGTCGCCGCCTTCGGCGCGTTCACCGAGGTGTCCTATGAGACGCCGCAGAACCAGAAGCAGGCGCTCGGACGGCTCGCCTATATCTTTGCCGGTATGGCGGCGCTCGGCCGCGTGACGAGCCATCATGTGCGCGTGGAGTGGGACGGCGGGATGCTGGCGGACGATTTCATCTTCGGCGGCGTGACCAATTCCCGCTCCGTGGCGGGGCTTGTCCGTCTGCGCGATATGGACGACGACGCCTTGTGCGACGGGCTTTTTGAGATATTCCTCGTCCGCGCCCCGGCGGATGCGCTCGACCTTGCGAACGTCATATCCTCTGTGCTCGCCAGCGACTTCACCGGCGAGAATGTGATCCGGCTGCGCGGCAGTCACGCCCGCTTCCGCTTTGACGAGCCTACGCCCTGGACGCGGGACGGCGAGGCCGGCGGCGAGCACCTTGACGTGTCCTGCCGGAACCTCCAGGCGGCCGTCCGCATCGCCGTGCCCGGATAAATCGGTTTTGCGCCATTCAACACCTCCCTCGTGTAAAGGGAGCCGGGGCGCTGCCGCGTCCGTGCGCAGCCTTGACGCCTAAAGAATATGCTCCCCGTATGGCGGCCAGCGACGCGCTGGAGGCTGTACGGGGAGCATGATCTATATCACCACTTGTTGTGTACCTTTTCCGCGAAGCCCATGGCGTCGCGCAGCTCGATGACCGTGCCGTCGTCAAGGACGGCGTGGCCGGCGAAGCGGCCGAAGACCTGATGCTGGTCGGAGCGGAGCAGGCCGAGGTTCATGTCGGCGGCGCGGTCGAGCACCGGCACGAAGCGCATCTCAAAGCGCCCGTCGTCGGAGTCGAAGCTCCACGGGGAGAGGAAGTCGTCCCGCCCATGCGCCTCCGGGATGTGGAAATAGACCTCGCCGAGCTTGTGGGCGCATCCGTCGAAGAAGAGCATATTCTCCGTGGCGGCGGAGGTGTCGCCGAAGCCGCAGCCGATGTTGAAGCCGAAGACCCGCCCGGCGGTATCGAGGCCGGAAAAGCTGCCCCAGTACCATGTGTTGTCATACGTCCACACGCCGCGTCCCCAGTCGAGGACGGCGAAGCTGTCCTCCGGGCGGAAGCTGAACTCGTTCCCGCCGAGCACGACGCGGCCGGAGGCGCGCATACAATTGATCTTCTGGTTGAAATAGAAGCGGCCGGGCTTTTCAAAGGGCGTGCAGATGACCATCGACTCCGGCGGCTCCTCCGTCAGCCGTATATCGGCCTTCAGATCGCCGAGCCCGCCGAAGCGGCGCACGGACGCAAACAGCCGCCGCCCGCGCTCCGTATGCTCGAAGCGCAGCTCCCAGCCGCCGTGGCGCACATGGATGTCGCCGGTGACGGAGCTTGCCGGGAGATCGCGCATACCGAGCGTCAGCGGGAGGATGGACGACACGGTCTTCTCCCACGGCTGCTTGCCCAGCGTCAGCACCGATACGGAGTCGAGCCCCATATAGCCGTTGTCCGCCACGGTCAGCGCGAGCGCGTGCTTCGGGCCGAGGATGAGGTAGTAGTCCCATTCCTTGATGCGCAGCCGCGAGGCGCGTATGTCCCGCCGGTCATAGATGGGCAGCAGCATTTTCGCATAGCCCGGCTCGGCCAAATTGCCCTTCCGGTCAAGCAGCGCCTGCCGCCGCGTTATCTCATGCTGCATCAGTCAAGTCCCCTTTCCTTTTTGAGCTGCCGGATATCCGTTCCGGCAAAGGACAGCACCTGATACTCCCCCTCCAGCCGGCTCACGATCTGCGGCGTATAGCGCCGCGCCAGCTCCCTGGCGGAGAGATTGGTGGATACGATGGTCTTGCGGCCGGTGATAAGGCGGCCATTGATGAGCGTATACAGAGCGCTTTTGGTCATCTCCGTGACCATTTCCGTGCCGAGATCGTCTATAATGACAAGCTCGCTGTCAAGCAGCCGCCGGACGGCCTCGCCCGCCTCCGCCGCCTGCTCCTCGCTGCGGGCGAAGCGCTGGGCTTCAAACGCGCCGAGGGCGTCCACCGCCGTCTCATACACAACGGAGTGCCCCCGCTCGGACACCACGCGTGCGATGCAGGCGGACAGAAAGGTCTTGCCGAGACCCGTGCCGCCGCGAAAGAGCAGATTCTGCGAATCCGCGCCGAAGCCCAGCGCATAGTCATAGCAGGTGTCGAACACGAGCTCCATGGTCTGGCGCGGGCTGATACCGGTCGCGGGGTCGGGGCGGTCGCTGTAGAGGCCGAGGTCAAAGCTGCCGAAGCTCTCCTTTCCGAGACGCAGGAGCGCGGACAGGTCTTTGGCCTTTTCGTCTTCATAGAGCGCCAGCAAGCAGGAGCACGGCCGCCCCTCGATAAAGCCGCTGTCACGGCATTTCGGACACTGCCACGCACCGTCAAGATAGTCGATCGGCCAGCCGTTTTCCACGAGCCGCTCGGCGCGCTCGGCCTGCAGGTCAAGGCTCTCGCGCTCCAGCTCGTCCATGCTGCGTCCCGTGCCGCCGAGGGCGGCGTTCACCGCCTCGCCCATGAGCGACGCGATGCGCTCATCCAGCGTCCGTATCGCCGGCACGCGGGCGTACACCTCGGCGCGGCGGCGCTCGTTCTCCGCCTCCGCCCGCTGTCGGATGCGCTCCTTTTCCTTGCGCGCCAGTCCCAGCAGTCTCCCGTCCATGTCAGCCCTTCCTCACTTTTTCGCGCAGCTTTTTCATGCGCTCAAATTCCTCGGCGGTCGGCCCCTGCGCCCCCTCCGCGACGCTGCGGACGGGCTTTTTGTCGCCGTTTTGTATCTCCTGCAGCGTGTGCAGCCCCTTGGCGTCCCACGAGCGGACGATGCCGTCCATATAGCGCCATTTGAGTGCGCCGGTGTTCGTCACCGTGCGCTCCATGGCCTCCTCGATGGCCGCGGGCTCAAAGCCCAGCGTCAGCCACTCCTCCAGATAGCGGCGCTCCGTCCCGGTCGGGGCGCGGTCGCGTATGCCGACGGCGCGCGCCGCCTCGGTCAGCCGCTCGGTGCGGCGCTCCTGCTCCGCGATATACTGCTCGGCGCGCTCATAGGTGATGATCTCGCGGTTGACCCAGGCATAGGCCTCCTTCTCAAGCGTGCGGAAGCCCGGCTTCTTGCCCGCGCCGTAGCGGCGCTCCGTCTGCTCGGCGCAGTGGTGGATGAGAAGCATGATGACCTCCGGCGGCAGAGCCAGATAGTCATAGAAGCCGAAGAGCGTCTTGAGCTCCGAGGTGGAGAGCAGCCGCCCGTAGACGCGCTGGGTCTCCGAGACGAGCGCCTGAAAGTCCTCCGAATCGGCGGTGCGGCGCACGATATCCTCGGCACTGACCTCGGGAAGCTCCGGCGCCGGGGCAAGCAGCGCCTCGCGCCGGGGCGCGCCGGACAGCAGCCCAAGCGCGGAGAGCCGTCCCACCGAGGCCGCTATATCAGACGGCGTGACGCGCAGCTCCCGTGCCGCCGCCGCCGCGTCAAGCTCGCCGCCGTTCTGCAGTATGAAGATGTAAAGCAGCGCGTCAAGCCCGTTGGCCGCCCGCGTCAGCCGCTCGGCATCCCGGCGCGGCATGGCGAGCGCCGCCGGAGCCGACAGCGTGATTTTCGCCTGTTGTTCCATGTGCATGACCTTTTTCTCTATTATGACATATTATTATACCATCGTCAAAAACGCCTTACAAGAGCGGATTTTTCCATCGCCGGACAGAAAATCTCCCGTGCCGCAGCACGGGAGACTCGGATCGCTTGCGTTACTCGATGGGCACCAGCACGCCCTGCAGGATGAGGCGCTGGGTGTCGGCACTGGTGCAGGTGGACATGGTGAGGAGCTGGTGTGTGGCATATTCCGCGGAGGAATTGACCCAGTAGGCGCCGGAGGTGATGCGGCTGACATATCTGTCAAGGCTGCCGGATTCGCTGAAGTAGGTGGGATAGTTGTCCATCGTCGCGTCGATGGTGAGGCAGTCGAGCAGGTCAACGCGGTAGGACTGCTCCGGCGTGAGCAGGTAGAAGACAGGATGCTCATGGTAATATTCCTCATCGGCAAAATCCTTGAGCGTACCGAACATGGAGCTGTCCTTCATGTTGTGGCCGTAGACGATGAGGTGGGAGGCGCGGAGGCCGATGACGCTGTTGCAGTCGGCAAAGAGCGCGCCGCCGGGATTGGATCTGCCGCTGAAGTTGACGGTCAGATATTTTTCGTTGTCCGTGGTCTGGACGACCGGGTAGTTGATGACCGTGTCCGGACAGTAGAGCCACGCGATGACATCGGGATTCGTCTCGCGCAGCATATCCCAGTCCACGTCAAACGGGATCTCCGAGTTCTTGACCGTCTCCGTTGTGTCCGTCTCCCCGGGCTCCGCCGTGGTGGTGGGCAGGCGCGGAATGATGGCCGCATCCTGTATGTCGCGGTAGTCCGCGCGGTTGCTCGTGTAGCTGAGGATGGTTTTGGCCAGCATGAAGAGGGAAAACGCGATCACGAGCGCCAGCAGCACGATGACGGGCCAGAGCGGAAAGCCCTGACGGCGGCGGCGCGGCGGTGTCCGTCCCGCAGACGGAGGCTGGACAGCGACGCGGCCGGGCGCATCCGGCCTCGGCGTGGAGCGGCGCTGACCCTGCAGCGGGCGTTCCGGCCTCGGCGCGGCACGGCGCTGCTCCTGTGTGGGGCGTTCCGCCCTCGGCGCGGCACGGCGCTGCTCCTGTG
>CAVEQW010000037.1:17834-43466 GCA_963618155.1 Alloprevotella sp.
CGGGGCGTTCCGTTCTCGGTGTGGAGCGGCGCTGCTCCTGTGTGGGGCGTTCCGTTCTCGGTGCGGCACGGCGCTGCTCCTGCGCGGGGCGTTCCGTCCTCGGCGTGGAGCGGCGCTGCTCCTGTGTGGGGCGTTCCGTCCTCGATGCAGAGCGCTGCGTCTCCCCGGCGGGACGGCGCGGCGCGGGATCCGGTTGTTTCAGATGAGAACCGCCTTTGGCCATGGCTGATCCCGACCTTTCCTGAGTATATGTCAGCAGTATAGCAAATTTTAATGGATAAATCAATCAGAAGCTGTGTCCGCCGCGCGCGGCTGCTTGCCGCAGAGGCAAACGGTTTGAAGCCTATAGCCCACGTTATGCTTTGTCTGCGACAGTGAGACGACAAGCTTGCCGCCGCGCCGGACGAGGCCGCAGAGATAACCGTCCTCGCCGCCGGCGCTATACTCAACACGCGGGTCGCCGCCGTCCATGGCGAGCGAGATGACTGCCTCGGGCGTGTTGAACCAGAAGCGCCCGTCCAGCAGCTCCAGTCCCGCCGCGGGCGCGGGACTGCCGTCATAGTCCTCGAAAAAGCCCGGCCAGACTGCATCCATGGTATAGAGCGTCTCACATGCCCAGCTCGACCGCTCGCAGCGCACGAGCCGGAGGGAGCGGTCGATGAAGTACATATAGTCCCCGTCAAAGATCACGCGGGTGACGGCATCCTGCCACGGCGCGTCCTCATACACGCCGCCGCCGGCCTTGATATCCGTGTCCTCGCCGTAGTGGTTTTGGGCGCGTCCCGTCGCGTCGGAGAACATACAATGGCGGTGGTTGACGAAGCCGATGCGCTCATAGTGGTCGTCGTCCCAGGTCGGGTCGACGCCGTAATAACAGCCGTCCAGCCGCGTCAGCGTCCATGCGTGGGCGAGTGCGGCGGAGAAGGTGTAGACGCTCTCAAGCCCCGCCTGCGCCGCAAGCAGGGCATAGCCCCGCGCATAGCCCCGGCATATCGCCTCGCCGTCCACAACGGCACCGTAGGCCATATCCCGATATTCCGTGACGCTGTAGCGGCAGTGCAGCACGAGCCAGTCATGCAGCGCGAGCGCCTTTTCGCCGTCGCTCATATCGGGCAGCAGCAGCTCATCCACAACGGCAGCCGCCGCCTCGTCCAGCGCGGCCTGCTGCGCCTCGTCCAGCGGGGTATCAAGCCCCAGCGCGTCATCCTCCGCCGCCAGCGCGCAGCCCATGAGCAGCGCGAGCGCCAGCAGCAGCGCGGCAGCCTGTTTCATGGCGGCACCGCCTCCTCCCGTTTTCTGCAAGCATACCACGTTCCGGCCGTTTGCGAAAGTATTTCTTTCGGCGGCGCGAACTGTTACCATTTTCGCCTTTTCTTTGCCCGGCGGCTAATATATAATTGTTGCGTCAGGGCTTTGAGGGGGCAATGTCATGGAGCATGAGAATGAATGGACGCTGGACAACGGGGACGCGCGGGACTATGAGCGCCGCCGGGCGCAGTCGCGGCGGGCGTATGAGCGCCGCCGGGCGCAGCGTGCCCACGAGCGGCGTATGCGCCGGGTGCGGATGGCTGTGGCTGTGACGGTGAGCATCATCCTCGGCGTGGCCGCCGCCATCTGTGTATATAACGCGCTCTGAGCGCGGTCTTGCCGCGCCTGCGCCGGGGGTATCTGCCCGGCGCATTTCTGCTTAAACGGAGGGAGAGCCATGTTTACGATCCGGGACGCCGCGGCGCTCGTGCGCGCTGCGGACGATATACTCATCGTGTGCCACATCCGGCCGGACGGGGACGCCGCCGGGAGCGCCGGTGCGCTCTGCATGGGGCTGCGGACGCTGGGAAAGCGGGCGTTCGTCGCGCCGCATGAGCACGTGATGGAGCGCTTTGAGGCGTACATCCGGCCATATTTCGCGCCGGAGGACTTCGCGCCGCGCTTCCTCGTGTCCGTGGACACGCCGGGAACCGGCCAGTACCCCCCGGGGCTGGAGGCTCTTGCCGAACGCACCGACCTTGCCCTCGACCACCACGGCAGCAACTCACGCTATGCGGCGCAGAGCTATATCGAGCCGGAGTCCGCCTCCTGCGGGGAGCTTGTGTACGCGCTGCTCGGGACGCTCGGCGTAAAAATCGACGCAGCGATGGCGGAGGCGCTCTACTGCGCGATCAGCACCGACACCGGCTGCTTCCGCACGCGCGGCACCACGGCGCGCTGCATGGAGATCGCCGCCCGCCTGCGTGAGACAGGCTTCGACGCCTTTGCGCTGACCCACCGGCTGTTCGACGTGAAAAGCGCGGCGCGGCTGCGGCTGGAGGCCGCGATCTACGGCGCGATGCGCTATCCGAGGCCGGATACGGCGACGGTCATCGTGTCGAAGGAAATGCTGGCGCAATGCGGTGTGCGGGAGGATGACCTCGACAAGATATCCATCCTGACGACGGCGGCGGAGGGCGTGCGCGTGGGGCTTATGCTGCGGGAGCTTGCGGACGGGAGCTGGAAGGTCTCCGTGCGCACGGACGGGAGCATTCCCGCCGGGGCGATCGCCGGTATCTTTCCGGGCGGCGGCGGACATCCCGACTCCGGCGGCGCAGTGGCCGGGGGCGACCCCGAGGCGCTCATGGCAAGGATGCTCGCACGGGCGGAAGAACTTTAAGCTTTCTTGTCGTATTTGTGAAGAAAATGTTTTATTTTTTTGTTTCTGGATTGACATTTTTGTTACAGGATGATATACTGTAGGCCACTACATAAGGAGGAAGAAACCCAAATGAAAAAGTATCTTGCACTTGTACTGGCTGTCCTGATGGTTCTGGCGTTCTGCGCCTGCGGCGATAAGGCCGAGACCACCGAGCCCGCGCCCGAGACCACCGCTGCGGCGGAGGCTCCTGCGGCCGAGGCGGAAGCCCCCGCTGCCGAAGCTCCCGCTGTGGAAGCTGCGACCACCGAGGGCGGTGCGAGCGGCGAGCCCTCCGGCGAGCCCATGGGCAACCAGAACACCGACTTTGAAGTGACCGTCGACGGCAAGACCGGCACGGCGCACTACGAGGACACCGACGCCGGCGACGAGACCTCCAAGGCCTTCGTCATCACCTGGGACGGCAAGGACATCGAAGGCTCCATCGACAAGGGTGTCTGGACCGCGAAGTCCGGCGATGCCGGCGACCAGGCGGTCGTTGACGCGGTCAAGGCTGCGTTCGAGACCAACAACGGCATCGGCGGCGCCAGCGGCGAGCCCTCTGCCGAGCCCGCTGCCTGAGCGGCAAAGCAACAGCAAACGGGAGAGCTTCGGCTCTCCCGTTTTGCCTGCCGTGCGAGGATGCGGGCGCCGATTTTGTCATCCTGGCAAGGTTGTTAAAAATTTAGACACTTTTCTGCTCTGTGACAGGTTTTCCGTCACGGAGCTTTTTCTGTTTATTGTTCACCTGCGGGGATTGGCTATAATGAAGGTATAAAAGAACAGGAGGTATTTGTTATGTATTATTCCGCAGGTACTTACGAGGCCTTTGCCCACCCCGAAAAGCCCAAGGATGTTGATAAAAAATCAGCTTATATTATCGGCACGGGGCTTGCCGGACTGACGGCGGCGTTTTATCTCGTCCGCGACGGACAGATGAAGGGCGAACACATCCATGTGTTTGAGAAGCTGGAGCTCGCAGGCGGAAGCTGCGACGGGCGCAAGGACGTCACCAAGGGCTTCTTCATGCGCGGCGGCCGCGAGATGGACAACCATTTCGAGGTCATGTGGGACACCTTCCGCGACGTCCCGTCCATCGAGACGCCGGGCGTTTCCGTTCTGGACGAATATTATTGGCTCAACAAGCACGACCCCAACTATTCTCTCTGCCGCGCAAGCGTGAACCGCGGCGAGGACGCCCACACCGACAAGCAGTTCAAGCTTGATAAGGAGTCCGCACTGGCGCTCTCCAAGCTGTTCATGACCCCGGAAAAGGATCTGGAGGACAAGAAGATCTCCGACGTGCTGCCGGACTCCTTCTGGCACACGAATTTCTGGCTCTACTGGCAGACCATGTTCGCGTTCCAGCGCTGGTCGAGCGCGCTGGAGATGAAGCGCTATCTCTGCCGCTATGTCCACCACATCGACGGCCTGCCCGATTTCAGCGCGCTGCGCTTCACCAAGTACAACCAGTATGAGAGCATGATCCTCCCGCTGGTGAAATATCTCGAGTCCCACGGCGTGCGCATCGAGTACGGCATGGATGTGAAGAATGTCATCATCGATACCGAGGGCGATAAGAAGACCGCCAAACAGATCGTCTATGTCAAGGACGGCAAGGAGCAGGCCATCGATCTCACGGAGAATGACCTCGTGTTCATCACCAACGGCTGCTGCACCGATACCTCCTGCTACGGCGACCAGACCCATGCGCCCGACCTGTCCGGCGTAAAGAACGGCCGCGGCGAGTCGTGGGATATGTGGAAGGCCATCGCGGCGCAGGCAAAGCACGGCGAGTTCGGCGATCCGGACACCTTCTGCTCCGACGTGGAGGCCACCAACTGGATGAGCGCCACCGTCGCCACCTCCGACGAGGAAATTATCCAGCACATCATGAACGTCTGCAAGCGCGACCCGCGCGCCGGAAAGGTGACGACCGGCGGCATCGTCACCGTCAAGGACAGCACCGACAACTGGTACCTCTCCTGGACGATCAACCGCCAGCCGCAGTTCAAGTCGCAGGACAAGAACATGGTGCTCGTGTGGCTGTATTCGCTGAGCACCAACAAAGAGGGCAATTATGTGAAGAAGGCCATGCGGGACTGCACCGGCGAGGAGGTCTGCCGCGAGTGGCTGTATCACATCGGCGTACCGACGGACAGGATCGACGCGCTGGCGCATGACGCCTGCAACACGACGACCTGCTTCATGCCCTATATCAACGCCTTCTTCCAGCCGCGCAAGGAATCCGACCGCCCGAAGGTCGTGCCCGACGGCGCCGTGAACTTCGCCTTCATCGGCCAGTTCGCCGAGACGCCCCGCGACACCATCTTCACCACCGAGTATTCCATGCGCACCGGCATGGAGTCGGTCTACACCCTGCTCGACATCGACCGCGGCGTGCCGGAGGTCTGGGGCAGCAAGTACGACGTGCGCGAGCTGCTGCGCGCCTGCTACTACGCCATCGACAAGAAGCCCATCAGTGAGGCGCCCCTGTCCTTCAAGGAGAAGGAAGCGCTCAAGCTGGTTCTCAAGAAGGTCAAGGGAACCGATGTTGAGATCCTGCTGAAGGAGAGCGGGCTCATCCGGTAATGATCAAAATTCAGCGGACGGCTGCCGGTGTATGCGCACCGGCAGCCGTTGAGCTTGTCAAAAAACGAGTTTTGACAAGCTCGCTTTGATCTGCCCGGCCGAAGTGAATTCGTCCGGCATAATTCAAAAAGCCTTGCCGTGGCAAGACTTTTTGAATTTACGCCCGCCCCCGGCGGACGACTCTGACTCGCTGTATTTCCATATGGAATAGAGTTCTTTGACATTTGTGCAAAAATGGATTGACCGGCGGGGCGAAGGAGGGTATAATGAAATACGGTAGTCATTTCACCGACGGCCCTGCCGCCGGTATTTTTGTTTTTTGCAAGGAGAGAGACATGAAAAAGCTAAGCCGCCGCGAGTATGTCTATATCGCCAGTATGCTCTTCGGAATGTTCTTCGGCGCGGGCAACCTCATCTTCCCCGTCCACATGGGGCAGATGGCCGGAAGCCACGTATGGCCGGCCGTCATCGGCTTCTGCGTGACGGGCGTCGGTCTGCCGCTGCTCGGCGTAGCGGCGCTCGGCATCAGCCGCTCCAGCGGCCTGTTCGAGCTGGGCAGCCGCGTGGGGAAGCCCTATTCGATGTTCTTCACCTGCCTGCTCTATCTGACCATCGGGCCGTTCTTCGCCATCCCCCGCTGCGCCACCACCTCGTTCACCGTAGGACTGGAGCAGATGCTGCCGGAGGGGAACGCGAGGCTCTGGCTTTTCCTGTTCTCCGTTGTATTCTTCGCGGCAGCGCTGTTCTTCTCGCTCCGTCCGGGTAAGATCCTCGTCTGGGTCGGCAAGCTTCTCAACCCCTGCTTCCTCGTGTTCCTCGGCATCCTCGTCGTGGCGGCCATGCTCCACCCCGGCGCCGCCGTCAGCGAGGTCGTGCCGGAGGGCGATTACGCAGCGCAGCCCTTCTTCACCGGCTTTCTGGAGGGCTATAACACCATGGACGCGCTGGCGAGCCTCGCGTTCGGCATCGTGGTGGTACAGGTCATCCGCGGCCTCGGCGTGAACGAGCCGGACGCCGTGGCGGGAAGCACCGTCCGCGCCGGTATCTTCAGCTGCCTGCTGATGGCCGTCATCTATGTCGCCGTAACCATCGTCGGCGTGCAGAGCCGCGGCCTGTTCGAGACCTCGGAAAACGGCGGCATCGCCCTCGCGCAGATCGCGCGGCATTATCTCGGCAGCGCGGGGCTCATCGTCCTCGCCGCGACGGTCACGCTCGCCTGCCTCAAGACGGCCGTCGGCCTCATCACGAGCTGCGCCGAGACCTTCACCGGTCTGTTCCCCAAGGGGCCGAACTACCGCGTGTGGACCTGCATCTTCTGCTTTGTCTCGCTGCTCTTCGCCAACTTCGGCCTCAGCTCCATCATCAACTATTCCATCCCCGTGCTGATGTTCCTCTATCCGCTTGCCATCACGCTGATCCTGCTGTCGCTCTGCGGCCGCTTCTTCGCCTATGACCGCGCGGTTTTCATCAGCACGACGGCGCTGACGCTTGTCGGCGCGCTCTATGACCTCGCCGCCTCGCTGCCCGCGTCGCTGCTTTCCGCCTGCCATCTCGACGGCGTTCTCGCAACGCTCCGTGAGACGCTCCCGCTCGCCAAGCTGGGGCTGTTCTGGGTATGCCCCGCGCTGCTCGGCCTCGCCATCGGGCTTGTCCTCCACCTCACGCGCCGCAAAAAGCAGCCGCAGGCCTGAGCTGAATAAACAAAAACAGGGCTTGCCGTCTGTGAAAATTGACGGCAGGCCCATTTTATTTTGATTTTTATTTCTCCGCCGCCTTGATGCGGAGGTACATATCCTGCATCTGGCGGTCGATCTCGGCGATCTTGTCGGCGCAGGCGAGCATTTCCTCGTTGATGCCCACAGGGAGCGCGGACTTGTCCGCCTTATAGCGGATATCATGCTCCAGACTCGCCCAGAAATCCATGGCGATGGTGCGGAGCTGTATCTCCGCCGTGATGTGCTCCGTCCGGTCGGAGAGATAGACGGGCACGCGGATGTCGAGGTGCAGGGAGCGGTAGCCGTTATAGTTCGGCGTCTGGATATAGTCCTGGCGCTTGACGATCTCGATGTCCTTCTGGCGCTCCAGCATCTCCGCTACGCGGTATACATCGTCGATATAGCCGCAGACGACCCGCACGCCGGCGATGTCGTTGACGCCCTCCAGCGCCGCGTCCAGCGTCACCGGAAGCCCTTTTTTTGCAAGCTTCGCCGCGATGCTTGCGGGGGATTTGACGCGCCCCTCGATGTGGTGGATGGGGTTTCGCGCATAGAGCGTCTCAAACTCGTTGTTCAGTATTTCAAACTTGAGCGAGAGCTGCCTCACCGCCGCGTCATAGAGGGTGTGCATCCGCTGCAGCTCCCGTGAGTCGAGATGCAGCGCCTCGTCGCTCTCTTTGTTTATCATCCGTCTGCCGCCTCCCGGTCGTGTTCTCCCCTAAGAATACCACAAATCGCGGCGCCCGGCAACAAACGCTGAGTTGAAAAAACGCGGGAAATACAGTATACTTGTTTGTGAAGGATGTGATACACTTGTCCATAAATGACAACAACCTGCGCCTCGCGGTGCTGATCGACGCGGACAACGCGCCCCGCGACTGCCTGCAGGGCGTGATGGAGGAGCTCGCCATCTATGGCACGCCCAACATCAAGCGCGCCTATGGCGACTGGTCCACAAGCAATCTTTCCGGCTGGAAGAAGGCGCTGCTCGACATCTCCGTGACCCCCATCCAGCAGTTTGCCTATACCAAGGGCAAAAACTCCACGGACACCGCCATGATCATCGACGCGATGGACATACTCTACACCGGCAGCACGGACGGCTTTGTCCTCGTGTCCTCCGACTCCGACTTCACGGGGCTGGCGCGCCGCCTGCGCGAGGCGGGGCAGTATGTCATCGGCGTCGGCGAGCAGAAGACGCCCAACGCGCTGATCGCCGCCTGCAACAAATTCATCTATATCGAGGTCATCCGCGAGCGCGATAAAAAGACCACCGCGAAAAAACCGGCGGCCAAAAAGGCCGAGCCTGTTCACAAGAGCGAGCCGAAGCCCGAAAAGAAAGCGGAGACGCCGCGCAAGGCGGCCGAGCCGAAGCCCGAAAAGAAGGCGGACGACCGGGTCATCCCCGACTCCATCGTCTGGCTCATCGCGGACTCCATTCTCGACCTCGCCGGTGCGTCGGACGACGATTTTGTCTCCCTCGGCGCGGTCGGCCAGCTCGTGCAGAAAAAGCGCCCGGACTTTGACACGCGGAGCTATGGCTACTCCAAGCTTTCCGCCATGGTCAAGGCCATCGACCGCTTCCAGGTCGAGGAGCGCGAGGACAAAAACGACCCCCGCTCCAAGCAGGTCTTCATCCGCGACACGGAGATGTGAACGCAACGGACAAAAGGGCTTGCCGTCTGCACAAAGCAGCGGCAAGCCCTCCGTTTTATGTGTTTGTTGTCAGGAAACGCCCTTGACGATCTCGGTGCCGTCGTTGTACTGGATGGTCCAGACCATGAAGCCGGGATAGTAGAGCATACCCTCCTGGGAGGCGTTCTCATCGCAGCTCACGACGTATTCCTGGCTGCTGGGAGAGCCGATGGCGGCGATCAGCGAGGAAAGGCTGGAGCCGATATAGCTCTGCGCAGTGGCGAGGGCGTCGCCGCTGTTGCTGTTGCTGTTGCCGCTGTTCGTGGTCGTGGTCGTGGTCGTGCCGCTGCCATTGCCGCGGCTGACCTGTCCGGCATCGTCGCCGCTCTGCTCGGTCTGCTCCGCCGCCGTCACGGGGGCGACGGTGGGAACGGCAACAGCGGCCTGAGCCGACGGCTGCTCGGTCGTCTGGCTCGTTATGGGCTCCGGCGTGACGATGGTAACGGCGGTCTCCTGCTGGCCGCAGGCGGCAAGACCGGCAAGAAGACTGACGGTCATCAGAATCAAAATAAGCTTTTTCATGTTTTTCTCCTTGATCCTTTCTTTTTTGCGTTCCTCATTATAGCGATGCACTTTCACCGCGTCAAGGCGAATTGCCCGAAACGTTTTTTAAAATTTCGTTAAAATGCCAAGCCGCCGCACCCGGGGTGCGGCGGCCCGGCGTTTTTGTATGAGACTAATACATATAGTAGTAGGGCGACCAGATGTTTGTTGTCGGGTTTCCAAAGCGATCACCGTAGCTGATGTACTCGCTGGGCGCGTACTCCATCATGAAGCAGTCGCACTGGCGGTAGGAGCCGTAGTGTCCGTACATATAGCCCCATTCCTGCTCCACGTCGAAGGTATAATCCGTGCCGCGGATATTGATGACCTCCCAGGCGTGCGCCGCGTTGTTTCTCAGCTTTCCCGACCACTTGGTGGCCACATATCCGACGCGGCGCGCCGCATAGACCATGGCGGACGACCACTCCTCGCAGGAGCCCTTGGCCGTCGAGAAGAACAGAACCGCAAGGCCGGCACTGTCATAGCCGTCGAGGTTGCGGCGTACGTATCCGTACGCGCCGGAGCCGAGCTTTTCCTTGGGGTAGTCGCGCAGCCGCTCATAGACCGAGAGCAGCTTTCCCTCCTGGGAGTCGGTGTTTCGGAAAATATCCTTGGCAAAATCAAAGATCCAGGCATCCAGCTCCTGGTTTCCGGAGGTGTAAGCGCCATTGGAGCCGAAATAGAAGCCATCCTCGGAGTCTCCCCAATAGCCGTTGCGGAGAAGGCTTCCGTCTGTTTTTATGTAGTACAGATGGTCGGCATATTCAACCACGCGGGTGTCGAAGCAGGAGCGCGGCTCGTGGACGATGGCGCCGCTCGAGTTCGTCAGATAGAGCTTGTCGTCCAGGATGCGCAGACCCTCACCGTAGACCGGCGCTGCCGCGCCGGTTTTTTTGAAGTAGTAGTATTCCCCGTCCGGCAGCTGCTGCACACCGGCGGACCGCACGACAAACTGGCCGCCGTCGTTCACGTAGTAGTAGCTGCTCCCGATCCTGTGCCGACCCTTTGAGAGGCCGGTGCTGGGCAGCGTCGTCCCGCCGCCGGTCGCGGCGTCCATGATGTCATAGAACGCCCAGTAGCTCGTGTTGTCCACATCGATGAACAGGCGCACGTCGAGCTTGTCGATGGCCGCCTTGGTCGCCGTGGTCGAACGGCCGAGCACATGGTTGAGTATCGCGACGGCCTCGGCGCGGGTGATTTTTTTCTGCGGCATGAATTTGATCGAGCCGTCTGCTTCCTTATAGCCGGAGATCCAGCCTGCTTCATAGAAGGCGTTCACGGCATCGTAGCACCACGAATACAGGGAGTCCGAGAAATGGTTCCCTGTCGGTGCATCCAGCTCCACCAGACGGCTGACCATCACCACAAATTCGGCGCGGGATATCTCCCGGTTCGGCTCAAATTTTCCGCCGCCCGTGCCGGTCAGTATGCCGTTGGAGGCCAGTGTCTTGATGGGGGTCGCATACCACTTTCCGGAGCTCACGTCGCTGAAGTTCGTGTCGATAGGGCCGGTCACCGAGCTGCTCAGCAGGTTGCAGACCATCTGAGCCGCCTCGCCGCGGGTGAGTGAACGGGCGGGGGCAAACTGGTAGGTGAAGTTGTCCTGCGTATAGCCCTTGACATAGGCGAGGGAGCTGCTCTTGTTGAGCGTGGGGCTCAGCCATGCCGTATAGCTCACATCGCCGCTGATCTTCGTCTCGGCCAGCTTGGTAACGCCATTTTCAGTGTTCCCATCGACCCAGACGCTGATCGTCCTGCCGGAGGTCTTCTGCGGCACCTTTACCGGCGATCCGTTCAGCTTGACAAGCTCGCTTCCAAGGCTCGTCTTCCCGTCTGTATCGAGATAGCTGACCTTCCACGCCGCATAGAACGCGGTATCCTCCGTCGGCGTCACGCTCGTGATGTCGTCGATCTCATCCGTCTTGTTTCCGCAGACCATGATCCAATGCTGCACGGCGCCGCCCTTCAGGTACTCGCTCCCGGGGATCTCGTCCGCCGTGATGGCGGTGCCCTGCGCGTGCGTCACGGTCTTCATCGGCGCAGTGCCGTCGTAGTCGTAAAAACTGAGTGTGACCGTGGGGGCGGGCGAGGGACTCGGCGAAGGACTGGGTGATGGGCTCGGCGAAGCCGAAGCCGGGTCGCCGTCTGTCTGGCCGGAGCCGCCGGTGTTGTCGGTATCGCCGTCCATGCCGGGGTCGGCGGTTTCGCTCGTGCCGTCCGAGGGTAGCGATTCCGATGCTGCCGGCTCCGTATCCGCAGCATATGCGGCGGCTCCGATGGCCAGCGTCAGAGCGAACGCCAGCAGCAGCGCAAGCAGGACCCTTCCTTTCAATTTCATAGGCACACCTCCCGTGAAAGGTTGCAAACCAAAACAAAAAGATACAATTTGGTTACAGTTTATTATACAAAGGCCGTCCCCTTCTGTCAAGGCGTCCGGGAAATTTTAAGAAAGCCTTAAACAGCCCGTCTGTTCACCTATATCTTACAAACATTCGCTTTCTTTGTCAAATACAAGATGTAGTCACCGGCGGCTATCCCGCCCCAACTCACGCACCCGCAAAGCGGAACACCGCGCCGGCCACGGCGGAAAAGGCAATGAATACGATGGGGTGCAGCTTCGGCAGCCTGGCGGTCGCAAGCAGCAGCACCGCCGCCAGCGCGATGGCCGGCAGGTCGAGGGCGTTCCAGAGCGTGGTATATTCCTCTGTGTAAAGCAGCGCCTCGATGGCGACGGAGATGCCCGCCGCGCTGATGAGCGCCACGGAGGCCGGACGCAGCCCGTAGAACGCGCCCTGCACATAGCGGTTCTCATGAAAGCGCGCCAGGAAGGCCGCGATGAGGACGATGACGATGATGCTCGGCGCGACAAGCCCCAGCGTGGCGCAGACGCTGCCCGGGATGCCGGCCACACGGAAGCCCGTATAGGTCGCCATATTGACGCCCATGGGTCCCGGCGTCGACTCCGCGACGGCGAGCATATCGGCCACATCCGATGCCGTGAACCAGCCCGTTCGCTCCGACATATCATAGAGGAACGGGAGCGTGGCAAGCCCGCCGCCGACGGAAAACAGGCCGGTCTTGAAAAACTCCCAGAACAGAAGCAGGCAGTTCATTTCGCCACCCCCGTCCACACCTTCAGGACGATCCCGGCCAGTCCCGCTGCGAGCACGAGCACCACCGGCGATACCGGCAGCAATAATGAGACGGCGAGAACGATCAAAAAGTTCCCGAGCGCCCAGCGATCCGGCACGGCGCTTTTGAAAAGCTTCAGAACGGCGCGGAAAATGAGCACCGCGACACAGACGCGCACACCGGCAAAGGCGTTT
Source organism: Alloprevotella sp. (assembly GCA_963618155.1). GTDB lineage: Bacteria > Bacillota > Clostridia > Oscillospirales > Oscillospiraceae > CAJOIG01. The sequence continues at coordinate 30,371 of CAVEQW010000037.1, forward strand.
TTCACGACCGGCAGCTCCGCAAAATTGTTAAGCAGCGCCGCGATGAGCAGAATAATGCAGAACGGTGCAAGCACCGCCGACAGCGTGGCGACAATGCCGCCGAGCACGCCCTTCTGCTTGTAGCCGATGAAGGTCGCCGTGTTCACCATGATGATGCCGGGGGTGCACTGGCCGATGGCGTAATAGTCGGCGAGCTCCGTCTCCGTCGCCCAGCCGCGCCTGTCCACGACCTCGCGCTGCAGTATGGGAAGCATGGCATAGCCGCCGCCGAAGCTCATGAGCCCGATGCGGAAAAAGCTCGAGAACAACTGCTTATACATATTTATATACCTTCCTCCTTGTTCTCGCCGCCGAAGATGCGGCGCTTCCAGCTCTCGCCCGTGGGCGTGGCGGCACAGCCGCCCAGCGCGGTCTCCCGCAGCTCCGGCGGCAGCTTGCGCCCCACGGAATACAGCGCCGTGACCATCTCGTCAAACGGAATGAAGCTCGCCATGCCGCTCAATACCATCTCGGCGCAGATGACGGCGTTCGCCGCGCCGATCGCGTTGCGCGTCTGGCACGGGCACTGCACCAGCCCCGCGACGGGGTCGCACACAAGCCCCAGCAGATTGGTCAGCGCGATGGCCGCCGCATCCAGCGCCTGCTTCGGCGTGCCGCCGAACATCTCCGTGACCGCCGCCGCCGTCATCGCGGAGGCTGCGCCGACCTCGGCCTGACAGCCCGCCTCCGCGCCGGATACAGAGCCGTTGCGCATGAAAATGCAGCCGACGGCCCCGGCGCAGAACAGCGCCGCCTCTACCGCCGCGTCGTCCAGCGAGAATTCCTCCTGCAGTGCGAAGACCGTTCCGGGCAGCACGCCCGCCGAGCCCGCCGTCGGCGCGGCCACGATGAGACCCATCGAGGCATTCTGCTCCAGCACCGCCATCGAGCGCGACACGATCTTGGAGAAGCAGCTGCCGAGCAGCGACTTCCCCTGCAGAAAGCGCGCCCGCAGAAGGCCGCCCTCGCCGCCGATCATGCCGCCGACCAGCCGCCGCGGCGCATCCATCGGCTCGGTATAGCTCTGGCGCATGATGCGCATGGACGCCTGCATCCGCGCCGAGACCTCCGCCTCCGTCACGCCCTCGTTCTCCGCCTCGATCGCACGCGCCAGCGCGGATATGGGCGCGTTTTGCTCCTCACACAGCGCAAGCAGCGCCGCTCCGCTCGTTATCTCCATGTCGTCACCTCATACCTGCAGCAGCAGAGTGTTCGTGATGAGCTCGCCCTCGCGCATATCTGCGAGCACGTCCTCGTTGATGCGGCCGTCGGACTCGATCACGGCATAGGCACGGCCGCCCCGGCTCTCGCGGTAGCAGCGGAGCGAGGCGATGTTCAGGTCGTATTTCTCCAAAACACCGGTCATGAAGTGGAGCGCCCCCGGCTCGTCCCGGTGCGCCACGATGAGGGTCGGGAACTCGCCGGTGAACGCGACCTCCACCCCGTCGAGCCGCCGTATGCAGATCTTGCCGCCGCCGACGCTCTCGCCCCGGACGGAGAGGGAGCCATGCTCGTCCGAGAATCGGATATCCGCCGTGTTTGGGTGCTCCGTCGGCGTGTCGCGGTCGAAGTCGATGCGGTAGTGTATCGCCCTTGCGGCCGCAATGGCGCGGCTGTCGCGTATGCGCTCGTCCCATGGCTCCATGCCCATCGCGCCGCCGAGCAGCGCGAGGTCGGTGCCGTGGCCGCGCCCCGTCTGGGCAAACGAGCCGTACAGCGTGATGGCAAGCTCCCTCGGGTCGCGCCCGAACAGGCGGCGTCCCGTCAGCGCGATGGAGCAGGCACCGGCCGTGTGGGAGCTGGACGGGCCGACCATCCACGGCCCTATGGCCTCAAACAGGCCTATCCCTGACATACACAGCGCCCCTTTCCCGTGTGGTTTTTGTTATTATACCATCGTTTCCGGCGCTTATCAATCTTGCGCGGGACGCGGCGGGCGCGTATAATGGGCGCATGGATATTATCTATCAGGACAAACGCATTCTCGTCGCCATCAAGCCCGCCGGTGTGCTCTCCACGGACGAGCCGGGCGGGATGCCCTCGCTGCTGCGGGCGGCGCTGGGGGATGAAAACGCCTGCATACGCACCGTCCACCGGCTGGATGCCGCCGTGGGCGGGCTCATGGTCTATGCGCGGAGCGTCCGCGCCGCCGCCATTCTATCCGAGCAGATACGCACGGGCGCGTTTCATAAGGAATACCTCGCCGTGGTGCACGGGCGGCCGGAGGCGGCAAGCGCCGAGCTGCGCGACCTGCTCTGCTATGACGGGGCGCGGCGCATGAGCCGCGTCGTGAGCGAGCCCGGACGCGGGGTGCAGGAGGCGGTGCTCGACTACCGCCTCATCGCGGCGGAGGACGAGCTGTCGCTGCTGCGCGTGCGGCTGCACACGGGGCGCACCCACCAGATACGCATCCAGCTCTCCTCCCGCGGCTGGCCGCTCGCCGGGGATCGGAAATACGGCCATTCGTTCGACCGCTTCCCCATCGCGCTTTTCTCCTGCCGCCTCGCCTTCACGCACCCGGAAAGCGGCGCGGCGCTCGACCTCACGGCGCAGCCCCCCGCGATCGAGCCGTGGACGCGGTTTTATAAGTAGGAAGCGCGCACCGATATGCAAAAACGGGGAGTCCAAACGGACTCCCTGTTTTTTATAGGCTTTGCGTGGGCTATCAGCCCTCGTAGGTCAGGCCGGTGAGGGCGCAGACCTCGTCGATGATGGCCTGCACGTTGTCGGTGATGCCGGCGATCTCGCCGCGAGCCATGCCGTCACGGAAAGCGGTCTGGGCAATGACGTCATACCAGACAGCGAAGCCCTCGTCGTCGATGTCGATGACGGTAGCGCCGTTGTCGGCCAGGGTGCCCTTGTCGGCCTCAATGGCGGTGTTCTGGAGCTCGATGGAGTAGGCAGCGGTCGCATCGGCAGCCTGCTGGAGAATGTCCTGCTGGGCAGCGGAGAGGCCGTTCCACCAGTCGAGACCGGCGGTGACGAAGTTACCGGCGGAGTAGGTGTTGTCGTACATCCAGTAGGGAGCGTCGGTGTAGAGCTGCATGGAGACGAGCGCGGAGGCGTCCATCTGGGTCGCGTCAATGATGCCGGTCTGGAAGCTGGTGGTCAGATCCCAAGGCATAACGGCGATGACGTTCAGACCGCTCAGGCCAAGACGGCTGCCGAGCTCCTGATACAGGGCGGTGAGGAAGTTGCCGAAGGACTCGGTGCGGCTCATCAGGTCGTTCAGGCTGGAGAACTCAAAGGACGAAACGAAAGCGTTCGCGCCGCCGCCGTTGGTGGAGAGGTACTTGAGGCCAGCAGCCTCGGCCTCGGCCTCGATCAGCGCGGAGGTCGTCTCGTTCTCGAACACGATGTCGTTGTAGCAATCAACGGCATTGGCAACGGAGTCGCCGAAGTACTGGGGGATGGTGTTGAGCAGGGGCAGAGTGTCGGGGTCGTCGCTCTGGCTCAGCAGGCACATCTGGGCGCTGTTGTTGCTGATGCCGGTGAGCTGGTCAGCGCGGGCGAGGTAGGTGCCGCCGTACTTGATGTCAACGGTGATGACACCGCCGGAGAGGGACTCGACCTCTTCCTTGAAGCGGGTGGCGAGCTGGCCGCCGGTCTCGGTCTCGTTGAACAGGCAGTTGAAGACGATGTTCAGCGGCTCGACCTCGGCAGCGGCCTCGGTCTCCGCAGCTTCCTCGGCAGCCGTGGTGGTCTCCTCGGCGGCGGGAGCGGCGGTGGTGGTCTCCTCAGCGGGCTCCTCGGTCTTGTCCGCGCCGCAGGCGCAGAGCGTGAAGACCATCAGCGCCGCAAGCAAGAGAGCGATGAGTTTTTTCATGTTTGTTCCTCCTGTAAAAAATTTTTTGGGGTTTACACTTCTATATGGTCGGGGCAAAAGCCCCGATACCAACGAGTTCAGACTGTCAAAAGCCCTCGCACGGACGCGGTAGCGCCCCGGCTCCCTTGTGTAAAGGGAGGCTTTGGGCTGGTGCAAATTCAGGGAAGAAGCACCTTTTTGACACGCCGACCAACGGGTTACATGATGCCGACAAGCTCCGGGAAGAAGGTCACGAAGCCGGGCACAAAGGCGATCAGCAGCACCATACCCATCTCGCATATGAAGAATGGCCAGACACCGGCGAATACCTTCGATGGACTGACGCGCAGGGCGTTGGAGGTGGCGAACACGTTCATGCCGACGGGCGGGGTCAGACCGGCGATCTCCATGATGAAGCAGAGGGAGATGACGATGGAGTAGGGGCTGTAGCCAAGGTTGCAGAGGATGGGGAACACCACCGGGACGGTGATGATGATGATGCTCATCATGTCCATGATGCAGCCGCAGAAAACGTACAGCGCGATCACGAGCAGGAACACGACATAGCGGGGAGCGTCCAGCGAGGCGACCGCCTGGGACAGATAGTTCGCAAGACCCGTCAGAGAGACGAGGTTGGAGAAGATCTGGCCGCCGACGATGATGGGGAAGATGCCGGCCTCCATGACCGCCGCGTCCACGATGCAGGCCCATATACGCTTGAAGGACATACGCTTGATGGCGGCATAGATGAGGCAGGCAGCCGCGCCCACAGCGCCGCCGACAACGGCGGGGAACCAGCCGAGCATCGTGCCGCCGATGATGAGCATGAACAGCAGCAGGATGGGAAGCAGGAACGCAAGGCTCTTGAGCTTTTCGGCAGCGGAGTAGCCCTCCTTGGGAGCGTCGGGGATAGCGCCCTTTTTGATGGTGCCGACGATGAAGATGGTGAGGCAGAGGGCGATGGCCGTGACGACGCCGGGGAAGATGCCGCAGGAGAGAGCGTTCTTGATGCTGAGGTTATAGTCGCTCGGAGCGATGATGCAGAACATCAGAATGCCCATGGACGGCGGGATGAGCGTGGACAGTGCGCCGGAGGAGGCGATGGTGCCGTAGCAGAGCTTTTCATCGTAGCCACGGCGGCGCAGCTCGGGGATGGACATACGTCCGAAGACGATGTTGCCGGCAATGGAGGAGCCGGAGCAAGCGCCGAACACGGCGTTGGCGCAGACGACGGTGTAGAGAAGACCGCCCTTGACGCGGGCGAGGAAGCGGTGGAAGCACTCGAACGCGCCCTCCGCAACGCCCGTTTCCGAGACGAGCGAGCCGACCAACGAGAACAGCGGCAGCACGGCGTAGTTATAGTTTGCGCCGAGCGCATAGACGCCCTCGCCGAATTTGGTGACGATCATGTTCATGGTGAACGGCATGTCGAGCACCAGCGGGGGATAAGCCAGGAATCCGGCAAAAGCAGATGTGAGCATGGAGACGAACACGGGAACGCCGCAGAACGTCATCACAAGCATGGCGACAAAGCAGAGTATGCAGAGTGTTGTAGCGCTCATCAGTCGTTACCTCCTTCCACGTCGGGGGTCAGCTCATCCTTTGAACCGTCTTCCGGACCCTCGCCGGGGCCGTGCGCTTTTTCGGGGTGCATGATGAAGTAGGGGTTGACACCCTCATACTTCCAGAAGCGGATCATACGGACGATCGCCCAGAGGAAGCTGAAGCCGAGCAGGGCAAAGCCGACGACGTGGCAAAGCGTGAACGGCCACTTCGGCCAGCCAGAGCCGGGGATGTTCGTGATGGTCTTCTGCTTTGCGAAGTCCACGGTCAGGATGTTCGTGATGGAGATAAAGGAGATGTAGAACGAGATCGCCGCGCCGAAGAGGTGGCCAAGAAGCATGAACGCCTTCTGGAGCCAGTCGGGGAAGTGGCCGCACAGCAGGTCGATGCGGGTATGACCCTGATCGAGCGTGACGTATCCGGCGGTCAGAAAGACCAGCGGAATGTGGCAGTACTGGATCATGGACTGACTGTTGGCGATGCCATAGATCCACGAAATTCCGGCCTTATGCAGCTTTGCGCCCACCACGTCCAGAACCGCGATGACAAGAATGACGCAGAGCGCAATGGCGGAGATGTTGGCGAAGAAGTGGAAAAACGCCATGATACGGTCGTCCACGGCCTGAAACCGTGCGTAGCCGTCGGGCAGACGGACGCCGCCGCCCTCCTTTTTCTCTTCCAAACCTTTGTCCTCCTTTTGTTCCCTGTTTGAAATTTCACGTTAAATATTATAGCGAAATCGAACCGTTTGTCAACAAAAAAGAGGCCGCAAAAGCGCCGCCCGGGAGATTGATTCATCCCGCGTGATATGTTATAATCACGTGATATTTAAAATGTATGCCACTGTGCCGGAAAGGAATCGAAATATGAGCGCTGACGCAAAAAAGCTGGAACAGGAGATCGTGCGCGAGGTATCCCGCGTGGTCGTGGGCAAGGAGGACAAGCTTCGCCTCATCACGGCGGCGCTGCTGGCCGACGGGCATATTTTGCTCGACGACCTGCCCGGCGTCGGCAAGACGACGCTGGTGAAGGCGCTGTCGCGCTCGCTCGGCTGCCGCTCGACCCGTGTGCAGTTCACGCCCGACCTGCTCCCGTCCGATGTGACGGGCATGAACATCTACGACCGCGCCAGCGGTGCGTTCCGGCGGCTGGACGGACCCGTGATGACAAACCTCCTGCTGGCCGACGAGCTGAACCGCGCCATCCCGCGCACCCAGTCGGCGCTGCTCGAAGCAATGGAGGAGCGGCAGGTGACGCTCGACGGCGTGACCGAGGCGCTGCCGAAGCCGTTTTTCGTGCTGGCAACGCAGAACCCGGTGGAGTCGGAATCGACCTTCCGCCTCCCGGCGGCGCAGATGGATCGCTTTATGATGTGCCTTTCCATGGGCTATCCCAGTGAGACGGAGGAGGCCGCCATGCTCCGGCTTGTCGGCAAGGCCATCCCGTTCGACACGGTGCAGGCCGTCACCTCGCCGGAGGCGCTTTGCCGCCTGCAGGACGAGGTACAGAGCGGCGTTGCCGTGTCGGACGACATGACGGCCTATATCGTCGCCATCACAGCGGCCACCCGCCGGAGCGAGGAGCTTCGCCTCGGCGCGTCGCCGCGTGCCAGCCGCGCCCTCTACCGCGCCTCCAAGGCGCTTGCCGCCATTGAGGGGCGCGACTATGTGACGCCGGACGATGTGAAGACGCTGGCCGCGCCCGTGCTTTGCCACCGTCTGGTGCTGTCCTCCCGCGCCGCCATGGCCGGAAAAACGGCGCAGTCGGTGCTTGGCGAGCTGGTCGAGGCCGTGCCCGTGCCGCCGCGCACGGCGGACGTGTTCCATGCGTAAGGGAGGCGGACACCGCAGCGGCTTTTCCTCCGCGCTGCTTGTCAGCGGCTATGTCATCATCGGCGCGTTCGTGCTGTCGCTGCTGGCATGGTGGAGCGGGCTGGACGCGGTGGCGGCGCTGCTGCTGACAATCGCCGCCGTGGGGCTTGTGAGCCGTCTCTGGGGCGAGCGGACGCTTCGCCGTCTGGAGCTTACGGTCGAGGGCAGCGGCACGGCGCTTTGCGTCGGTGAAACGCTGACGCTGCGCTATACCATTGAAAATAAAAAGGCGCTCCCGCTCGTGTGGCTGGAGCTGTGTCAGGATATCCCCGCCCGCGACTGCCTTGACCCGGACGGCGGCTTCCTCCGGCGGGAATACAGCGCCGAGGAGAGCGCGTATATAGGCCGCGAGGGCGCATACGTCCGCCGCTTCGCGTTTCTCATGGGCTGGCGCAGTCTACGCTGGGAGTGCGCGTGGCGCGGTGTGCGGCGTGGGGTGTACCGCCCCGGCGGACTCACGCTGCGCTCCGGCGACGGCTTCGGGCTTACGGAGCGCAGCCGGGAAACGGACGCGCTTGCGGGACAGGTGTTCGCCGTGTGGCCGGAGCGTGTCGAGGTGGACGTTGCGCCGCTGCTGCGGGATATATGGTCGGGCGCGACCGGCCGCGCCGGTTGGGTCGAGGATCCAAGCGTGCTGCGCGGGGAGCGGCTGTACCAGCCCGGCGACCCGTGGAAGCGCATCGACTGGCGCACGGCGGCGCGCACGGATGAGCTCTATGTGCGGCAGTACGACACCATCATGCCGCAGTCGCTGCTGTTCATCCTGGACAGCGCCACGCTGGACGATGCCGAGGCAGGTATCAGCCTCGTCGGCTCGCTTTTGCTGGAGCTTGCGGGACGCGGTGTGGCCTGTGGGCTGGCGCTTCCGCGCACGGCCTCGTCGGCGGCGCTGCTTCTGCGACCCGATGACCCCGCCGTGACGGCCGAGGCGCTTATGTTCGCGCTTGCGGATTTTGATGCCGGGACCGCCGAGGCCGGCGGCTTTGACCGGCGCGCGCTCGTGTCGGCGGCCGGCTCCGCCGGACGGGTCTACATGGTCGGACAGGAGAAAAACGCGCTGGCCGCCGGTACACTGGCCGGTGCGCTCGAACAAAACGGGCTGCGCTATATTTGCCGCGAGCGCGGCGGCGGACTCTGCTTTGACGAGCTTCGGCGAGGGGAGGCGGCCACATGAGGGACAAAACGGGTCTTCTCGCGGCGCTCTCGGACAGCCTCTGCTGCGTGTGCGTCTGGTGGATCGTCGCCTCCACCATGATCATGGCGGGACGCGGCTGGACGCTGGGGCTGGGCTGGCCGCTGCTGTGGACGCTTGTGTCCACAGCGCTGTTCGGGCGGCTGCTGCGCAGGCCGCGCAGCTTCAACGCCATGGTGGGGCTTGCGGCGGCTGCCGCGTGCGCGGCGCTCGCGCTCTTCATCTATATCTCCGGCGCTCGCATGACGGCGCTGCACGTTTTCACGCTCGCCGTGGGTGCGGGGATGGCCTCCGGGCTGCCAATGTATTATCTGGTGCGGCGGCCAACGCTGCACGGGCATTTGACCTGCCTTGACGCGCTGCTGCTGGCGTTTGCGTGGCTTCTGCTCCTGCCGTCCGGGACGGGCGGCGCAGGACTGCTGACGGCGGCGGTGCTCGTCCTGACGGCGGCAGCCGCCGTGGGGCTGCGCATGGGCTCCGAGAGCGGCGCGGAGGGTGCAAAGGCCATGCTGGTGGCGCTCATTTCGGCGGTGGTGCTGGCGCTCATCGTCGCGGCGCTCATCGCGCTTATGAGCCGCAGCGGCGCGCTCACGGGCAGCGTCATCGCCGCCGTGGGCGGTATTCTCCGCTGGCTTGGCGGCGGTCTGTCGGCGCTCTTCGCCCGCTTCGCGGCGCTGTTTACGCCGCTGGACACGGACACGGGCGTTGCCCCCATCGAGACGATGGCTCCGGCCATTGCACAGGAGGAAACGGAGGCGGCCGCCTCCGGCGAGACTCCGGCATGGCTGGGCGCTGTGCTGCTTGTCATCGTGGCGGTCTGCGCCGTGCTCGTAGCGCTGCGGCTGCGGCGGGTGAGGCTGACGCTCGACACAGAGACGGTCGAGGCCGGGCAGGAGGTACACACGGGACAGCTCCGCGGCGCGGCAAAGCGGCGCTGGCAGGCACTGCGTGAGGCGTTTTTGTTCCGGCTGACGGCGCTGACGCGGCGCGACACCCCGCCGGGGCTGCTTGTATATTTCCAGCGCTGCGCGGCACGGGAAAAGCAGGGGCGCGGCGACGGCGAGACGGCGCGTGAATTTCTCCGGCGCATCGCACCGGACGGCGCGCTCGACACGCTGGCCGACGATCTGGAGCGGCGCTGGTACGGCGGCGGCGGCTATACGCTGACGGCGGCGCAGTGCCGGACGCTGCGCCGAAACTGGACGGAAAACGGGAGGGCTTCTCATGGTTAAAACGGCAATTCTTGTATCCGGCGGCGGCACCAATCTGCAGGCCGTCATCGACGCGCATCTCTTCGGGGAGATCCCGAACTGCGAGCTCACGGCGGTGATATCCTCCAACGCCGACGCCTATGCGCTCACACGGGCGAAAAGCGCGAACATCCCCAGCTATGTGGTGGACTGGTCGCTGTTTCCGAATCCGATGAGCTTCAACACGGCCATCCTCCAAAAGCTGGAGGATCTGGACATCGAGCTGGTGGCGCTCGCGGGCTATACCTGCCCGGTCGGCGGCGCGGTGCTGCGGCGCTATCAGAACCGCATCATCAACATCCAGCCGAGCCTGCTGCCCGCGTTTTCCGAGTGCAGCGGCGCAACGATGGAACCCTACGAGGCCGCGATACGCGGCGGGGTGAAGCTCTCCGGCGCGACGGCCTATTTCGTGACGGAGGCCAGCGGCGGCCCCATCATTCTGCAGCAGGCTGTGGAGGTCTGGGAGGGCGACACCGCCCGCACCCTCCAGCGGCGCATCATGGAGGAGGCCGAGTGGAAAATACTGCCCAAGGCCATGGCGCTGTACTGCCAGGGGCGGCTGAACGTTGAGGATGGGATCGTACACGTTGTGGGGGAGAATCAATAATGAAAAACGGACTGAAAATATTGCTTTGCACACTGGGAACGCTGCTGGTGCTGGCGCTGGCGGCCTTTATCCTCTGGCTGACGAGCGGCCGCACGCCGCAGTATGAGACCGTGGACGCCCACTATGAGCCGGTGAGCGCGACCGCCATGCCCACGGGCACGGAGATATCCGGGACGGCGTCCACACCGGAGCCGACCGCCGCGCCCACGCCGGAGGCGGAGGCGGCCGAGACGAGCGAGACGACTGAGACAGCCGAGACAGCCGAGACAGCCGAGACGGCGGAGGAGCCGGCCGCCGATGAGGACGGCTTCTATCCCTGCGACGACCAGGTGACCGTCACCGGCGACAGCGTGAACATACGCGCCGAGCCGAATACGAGCTGCGAGGTGCTCGGCAGCGTCAGCCGCGGCGCGAGCCTGCACCGCACGGGCTTCAACGACGAAAACTGGTGCCGCATCGAATATAACGGCAGCACCGCCTACATCTCCGGCGATTATGTGAGCGTCGAGTAATATCCCGGCGCACAAGCCGTCATAGAGCTCCGTTCTGCGCGTAAATACAACAAGTCAGGTTCGCCCGCCGGGGGCGGGCGAAGGTTCAAAAAGCCTTGCTGCGGCTGCTGCGGCAAGGCTTTTTTGAATTATGCCGGACAAAAAATCGCAGCCGTCGCTGCACGGCTGCGATCTGTTATCTTTACGGGGTCGTCTTATTCGGCGGCGTCCTTTTTCTTCCCGCCGCCAAGCAGGGCGTTGGTGAGGATGCCGAGGATGAGGGCGCAGGCGATGGAGGTGAGGGTGACCTTGCCGAAGGAGACGGTCAGGCCGCCGATACCGGCGATGAGGATGACGCAGACCACGAAGAGGTTGCGGTTGTCGTTGAGGTCAACATCCTGCACCATCTTGAGGCCGGACACCGCGATGAAGCCGTACAGCGAGATGCACATACCGCCCATGACGCAGTTGGGGATGCTTGCGAGGAATGCGGCAAAGGGGCCGAAGAAGGAGATCAGCATGGCGAGGATGGCCGTGGCGAGGATGGTGACGACGGAGGCGTTGCCGCTGATGGCGACGCAGCCGACGGACTCGCCGTAGGTGGTGTTGGGGCAGCCGCCGAAGATGGCGCCCGCGATGGAGCCGACGCCGTCGCCGAGGAGGGTGCGGTGCAGGCCGGGGTCACGCAGGAGGTCGGTACCGATGATGCTGGACAGGTTCTTGTGGTCGGCGATGTGCTCGGCAAAGACCACGAAGGCGACCGGGACATAGGCCACGGCGATGGTGGCAATGTAGCCGCCGTCAAGCTCCTTGAAGCCCTTGGCAGCTTCGGTGAAGGTAAAGGTGGGGACCCAGGGGATCGAGCTGAAGATGTCGAGGTTGATGATGAGGAACGCGTCGTTGCCGGTGGCGCGGCCGATGAGCGTGAAGACGAGCGCCACGGTGTAGCCCGCGAGAACGCCGATGATGAAGGGGATCATCTGGAGCATTTTCTTTCCGTAGACCGAGCAGACCATGGTCACGCCGAGGGTCACGAGGCCGCAGAGGATGGCAAGGTAGGTGCTGCCGCCGGCGGTGGCGGTCGTGAGGTCGCTCACGGCGTTCGAGGAAAGGCCAAGGCCGATGATGGCGACGGTCGGTCCGATGACGACGGCGGGCATGAGCTTATCGACCCACTTGACGCCGCTGCACTTGACCGCGATGGCGATGACGACATAGACGAGTCCGGCGAAGGTCGCGCCGACGATCAGTCCGGCATAACCGGCCTGGGCACTCACCGCACCGGCAAAGGCCGTAGCCATGGAGCCGATGAAGGCGAAGGAGGAACCGAGGAACACGGGACTGCGGAAGCGGGTGAAGAGCAGGTAGACAAGCGTTCCGACGCCCGCGCCGAAGAGAGCGGCGGTCTGGCTCATGCCGTTGCCGATGATGGTGGGCACGGCGATGGTGGCGGCCATGATGGCCAGAAGCTGCTGGAACGCGAAGATGATGGTTTGGCCAAGCTTCGGCCGGTCCTTGATTCCATAGACGAGATGCATGATTGTTTCTCCTTTGCCTTTCTTTTTATATTTAGTTTTTCTCGAACAGCTTTACGCAGGTCTCGCCGTCGCATTCCGCAAGCCGGACGGCTACGACCTCGCCCCGTGAGGTGGGGATGTTTTTCCCGACGAAATCGGGCCGGATGGGAAGCTCGCGGTGGCCTCTGTCCACCAGCGCAAAGAGCTGGATGCGCGCCGGACGTCCCAGCGCCATGACCGCGTCCATCGCCGCCCGCGCCGTCCGTCCGGTGTAGATGACATCGTCGCAGAGCACGACCGTCCGACCCGTTATGTCGAAGTCAAGGCGCGTCCCGTTCAGCACCGGGCTCTCCGCCACGGTGGAGAGGTCGTCGCGGTACAGCGTGATGTCAAGCTCGCCGACCGGCACGTCCGCGCCCTCGATGCGCTGCAGGTTTTTCGCCAGACGCTCCGCCAGCGGCACGCCGCGCGTGCGGATGCCGACGAGGCACAGCCCCTCGGTCGTCTTGTTCCGCTCCACGATCTGGTGCGCGATACGCACGAGCGCCCGCTCGATGGCCGCCTCATCCAGTACCTCCGCCCGAAATTCCAACGAAAAAACCTCCCCGTCCGCAGACAAGGAGGTATGATAAGACCATAGTTGTATCATAACGCCTTGCCGACGGCTCTGCATCAGCTTAAAGACATTTTTGCTGTCCCGTATTCTATCACCCGCGCCGTCGCGTGTCAAGAACAAATTTCCCCGTTTTGAAAATTTGAAT
>CAVEQW010000038.1:0-14285 GCA_963618155.1 Alloprevotella sp.
GCGCTGGCATTCGTCACGCCCGTCAGCGTCAAGTCCAGCTTATAAACCTCGCTCTTGCTATTTGGAAGAGCTATCGTTTCAACCGCGTTGAAACGGAAATGCCGCGGCATTTCGCGATCATTATAACATATATGGCAAAAAAGTCAAGGATTTCACAGAAAAAAGCAGGGCAGACCGTACAAGAGTCTGCCCTGCTGCTTATGAAATTGTCACTCTGCGGTCTCGGAAGCCTCCGGCGTCTCCGGCTCGGCGGGGGCTTCGGGGGTCTTCTCCGGGAGGATGCCGCTGTCGCAGAAGCGGACGAAGTCCGCGCCCTCCATGGACTCGTTTTTGAGCAGATACTCCGCCACCGCCTCAAGCTGGGCACGGTGTTCCTCCAGCAGCGACTGGCAGCGAAGCTGCGCCTCGTCGAAGATGTGCTTGACCTCCTCGTCGATGATGGCCGCCGTCTCCTCGGAATAGCTCTTGGTCGTGCCGAAGTCGCGGCCGATAAAGAGGCTGTGGCCGGAGTCGTCGAAGCTGATGGGGCCGAGACGCTCGCTCATGCCGTAGGTCATGACCATCTTGCGGGCGATGTCCGAGGCCTGCTTGATGTCGCCGGATGCGCCGATGGAAATATCGTCGAGGAACATCTTCTCCGCGACACGGCCGCCGAGCGCCATGACGATCTGCTCGTACATCTCGGACTTCGTGCGGTAGTTCTTGTCCTCCTCCGGGCGCATGAGCGTGAAGCCGCCCGCGCCGCCGCGGGGCACGATGGTGATATAGTGGACGGGGTCGACGTGCTCCAGGAAGTGGGCGCAGATAGCGTGACCCGACTCGTGGTAGGCCGTGAGCCGTCGCTCCTTGGGTGAGACGACGCGGCTTTTCTTCTCCGGCCCCATCGAGACCTTGAGGATGGCCTCGTCAATATCGCTGTTGTGGATGAGGGACTGACCGCGGCGCACCGCGAGAAGCGCGGCCTCGTTCATGATGTTTTCAAGGTCGGCGCCCGTGCAGCCGATGGTGCCGCGGGCGATGGATTTGAGGTCGACGTCCTCCGCCAGACGCTTGTTGCGGGCGTGGATTTTGAGTATCTCCTCGCGCCCCTTGATGTCGGGCATACCGACGTATATCTGCCGGTCGAAGCGTCCCGGACGGAGCAGGGCGTTGTCGAGGATGTCGGCGCGGTTCGTCGCCGCCATGACGATGACGCCGGAGTTGTTGTTGAAGCCGTCCATCTCGACAAGGAGCTGGTTCAGCGTCTGCTCGCGCTCGTCATGCCCGCCGCCGAGGCCGCTGCCTCTCTGACGGCCGACGGCGTCGATCTCGTCGATAAACACGATGGCCGGGGCGATCTTCTTCGCCTGTTCAAAGAGGTCGCGCACGCGGCTTGCGCCGACGCCGACATAAAGCTCCACGAAGTCGGAGCCGGAGATGGACAGGAACTGGACGCCGGCCTCGCCCGCGACGGCCTTGGCCAGCAGGGTCTTACCCGTTCCCGGAGGGCCGACGAGCAGCACGCCCTTGGGGATGCGTGCGCCCATGTCGGTAAAGGCCTGCGGATCTTTGAGGAATTCGACGATCTCCTGAAGCTCGGCCTTTTCCTCGTCGCAGCCGGCCACATCGCGGAAGGTCTTGGTGTCCTGCGCCTCCGATGCCGTGCGGGTACGTGCCTTGGAGAAGCGGGCAACGCCGCCCGCACCGCCGCCGCCGGCGCGCATCATCATGGAGTAGAGCAGAAGACCGAACACGACCGTGACGATCAGATAGGGCAAAAAGCTCAGCCACCACGGGGTCTGCCAGCCCTCATCCCAGTCGTATTCCGTCAGGATGCCGGCCGCCGTCTGCGCCTCGATGGTCTCGCCGAGGTCGTCGAAGAATTTCTCCGTGTTCGGGATGGTCTTTTCGATCTCCGTCTGTCCCTCGAACGGCTCGCGCAGCCTGAGCTGGAGCTTGTCGCCGGAGAGGGTGAAGGACTCGACCTGCTTGCTCTCAAAGAGCTCGAGCACCTCGGAGTATGTCGGGACGACCGCCCGGCTGCCGCCGCTCATGGAGAATATCAGCGCCAGCAGCACGACCAGGATCAGCGAATAAAAGCCGACGTCCCGCGCCTTCTTGTTGGGTTGTTTGTCCATTCGGTATTTTACCTCATTTTGTGTATATTTCGGGTCTCAGAATGCCGATGTACGGCAGGTTCCGATACTTCTGGTCATAGTCAAGGCCGTAGCCGACGACGAACTCATCCGCCACGACGAAGCCGACATAGTCCGCCCGTATATCCGCCGTGCGGCGCGAGGGCTTGTCAAGCAGGGTCGCAATGCGGATAGAGGCGGGTTCCCGCTCCCAGAGCAGTCTGGTGAGGCAGCTCAGCGTGTTGCCGGAATCGAGTATATCCTCCACGAGGATAAGGTCGCGTCCCTTGATGTCGACGGCGAGGTCGTGAACGATCCTCACCGAGCCTGTCGTGCTCATCCCGCGGTCGCCGTAGCTCGACACCTGCATGAAATCCACCGCGCCGTGCAGCGTGGTCTGGCGCACAAGGTCGGCCAGAAACAGGAAGCTCCCCTTCAGAATGCCGACAAACACCGGCTCGCGCCCGGCATAGTCGCGGTCTATCTCCGCGCCGATCTCCGCCGTGCGCCTGGCTATCTCCTCCGCGCTGATGAGAATGTGCGACAGATCCTTATCCATAGCTTACTCCTCCCCGCCCTGCGGGATGAATTCTATTTTTATCGCGTCCGGCTCTCCCGGACGGGCACAGGCACGCTCGTCCACGGCCAATCCATAGACCGCAAGCACGCCGCGCTCATCGCGCAGCACCGGCCACGCGTCCCGCCGTCCCGCCTCGATCCCGGCCTCGAGAAAAAGCTGCTTGAGCGTTTTCGTGCAGCCGCGTCCGAGCGGACGCAGACGATCGCCGCCGCGCCGTGCGGCGACAGATAGTTTACCACATATTTTATCGGTTGAAAAGAAGAAAGTGGTGAACGGCCGGTGAACAGTCTCCGCCGTCCCGTGCCCGAGACGCAGCAGCAGCCCCGCCTCCGGCAGCGCCGTCTCCCCCTCCGTCAGCTCCCGCTCCGGCAGAGGAACAGCCTCCGCCGCACCGAACACGAGCCGTCCGCCCGCGCGGGTGACGCGCATACCCGATACATCGGCCGCGCCGCCGCTTTGGGCAACGCGCAGCACCGCCGCGATATGGCGGGCGCTCAGGGCGTGTCCTGCAAGCTGGCGCACGACCCGCGCCGCAATGGGCTCGGCCAGCGCCGAGAGCGCCGCCGCATCCGCACCGTGGAGCCGTATATGCTCCGCCGCCTCGGCGCAGAGGTATTCCTCGTCCGCACGGAGCAGCGCCGCGCTGCGGGCGGTATTCTCGATAAAGCCGCCGTTGATGCCGCGCAGCACCGGCACGACCGCGTGGCGGATGCGGTTGCGGGCGTATTCGTCCTCGGCGTTCGTGGAGTCCTCCACATGGGGGATGTCCCGCTCCGAAAGCCAGCGCTCCGCCTCGGCGCGTGTCACATCGAGCATGGGGCGCACGATGCGCCCGCGCACCGGCGGGATGCCGCAGAGGCCGCGCAGGCCGCTGCCCCGGGCGAGATTCAGCAGAATGGTCTCGGCGTTATCGTCGGCGGTGTGCGCCGTGGCGATACAGCCCGCGCCCAGCTCGTCCGCCGTCCGCTCGAGGAAGGCATAGCGAAGTGCCCGCGCCGCCTCCTCCGTTCCCAGCCCATGCTCGCGGGCAAAGGCGGCCACGTCGCCGCTTCCCGTGACGCAGGGGATATCCCGCGCCGCGCAGAAATCGCGCACAAAGCGCTCGTCGCGCTCGGATTCCTCGCCGCGCAGGCGGTGGTTAAAGTGGGCGGCGGCCACGCGCCAGCCGCGCTCATGCAGCCGGCACAGCAGATACATCGAGTCGATGCCGCCGGATACGGCGCAGAGCACCGGCTCGCGCAGGGCTTCAGTATTCATCCTCGTCGTCGTGGCGGCGCTCGTCGTTGACGTAGCTCGTGTATTCGGGCAGCCAGCGCAGCGGCACGGTGCCGACCTTGCCGTGGCGGTTTTTGAGGATGATGGCCTCCGCCGCGTTCGGATCCTCGCAGTTCTGGTCATAGTAGCCGTCGCGGTACAGGCCGATGACGACGTCGGCATCCTGCTCGATAGAACCGGATTCGCGCAGATCGGACAGCATGGGGCGCTTGTTCTGGCGCGACTCGTTGGCGCGGGAGAGCTGGCTCATGCAGATGACCGGCACCATCAGCTCCTTCGCCATGACCTTGAGCATACGGCTCATGTCGGACACGGCCTGGGTGCGGCTCTCGTTCGACCAGCTGTGTCCCGAGCCGGCAGACTGCATGAGCTGCAGATAGTCGATGACGACGAGGCCGAGGTTGTCGAGCCGGCGGCACTGGGCATTCATGTCCGACACGGACAGCGAGGGGTTATCGTCGATGCGGATGTCGGTCTTGGACAGCGTGGCCGCCGCCTCCGCCAGCAGCCGCCATTCGTCCGGCGACAGCCGACCCTCCGTCAGCAGGTAGTTGTTGATGTGGCTCTCGCCGGAGAGCAGGCGGATCGCAAGCTGCTCACGGCTCATTTCGAGCGAGAACACGGCCACGGTCTTGCCCGTCGTCTTGGCGGCGTTGACCGCCATGTTCATGGAGATGGAGGTCTTGCCCATGCCGGGACGCGAGGCGATGAGGATGAAGTCGCCGGGGCCGAAGCCGCGGATATACTCGTCGAGATCGGTCAGGCCGGAGGACAGTCCCGTGAATTTCTGCTCGCTCTTCGAGGCCTCCGTTATCTGGTGGAACACGTCCTGCAGGACTTGATTGAGCGGCAGCAGACCGCCGACCGTCCGATCCTTGCGCAGGGCGTAGACCTTCTGCTCGGCGAGCGTCAGGGCACTCTCGGCCTCCCCCGTGCCGGAATAGACGAGCTCGCTGATCTCCCCCGCCGCCGTACCGAGGTTTCGCAGCAGCGCCTGGTCGCGCACGATGGCGCAGTAGTCGAGCACGTTGGCCGCCGTCGGCGTGACGTTCATGAGCTCCAGCAGATATTGCTGGGAGTCCTCGTGCCACACGCCGCGCAGCTTCATCTGGTCGAGCACCGTCACCGGGTCGATGCGCTGGCCGAGCGAGAACATGGAGAACACCGTCTCGTATATCTCGCGGTTCCGGTCGATATAAAATTCGTAGGGTCGTATCTTCTCGATCACGTCCGGCACACAGCCGGGGTCGATGAGGATGGAGCCGAGTATGGCCTGCTCCGCCTCTGCGGAATAAGGCACACGGCGGCCAAGCAATTCCTCCATGGCGACGCTCCTGTTTTGTGTTATTTCAGCGTGTCAAAAAAGCGTGTCATTCTTTGGAGCTGCACCAGGCCAAAGCCTCCCTTTGTGTAAAGGGAGGTGGCACGGCGCAAGCCGTGACGGAGGGATTGCAGGCTGAAAAGCTCGCATTTTTGTCGAAAAACGGGCAATTATCGTAGCTTTTCAATCCCTCAGTCGGCTCCGCCGACAGCTCTCTTTACACAAGGGAGCCGGGGCACTGTAAACGCCATGACGTACTTTGACAGCTTTCTTGCTTTGTGTTATTTGTCCTCCACCACCAGCACATGGACGGTGCCGGTGATCTCATAGCCGAGCTTGCATTTCACCTCGTAGGAACCGTATTTCTTGATAGGCTCGCTCTGCACGAGGCGGTTTTTCTCGATGTGGATATCGTGCTGCGCCGCGAGTGCGTCGGATATCTCCTGCGAGGTGACAGAGCCGAACAGGCGCCCGCCCTCACCGGCCTTGGCGCGGATAGTGACGACCGCGCCGCCAAGCTTTTCCGCGTTGGCCTGAGCCTCCGCCTTTTCGCGGGCGATCTGCGCCTGATGCGCCTTTTCCTTGAGACGCAGCGCGTTCATGTTGTCGGCGTTCGCCTCCACCGCCAGTCCTCTGGGCAGCAGATAGTTGCGTGCGTAGCCGTCGGAGACCTCCTTCAGCTCGCCCTTTTTGCCCTGTCCCTTTACGTCCTTCTGCAGTATGACCTTCATGACATTAACCTCCCAGATATTCGTCGATGGCGGCGGCGAGCTTTTCCCGCGCCTCCCCGACGGTGATGTTTTTCATTTGTGCCCCGGCTGCGGATTTATTGCCGCCGCCGCCGAGCTTCTCCAGCAGCACCTGCACGTTGATGCTCCCGATGCTGCGGGCGGACACGTTCACGCCGCCGTCCTCCGTGGGATAAAGCACCAGCGAGCACTCCACGCCGGAGATGTTGAGCATTTCATCCGCCGCCTGCGCCGCCACGACGCGGCCGACCGGCTCATCCACCGCGGAGAGGCAGATATTATCGCGGTAAAGCTCCGCCCGCTGCAATATGGAATAGCGGGCGACGGTGCTGTCAAAGTCGCTTTGCAGCAGGCGCTTGACCTCCGTGGTATCCGCGCCGCAGCGCCGCAGGAACGCCGCCGCGTCAAAGGTGCGCTCACCGGTGCGGATGGTGAAGTTTTTCGTGTCCATGGTGATGCCGCCGAGCAGTGCCTCCGCCTCGCAGCGCAGGATGTCCTTCGGCTCCGCGATCTCCTGCAGCAGCTCTGTCACGAGCTCGCAGGCAGACGAGGCATAGGGCTCATGGAACGTGACCGCCGCATTGTCGATATAGCTCGCAGCGCGGCGGTGATGGTCGATGACCGCCACGCGGTTGATGGTCTGCAGCAGCGCCTCATCGTCCACATTGTCCGGCCGGTTCGTATCCACCACGACGAGCAGACTGCGTGAATTGGCCGCGACCATGGCCGCCGCCGGCGTGATGAAGATGTCGGCGTATTCCTTGTTTTTCTTGAGCGCCTCTATCATTGGGCCGCAGGCGTTGTCCTTCGGATTCATCACGATACGCGCCCGCCGGTCAAGCTTCCGCGCCATGCAGCAGATGCCCGCCGCCGCGCCGAGGCAGTCCATGTCCGCAAAGCGGTGTCCCATGATATAGGTGACAGAAGCGTCGCGGATAAAGGAGGACAGCGCGTTCGCCACCACACGGCTTTTGACCTTGGTGCGCGTCTCGACCTCCGCACCGCGCCCGCCGTAGAACTGGAAATTGATGCGGTCGCGGGTGACGGCCTGATCGCCGCCGCGCGACAGCGCCATATCGAGGCTCATGGACGCAAAGCGGAAATCCTCCTCATAGCCGAAGCCGTCATAGCCCGCGCCGATGCACACCGTCGCATGGATGCCGTTTGAGGCCGTGATGGAGTGGACGTCGTTCACGAGGCGGAATTTTTCCTTCTCCATTTCGTCGTAATAGCGCCGCTCGCAGACGTAGATATAGCGGTCGCGGTCGTAGCGGCGGAGCAGGCCGTTCTTGCCCTCGACCCACTGGCCGATGCAGTCCTCCACGCGGTTGCGTATGTCCATACGGGCGCGCTCGGCAAGGTTTTTCGTAAGCTCGTCAAAGTTGTCGATGAGGATGAGCATGACGACAGGCCGCGAGGCCTCATGCTCGCGCTTGATGTCGTCGTAGTCGGTCACGTCGATCCAGTAGGTGATGCCCATGGAGCCGGTGGAGGATTGCCCCTCCTGTCCGCGTATCATGTTGCCGTGCACCTGATAGCGCCGCCCGCCAATCTCGACAAGGCCGGGGCAGCGCTTCTTGCCGTCCAGCAGCCACTTGCCGCTGTATTCGGGGACAAGCTCGCTCATATAGGCGCCGAAGCTCGGCTCCACACGCCCGCAGATCGTGAAGAAGTCCTGGTTGCCCCAGACGATGCGGCCGGAGTCGAGCAGATAGGCCACGATGGGCAGGGGGAAGTTGAGCATGGTGTTGTTTTTGGCCGCGTCCGCCTCATAGGTCACGGACTCGATATAGCGCACGAGATTGGCCCGCTTGCGGCGTGAAACGATGGCGTTGACGATGATGAGCAGGACGGCCGCGCCCGCCTCCGCCACCGCGAGATACAGCGAGTCGAGCAGCAGAAAGGTCAGGACAGCAAAGACCAGCAGCACCGCGATATAGAGCTTCGCGTCCGGCTCCGCTATCTTATTCATCTTCTTGTTCATAACGATACTTCCCCAAATTAGGATTTAGATATTATACCAAATCCCATTCCTATTGTAAATAAAAAAGACACCTCCCGCGAAAACTAGCGGCAATACCATCACTTTGGGAGGCTGCCATGAAGGCTGTGATACTGGCGGGCGGCGCGGGAACGCGGCTGCAGGAGATATCCATGGGACTGCCAAAGCCCATGATGCCGCTGCTCGGCAAGCCGCTGCTCGAGCATATCGTGGCGCTGCTGCGCTCCTGCGGCTTCGACGAGCTCTGCATGACGCTCTGCTGCCGGCCGGAGGTCATACGCTCGCATTTCGGGGACGGACGCGGCTTCGGCGTGTCCATCGAATATCGCGTGGAGCGTGAGCCGCTCGGCACGGCGGGCAGCGTGAAGCGCTGCATGGATTTTGCAGGCGGCGAGGATCTCCTCGTCATCGCCGGGGACTGCGCCTGTGACTTTGCGCTCAATGAGGCAATGGCGCGGCATGAGGGCGGCGTGAGCATCGTGCTGGCGCACGACGAGGAGCCGCTGCGCTACGGACTCGTCGTGACGCACCCGGACGGGCGCGTGGCCGGATTTCTCGAAAAGCCCGCATGGGAACGGGTCGTGACGGATACCGTCTCCACGGGCATATACGTCCTCTCGCCAGAGGCGATGGACTATGTGCCGGAGGGCGTCCCCTTTGACTTCGCCAAGGATCTGTTCCCGCTGCTGCTGGAAAGGGACGTACCCATGCGCGGGCTTACGCTGGACGGCTACTGGTGCGACATCGGCACGCCGCGCAGCTATTATCAGGCCAATCTCGACGCGCTCGACGGGCTTTACCGTCTGCCGGAGAGCGGCGGCGCGCGCCGCAGCGTCGTCCCCTGCCGCAGCCGTGCCGCGCTCATGGGTCAGCTCGCGGCGGCGGCCTGTGAGTTCGGAGCGGACTGGTCGGACGGACTGCGCCTCGCCGATGCCAAGGGCAGCGCTCATGCCGCGCCGCTTCCCGACCGCAGCGCCGTCGTCATCGAGGGCGAGGGCGAGCGCTGCCGCGCTCTGCTCAGCCTCGCCCGCCGCCTCGCCGCCGAGCAGAGCTGATATAAGCGCAGCGCCCCGCATTCTCTGTGCAGAGACGCGGGGCGCTGTGCTTTACCGGGCGCGGATGAGCTCCTTGAGGCCGTCCTGGAGGCCGCGGACGGTGAGCTGGTACATGGGAACACGGGATCGGATGATCTTCACCGTCTCGCTCCCGTAGCCAAAGTCCCAGCTTCGCGGGCTCAGCGGATTCAGCCATATCATGCGGTCGTAGCGGGCGAGGAAGCGCTCGATCCAGTCTATGCCCGGCTCCTTGTTATAGGTGTAGTAGTCAGAGCAGCCGCCGGGGCTCAGCAGTTCATAGGGCGCCATGGACGCGTCGCCCACGACGATGACCTTATAGTCGGAGGACAGATTCGACAGCACCCACTCCGTATCCACGCTCGCGCTCGGGTGACAGGCGGGGGTGGTGTAGAGATAGTCGTAAAAGCAGTTGTGGAAATAGTAGATGCGCAGATCCTTGAATTTGGATTCATGGCTCACGGCCTGGAACAGGGCGGCGCAGAGCTGGCTGAACGGCCACATACTCCCGCCGGAATCGAACAGGAGCAGGAGCTTCACGGAGTTGCGGCGCGGACGGTCGAAGACGAGGCGAAGCCGCCCGGCATTGTTGCCCGTCTCGCGTATCGTGTCGTCAAGCTGCAGCTCGTCCTTGGGGCCATCCTCTAGGCAGGAGAACTGGCGGAGGCGTCGGAAGGCAAGCTGGAACTGGCGCATCTGCAGCACCTCATCGTCGCGGAAGTCGCGGAAATGGCGCTCACCGGCGACCTGAAGCGCGCTTCGGCTGCGCCCCTCGCCGCCGACGCGGATGCCGCCGGGATACTGGCCGCTGTTGCCGAAGGGCGAGGTGCCGCCCGTGCCGACCCAGTGGCTGCCGCCGTCGTGGCGCTCATGCTGCTCGCGCAGGCGCTGCTCCAGCATACGGCGTATCGTCTCGATATCGAGCCCCGTCCGGCCGAGCAGCTCCGGGTCGAAGTCGCGGGGCGTGATGGGCGTGGACAGCCATTTTTCAAGCTCGTCCGGCAGCCTTTCATAATGCTTTATGCCCTTGAAATATTCAAGAAAGCACTGATCAAAGCGGTCAAAATCGGCCTCCGTATGCACCAGGACAGCGCGAGCGAGGGTATAGAAGCCCGTCAGCGAGCTGTGGTGGAGGTCAAGCTCCAGCCCGTGCAGCAGCGTCTCCCATTCCTTGAGGCTGACCTTCAGGCCGTTGGCGCGGAGCAGATAGAAGAAGTCGGTGAACATACGCTCACCAGCGCTTGCCGCTCGTGCGCTCGCCCTTTTCGAGCGTGTCGAGATCCTCGTTTTTCTTCAGAAGCACCCCGGCAAAGGGCATGGCCTTCTCGATCTTCTCCGGCGCGATGCCGCCGATCTGCAGCGCCTGGATCCAGTCGATAAGCTCCGAGGTGGAGGGCTTTTTCTGGATGGAGCGCAGAGCGCGGACGGCATAAAACGCCTCCAGCGCGTGGTCAAGCAGCTTCTGGTCAAGGCTGTCGAAATGGACGCGCACGATACGCTCCATCATGTCCCGCTCCGGGAAGCGGATGTAGTGGAAAATGCAGCGGCGCAGGAAGGCGTCCGGCAGCTCCTTCTCCGCGTTGGAGGTGATGATGACGAGCGGGCGGCGCACGGCCTTGACGGTGCGCTTCGTCTCCGGGATGTAGAACTCCATCTTGTCAAGCTCCCAGAGCAGGTCGTTCGGGAACTCGATGTCGGCCTTGTCGATCTCATCGATGAGCAGGACACAGGGCTTCTCGGACTGGAACGCCTCGCCCAGCTTGCCGAGCTTGATGTACTTGCCGATGTCGGACACATCCGCGCCGAACTGGCTGTCATAGAGGCGCTGCACCGTGTCATAGACATAGAGGCCGTCCTGCGCCTTGGTGGTGGATTTGATGCTCCATATGATGAGCTCCCTGCCGAGGCTTTCGGCCACAGCCTCCGCCAGCATGGTCTTACCCGTGCCCGGCTCACCCTTGACGAGCAGCGGCTTTTCCAGCGCCATGGCGATGTTGACGCCGCTCATAAGCTCCTCCGAGGCGACATAGCCCCGACTTCCCTTGAACTGTTCCATATTGATCCTTTCATTTGGCGCACACGGCGCGTTATTTATCCTGTCTCAGCGGCTTATCCGACGCCGCGGGCGAACGCTCCACGCCGTAGATGCCGAGCAGGATGACGAGGCTGCATACAAGGCTCGTCCACGAAAACGGCTCGTGCAGGAACACGACGCCGGCGAATATCGACACGACCGTCACGAGGTTCGTCCCGATGGCCACGCGGCTGACCGGCAGGCGGCCGAGCGCATAGTTGAGAAGGCCGTAGCACACGATGCTGTTGGCAATAGCGAGGAACGCGACGGCCAGGCAGTAGTTCCCCGAGGCGAGCGGCGCGACGAGCGCGGAGAGATCGTCCCGGCATTGGAGCACGGCGAGCAGCCAGTATATGACCAAGCCCTCCGCCGTGCTGATGAAGGTGCGCTCAAAGGGCGTAAACTCCTCCGCGAGCGAGCGCGACAGCAGCGTAAAGCCCACGGTGCTCAGCACGGCCACAAGCAGGCAGAGCACGCCGGGCAGCGTGATGCTCCCCTCACCCCCGCCGTGCAGTGTGTAGACGACCACGCCGCCGACCGACACGAGCGACCAGATGAGCTGGGCGGGTGTGATGCGCTCATGCAGGAGCAGCGCCGAGCCGAAGAGCGAGATGATGGGCACGGTGGCGAGCATGACGCCGGAGAAGGCCGTGGTGGTATAGAGGATGCCATACGCCTCGAACGCAAAGTATATCCCCGGCTCGCAAAGCCCCATCAGGAGCAGACGCCGGACGTGCTTGCCGCGCAGGTGCAGGCTCTGCCGTCCCGCCGCCGGCATAAGCCCCATGGCGGCGAGCGCCAGTGTGAAGCGGTGTGCGATCAGCACAAAGGGACGCGCCTCGTTCATGCCGAGCCGCGAGAATAAAAAGGAGAAGCCCCAGAGAAAATAGGCAAAGAGAGCCAGCAGTGTGACCCGAGTCGTCGTATCCTTCTTCATAGCCGTTCCATTATATCCGCGTTTGCCCTCCGGCGCAAGGGCTTGTGCCTATGTAAACGCCGCCCAGCGGCGGCGCGGTAAATAACTACGTTTTTTCTGATTTTTACACAAGCCAAAGCCTCCCTTGTGTAAAGGGAGGTGGCAGCGGCGAAGCCGCTGACAGAGGGATTACAGGCTGAAAAGTTCACTTTTTACCAAAAACGGGCAAATATCGCAGCTTTTCAATCCCTCAGTCAGCTTCGCTGACAGCTCCCTTTACACAAGGGAGCCGGGGCGCTACCGCGTCCGTGCAAGATTTTTTTGACAGCCTAAGCGCCTAGGCGCTTTCATCGGCCTCGTCCCGTTCGCGGAACAGGAGGCTGATGCACCAGAGCGCCGCCAGCCCGACGAGCGTGTATACCACGCGCGACACCGTTGCATCCTGGCCGCCGAACGCCCACGCGACGAGGTCGAAGCGGAGCAGGCCGATGCTGCCCCAGTTCAGTCCGCCGATGATGACCAGCACCAGCGCGATCGTGTCTATGACCATACAAAGCCCTTCCTTCCTTGGTCTCGGGCTTATCATACCCCCGGACGGGGAAATTATGCGTCCGCCGCTGCCTCCGGCAGACGGCACACATCGACCCACTCCGCACCGGGACATACCGCCGCAAGCTCCTCCGGCGAGAGGCGCACGGCGGAATTGGCGCTGCCCGCAGCGGGATATACCGGGTCGAAGCGGTGCAGCGACACGTCGAGATAGATATCCACATCCGCCGGCACGGCAAACGGACATACGCCGCCGGCCTCGTTGCCGGTCAGTGCGCCCACCTCGTCGCGGGCGAGCATCCTGGCCTTGGTGTGGAAGCGCTCCTTGAATTTGTGGTTGTCGACGCGCTCATCTCCGGCGGCCACGATAAGCGCCACGCGCTCGCCGATGCGGAAGCTCATGGTCTTGGCGATGCGCCCCGGCTCACAGCCGATCGCCTGTGCCGCAAGCTCCACCGTGGCGCTCGACACATCAAATTCAAGCACACGCTCGGCCATCCCGAACGGGGTCAGATAGTCTCTTACCTTTTGTACGCTCATGGGTCAAATCTCCTTGCAAGTTGTCGAAAATGATATTAGAATAATAGCATGAAGAACGAGAAATGGGAAGTCGCCGTGATCGGCGCATTGAATATCGACATCACGGGCGCGGCCAACGTGCCCTTTACCTCCGGCGACTCGCTGCCCGGCGAGGTGAGCTATGCCACGGGCGGCGTGGGCTGGAACATTGCGCGGAACGCCGCGCTGCTCGGCGCGGAGACAGGCTTTGTCTCCGTCCTCGGCGCGGACGGCTATGCGCCGCTCATCCGGGCGGATGCCGCCGCCTGCGGCGTGGATATCGAGAGCTGCCGCTGGGAACCGACGGCGAATTGCAGCTATCTCTGCATACTCGACGCGGACGGGAACATGACCGCCGCCGTCAACGATATGCAGCTTTGCCGCCGGATGGACGTCTTTTTCGTCAAGGAGGCCGCCCGCCGTCTGTGCGAGGCCGGGGTCGTCGTGGCAGAGTGCAACCTGCAGGCCGACGCGCTGCGGCGGCTTTCGGAGGAGCTGGGCGATACGCCCATCGTGGCGGACTGCGTATCGGCGGCGAAGTGTATGCGCCTTGAGGCGCTGCTGCCGCGTATCCACACGCTCAAGGCCAATCTGCTCGAGGCCGAGCGGCTCACAGGCTATGCCGGAGCGGAGCGCTGCGCGACGGCGCTTTTGAAAAGGGGCGTCCAGCGCGTCTGTGTGACCTTGGGCGCGGAGGGAATGCTGCTCGTCGACGCGGATGATATGGTGCGCCTGCCCTCCGCCGTCACCGGGGCGGTCGTGTCCTCCACCGGTGCGGGCGATGCCATGACCGCCGCACTCGCCTTTTCGCTGGCGCGGGGACTTGACCTGGAGCGCTCGGCGCGGCTCGCCACCGCCGCCGCTGCCGTCGCCACCCGCTCCCGCGCCGCCGTCAACCCCGACCTCACCCGCCTCCGCGACCACGCCGCCGTAACTCGCAGGGGAAAGTAAAAGCAGACGCGACAGAGAAGGAGTATATTCAGAACGGCAGAAGCCCTTGAAAATAAAGGATTTCTGCCGTTTTCTTATGCCTGTTTGTCGCTTATTTGTCGCTTAAATCTGCAAGCAGATACT
>CAVEQW010000039.1:0-5720 GCA_963618155.1 Alloprevotella sp.
AGGATGTCCAATGTAAAGGGGTCCCCATGGAATCCGTAGATTCCATGGGGATGGTACCGGCGACGGGGGTCGAACCCGTACATCCGCAGGGGATACGGGATTTTAAGTCCCGGGTGTCTGCCAATTCCACCACGCCGGCGCCCGTACATCTTACCCCAGCGCCGCGCATAAGTCAAATAATAGTTTGCAATACCACCGCAAGCGGCGTATAATAATGGATTAAGAGAATAATTAAAATAAGGATAAAAGAGAATATGAAAGAAAAGGTATGGAATTTCCCTCAGACCGCTGCCATACCCGACGAGCTGACAAAAGCGGGCTATACGCCGCTGCTGGCGGCTGTGCTTGCCTCCCGCGGCATCACCACGGCGGAGGCTGCCGCCGCTTTTCTCGACGGCACCCCGCAAGTGCCGGACGACCCGCTCCTGCTGACGGACATCATGCCCGCCATCGGACGCATCACCCGCGCCTGTCGGCTTGGCGAGAAGGCTGCCGTATACGGGGACTACGACGTGGACGGCATCACCTCCGGCTGTCTCCTGACAGACTATCTCCGCTCGCTCGGACTGGACACAACGCTGTATATCCCCGACCGGCTGGAGGAGGGCTACGGCCTCAACACCGCCGCCATCGAGCGCCTGAAAAGCGAGGGCGTCTCCCTCATCGTCACGGTCGACTGCGGCGTCACCGCCATCGAGGAGACGGCCTATGCCGCCTCGCTCGGCATCGACATGATCATCACCGACCACCACGAGTGCCAGGACGAGCTTCCGAATGCGGTGGCCGTCGTCGACCCCAAGCGACACGACTGCCCCTATCCGAGTCGCGACCTTGCGGGCGTCGGCGTGGCCTATAAGCTCGTCTGCGCCATGGACGGGAGCGACGAGCGTATGCTCGCCCGCTATTCCGATCTGGTCGCCGTCGGCACGGTGGCGGACGTCATGCCGCTGACCGGCGAGAACCGCCGCATTTTAAAGGTCGGGCTGGAAAAGCTGCGCCATGACCCGCGGCCGGGACTGGCCGCCCTCATGGACGAGGCGGGCGTCGACCGCGACCGCCTGACCGCCATGACCATCGGCTATACGCTCGCGCCGCGCATCAACGCCGCCGGACGCCTCGGCCGCGTACAGTGCGCCGCCGCGCTCATGATGGAGCAGGATCCCACCAAGGCAAAGCGCCTCGCCGCCGAGCTCTGCGAGATGAACCGCGAGCGCCAGCGTCTGGAGCAGGACATCTGGGAGCAGGCCATGCGGACGCTCGCCGGGACGACCCCCACCACGCCCATCATACTGGCGGGCGAGGGCTGGCATCAGGGCGTGATCGGCATCGCCGCCTCCCGTCTGGCTGAGGCATTCTGTGTCCCCGCGGTCATGATCTCGCTCACGGACGGCCACGGCAAGGGCTCCTGCCGCAGCTACGGCGGCTTCAACCTCTATGACGCGCTCAACGCCTGCGGCTCGCTGCTGGACGGCTTCGGCGGGCACATTCTGGCCGCCGGCCTGAACATAGCCCGCGAAAATCTTGACATCTTCCGCGAGACGTTCACCGAATATTATGTCAACCATCCGCCGGAGGCCGTCGAGGGTCTGCCGCTCGATCTGGTCGTGTGCTCCGGTTCGCTTTTGAGCATGGACTGTGTGCAGTCGCTCTCCCTGCTCGAGCCCTGCGGCAACGGCAACCCGCGTCCGAATCTCTGCATGACCGACTGCCTGCTCTCGTCGGTGACGCCCATCGGCGGCGGCAAGCACGTCCGTCTGCGCGTGGACAAGTTCGGCCAGAGCTACGAATGCGTCTGGTTCTCCCACCGTGCTGAGGATCTCGGCCTTGCCGCGGGCGACCGGGTCGACCTTGCCTTCTATCCGCAGATCAACGAATTCCGCTCCCGCCGCAGTGTCCAGCTTCTCGTGCTGGACATCCGCCGCGCCGACTGCACGGAGAGCGTGCTGGCCGTGCTGGACGGCCGCGCCGACCCCACGCTCCACATCAGCCGCCCGGAACTCGGCCGCGCATGGCGCGCTCTGGAAAGCGAGGGGCCGCAGCTCCGCTTTACCCTCCCCGCGCTGCCCGCGAGGGACGCACATCTGACGGCAGAGAAGCTTGCGCTGGCACTGCGTATTTTTGACCAGCTCGGCTTGCTGAAGCTGGAGCAGCAGGATAAGACGATAAATATTATGTTAACCGCCAACGCGCCAAAGGCCGTGCTCGACCGCTCGGAGACATGGCGGCGCCACGGCTGGCAGGGAACGAGAGCATGACAGAAACAAAGGGACAATTTGAAGATCTCTTTCAGGAGCTGAAGGAGAAGATACAGTCCTCCACGCCAAACGTGGACATGGAGCGCATCCGCCGCGCCTTCGACTACGCCGTGCATCAGCATGACGGCCAGAAGCGCAAGGACGGCTCGCCCTATGTGACCCATGTGATCGCGGCGACGGAGATCGCCTGTGAGATGGGACTGGACGAGGAGGCGCTCATCGCCTGCCTGCTCCACGACACCATCGAGGACACGGACACGACCTATGACGACCTCAAGCGCCTGTTCGGCAAGACCGTGGCCGACATCGTGGAGGGCGTCACGAAGCTGACCCGCGTCCAGTTTCAGAGTCAGGAGGACGCCCAGGCGGAGAATCTGCGCAAGATGCTGCTCGCCATGAGCAAGGACATTCGCGTCATCCTCATCAAGATCGCCGACCGTCTGCACAATATGCGCACGATGGCCTTCCAGACCCCGGCGAAGCAGCTCACCAAGTCCCGCGAGACGATGGAGATATACGCCCCCATCGCCCACCGCCTCGGCATCGAGCGCATGAAGGACGAGCTCGAGGATCTCTCCCTGCTCTATCTCGACCCCGTCGGCTATCAGGAGATCACCAACACCCTCTCCAAGCGCGGCGACATTATGGTGCAGTTCCAGAAGGACGTGGAAAAGCAGATCACCGACCGCCTCGCGGACGAGGGCATCCACGTCCAGGTCTACAGCCGCTTAAAGCACATCTACTCCATCTACCGCAAGATGTACACCCAGCATCTCGGCATCGAGGAGATCTTCGACCTCTGCGCGTTCCGCGTCATCGTCGGCTCGCTGGCCGACTGCTATAACGTTCTCGGCATCGTCCACGAGATGTACCGTCCCGTGCCCGGCCGCTTCAAGGACTACATCTCCACGCCCAAGCCCAACGGCTACCAGAGCCTCCACACCACCGTCATCGGCACCGACGGCATCCCCTTCGAGGTGCAGATACGCACCTGGGAAATGCACATGACGGCGGAATACGGCGTGGCCGCCCACTGGAAATACAAGAGCGGCAGCGCCGGCGTCGTGAGCGGCGATATCGAAAAATTCGCGTGGATACGGCGGCTGCTCGAAAACCAGGACGAGGACGATGCCTCCGACCTCTACCACAACATCAAGGTCGATATGTTCGACGACGCGGTGTTCGTCTTCACGCCCAACGGCGATGTGAAGAGCCTCCCCGCCGGGGCGACGCCCATCGACTTTGCCTATTCCATCCACTCCGCCGTCGGCAACCGCATGACCGGCGCGAAGGTGAACGGGCGCATCGTCCCGCTCAGCTATATCCTCCAGAACGGCGATATCGTCAGCATCATCACCTCGAATTCCTCCACCGGCCCGAGCCGCGACTGGCTCAAGATCGCCAAGAGCGGCGAGGCGCGGACGAAGATCAAGCAGTGGTTCAAGAAGGAAAAGCGCGAGGAGAACATCGTGCAGGGCAAGGCCGCGTTCGATGCGGAATGGCGGCGCGCCGGCTTCACCATGGCCGACCTCACGGACGAGGAGGTGCTCCCGCTCGTGCTCAAGAAGATGGCCGTCACGACCCTGGACGATATGTTCGCCGCCATCGGCTACGGCGGCATGACCGCCATCCACGCCGTCAACCGTCTCCGCGACGAGCTGATCCGCCAGCGCAGCGGCAAGCCCAAGACCGAGCTCGATAAAATTCAGGAGCGCGCCGACCGCCGCACGCAGACCCCGCCCCGCGCTGTACAGGGCGTGCTGGTCGAGGGCTTAGACAACTGCCTCATCAAATTCTCCCGCTGCTGCACGCCCGTCCCCGGCGACCCCATCGTAGGCTACATCACCCGCGGCCAGGGCGTCTCCATCCACCGCGCCGACTGCATCAACCACCAGCGCGATCTGGATGAGGGACGCTGGATCTCCGTGAGCTGGGCAGAGGACACGACCGACAGCTATAACGCCGAGCTCCGCGTCGTATCGACCGAGCGCAGCGGCCTCATCATGGACGTCGCCACCGTCCTCAACTCGCTCAACGCCAAGGTGCGGAGCCTCTCCGCCCGCGATACGGGACGCGGCCTCACCACCGCCTCCATCATGCTCGAGGTCAAAAACCTGTCCGAGCTGCAGAACATCATCAACAAGCTGACCGCCGTCACCGGCGTCAAGCGCGTATACAGAACAGGAGAAGCGACATGAGAGCTGTTTTGACCCGCGTAAAAAACGCGCGCGTGGAGATCGACGGCCAGGTACGCGGCGCGATCGACAAGGGCTTTCTCGTGCTGCTGGGCGTCCACACGGACGACACAGAGGCCGAGGCCGATAAGCTCGCGGATAAGATCTGCGGCCTCCGCATATTCGAGGACGCCGACGGCAAGATGAACGTGAACCCCGCCGACACCGGCGCGGAGATGCTCATCATCAGCCAGTTCACCCTTTTCGCCGACTGCCGCAGCCGCCGCCCCGGCTTCACCCGCGCCGCAAGACCGCAGACCGCCATCCCCCTGTATGAGCGCGTCATCGCCCGCTGCCGTGAGCGCGGCTTCCAGGTGGAGACGGGCGAGTTCGGCGCGGATATGCAGGTTTTTTCCCAGAACGACGGACCCGTCACAATTCTGCTTGATACGGAGGATCTGAAATGACTGTTTACGGAATGCCTCTCGGCATGATCGAGGCCAACTGCTACATCGTCGCGGACGAGGAGACGAAGCTCTGCGCCGTCATCGACCCCGGCGACGAATCCAACTGCGTCATGGACTATCTGGAGCGAAACCATCTGACCTGCCGCTACATTCTCCTGACCCACGGCCACTTTGACCACACGATGGCGGCAAACGCCGTCGCGGAGCAGACCGGCGCGACCGTCTGTATGTCGAAGCTCGACGCAAGCCCCGAGATCAGCGGCCCGCAGTACCGCTTCACGCCGCCCGCCGGGACGATATGGCTCAACGACGGCGACGAGCTGCAGGTCGGCAGCCTGACCTTCCGCGTCATGGCGACCCCCGGCCACAGTCCCGGCAGCCTGACCTTCGTCTGCGGGGACTGCGTTTTCACCGGCGACACGCTGTTCCGCGACTCCTGCGGACGCACCGACCTCCCCGGCGGAGACATGACCACCCTGCTGCACAGCCTCAAGCGCATCTGCGATCTTCCCGGCAACATGGAGGTCTATCCCGGCCACATGGACGCCACCTCCCTCGACCGCGAGCGCCGCTTCAACTACTACGTCAAATACGCCTGCGAAACATTGGGACAATAAACAAAAATGCCGCCCAGGCTCCCGAACCGTTCGGAGCAGCCTGGGCGGCGCTGTTATACACTAAAAGCCTGCGCCCCTGTTTACAGAGGTACTGTTATTGTTCTCACTCGAGTACAACGCCCTTCGACGCAATATATGGCTCGATGGCGTTCAGAAAATATGCGGCGTTCTGGATTTGCTCGAGGGTCTCATTCCGGGAAATAACGA
>CAVEQW010000039.1:5773-9483 GCA_963618155.1 Alloprevotella sp.
CAGGACAGAGATGATCTCCGAAAGCCGCGTTTCAGAAATATCTGTTTTGATATATCGTCTGCGAAATTCAGAAATAATGCCGCTGTGATGCTTCATATCAACGCCGTCAAAGGCAAGGACAGCGCGCATCGCATGAAATACCGCGTAGTAGGATCGGTTCGCCGCGCTTTTATAGCTGCCGCCTGCAACAAGGCCGCGAGCGGCTTGCAAACACTCCCGTGCATTTTCATAGCGAGCCTTCGACAACGCGATCTGATC
The DNA here is from genome assembly GCA_963618155.1 of Alloprevotella sp. GTDB lineage: Bacteria > Bacillota > Clostridia > Oscillospirales > Oscillospiraceae > CAJOIG01. The sequence continues at coordinate 6,032 of CAVEQW010000039.1, forward strand.
TTTATCCTGCACAGCGTATTCCCTCCCTCAGAACATTACGGTAGTACGGGAGGATCTGCGCGTATTGACGAAACTGCGCCGCAGGCTTTACCGTGACGGAAACCGTGATGTCATTTTCAAGGCTCAGGCGGCTTGTCATCGCGGCAACGGCATTTCGATACCGGGCAATAGATGCCGCGTCCATATCCACGGTCAGCAGGATATCGATATCGGACTCCGCGGTATAATCGCCGCGGGCATAGGAGCCATACAAATAAGCGTCCTGCACGCCGCCCAAAATCGCACGGCTTTCTTCATTTACCTGATTTAAAATTTTGATCGCCTGCTGCTGCGTACACACAAGGCATCCCCCCTTCCATCGATATCTACACCAGCAGTATAAGCAAAAATCCGCTGGAAAGTCAACTGAAATCGGTTCTATAATAAATACAGATAAGGCCTCGGAAGATAAGGCCTCGGAATGGGCAGGGCCTCGAAAAAGGGCTGCAGCGAAAACAAGCTCGCTGCAGCCCTTTGCTATACTCGCTTACGCGGGCATGACGGTGATGGTGCCGTCGGCGTTGTTGGTAACGCTGCCGTTGACGGTGCAGCCGGGCTCGACGGTGAGCGAATTCAGGATGCACTTGCCGGTCACGTTCCAGACCGCGCCGTTCGTGAGCGTCACGTCGATCCTGCCGATGCCGTTATAGGCCGGGGTGTTCACGACGCGGCGTGCCGCGAGATAGTTGTAGGTGTTCTCCGCCGTGCCGTCCATCGGCTCGCCGGTCTTGTTGAAGAAAAACTGCCCCTCGATGGGCTTGCCCTTCTCGTCGCAGTGCTGCGCAAAGCTGGTGGAGATGACGCCGGTGAGCTCGGCATCGTCAAGCGTCAGCGCCAGCGTGGAGCTCGCCCAGCTCGACAGCAGGCCGGTGCTGCCGTCGTACTTATCCATCGTGGAGGTATTATTGGAGGAGCCGGTGGAGTTGTATATGTCGCCCTCCAGCGTGGAGCTGCGGATGGTAACGGTTTTGGTCGTACCCTCGCTCGCGGGCTTGTTGGCGGCGTATTCCTCATACGTGAGGTCAAGCACGTCCATCTCCATGTCGTTCGCGTCCGTGCCCACGTCGTCCGTGTCCATAAACTGGAACAGCACGCCGCCCCACGGGTTGTCGTTGTGGTAGCTCACGGTCACGTCATCCAGCGTGATGTCCACGCCGCCCTTGGACATGACGGAATAGAGCGTGTCGCCCACGTCAAAGTCGGAGTGGGAGAGCACGGCGGTATAGGCCGCGCCGTGGGACATGAAGCCGATGCGGTCGCTCCAGCCGTAGCCGCGCTGTGCCGCGGAGGAGGTGAAATCGAAGGTGCCACCGGTCAGGATGGCGAGGTAGTCGGGCGCATAGAACCGGCAGCCGTAGAAGTTGTCGTCAAAGCCGTCGCAGTAGGTGACGTAGCCGCAGCCGTCCTCTATGCCGTAGGCGTCGATGAAGTAGTCCTTGCCGTTCACGCGCACGCTCACGTCCGCGTCGCTCTCGTCGTCCACCTGCACACCGACGATGCCGACCGTGTCGGTGGCGTTCAGCGTACCCTTGCCGGAGTCGGTGGAAAGCACCGCCCAGGAATCGGACACCGCAAGGCTGTCATAGAAGCTCAGCGTAGCGCTGCCGTAGCAGCAGGTGGCGCGCATGGAGCCGTACAGACCCAGCGCCAGCGGCACGCACTGGAGCATGGGCGCGCTCCAGTTGGAGGTATAGCTGTCGTTTTTATAGTAGTAGCTCGTGCCGGAGGATTCCTCGGTGAAGAAGTCGCCGGAGAGCCCGCGCTCCGCGATCTCGCCGGAGCTGAGCGGCTCGCTCGTGATAATGAAGCGGTCGTAGGAATAGGGCTCGAAGCTGAATTTCTCCGCGTTCTCCTTGGCGAAGACGACGGTATCGCGCACGTCCACGACCGAGCTGCCGCCGGCCCAGATGCCGTCATGCAGAGGCCCCTCGGTGTTGACGGTCGTTCCGCTGATATCCATCTCCGCGGAGCCCGCCGCGCTGATGACCGCGCCCCAGGCGCCGTTCGTGCCGAAGTCGTTGCCGCCGAGGCCAGAGGAGTTGATCGTCACATCGTCCACGGAGACGTGCGAGCCGTCCTCGTTATAGACGTAGATGCCGGAGATATAGCTCGCATCGATGTCGATGGTGCCGCCCTGCACGCCCTCGTCGCTGACCGTACCGCCATGATAGGCCGCGGGGATGGAGCGGGCGGGGAGATAGCGTCCGTCCTCAAAGTCCAGCACGCCGGTGAACCAGAAATCGCCCCAGTTGGCCTTGTTCATGCTCATGGCCACCGTGTCGGACATTCCCTTTTCGACGATGTAGAGCTGCGCGTCCGCTGTCCAGTTCGTGCTGTCGCCGAGATCGACCACCACGCCGTCCCGCACCAGAACAAAGGTCTGCGTCGCAGGGTTGATGGTATGGGTCGTCCCGTCGGAGAAGCTCACGGATGCATACTGGCTGTACTGCGCGGAATCGACGAGGTCCTTCGCATCCGCCGCCAGCGTCACGCCGGTGATGACGCGCCCGCTCTCGCCGGAGGCAGCCGCCGCCGGAACGGCCAGCGCCGCCAGCAGGCACACCGCCATCAAAATCGCCATGATACGTCTTTTCATTGTCTGCTCCTTTCGCTTGTTAAACATTTGATATGCCTCTCTGACCGATTGTAGCATATCCGCCTTTGCTTTACAAGCGATGGAAGCGGAAAACCTCAGAGATTTTCCAGCAGCGCCCGTATCTCATCGAGGCTGCGGGCAAAGCAGATGCCCCGCTGGCGTTCCGACGTGGACAGTCCCATGCGTATCATGTGCGCCAGCAGCTCCCGCAGCCCGCTGTAATAGCCGTCGAGGTCATAGAGGATGCAGGGCGCATCCAGATGTCCGAGCGACACAGCCGACATGACCTCCGCGATCTCCTCCAGCGTCCCCGTGCCGCCGGGGAAGGCGATGAAGGCGTCGCCAAGCTCCATCATTTTCGCCTTTCGCTCCGGCATGGTCTTGGTGACGATGAGCTTTGTCAGCGCGTCATACTGCAGCTCCTCGCGTATGAAAAATTCCGGCTCCACGCCCGTAGCCTCGCCTCCGGCGTTGAGCACGCTCTCCGCGAGCAGCCCCATGAGCCCGCTCTTCGAGCCGCCGTACACGAGCGCGTTGCCGCTCTCGCCGATCCAGCGCCCCAGCGCACAAACCGCCTCCCGCAGCGCCGGATCGTTCCCCTCGTTCGCACCGAGGTATACCGTGATATTCATGTGTCCCTCCTTGTCGTTGTTGCAAAAAGAGCGTTTTTTCTCTGAATTTGCACCGAGCCAAAAGCCTCCCTTGTGTAAGGGGAGGTGGCACGGCGCAAGCCGTGACGGAGGGATTGTAGATTAGCAATTATCTAGGATTTTCAATCCCTCAGTCAGCTTCGCTGACAGCTCCCTTTACACAAGGG
>CAVEQW010000040.1:0-2111 GCA_963618155.1 Alloprevotella sp.
ATCCGAAAATCAATATCTAGTGTCCATATTCTAGCATTCGAGCGATGGAAATGCAATTGAAAAATTGTTACATTTTGATTTTGGTGAATATCAACCAAATTCACGCATTGCTTTTTGTGAGAATCGACGGGGAAATTGCGCTTTTCGGCGCTATTCGCCGTCAAATCTCTGGTCAAAACTCCGTGCCAAAAAGCCAGTATTATCAACGTTTCGCGCCGCCTATCGCGGCGCTTTTTCGCGTTTATTCGCCGTCAAAATCCTCGTCGAAGCCGTATCTCCGTGCGAAAAAACGTTGATATTCCAAACGTTTTTGACGCCGTTTCGCAGAGAATGTAACTCTGCGAAATATTTTTTTGCCGCAAAATCCGCATTTTCCTTGGCTTTTCGGGGCAAAAATCCAGCCTAAAGCGGGCGTTTTTCGGCTAAATCGCCTTTTTTCATAATTTAGCGAAATAAAACCTTGCATTGTTTCCAAGGACTTGGTATCATATATTTTATATTCACCGGAAATAAATTTGTGAGGATGGAACATTATGGACAACAAAATGGAGAAACGCTACGGTCTGCCGACCGCCATTTCGATGGTCATCGGCATCGTCATCGGCTCCGGCGTGTTCATCAAGGGCGGCAAGGTTCTGAGCCTGACCGGCGGCAATATGCTGCAGGGTATCGCCGTTGTGGGTATCGTCGGCCTCATCTGCATCATCTGCTCGCTCGTGTTTGCGGAACTCGGCTCCCGCTATGAGAAGGTCAACGGCGTCGTGGACTACGCCGAGGTCGCGCTCGGCCCCAACTACGCCTACTATGTCGGCTGGTTCGTTACGACGGTCTATACACCGGCGCTGTCGTCCATCCTTGCCTTCTTCTCCGCCATGATGTTCCTCCAGCTCTTCGGCATCAGCGCCATCGACTTCGCCACCGGCTCCATCAATCCGGTCGCCATCGGCGTGGGCGCGGGCTTCCTCATGTTTGGCTACGGCATCAACGCCCTGTCCCCGAAGCTCGCCGGCCGCCTGCAGGTCGGCATGACGGTCATCAAGCTCATCCCCCTGCTGCTCATGGGCATCGTCGGCACCATCGTCGGCCTTGCGAACGGCACGACCATGGAGGTGCTCAACTACGTCAAGAGCGCGGAGTATGTCGCCGTGGACGGCGCGGGCTTCTTCAAGGCCATCGTCGGCTTTGCCTTTGCCTATGAGGGCTGGATCCTCGCGACCTCCATCAATGCCGAGCTCAAGGACGCGAAGCGCAATCTGCCCCTCGCGCTCACCATCGGCGCCTTCGTGACCATCGTTATCTATGCGCTCTACATCTTCTCCATGAGCGCCATCGGCGACGTGAACACCATCATCGCCACATGGCCGTTCGGTGAGACGCTGCCCCGCATCGCCTTCTCCAAGATCTTCGGCAACACCGTCGGCACGATCGTCTATGTCTTTGTGACGATCGCCTGCCTCGGCACGATGAACGGCCTCATCATGGCCTCCTGCCGCGGTATGTATTCCCTGTCCAGCCGTGGTATGGGTCCCGCGCCGCATTTCTTCGGCCACGTTGACGACCAGAACAACTTCGTCATCAAGTCCTCCGTCTTCGGCATGATGACCGGCGGCTTCTGGTATGCGTGGACGGTCATGATGTGGATGGGCGGCCCCGGTATGTTCGGTCAGGTACACAGCTGCGAGTGGCTGGCGTGGGAGCCGGACGAGGTCGGCATCATCTGCCTCTACGTCATGTATATCCCCATGATGATCGGCCTCATGGTCAAGGCCAAGGATCTCGGCTTTGTCCGCCGCTTCCTGCTGCCGGGTCTCGGTCTGCTCTGCTGCCTCTTCTTCGCCTACGCCATCTGGAACGGCTACGGCTGGAAGCAGTGCGTCGGCTTCCTCCTCTTCTTCCTCGTCGTCGAGTTCATCGGCTATCTCTTCAAAAACGGCGGCTTCCTGAAAAAAGCGCCGAAGAAATAAGCAACGGATAGGATCTGAGCCGCAGCCTCCGGGCTGCGGCTCAGCTTGTCAAAAAAGTGCCTTCTTCTCCAAATTTGCACGATCCAAAGCCTCCCTTGTGCAAAGGGAGGTGGCACGGCGCAGCCGTGACGAAGGGATTGAACGCTG
>CAVEQW010000041.1:0-9511 GCA_963618155.1 Alloprevotella sp.
TGCCACCTCCCTTTGCACAAGGGAGGCTTTGGATCGTGCAAATTCGGAGAAGAAAGCACTTTTGCCCACCGGGAGCGTCCCCTGCGGACGCTCCCGGTTTTTGACGTCAAAAGAGGACGCTCCGTGCGGAACGTCCTCCTTTGCGTATGTCCGTTGACAGGCGCCTCGCGCCTCTCCTCAGAACGTAAGCTCGTCGATGGCGGGGATGAGGGATTCGAGCTGGGATTTATAGAAGGCGATGAGCTGGTCGCGGTTGGGCTCGCTGCGGCGGATGGTGCGGCGGAGCAGGCGCATATAGCCGACGAGCTTCGCCTTGCTCTCCACCTCGTCGAGCCGCGCCTTGTCGTCCGTGTCGAGATAGAGGGCGAGCGCCCGGCGCCAGAACTCACCGGCGAGCTCGTGCGTGATGCCGAGGAAGCCCATCGTCACGGAATGGTCAAGCTCCGAGAAGCCGGCAAAGGCGTTGAACATGGAGCCGAGCTCAAAGATGGGGTGTCCCATGCAGAGCGTGTCCATGTCGATGAGCAGCGCCTCGCCGTCGCGCACCATGATGTTGTTGGTGTGGTAGTCGCCGTGGAGCATGGTGTGCCGCTCGGGCACGGCCTCGACGAGCTTATAGAGCTTGCTGCCCAGCGCCTCCGGCAGATGCTCGCGGTCAAAGGCCGCCCAGTCGAGCGCGACCTGCTTCATGTCGGGCATATCGCCGGGCTTGACCTCGGTGGCGTGGATCTGCTTCAGCATATCGACGTAGTATTTGAGCGGAAGCTCGAGATGCTCCGGATCCTTCTTCATCATCTTGGAGAGGGAGGTCGCCGCGAGCAGCTCCATGACCGTGCCGTAGCTCTCGCCGACGCGCACGACGTCATAGGGGATGGCGGTGTTGATGCCGAGCACCAGCGCCTTGCGCGCAAGCTCGCGCTCGCGCTGGATCTCCGGGAGCGCGTCGGGGTTGAAGTAGACCTTGATGATGGTCTCCTCGTCATAGCGGTAGACCGCGCCGTTCGCGCCCTTGCCGATCATCTCGCAGCCGTCCACGGACAGATGGCGGTAGGCCTTCTTCACCGTCAGCATTTCGGTGAAGCCGGTCATGTCGAGTATCTCATAGACCTCCGGCGAGACGTTGATGACGGCAAGCTCCTTGTCCTCCTTGCGCAGGCGCAGCAGCACGCGCAGGCCGGCGCTGGAGATATAGACGAGGTTCTCCGCGTCAATGACGGTGCGCAGTCCCGGATTCTCGCGGCGGATGGTCTGGAGCTGCTCCTCTGTCTCGGCGGCGTTGCCCGCGTCGACGCGGCCCTCGAGATCTATGTAGAGGATGTCCTGATTGATGTGGAATTTCATGGTCAGATGTCTTCTCCCTTCTCAAATACGATTTGTATCAGCATATTGTATTCCCGCCACGCGGGGGTCGTTTCGAGCTCGCGGAGGTTGTCCGCGATGGTGCGGTAGTACCAGCCCTGCTGGGCGGGGTCGGATTGGTTGAATATCCGGAACATGGCGTCGCCCTCGCGCTGCCACTGGGTGTAGATGGCGCGCATATTGGCGAGCTTGTCGCCGAGGTAGACGATCTTGGCCTCGGTGTCCGTCGTGCGGCGCAGGAAGTCGATGGACTCCTCCTTGCGGATGCGCCAGCTCTGCGACGGTGGCGTTCCCTCGCGCTTGTCCTCCGTCTCCGCGCCGACGAGTGCCGCGACGCGGGCGCCGAAGCGCTCCTCCACGTCCGACAGGGTGGCGGGAGTGTCCTCCACCACGTCATGCAGCACGGCGGCGGCAATGACCTCCTGACTTGTGGTGAGCGAGGCGACGATGACGGCGGCCTCCATCGGGTGGAGGATATAGGGCAGGTCGGAGGACTTGCGGCGCATACCGTCATGCATCTGGACGGCGTATTCGATCGCTCTGCTTACAAGCTCCATCACACGATCTCCATGATGCCGGCAAAGCCGGTCATTTCCAATACCTCCATCACGGCCTCGCCCACACCGGTGAGGCGCAGAGCGCCGCGCTCGCTCATTTTGTTCTGGGCGGTGAGCAGCACGCGAAGCCCGGCAGAGGAGATATAGGCGAGCTCCGTCATGTCCATGATGAGTGTGCTGACGCCGTCGGGAAGCTCCGCAACGGCCTTTTCAAGCGCCGGCGCGGCGGTGAGGTCGAGGCGTCCCGCGAGGCGCAGTGTCAATGTCCTGTCGTTTTGTTCGGCGCAGATGGTCATTTTTGTTGTTCCTTTCCGCGTTTTTATATTGTCATGTCGGGCCCTCAGCCGCCGAATATGAGCTTGATGAGATCCCAGAACGCGCTGCCGCAGCTGCCGAGGACGACCACCACAAGGAGATAGAAGATGAGGCTCGCCCTGCTCATGGCGTTCCGCGCGATGGAGAAGTAGAAGTTGAAGTGGCCGAGAAGGTTTTTCTCCCGCGTCTGATCCCATTGGTAGGTTATCACGTTGTTGCAGGAAAAGCCCTCCGGCACATAATCGCGGTACAGCGGCGCTTCGAGCCGCCGTATGCGGTAGCAGTCGCGGTCGTTCACATCGTAGTCCTCGCTGATGGAGAGGGAGATGGCGGCGCGCTTGAGCTTCTGCCGGTGGAAGGCGCCCTTGCGCGCGATCTCCAGAGGGAGCAGCCGCGCCTCGTTGATGCGGACGGAGTAGCCGTATTTTTCGGCGACGACCGGGCTTGTGAGCTGGTCGCGCAGACGGCTGAAGAGGCCGCGCACGTCCGTTTGCTGCGCAAAAATGCGGTCGAGAGACTTATGCGGGAGGCGGAAGATGAAGTACGCCTCGTCGTTGGCGAGGAATTCACACAGCCGCGGTATGTCCACGGTGAGCAGCGTGCCCTCCGACAGCGGCGCGAGCGTATAGCCGAGCGCGTCGATATGTACAAGGTCAACGGTCTTGCCGTGGTAGGCAAGCTCGGAGGTGCACTCGTTTTTCCGGTAGTCAATGATGCAGGCGGCGTTGAAGGTCGCATAGAGCACCTTCTCATCCCGCAGCAGCGGGGATATGTCCACAAGCTCGTCCTGCGAGACCGGGAAGGGGATGTAGAGATTCAGCGAGCGCGTGACCCGGATGCTGCGGGCGTGGATGGCGACGTCGACATAGCTGCGCCCGCGCGGGTCGAGCCAGTCGTTGAGATAGAGGGTGCTCGTGTCGTCGCCGTCGAGCCAGAGCGCCCAGCCGTCGTCGGCAAAGGAATGCTGCTGCAGCGTCAGGCTTTTGCTGCGGTTCCGGCGTTTCGTCCGTGCGGCTTTTTCCGGCATGGTCAGTCCTCCAGAAAATCAAGGCAGCGCTGCTTGTAGTCCGGTGCCTCGTCGTATACGCCGTGGCCGTAGCTCGCGTCGTACATATAGATCTCGCAGCCGAGCGCCTCGGCGATCTCCCGCGAAGCCTCCGGCGTCACAACGCGGTCGCCCTCCGAGCCGAGAACCAGCACGGGGCACTGGATAGCCGAAAGCTCGTCATAGCAGTCAAAATCCTCGCAGGAGGCCGCCATCCGCAGAAAGCGCGCGTATTCCTCGTCGCTGATGCCGAGATTGGCGGATATCATCGTCTCGCGGTAGGCTTCCAGCGTCGCCTCGGAATAAACGGTGTCGACAAAGCTTTCGAGCAGCGCACGCTCGTCCTTCGCCTCGGCGAGCTTCACCCAGGTCTCAAGGTTCTTTTTGCAGACCTCGTTCGGCCTGGACAGGGTGGAGCCGAGGATGAGCTTATGGACGAGCGCGGGGTGGTCGATGGCGAGATACTGCGCGATCATGCCGCCCTGCGACGCGCCGAAAACGTCGGCGCTCTCGATGCCGAGCGAGCGCATGATGGCCGCCGTGTCTGCCGCCATGTCGCGTATGCCGTAGCCCTCGCGCAGCTCCTTGGCGCGGTCGAAGACATAGACCGTGTAGTCGTCGGTGAAGCCGGCATAGGCCGCCGCGATGGCGTCCGCCGAGCCCATGACGCTGTGGATGGAGAGGCCGGGCAGGATGATAAAGCTCTTTTCGCCGCTGCCGAATACGATGTAGTCCATTTCCACGCCCTCCGCCGCTGCTGTTTTTACGCTCGCGGCCGGGGCAGTCTCCGCGGTCGCCTCCGCCGCCTTTTTGCTCTGACAGCCGGTCAGGGCAAGCAGCATGATAAGGGCGAGCCACGCGCTGAGCAGTCTTTTCATATCGTCGTCCCTCCGCGCCTTACACAAAAATTCATACTATTATATCATAGTATTTTTTCAAGGGAAAGGGCTGGATTATTTTTTTATACGTGCTATAATAAAAAACGATATTATGCACAAAATTATGTTCAACGGAGGGAGAACATTATGGTCAAAATCGGCATTAACGGCTTCGGCCGCATCGGTCGCCTCGCGTTCCGCGCCGCCTGCCTGCGCAAGGATGTGGATATCGTCGCCATCAACGCGCCGGACAAGACGGCGGAGCAGCTTGCCCACTCGTTCAAGTATGACACCGTTCACGGCCGCTATCCCGGCACGGTCGCCTGCGAGGACGGCGCTCTCATCATTGACGGGAAGCATATCCGCCTTCTGAACTCCCGTGATCCCCGCCAGCTCCCGTGGGGCGAGCTCGGCGTGGAATATGTCCTCGAATGCACCGGCAAATTCCTGACGACCGAATCGGTTCAGGATCATCTTGACGCCGGCGCGCAGGTCGTCGTCCTCTCCGGTCCGTCCAAGGACGACACGCCGATGTTCGTCATGGGCGTCAATAACGAGAAATATACGCCCGACCTCAAGGTCGTGTCGAACGCCTCCTGCACCACCAACTGCCTCGCGCCGCTGGCCAAGGTCATCAACGACAACTTCGGCATCGTCGAGGGGCTCATGACGACCATCCACGCCGCGACGGCCAGCCAGAATATCGTCGACAACTTCAACAAGAAAAACTGGCGTCTTGCGCGCAGCTGCTTCGACAACATCATCCCGACCTCCACCGGCGCTGCCAAGGCCGTCGGCAAGGTCATCCCCGAGCTTAAGGGAAAGCTCACCGGCATGGCCATGCGTATTCCGGCGGGCGACGTGTCCGTCGTCGATCTGACCTGCCGGCTGGAAAAGGGCGCGGGCTATGACGAGATCTGCGCCGTCATCAAGGCCGCGGCGGAGGGTCCGCTGGAGGGCATCATGCTTTACTGCGACGAGGAGGTCGTCTCCCAGGATTTCCGCACCGACCCGCATACCTCCATCTTCGACGCCAAGGCCGGTATCGCCCTCAACGACAACTTCGTCAAGCTCGTCGCATGGTACGATAACGAGTGGGGCTATTCCAACAAAATGCTCGACCTCACCAAATACATCGACTCCGTCCGCAAGGCGTAAGACAATAAGACAAGAACGCTCCGGCAGCCAGATGGCTGCCGGAGCGATTTTTTATCCTATCTTCTCATTGAGCCATGCAAGAACGTCGTCATAGACCTCCTGCTTGTTCGTCTCGTTGAGCATCTCGTGGCGGCCGCCGTCGTAGAGGCGGAGGGTCACGTCCTTCATGCCGGCGCGGATGAAGCTTGCGACGACGCGGCGCACGCCCTTTGACCAGCCGCCGACGGGGTCATCCGTGCCGCTGAAAAAGAGGACGGGCATGGTCTTTTTCATTTTGGCGAGATTGGCGGGCTTGCGGATGAAGTCGAGGCCGAACATCATGTCCCGCATGAGCGCGGCGCTCACGGTATAGCCGCAGAGCGCGTCCTCGCTGTAGCGCCTTATAAGCTCCGCGTCACGGCTCAGCCAGTCGTTCGGGCCGCTGGGGTTTTCGATTTTTTTGAGATAGCTGCCAAAGGCGAGCTTCTGGAGCGTCTCGCTGCGGTATTTGCTCCCGCTGCGGCGTATCTCACGGCTCGCGAGCAGCGACCCGGCGAAGCAGGCGGCGGCGCTCTGCTGTCCCGTTCCGGAGAGGATAACGCCGTCGAGCGCGTCGGGATAGCGGATGATAAAGCTGCGGGTCAGGAAGCTGCCCATGCTGTGGCCGAGGAGAAAATAGGGCTTGCCGGGGTGCTTCTCGCCGGTGAGATCGCGCAGGCGCTTGATATCGTCCACCACGGTCATCCAGCCGCCCTCGTCCCCGAACCAGCCAAGCTCGGAGTCGTCCGCGACGCTTTTTCCGTGGCCAAGGTGGTCGTTGCCGGCCACGGCGAAGCCGTGCTGCGCCAGGAAGCGGGCGAAGGCGTCATAGCGGTCGACATACTCCGCCACGCCGTGGGCGATCTGAAGCACGGCGCGCACCTCGCCGTCCTCCGGCAGCCATTCGATGGCATGGATATTGCTCCTGCCGTTTGTGGAGGGGAAGAAGAACTCATTTTTCGTCACGGACGCATTCATGGTGGCAATGACCTCCTGTTTGTGATATGATTTTCCTATCCGGATTTTATCGCATATGACTCGGTAAGTCAAACACGGAGGAGGATAACGGATGAACGGTTATGTTATGGCGCTCGACCAGGGGACGACTAGCTCGCGCGCGATCGTTTTTGACCGCAGCGGCGCGATCGTATCGCTGGCGCAATACCCCTTTGAGCAGATATATCCCAAGCCGGGCTGGGTGGAGCATGACCCGATGGAGATACTGCACACACAGCTCCACGCGATGGGCGAGGCGTTCGAGAAAAGCGGTCTTTCCCCGACGGATATCGCCGGCATCGGCATCACGAACCAGCGCGAGACGACGATCGTGTGGGACAGGCGGGACGGCCGACCTGTGTATAACGCCATCGTCTGGCAGTGCCGACGCACGGCGGAGATCTGCGAGACGCTGCGGCAGGACGGGATCGACGAATATGTCCGCGAGCGGACGGGACTGCTGCTCGATCCCTATTTCTCCGGTACGAAGATAAAATGGATGCTCGACAGCGTAGCCGGTGCGCGGCAGCGTGCCGAGCGCGGCGAGCTTTTGTTCGGCACGGTGGAGAGCTGGCTTATCTGGAACCTGACCGGCGAGCACGTCTCGGACGTGTCCAATGCGTCAAGCACGATGATATTCGACATCGACCGCCAGTGCTGGGATGAGCGCCTCTGCAGCGCGCTGGGTATCCCCATGCAGATGCTGCCCCGCATCGTGTCCAATTCCGAACGGTACGGCTGCGTGAGGCCGGAGATACCGGGCCTGGAGCTGCTGGCGGGCGTGCCGGTATGCGGCGCGGCGGGCGACCAGCAGGCCGCCCTTCTCGGCCAGGGCTGCATCGAGCCGGGACAGGCGAAGAACACCTATGGCACGGGCTGCTTCACGCTGATGAACGTCGGCGCGGAAAGCCCGCGCAGCCGCAACGGGCTCGTGACGCACTGCGCGTGGACGTTGGGGGAGCGCCGCTGGTATACGCTGGAGGGCAGCGTGTTCAATGCGGGCTCGTCCATCCAGTGGCTGCGCGATGAGCTGGGGCTCATCTCCACCTCGCACGAGTGCGACGTGCTCGCCGAGCAGGTGAGCGATACCGGCGGGGTCTATCTCGTCTCCGCGTTCACGGGGCTGGGCGCGCCGTGGTGGGACGCCTATGCCCGCGGGACGCTCGTGGGACTGACGCGGGGTACGGGGCGCGCCCACATCGCCCGTGCCGTGCTGGAGGGCATCGCCTATCAGGTCAAGGATCTGCTCGACGCGATGGAGGGCGATTCCGGTCAGCAGCTCGACTGTCTGCGTGTGGACGGCGGCGCGAGCGTGAGCGACTTTCTCATGCAGTTCCAGTCCGACATACTCCGCCGCCCCATCGACCGCCCGCGCTCTGTGGAGACGACCGCGCTGGGCGCGGCGTTTCTGGCGGGACTGTCCGCCGGTGTGTGGACGGAGCTTTCCGATGTGCGGACGCTCCGAAGCACCGACCGCGTGTTCGCTCCGGCCATGCCGCCCGAACAGGCCGAGTCGCTTCTCTCCGGCTGGCACCGTGCCGTGGACCGCAGCCGTGGCTGGGCAGGGGCGTGAAAGCCGCGAGGTGAAGTCGAATACGGTGCGCGGTCAGGGGCTGCGCTGTTCTAAAAATGCTCTGGCCTCGATCGCGCCGCCGCAAGTGCGGAAGCTGCCGGATATTTTGACGGCGTTCTTCCTATAGCGCGGGTCATGCAGCGCGGTGTCCACGGCTTGCCGAATATCCGCCTCTGCGACGGAGGGCAGACGGATGCCTGCGCCAAGCTCCTCGACGCGCTTTGCCACCGCGCCCTGCTCCGGCGTCTGGGGGAAGAGCACCAGCGGCACTTTGAAATACAGCCCCTCGGAGGCGGAATTCATGCCGCAGTGTGTGATAAAGACGTCGGCGATGGCGAGTGCCGCCATCTGGTCTACCGTCTCATAGATCTGCACGTTCTCCGGCGCCTCGTCAAAGCGTTCAGGATCGTTCCCCATCGAGACGATGACCTGCCAGCCCGTCCCGCCCAAGGCGTGGATGCAGTTCCGATAAAACTCCCGGTTCCGGTTCACCGTCCCCATGGAGATATACACCGTTGTCTCCGCGGTCTTGGCAAGCGGCTCGGTGATGGGGCGGATGGACGGGCCTATGAAGTGATATTTCTCCGAAAACGTCTCCGCGCAGGGCTGAAAATATTTCGATGTATAGACGATGGTATCTGTCCCGTTGTCGTTCTGCACGATGTCCAGCAGGCTTCGGACGGGATATCCCTTGTCCCGCAGCCGCCTGAGCTGGCGGTTTATCCTCGGCATGGCGAAAAGCATTTTGGCGATATCCCAGGGCGATTCGCTGATATACCGCGCCGAATAGCGGTTGAAGGCGAAGGTCGTCGTGGAGGAAACATAGGGGATGCCGTGCTTCATGGCGGCGAGCTTGCCCCAATAGGCGACGGAATCCGATACGATGACGTCCGGCCGGATCGCGGCGATCCTCTCCGAGATCATCGCATCGAGCGCGAGCGTGGAGGCCACAAGAAGCTCGGTCGCAAAGACCTTGTCCTTGCCGACCCTGTCTGCGCTTCCCTTGTCCTCCATAACGGGGTCATAGCCGTCACAGCCGATGAAAACGGCGCCCGCCTGTTCGAGCTTAGCCCGGAACGACTCGAACGAGAAATAAAATACCTGATGTCCGGCGCTCGTCAGCTCCCTTACCACGGCGAGCGTCGGATTTGTATGCCCGTGCGCCGGAATGCAGAACCAGGCGATCCTCATGGCTTTTCCTCCGCTTCTCCGTATGCGATGGCAAACAGCTCGGCGAACGCGCCCTTCGGCGGGATCGCGATCCCGCGCTTCTCGTCGCCCAGAAGCAGCAGCGTGTCGCCCGGCCTGATGCCGAAAACATCCCGCGCCTGCTTCGGTATCACGATCTGCCCCTTCTCGCCGACCGTGGCCGTCCATGCATATTTTCCCTTTGGAGCGTTCATATATTGCACCTCGCAAGTATGATTTGTATAACTTATCATACATCCGACGAGGCGAGATGTCAAGAGGAGCCGGGCGAGGGTAAAATAAAAATCGGCAAGCGTCTGGCGGCGCTGCCGATTTTTCAGACTGTCAAAAAACTTGCACCGGCGCGGCAGCGCCCCGGCTCCCTTGTGTAAAGGGAGCTGTCAGCGAAGCTGACTGAGGGATT
>CAVEQW010000042.1:0-17982 GCA_963618155.1 Alloprevotella sp.
TTTCCGGGGTTTTTCTTTTTTGATTCCGCTGTTCCCCTTTGAGGAAATTTGATGCTCTCTATCCCCTTTTTAATGGGTTAACCATAGAGGAAAACCGGGTTTGGAGCGATGAATGGGTTAAAAAATAGGGGAAAAGCTGGCGCTGAACAGGCTTCATCGAGGTTGACTTTGGCTCCTTCAGAGCGCCGTTCTAGTCCCATGATCGTTCTCATTTTTTGAGGTGAAAACACGGATGCAGCTTCGCCGGTTTTGATGTGCTTTGTGGTAATGTCTGTGAATATTGCGGCGGCTGTATGGAGGCCGACCTGGAGGGCGAGAGCATTGAAGGTGCCAAACGATGCCGGGTCTGCGGTAATGCCGTCCGGGACGACGACCCCGATGAGTGATTCTGTTTCAGATGGTGGTCAAACGGATATCAAGTCTGCCATTGCCAGTCACTTGAAAGCCGTTGCATTTTAACACCAGCTCTCAAGCGGGGCATCTCTGAATCGCGAAATTATACTTGAAATTATAATAATTTCGGGTATAATATAGTTGTGGAAGGCGAGGCGATGTAAATGAAACGGTTTGTTGACCGGGAACAGGAAATGGAAGCTCTGCAAAGTGAATACAATAGAGACGGAAGCGCATTGGTCGTTCTCTATGGTCGGCGGAGAGTCGGCAAAACTACGCTGATTTCCGAATTTATCAAGGATAAAAACGCCCTGTTCTTTCTTGCCAGCGAGGAATCCGAGGCTCAGAACCGCAGTGCGTTTAAGGAAAAGGTTGCTGAGTTCATAGACAGCGACCTGCTTCGGAGTGCCGATATCAAGAGCTGGGATGTGCTGTTTAAGTCCATTATGGATACGCCTTTTGAGAATAAGCCGATAATCGTGCTGGATGAGTTTCAGTATTTGGGTAAGGCCAATCCTGCTTTCCCTTCTGTATTCCAGAGGATCTGGGAAGAAGTATTAAAAGATAGCTCCGTCATGGTGATCCTGTGCGGTTCCCTGATCTCCATGATGGAGTCCCAGACGCTTGCCTATGGCAGCCCTTTGTACGGCAGACGGACGGCGCAGATTCGTTTGAAGCAAATCCCCTTCGGTTACTACCACGAATTTTTCCCCGGCAAGAGCCGCAGAGAGCTGATCGAGATGTATGCTGTCACCGGCGGCGTACCAAAGTATATTGAACTATTTTCCGAAAGCAGAGATATTTACAGTGCGATCCGGAAATGCGTGTTGAACAGATCCGGATATCTGTATGACGAGCCGCATTTTCTGCTTCAGCAGGAGGTTACGGAGGTTGGCAGTTATTTCTCCATCATCAAGGCCATTGCCGCAGGAAACAGCAAATTATCCGCCATCTCTGCCGTTCTGGAGATCAAGGCTACCAGTCTGACGAAATACCTGAAAACGCTCATTGATCTGGATATACTGGAACGGGAAGTCCCCATTACAGAGGATAATCCAGAGAAAAGCAAGAAAGGGCTTTACAAGATCAAGGATAATTATCTGCGGTTCTGGTTTGCTTTCGTCTATCCGAATATGAGCTTTATAGAAAGCGGACACAGCCGTATTGTGATGAACAAAATCAAGAAAAGCCTGGTGCCGAATCATATTGCCTTCGTTTACGAGGACGTCTGCAAGGAGCGGATGTGGGAACTGAACGCCGATAATGTGTGGCCGTTCAACTTCACAAGGCTGGGGCGGTATTGGGATGCCAGGACAGAAATTGATATTGCCGCCCTTGACCCGGAGGGAAAGAACCTGATCCTGGGCGAGTGTAAATACTGGCAGGAGCCGGTGGGCGTCAATGTACTCCGGGATCTGGAGGCAAAGACCGCTTCCGTTGCCTGGGAGCGGAACAACAGAAAAGTCTGGTATGTGCTGTTCAGCGCATCCGGTTTTTCGGCGGAACTGACCGCATTGGCTGCAAGCAGACAAGATGTACTCCTCTGTGATGAACAGAATGTATAGATGGAGGCATATCCGCTATGAAACCATGGACGGATGAAAACGGCATTCTGCACCTTGGCCTGTATGAACTCCTCTTAAATGAAACCGCGCTGGATCTATAACAGAGCCGGCGATGAACGAGCTTTACCGCCTCCGCATGTATGGATCCACGACGGAAGACGAGGTCTGGAGGGGCTTGCTGCGGAGACCCTGACCATTTGATCAGGAATACGAGCAGCTGCCGCCCCTTGACCTGAATTCCATCGGTGAAGGCAGCTGAACATTTTGATGCAGGGAATATTTGTGCTTCAATTGACACAGAAAAGCTCCCTGGATCACAGAAAACCGCCGCGATCCTCGAGGTGAAACATGGATCTTCAACAGCTTCAATATTTCCGCACCATTGCGCGGACGGAGAATATGTCGCGCGCGGCGGCGCTTTTGTATGTGTCGCAGCCGAATCTCTCCGTGAGCATCACGCGGCTGGAGCAGGAGCTCGGCGTGGCGCTGTTTGAGCGCAAGCGCGGCAAGATAAAGCTCACGCCGACGGGGCGGCTCTTTCTCAACTGCGCCGACAGTGTGCTCGACCGGCTCGGCGAGGGTATCGCCGAGGCGCGGCGCTTTGAGCAGCGCTATAACGAGCAGGTGCGCGTGGCGAGCAGCATCGTCGACCTGATGGCGAGCCTGCTTCTGGACTATCTGCCCGAAAACCCGAACGTCTCGTTCTGTGAGCTCAGCCGCCGCAACGACGAGATCGCGGACTGCGTCGCCCGGGGGGATGCCGACCTCGGCTTCTGCTTCGGGGCGGTCTCCGCGCCGAATCTGGAATACATCCGGCTCGACGGCTGTGAGCGTGTTATCATGCTCGCGCGGGAGCATCCGCTCGCGGGACGCGGCATCGTGTCACTGCGGGAGCTGGACGGCCAGCGGCTCGTCTGCAACCTCGCCCGCGACGACCGAACGCTCTGCGACGAGCTGACGCGCTCCGGCCGCTTTCGGCCGCAAATGCTCTATGAATGCGACGACGGGCGCGTGGAGGAGAGCATGATCACCGCCGGGGGCGCGCTGGCCTTCGTTCCGGTGTCGCACTATCTCAAGGTGCTGAAAAAGGAGCCGACGCTCCCCGTGACGCATCTGCGGGTGCGCGAGGCGCTGCCGGAGGCGAGCATCGGGATGCTGCGGCCGGGCGGAAAGCTGCTGAGCGCCGCGTCGCTCCAGTTTTATGAGATGGTCTCCCGCTTCTTCGACGAGGAGCGCCGCCTCGCCGCCGAATTCACCGAAACGCTCCCGCCGCGCTGAATACGGATATGCAAAAGACTGCCCCCCAATTCGGGAGGCAGTCCGCTATTCTATCGCTTGTTTTGCTCAGTCGATGCCGCCGAAGCCGCCGGGAGGCTCGTCGCTCGGACCAAGGTCGGCCGGCCGCTCGGGAGGCGTGCTGGTGCTGGTGGAGGTGCTGGTCTTGGTGCTGGTGGAGGTGCTGGTCTTGGTGCTGGTGGAGGCAGTGGCCTTGCTGGTGGTCGTCTTGGAGGACATTTCACCGCTGGCTTCGCCGCTGGGCTCGCCGCTCGTCTCGAACGGATTCTCCACGGCATAGTCTTCCCAGACAGGGATCTCGCCCGCATTGGAGCTGTCGACCTTATCGGAGAAGGCACCCACCGTCACGGTGAAGCCCTTGCCGTCCACATAGACCGTGCCGTCGGTGCCGACGACCTTCGCGCCCTTGATCGTGCCCTCGAGGTACAGGGTGCCGGTGATGGTGGAGTCAGCCGTCACGCTCCAGACGGAGTCCTTGTCGATATAGACGTTGGCAACGCCGTCGCCGCTGTAGCCGCCGTTGAGCTCGTCGTCGCAGAGGATCGCGCCGTCAAGCTCGCTGCCGTCCAGCATATAGAAGTCGAGGTTGGAGATGGTGTCATACACGACATCGCCCTGCATTTCCTGGCTGGAGCCGGTGAAGACGCAGTTCGCGCCGTTGGCGCCCGCCTTGCCCCAGGTACGGGAGGAGGAGTTGCCGGTCACCTGCAGCCAGTAGGTCGTGTCGTCGCCGTAGGTGACGTCGACATCCTGGAAGGTGATGTAGCTCGAGGTGTTGGTGTTGTAGAGCACGGGGCCCGCGTTGCAGGTCAGGCTGCCGCCGATCATGTCGTACTCGGAGGTGCCGACATCGGCGTCGCCGGACATGGACTGGTAGACGATGATGTTCCAGACCTTTCCGTCGTTGAGCTCACCGGAGAGCATATTGCCGGTCAGGTCGCAGTCGAACAGACGGATGGTGTTCTTGCCCTCGATGGCGACGGCCTCGGAGCCGCCGGTGTAGAGGTAGGCGTCGTGGATGCTGATGTCGGCCGTGACGTACACCGCGCCGGTGCCGCCCTCCGTGACATAGGAGCCGCCGTCAATGACCATCGTCCCGCCGCCGCGGTCGGAGCGGATCGCCGCCGCCGCCATGGGCGCGGAGGTCGTCACGTCGCAGTCCCAGGCATAGAGGGTGCCGCCGCCCGCAACGTGCAGACCGCCGGCAGAAGCCTCGGTGGTGGTGATGGTGGCGTTGGAGACATAGGCCACGCCGGTGTCATAGGCAAACACGCCCGCGCCGCCGGCCGTCTCGGAGTCGATCTCCACGTCGGAAACATACATCTCGCCGTCGGAGACGAACAGGGTCGCGCCCACGCCATAGAAGCTGGAGGCATCGCCGGAGGAGCCGGTGCCGCCGTTCTTGAAGCTGCTGTCGCTGATGTGAGCGGTCGCGCCTTCATAGACGTGGATGACGTTCTCGTCGCCGTTCTTCGATTCCATGGTCACGCCGGATATATCCTGATCCTCGGTGACATCCAGAACCGCGTCATAGCTGTCGGGCTTGCCGCTGCTGCCGCCACCGGGAGGCATACCCATGCCGCCGGAGCTTCCGCCGGACATTTCGCCGCTCGCGGCCATCGCGCCGAGAGAGAGCATAAGACACAGTGCCATCAGGATTGCCAGAAGTTTACTCGCTTTTTTCATGTGGTTCTCCTTTCCGATTCATGACATCCTTGTCATGTGTTTCACAGTATAGCACAAGAATCGGCGCTTGTCATTTCCAAATTGTGAATTTTGCATGACAAATTCAAATTTTTTTGAAACGCGTATGGGCGTATTGCGCAAAAACGCCGTCAGGGAACGTCCAGCGCATCCGGCCGCAGGGGAAGCTCGTCGAATATGGTCTGCATGAGCGACTCATAATCCGAGGGC
This sequence comes from Alloprevotella sp., assembly GCA_963618155.1. Classification (GTDB taxonomy): domain Bacteria; phylum Bacillota; class Clostridia; order Oscillospirales; family Oscillospiraceae; genus CAJOIG01. Next base: position 5,169 of record CAVEQW010000042.1, read on the forward strand.
CAGCGCGCCTTGGCGATGCGGCGGGCATAGCGCTGCGTGTCGTCAAACAGGTGGATGGTATAGAACCATATCCCCTTCATGCGGCTCATGGCATTGTGCGCCGAGCCGAAGCGGACGCAGTAGCTCTCGTAAAGCTCCGCGAAAAAAGCGCGCAGCGTTTTGGCATCTGCGCCCGCGCCGCCCTGGAGCTTGCGGATGAGCGCGGGGTCGGCGATAAGTCCGCGTCCGAGCATGAGCGCCGTCGCCTCCGGCCAGCGCGCCTCCGCCTCGCGCCCGAGCGCCGCAGTGGTGATGTTGCCGTTATAGCAGAGCGGCAGCCGCCCGTGCGCCAGCGCGTCTGTAAACACCTCCGGGTGCAGCGGCCCGCGATAGAGCTCCCGCGCCGTGCGCGGATGGATGGTCAGCTCGCAGATGGGATAGCGCTCGTATATGGTCAGAAGCCGCGCAAACTCCGCCGGAGACTCCATGCCGAGCCGCGTCTTGACGGAGATGCGCCCGTCGAAGCCGGTAAAGATCGCATCGAGAAAGCGGTCGAGCACCGCCGGATCGCGGAGCTGCCCCGCGCCCTTGCCCTTGGCGGTGACCGTCCCGGAGGGGCAGCCGAGGTTGAGGTTGATCTCCGTATAGCCGAGAGCGCGGAGCTGCTGCGCCGTCCAGAGAAAATCCGCCGCATTATGCCCCAGAAGCTGCGGCACGAGCGGCACGCCCTCATTGTTCTCCGGCAGAAGGTCGCGGAACTCCTTCGGGCTGAACACGCGGTTCTGCGTCGTGGCGAAGAAGGGCGCGTAATAGCGATCCGCACCGGGGAACCAGCGCCGGTGCAGACGGCGGAAGGTATGATCGGTAATCCCCTCAAGGGGCGCAATATAATATCTCATGCCGCCATGATAGCACATCGGCGCTTGACATGGAACAGAAAGAGGATAAAATGTTGCTAAGCTCCATTGAAAGGCGGTTTCGTTATGGCCAGAAAGGACGACAAAACGAATGTGATGCGGCTGCTGGACGCGAAAAAGGTTTCGTATAAGCCGCGGGAATACGACCCCGCCGTCGCCATCGCGGGCGTGGAGGTGGCCGCGCTGCTGGGACAGGATACGCCGCGTGTGTTCAAGACGCTCGTCACGACCGGGCGCAGCGGCGGGCACTATGTGTTCATGGTGCCGGTGGCGGAGGAGCTCGACCTGAAAAAGGCGGCCAAGGCCGTCGGCGAAAAATCCATCGAGATGCTGAAGCAGAAGGAGCTGCTGCCGCTCACCGGCTATATCCACGGCGGCTGCTCGCCCATCGGCATGAAGAAATACTTCCCCACCGTTGCGGACAGCTCCGCGCTTGCCTTCGACAGCATCATGTTCTCCGCCGGGAAGCCGGGCTTTCAGGTCGAGCTTGCCCCGCACGACCTCGAGAAAATGATCCGCATCGACTGGGCGGGCATCTGCGTATGAGGGGCGCGGAAGGGCGGCGCGTCCGCCCCTTGGTCTACGCGGGCGTGTGCCTCGCGCTTGCGCTGCTGCTGCCGTTTCTGACCGGCCAGCTGCACAGTCTGGGGAGCGCGCTCTGTCCCATGCATATCCCCGTCCTGCTGGCGGGCTTTCTGTGCGGGCCGTGGTGGGGGCTGGCCGTGGGTGCGGCCGCGCCGCTGCTGCGCTCCGTGCTCTTCGGGATGCCGCCGATGTTCCCCAAGGCGCTGGCCATGGCCTTTGAGCTTGCGGCCTACGGGCTGGCGAGCGGGCTTTTCTACCGGCTGCTGCCCCGAAAGCCGTGGGGCGTGTGGGCGGCGCTCGCGGCGGCCATGCTCCTCGGGCGGCTCGTCTGGGGCGCGGTGATGACGATCCTGGCCGGGGCGGTCTCCATCCGCTTCGGCTGGGCGGCCTTCTGGTCAGGCGCCTTCGCCGGCGCCGTTCCCGGCATCATCCTCCACCTCGTCCTCATCCCGCCCCTCGTCCTCGCCCTCCAGCACGCAGGACTTGCGGAGAAATAACACGAGCGCAGCCGCGAGACCGGGCTGCGCTCCGTTCTTTAACAGTTGGTTTTGGCGACCCGGAGCTGGCGTATATTTTCTTGTCTCCGGCCGAGATCGGAAGCGCCGCGCTGGCCATGCTCGTCAGCCGCATCCGCGAAAAGGACGCGAAATGCAGCCGGGAACGGGAGCGGCTCCAGCGCGTTCCGACACGCCTTATTCTCCCCCAGGAGACCTCTGTCGCGGGGATTTTCCTGCCATACATCAAACCGCCGCGGCTCGCTCTGCGGCGGCTTGCATTTTACGGAAACCTGCGGTATACTATATATTTGAGTTAGTGTCGCCGTCATCATACAATATTTCGTGAAACGTGAGGAAGAGCGCCGCATGGCAAAACGTAAGACAGAACAGTACAGCAACGAGAGCATCGTCCTGCTCGAGGGCGCGGACCGCGTCCGCAAGCGCCCGGCCGTCATTTTCGGCTCCGATGGGCTGGACGGCTGCGAGCATTCGGTTTTTGAGATACTCTCGAACTCCATCGACGAGGCGCGCGAGGGGCACGGCGAGCTTATCACCGTCACCCGCTATGAGGACGGCTCCGTCGGCGTGGAGGACTTCGGACGCGGCTGCCCGGTGGATTGGAACGCCAACGAGAAGCGCTATAACTGGGAGCTTGTGTACTGCGAGCTGTACGCCGGCGGCAAGTACAAAAACAACGAGGGCGAGAGCTATGAATACTCCCTCGGCTTAAACGGCCTCGGCGCCTGCGCCACGCAGTATGCCTCGGAATACATGGACGTGACCGTCTGGCGCGACGGCTTCCGCTATGACCTCCACTTTGAAAAGGGCGCGATCGCCGGCGAGATGCAGAAGGCGCCGGCCGACCGCAGGAAGACGGGCACGACCCATCACTGGAAGCCCGACCGTGAGGTCTTTACCGACATCGACATCCCCGTCGACTGGTTCCGCGAGACGCTGCGGCGGCAGGCCGTGGTCAATGCGGGCGTGACCTTCCGCCTCCGCATCCAGCAGGGGCGCAGCTTCGAGACGGAGGAGTATGTCTATGAAAACGGCATCCTCGACTATGTGACGGAGCTGGCGGGGGATACGCCGCTCACGACCCCGGTGTTCTACGAGACGGAGCGGCGCGGGCGCGACCGTGCCGACAAGCCGGAATACAAGGTGCGCCTGTCCGCGAGCTTCTGCTTCTCGCGGGAGGTGCAGCGCATTGAATACTACCACAACTCCTCGTGGCTGGAGCATGGCGGCGCGCCGGAAAAGGCAGCGAAGCTCGGCTTCGTCTATGCCATCGACGCCTATATCAAGAAGATCGGCAAATACCAGAAAAACGAGTCGAAGATATCCTTCCAGGATGTGCAGGACTGCCTCATCCTCGTCACGAACTGCTTCTCGACCCAGACGAGCTATGAGAACCAGACGAAAAAGGCCATCACCAACCGCTTCATCCAGGAGGCCATGACCGACTTCTTCAAGGAGCGGCTGGAGATCTGGTGCATCGAGCACAAGGCGGAGGCCGACCGCATGGCCGATCAGGTGCTGGTGAACAAGCGCTCCCGCGAGCAGGCGGAGCGCACGCGCCTCAGCATCAAGAAAAAGCTCACCGGCTCGATGGACGTGGTGAGCCGCGTCGAGAAATTCGTGGACTGCCGCTCGAAGGACCCCGACGAGCGGGAGATATACATCGTGGAGGGCGACTCCGCGCTCGGCAGCTGCCAGCTCAGCCGCAACGCCGCGTTCCAGGGGCTCATGCCCGTCCGCGGCAAGATACTCAACTGCCTCAAGGCCGATTACCCCCGCATTTTCAAGAGCGATGTCATCACCGACCTGCTCAAGGTCCTGGGCTGTGGCGTGGAGGTACACAACAAGGCGAGCAAGGATCTGAACGGCTTCGACCTTGCCAGCCTGCGCTGGAACAAGGTCATCATCTGCACCGATGCGGACGTGGACGGCTACCAGATACGGACGCTCATCCTGACCATGCTCTGGCGGCTCACGCCGACGCTCATCCGCGAGGGCTATGTCTACATCGCGGAAACCCCGCTCTATGAGCTGACCTGTAAGGGCAAGACCTGGTTTGCCTATGACGAGCGGGAAAAGACGGATATCATCGAGTCCTTCGGCGGCGCGAAATTCACCGTCCAGCGCTCCAAGGGCCTGGGCGAGAACGACCCGGACATGATGTGGATGACGACGATGAACCCCGAAACACGGCGGCTCATCCGCGTCATGCCGGAGGATGCGGAGAAAACGGCGCGCACCTTTGACCTGCTGCTCGGCGACGATCTTGCCGGACGCAAGGCGCATATCGCAAGCGAGGGCGGGCGCTATCTCGATATGCTGGACATCTCCTGAAACGGAAGCGAGGAAACGATATGGCAAAGAAAAAGGAAGCGGCCGCCGCGCCGCGCCGCGGCGACCCGAATGTTATGGGACTGCGCGGGCAGACCGTGGAGCAGCCCATCACCGAGACGCTGGAAACGAACTATATGCCCTACGCCATGTCCGTCATCGTCTCTCGCGCCATTCCGGAGATCGACGGCTTCAAGCCCAGCCACCGCAAGCTCCTGTACTGTATGTATAAAATGGGGCTGCTGACCGGCGCGCGGACGAAATCGGCCAACATCGTCGGCGCGACCATGCACTATAACCCCCACGGCGACGCCGCCATCTATGACACCATGGTGCGCCTGTCGAGCGGCAACGAGTCGCTGCTCGCGCCGTTCATCGACTCCAAGGGCAACTTCGGCAAAGTCTACTCGCGCAATATGGCATATGCTGCGAGCCGCTATACCGAGGCCAAGCTCGCCCCGATATGCGCGGAGCTCTTCCGCGACATCGACAAGGACACGGTGGATTTTGTCCCGAACTACGACAACTCCACGACCGAGCCGACGCTGCTGCCCACGAGCTTCCCCAACGTGCTTGTGTCGTCCAATCTGGGCATCGCGGTCGGCATGGCGAGCCAGATATGCGGCTTCAATCTGGAAGAGGTCTGCCGCACCACCATCGAATTTCTCCGCGACCCCGACTGCGACCTTATGGCGACGCTGCCCGCACCGGACTTCCCCACCGGCGGCGAGATCGTCTACGACCCCAGCCGCATGGCGGAGATCTACCGCACGGGGCGCGGCTCCTTCCCGGTGCGGGCGCGTTGGCGCTACTCCGAAAAGGAGCATATCATCGAGGTATACGAGATCCCCTACACGACCACGACCGAGGCCATCATCGACAAGTGCCGCGAGCTTATCAAGGACGGCAAGCTGCGCGAGATCGCGGATATGCGCGACGAGACCGACCTCGGCGGCCTCAAGATCGCCATCGACCTCAAGCGCGGGACGGAGCCGGACAAGCTCATGGCGAAGCTCTTCAAAATGACCCCGCTCCAGGAGAATTTTCCCTGCAACTTCAACATCCTCATCGCGGGCTCGCCGCGCGTCATGGGCGTGCGCGAGATACTGGACGAGTGGTGCGCGTGGCGCATGGAGTGCGTGCACCGCCGCACATACTATGAGCTGAGCCGCAAGCAGGAGAAGCTGCACCTGCTCGAGGGTCTGAAAAAAATACTGCTCGACATCGACCGCGCCATCGCCATCATCCGCGAGACGGAGAGCGAGGCGGATGTCGTGCCGAATCTGATGATCGGCTTCGGGATCGACGAGACTCAGGCGGAGTTCGTCGCGGAGATACGGCTGCGCAACATCAACCGTGAATACATTTTAAAGCGCGTGGCCGAGACAGACGAGCTTGCCAGGCAGATCGAGGATCTGGAGGACATTCTGCGCTCCAAAAAGCGCATCCGCGCCATCATCACCGACGAGCTGAAGCAGGTGCTGCGCAAATTCCCGTCCCCGCGCCGCACGTCCATTATTTATTCCGATGAGGTCGAGAGCTTTGAAGAGGACGACGGCGTGGAGAATTACCCGGTACACCTCTTCATCTCCCGCCACGGCTACTTCAAGAAGATCACGCCGCAGTCGCTGCGTATGTCCGCCGACCAGAAATACAAGGAGGACGACGGCCCCGGCCAGTATTTCCAGACGACCAACGCCGCCGAGCTGCTCGTGTTCACCGACCGCCAGCAGGTCTATAAGGCGCGGGTCTGCGACTTTGCCGACGCGAAGGCCAGCGTGCTGGGCGACTATCTGCCCACCAAGCTCGGCATGGATGAGGGCGAGAGCGTGTTCTCCGTGGTGCTCGCGGGCGATTGGAGCGCCTCGCTGCTGCTGTTCTTTGCCAACGGCAAGTGTGCGCGCATCCCCGTCTCGGCCTATGCCACGAAGACGAACCGCCGCCGTCTCACCGGCGCCTACTGCGACAAGAGCCCGCTCGTCTCGCTGCTCGTGCTCGACGCGGACGCGGAGATCGCCGCCGAGAGCGCGGAGGGGCGCTGCGTCGTCTTTTCGAGCGCCCAGCTTGCGCCCAAGCCGACCCGTACCACCCAGGGCGTGCAGGTCATGACCCTGAAAAAGCACCCGCTCACGGCGGCGCGGCTTCTCACGGAGACGTCCATCAAGGATCCCGCCCGCTACCGTGTGCGCAATCTGCCGGCGGCCGGTGCAAAGCTCACCGACACCGACCGCGGCGAGGAGCAGCTGAGTCTTCTGTAAGCGCAAGCGAACGACCTAAGGAGGGTATAGCATGAAATTGAAAGGACTGACGCTCACGCGGGAGGATGCGCGCTCGGCGTTCATCATCCTGCTCGGCACGGCCATCAACGCCGTCGGCTTTGATTTTATCACCTACCCGAACTCCATCGTGGCTGGCGGCGTGACCGGCGTGGCGCAGATCATCAACCACTTCACCAGCTGGCCGGTCGGTATGGTGAGCATCGCCATCAATATCCCGCTTTTCGTCGTCGCGTGGCGGGTGTTCGGCATCAAATTCCTGCTCGCCTCGCTGCTCGGTATGCTGTCGTCGAGCGTGTTCATCGACCTGTTCAACCTGTTGGACATATGCCTCACGGACGATCTGCTGCTCGCGGCGGTGTACGGCGGCCTTGTCAAGGGCTTCGGCCTCGGCCTCGTCTACCGCACCGGCGGCACGACCGGCGGCGCGGACATCGGGGCGCGTATGCTGCGGCGGCGCTACCCCTACATCAACTTCGGGACGATCTCGCTCTCGCTGGATGCCGCCGTCGTGCTCTGCTATGCGCTCGCCATCCAGAAGCTCGACGCCGCGATGTACACCGTCATCACCATGTTCGTAAGCTCCCGCATCGTGAATCTCGTGCTCTACGGCGCGATGAACTCGTCGGTGTGCTACATCATCACGATACGCCCGCGTGAGATCGCGGAGGCGGTCGGGGAGAGCCTGCACCGCGGCGCGACGCTGCTCAAGGCGGAAGGCGCCTACACCGGCGAGGAGCGCTTCGTCGTGCTCTGCGTCATCAAGCAGCGCCAGATCGCGGAGCTCAAGAAGATCATCAACCGCATCGACGAGCGCTCCTTCGTCATCGTCACAAGCTCCCACGAGATATTCGGCAAAAACTTTTCAAGCATCGCCAGCCTGGATTAAGAGAAAACGCGCATCGACCCAACGACACCGCACGGATGAGGCAGCGCCCCGGCTCCCTTGTGTAAAGGGAGGCTTTCGGCTGGTGATGACTCCAACGCGTCATTGGGTGAATGAGCACAAGTGCAGCAGGAGGCCGCATTATGGATTTTGAAAAACTGGAAAAGAGCTTTGTCCGCAAGGGCTATACCGTCTCGCGCTTTCCGACGGGCGAGGCGGCGGCGCGGCATATCGCCGCCCAGCTTTCGGGGCATACCATCGGCATCGGCGGCAGCATGAGCGTCGGCGAGACGGGGCTGTACGACCTGCTGAAGGAAAACAATCGGGTATACTGGCACCTGCTCGACAAGACGGATGCGGTCATGCTCGCGGCCTGCGAGGCGGAGGTATACATCACGAGCGCCAACGCAGTGTCGGAGGACGGCTGCATCGTCAACATCGACGGGCGCGGCAACCGCCTCGCCGGGACGCTCATGAAAAAGGATAAGGTCATTTTCCTCGTCGGCGCGAATAAGATCGCGCCCACGCTGGATGCCGCCATCGAGCGGGCGCGGAGCGTGGCCGCCCCGAAAAACAGCGCGAGGCTCGGCTGCAAAACGCCCTGCGCCGTGACGGGGCGCTGCCACGACTGCGCAAGTCCGGAGCGCATATGCTCGGCGCTGCTCGTGCTGTGGCAGAAGCCGTTCTGGGCGGAGGAAATGGAGCTTGTCATCTCGGACGAGCCGCTCGGCTATTGAGGGGGACGCGGGCATGAAACGGCTTTTGTGCAGCCTGCTGGCGGCGGCGCTGCTGCTCGGCCTCGGCGGGTGCAGCATTTTCGACCGCTCCGTCTACGAGCTGACGGAATATTCCGCCGAGACGGAGGAGGCGAGCGACGACGGCGTGGGCTATATCTCCGACTATGCCGCGCTGCGCCGCGCCATCGTGTGGCTCGTCTCGGAGCATCAGGAATCGGCGGAGCTGCAGTTCCAGAACTACGACGGCAACATCTCCCGCGACCTGTCACAGGCCTGCTGGGAGGTCAAGAGCAGCACGCCGCTGGGCGCGTTCGCCGTGGATTATACGAGCTTCGACCTCTCGCGCATCGTGAGCTTCTATCAGGCCGACATCTACATCACCTACAAGCGCAGCGCCGAGCAGATGCAGGAGCTCGAGCCGCTTGGAGGGCTTTCGGCGTTTCTGCGGCGGCTCGATGAGGCGCTTGGCGGCGGCGAGCGCTATCTCGTGCTGCAGATGACCGCCGCATCGCTCACGCCGGAGCTTGTGAAGGAGTATATCCGCCGCGCCTATTACGCAGACGCGCTGGCCTCGCCGGTGCTGCCGGAGGCGGAGGTCAGCCTCTATCCGGACAGCGGCGTGGAGCGCATCGCGGAGATCACGCTCGACTACGGCCTTGACGACGATGAGCTCACCGAACGGCGCGAGGCGCTGACGAGCGCCTGTCAGTCCCTCGCCGCAACGCTCACAGACGAGACGGAGACGGCGAGCGGCGAGCCTGCCGGGGCCGAGACGGCGAGCGGCGAAACGGACGGCACGGCGGAACGCCTCGCCGCGGCGGCGGAGGCGCTGGGCGGCGTCTGCCAATACGACGCGGACGGCGGCAGCGGCGCGTATGACGCGCTGGTCACGGGCAGCGCCGACTCCGAGGGGCTCTCCATGGCGTTTCAGGCGCTGTGCAGCCTGCTTGAGCTCGACTGCCAGGTCGTGTCCGGCCGTCTCGACAACGAACCGCATTTCTGGAACATCGTGAGCTTCGGCGGCGCAAGCTATCACCTTGACCTGACCGACCGGGACAGCCGCTTCCTGCTGGGCGACGACGGGATGTGGGGGCGCTACTGGTGGGACACGGCGGCCTACCCCGCCTGTGCCGCGGACTATGCCTACACCGCCTCCGCCGGGGACAGCGCCTCGGCCGAGCCGGCCGGCGTGCCGAGCGGCGTGACGCTGCCGGACTGAGAGGCGGACTATGGGTGAATTTCACGTCGTATCGGAATACACGCCCTCCGGCGACCAGCCGGAGGCCATCGACACACTGGCCCAGGGTCTCGCGGCCGGCATTGACGAGCAGATCCTGCTTGGCGTGACCGGCTCCGGCAAGACCTATACGATGGCGAAGGTCATCGAGCGTATGCAGCGACCGGCGCTGGTGCTGGCGCACAACAAGACCCTCGCCGCCCAGCTCTGCAGCGAGTTCAAGGAGTTCTTCCCGGACAACGCCGTGGAGTATTTCGTCTCCTACTACGACTACTACCAGCCGGAGGCCTATATCCCCCACACGGACTCGTTCATCGAAAAGGACGCGAGCATCAACGACGAGATCGACCGCCTCCGCCACAGCGCCACGAGCGCCCTGTTCGAGCGGCGGGACGTCATCATCGTCTCCTCTGTGAGCTGCATCTACGGCCTGGGCGACCCCATCGACTACGCGAACCTCGTCATCTCGCTGCGCCCCGGTATGCAGAAGAGCATGGAGGAGCTGCTGCGCAAGCTGGTGGACATCCGCTATGAGCGCAACGACATCGCCTTCGAGCGAAACAAATTCCGCGTGCGCGGCGACACGGTGGAGATATTCCCCGTCTATTCCCAGGATCGCGCCATCCGCGTGGAGTTTTTCGGCGACGAGATCGACCGAATCTCCGAGATCAACGTCGTCACGGGGATGCCGACACGCCTGCTGCAGCACGCGGCGATATACCCCGCGAGCCACTATGTCACGACCAAGGAGAAAATGGATCGCGCCATCGGCGAGATACGCGGGGAGCTCGAGCAGCGCGTCGCGTATTTTGAGGAAAACGGCAAGCTGCTCGAGGCGCAGCGCATACGCCAGCGCACGGAGTGCGACATCGAGATGATGCAGGAGCTCGGCTACTGCTCCGGCATCGAGAACTATTCGCGCATCATCTCCGCCCGCAAGCCCGGCTCGCCGCCCATGACGCTGCTCGACTATTTTCCCAAGGACTTTATCCTGTTTATCGACGAGAGCCATGTGACGCTGCCGCAGGTGCGCGCCATGTACCACGGCGACCGCAGCCGCAAGGAGACGCTCGTCGAGTATGGCTTCCGCCTGCCCTCCGCCTTCGACAACCGCCCGCTCCGCTTCGACGAGTTCCAGCAGCGCATCGGCCAGACGGTCTATGTCTCCGCGACCCCCGGCGAATATGAGCGAAGCCGCGCCGGACAGATCGCGGAGCAGGTCATACGTCCGACGGGACTGCTTGACCCCAGGGTCGAGGTGCGCCCCGTCGAGGGACAGATCGACGATCTTATTTCGGAGATCAACCTGCGCGTGGCCAAGGGGCAGCGCGCGCTCGTCACGACCCTGACGGTCAAAATGGCCGAGGAGCTCACCGCCTATCTGACCGGCGCGGGCATCCGATGCCGCTATATGCACCACAACATCGCCGCGCTGGAGCGCATGGAGATCATACGCGATATGCGGCTCGGCGAGTTCGACTGCCTCATCGGCATCAACCTGCTGCGCGAGGGGCTTGACCTGCCGGAGGTGTCGCTCGTCGCCATTCTGGACGCGGACAAGGAGGGCTTTCTCCGCTCGGAGACGAGCCTCATCCAGACCATCGGCCGCGCCGCCCGCAACGCCGAGGGCTTCGTCATTCTCTATGCCGACCGCATCACGCCCTCCATGCGCGCCGCCATCGACGAGACGGAGCGCCGCCGCGCCAAGCAGAACGCCTATAACGAGGCGCACGGCATCACGCCGGCGACCATCGTCAAATCCGTGCGCGACCTCATCGACATATCGCAGAGCGCGACAGAGGCCGTCGCCTATACCGAAGAGGGACGCAGACTCACGCGGCGTGAGCGCGAGATGGAGATCGAGCGGCTCGAAAAGGAAATGCGCAGAGCCGCAAAAATGCTGGAATTCGAGTATGCCGCCGTTATCCGCGACCGGCTCGTCAAGCTGAGGGGAGAGAAATAAAACGACTCGGACTACGATACAAAGCGATTTTTCCCAGGGGAAAATGAGCGCCAATATCCTGCGCGTGGGCATCCCGACCTGCCTCGCGCAGATCGTCAATCTTCTGTACAATCTTGTTGACCGCGTATACATCGGCCACATCCCGGAAACAGGGTCGCTCGCCCTCACAGGGCTTGGTGTCTGCCTCCCGGTCATCAGCCTTGTCTCGGCCTTTACGAACCTCTGCGGACAGGGCGGCGCGCCGCTCGTGTCCATCGCCCGCGGCTGCCATGACGACGAGAGCGCGAGCCGCGTCATGGGCTGCTCGTTCACCATGCTGCTGATCGCGGGGCTGATCGTGCCGGGGATATTCCTCTGCTTCCTCGACCCGCTGCTGCTCTTCTTCGGCGCGTCGGAGCAGACGCTGCCCTATGCGAGAGACTACCTCGTCATCTACCTGCTGGGCACGGAATTCGTCATGATCGCCACCGGCATGAACTACCACATCAACGCCCAGGGCTTTGCGAAAACGGGGCTTTTGACGGTGACGCTCGGCGCGGTGCTCAACATCGCGCTCGACCCGCTGTTCATCTACGCGCTGGACATGGGCGTGCGCGGCGCGGCGCTCGCGACCGTCCTGTCCCAGGCCGCCTCCGCTCTCTGGGTGCTGCTCTTTCTGCGCGGACATAAGATCACCGTCCCGCTCGTGCTCTCGTCCCTGCGCCCGAGCTGGCCGGTGGTGCGGCGCATCCTCGGCCTCGGCTCGGCGAGCTTTGTGTTCGGCGTGACCAACTCGCTGGTCGAGATGGTGACGAACCGCGTGCTGCTCGACTGGGGCGGCGACGTGAGCGTCGGCGTCATGACCGTTCTGATGAGCCTGCACGACATCTTCATGATGGTGCCGCGCGGCATCACCCAGGGCTGCCAGCCCGTGTTCGGCTACAACTACGGCGCGGGGCTGTATGAGCGCGTGCGCGCCGGCATCCGCTTCGCCCTCTGGATCACCCTCGGCTACTGCACGGCGGTGTGCCTGCTGGCCGAGCTTTGGCCGACGCTGCTGTTCTATGTCTACACCTCGGACGCGGCGCTCATATCCGCCGGGCGGCGCGCCATGCGGCTTTATATGTGCGGCTTCTGGATCATGGGACTGCAGTTCATCGGCCAGAATACCTTCACGGCGCTCGGCAAATCCAAGCAGGCCGTGTTCTTCTCGCTGCTGCGCAAGGCGTTCATCGTCGTCCCCGCGACGCTGCTGCTCCCCCATGTCCTCGGCGTCACCGGCGTCTACCTCGCCGAGCCCATCAGCGACTACCTCGGCGGCACCGCCTGCTTCGCCACCATGATGCTGACCGTCTACCGCGAGCTCGGCAAGGAACAGCCAAACGCGTGAGGCGGTATAACGCAAAAAA
>CAVEQW010000043.1:0-8298 GCA_963618155.1 Alloprevotella sp.
GAGGCTCTCGCTCCTGTGGGCAAGCTCGATCAGCTCATGCCGCTGCTCGCCGGTGAGCGGGAGCGACGCGCCGTCTTTGACAAGGCGGAGATGGTTGAGCTTTTCCAGAAGGTTGAAATATTCAAAGGAGTAGCTTGCCTTGGCTGTGCGCGGCTCCTCCGGCTCCAACGTGCAGCGGCCGACCATGCGCTCGATCTGGCTGCCGCCGTAGGGACTGTCCCCGCCGGGGCCCTCGTCAAAGGAGCGCTGGCTCAGAAGTATCTCCAGATACGCCTCCTCAAACGCCTCGTCCGCAAAGGGAACGCCGAAGCCCCTCTGCGCCGCGAATATCTGCCGCACCTCATCCTCCACCATATCGCGGGACACGGTGGCAAGATAGACGCCGCCCTTGTTGCGCTTGTGCCCGGCATAAAACGGGTCGCGGCAGAACATCTCGCCGGCCGTGCGGTAGCCGCCTGCCTCCATGCGGGCCTTGTTGGCGCTCACGGCGGCCAGCAGCTCGCCGTCCTCCTTGTCGCTGGGATTTTTGCGGTTGGAGCGGAAGCCGCGCCGCTGTGAGAGATGGAGCAGGACGCGCGCAAGCTCCTCTGCCGTCAGCGCCCGGTCGAGCGCCTCCGCGCGCAGCTTGTAGATGTCCTCCAGTCTCCCGTCGAACAGCGATGCAAGCTGCTCCCTCGACAAAAGGCCGCCGGAGACGAACAGCGATCTTATGCGCTCATTCCGATGGCGATGACGGCGCAGCCGCCGACGTGCGCTCCGTGCCTCCCGACGCGGCGCGGCCAGTGACGCGCCCGTTTGCGGATGCTCGGCGGCATCAAAGATGCGCGAGCCGAGGCCGAGAATACCGCAGGGGCGCTCCTCTGCATCCAGCTCGACCGTCGCCCAGCCGACAGAAGCAACACCGATATCAAGTCCGATCGCATAGGCACACATGGCGTGACCCTCCTTGCAGTGTTTTCTCTATTTTACTATATTTTGTCGATACTTGCAATATAAAGAGATGACACCCTGCCAAAGCAGAGCCAGACGGTCAAAAAACCTTGCACGGACGCGGGGGCGCCCCGGCTCCCTTGTGTAAAGGGAGGCTTTGGATCGTGCAAATTCGGAGAAGAAAGCACTTTTTTGACACGCTGACCCCGCCAGGGCAGGGCATCAACATTTGTTCGCCGGACGCGGTCTTACGGGCAGCCGCAGCAGGACTTTTTGAGCCGCTGCTCGCCGGTGGGCGGGTCGTTATTCCCGCTTGTGTGGGGCGGCGCTATTCCTCGTCCAGATCGGCGATCATTTTTACCTCGCTGACGGCCAGTGCGAGCTGAAGCTTGTTTTCAAAGCCGGTCTTTTGCAGCATATTCGCCACATGGAACTTGACGGTGGACGGCTCGACGCCCATCTCCGCCGCGATGCGCGTATAGGACAGGCCGCGCAGAAGATGCCGCAGCACGCGCAGCTCCGTTTTCGTGAACTCGGTGCTCTTGGCGAGGCCGATATCCGCCGCGGGCGGCGCGTCCGGGAAGAGCCGCTCTCCCGCCATCGTCCGCCGCACGACCTCCATCAGGCGGTTTTCCGCCGCGTCCTTGTACCAGAGGCTGTCCGCGCCGACCTCCTTGGCCTGCTTCAGCACGGCGCTGTCGATGAGCGAGGTCACGACGATGATCTTGACGTTCGGCTGCATGGCCTTTATCTGCCGAACGGCGGCCAGACCGTTCTCGCGGTGCGCTGTCTGCACATCCATCAGTATGAGATCGACCGCCAGCGTCCGGCAAAGCTCCACTGCCTGGTTCGCGCCGGGGATGGAGGCGGCGACCCGGTGGCCGTCCTCCGGGCGGAAGTAGCTTTCGAGCAGGCTCCGTATGATGGCCTGATCTTCAACGATCATCACTTGCATGGTGTGCTCCCTCCCTCTCCGGCAGCGTCAGCCGCAGCACAAAGCGCGGCAGGCTCTCTATCTCCATGCGGCCTCCCGCCGCCTCCACACGATGGCGCAGCATGGACAGGCCGCCGCCCTCCTCGATGGGACGCTCCGGCGGCGCACCATCGTTGGTGAGCGCCGCACAAACGCAGCTGTTCTCTCTCGTGCAGGACACGGTGATTGCCGTGCCGCCCGCGTGCTTTACGCAGTTCATGGCGCACTCGCGCACCGCGAGCGCCAGCAGCTCCCGCGCCGCCGTTGCCGTCGGCTCCGTTCCCTCCCAGACGACGCGCACATCCAGCTCCGAGGCGCGGAAAACGGCGTGCTCCAGCGCCTCCCGCTCGCTGCTTATGCGGCTCGTGCGGTAGAGGACGGTGATGGACTGCTCCCACTCCGCCGCGCTCCTGCGTATCGTGTCCAGACTCTCCTCGCCGACAAGCGCCCGCCGCGCCGACAGGAGGCTGTGGCCGATATCGTCATGGACGCGCATTTTCATGGCGAGCGTCTCCTCCTGGCGTATGATCTCCGGCATTTGCGCCAGCAAACGGCGCGCACGGCGGTTTGCGTCCGCCAGACGCTCGTTCTCTTGCCGGAGGCGGTTTTGCCCGTGTATCAGCTCTGTGACATCGGCGGCCGTCACCTGCGTGTAGACAACACCGGCCTTGCGCGTGAGCCGCTCCTCCGAAAAGCGCAGAAGCATCCCGTTCGGGAAGCGGTAGATAGAGAGCGCCGGGTCGAGGCAGGACACCGCCTCCGGCGGCGCCTGCAGCGCAGCCTGCAGCTCCGGGAGCGTCTGCAGGCCGCCCCTGCACAAAACGCCGGATATCTCCAGCATACGATGATTGATGAGACGCACGACCCCATGCGGGTCAAAAAAGCATATTCCGATGGGGAGGCGGTCAAAGCTCTCCTTGATCTGCTGCATTGTCCGTCACCTCCCCGCCGTGTTTTCGAGGCGCAGCGTGAAATAGCAGAGCCCGTCCTCGTCCCGCTCCGTCTGCAGATACGGGAAGTCCCGCGTAAGCCCATCCGCCGAAACCTCGCCGGAGACGCAGATGTTGACCTCCACCGCACCCGGCACGGCCTCCGCCGAGAGCAGCAGGGAGGAGAGCGTGTCAAGCCCCCGCTCCACGACTGCCTCAAAGAGGTCGTATACCGCCGTCGCCTGCCATGAGGGAAGCGTCCCCGTGAGGTGGACGGCGGTTTTGCACTCGATATCACATATATTCAGATTCTCCCCGGACTCGTTCAGGCAGAGCCGCAGCTCCTGCGCGGGGATCGCGCCGTACTGGGCGGCGACGAAGATGAGGTTGTTCCGGCGCTTGACATAGGTGCCGAGCACGATGATCCGGCCGAGCAGCCGTCTGGCCTCCGCCATGTCCTCCGTCTCCCGCAGCACGGCGATATGCTCCCGCAGCAGCGCGACCTGCCGCGCCGTCTGCTCCTCCATGGAGTCGAACAGGTGGTTTTCCTCCTTGAGGCGAAGCATCCGCGACTGCTGCTCCTGCTCCGCCGCCAGCACGTCGCCCGTGTCGCGCAGCTCCTCCCGCGTCAGCGCCAGCGCCTCCGACACGCGGTTCAGCTCGGAGATATCCTCCCGCCAGAATACATAGCCGCGCCGCAGGCGGTGGCGCTTCAAAAGCGTGTCGCCGTCCAGTCTCACGCTGTCCGCTGTCATCTGCCGCAGCGTTTCCTCCGGCAGCGGCGCTCCGGCGGCGGAGGCATATCTCGTGCGGAAGCTGTCGTCGGTTATCTGGACAGGAAGCGTCGTCGTCTCGAACAGCTCGTCATAGCCCATGTTGGACTGGATAAGACCGCATTGGAGGCAGCCCTCGAATATGCCAAATATCATCATGCACTGCGCGGTCGTCATGTCCCCGGCCACGAGCAGGAGCCAGCGGACGCTGCGTATATAGAGGACGGTATAGGCGAAGGACAGTCCGAGCGGGAGCAGGGGCAGAAAGAGAACCGTCCTGCTCTGCGGGATACGGCATTTTGTCAGCATGATGAAAAAGGAGGCGAGCGCGCAGAGGCTCACCCAGCCGAGGATGACAAAGTAGCCGAACGCATAGCGGTAATCCAGGTCGCTCATAACGCCGGAGGGGAAGGAGAATACGCGCTGGTGCAGGTCGTTCGTCAGCACCGCGAGCAGGAGCAGCGCCGCCGGCAGATAGAGCAGCCGCAGCCCGCGGGGCAGGCGGTAGTTCTCCGGCTTGCCGAGCGACATACTCACAAAGAGCGCGATCAGCGGGATAAAGAGCATGGGAAGGTAATAGAAATACCAGAGCCAGCGCTTCAGATCGATGCCGCCGGCGGCGTGCTTGACCGTCCGCAGCAGCATCCACAGCACCATCAGCACGACGATGGCGAGCAGACAGCGCTGTACCTGCGCCTGTATGATGCGTGTGCGCAGTGAGACGCCCCATGCGAGCAGCAGGGAGATGTAGATGACGCTGCGGAGCAGCATGGCGCTCTGGGGCAGCGTGCCGCTGCGCACGAGATAGTGGAGGCTCATGGCGGCCGCGATGAACGGCAGCGCAAACAATGCCGCAAATATGCTTTTCCGCGTCGTCCTGCTCATGCCGCGCCTCCCTCCATGCTTTGCTCCCATGATAGCACACGGGCGCTTTGGTGGCAACGCATGAAAAAATTTTGCAAGACCTAGCCAATTGGCGGGGGCGGGGAGGCTTGACATACGCTACAATGAGGCTGTATCAGTGGCGAAAAAGCGCAATATGGATCAGAGAGGCGGTGATGTGTCGTATATGCGAAGGATCGTGCTGGATCTCCAGAGCGGGCTTTTTGCGGAGGCGATCACACAGGCGCTCACGGCCGGCAACCCGGATTTCTGGGTCTATCGTTCCTCCGGGCCGGAGGAGACCGTTTCCCTGTGCCGCGCCTGTCACGCGAATGTGCTGGTGACGGAGGTGCTTCGGCAGGGCGAATGGAAGCTGGCGGAGCGGATGAGGATCCGCAATGAGCTGAAAAGGAACGGGGACGACAGGGAGTGCAAGCTCCTGCTGCTGGTGGACGAGAGCGCAGACGAGCTGCTGGCGGCGGACGTGCGTCAGGCTGTCAGGGATAAGCTGGCGGACGGCTTTGTCTATGCCTCCATCTCCCCAAGCTATCTGGCGGGCGTCATCGACACGCTGTGACCCCGCAGGCCGCCGGACGGCGGCAAAACGAAGACAGATCAGGAAAATAAATATGAAAAGGAGTACATAACATGGGACTTATCAAGGCGGCATTGGGCGCGGCCGGCGGTGTGCTGGCTGATCAGTGGAAGGAGTATTTCTACTGCGAATCCATCCCCGAAAACGTGATGGCGGTCAAGGGGCAGCACCGCAGCTCCGGCCGCAGCAGCAACACCAGCGGCAGCGACAACATCATCTCGAACGGCTCTGTGATCGCCGTAGCGGACGGCCAGTGCATGATCATCGTCGATCAGGGCAAGGTCACGGAGCTCTGTGCCGAGCCGGGCGAGTTCGTCTATGACTCCTCGACCGAGCCGACCATCTTCTCTGGCGATCTCGCGACGAGCCTGATGGAGACCTTCAAGACGATGGGCAAGCGCTTCACCTTCGGCGGCGAGCCTCCGAAGGATCAGCGCGTCTACTACTTCAACACCAAGGAGCTCATTGGCAACAAATACGGCACACCAAGTCCCGTCCCGTTCCGCGTCGTTGACCAGCGTGCGGGCATTGACATCGACATCTCCATCCGCTGCTTCGGCGAATACAGCTACCGCATCTGCGACCCCATCCTCTTCTATACCAACGTCTGCGGCAACGTCGGCGAGGACTACACCCGCGACCGCCTCGACGGCCAGCTCAAGACCGAGCTTCTGACGGCGCTCCAGCCCGCGTTTGCGAAAATTTCCGAGATGGGCATCCGCTACTCCGCGCTGCCCGGCCATACGATGGAGATGGCGGACGCGCTGAACGAGGTGCTGTCCGGCAAGTGGCGTGACCTGCGCGGCCTTGAGATCGTTTCCTTCGGCGTCTCCTCCGTCAAGGCGAGCGATGAGGACGAGGCCATGCTCAAGGAGCTTCAGCGCAACGCGGCGTTCATGGATCCGACCCGTGCGGCGGCGCACATGGTCGGCGCCCAGGCCGCCGCCATGCAGTCGGCCGCCGCCAATCAGGGCGCGGGGCCCGCGATGGCGTTCATGGGCATGAACATGGCCGGACAGATGGGCGGCATCAACGCCCAGAACCTCTACCAGATGGGCGCGCAGCAGCAGGCACAGCAGATGCAGCAGCCCGTGCAGCAAGCGCCCGCCGCGCCTGCGGCCGCCGCCGGCTGGACGTGCAGCTGCGGCCAGACGGGCATCACCGGCAACTTCTGCCCCGAATGCGGCGCGAAAAAGCCCGCGCCGGCGGCGGAGGGCGGCTGGACGTGCAGCTGCGGCGCGGTCAACAAGGGCAAGTTCTGCGCCGAGTGCGGCGCGAAGAAGCCCGCCGGCGTTCCGCAGTACAAGTGCGACAAGTGCGGCTGGGAGCCGGCCGATCCGGCGCACCCGCCGAAATTTTGCCCCGAGTGCGGCGACCCGTTTGACGACGGCGACCTCGCGTGAAGGCTGGCTTGAAAATTACTCTGGCCGCGGCGGCGCTTGCCCTGCTCTCGCTGACGGGCTTCCTTCTGTATCGGCATTTCGTTACGGAGCAGATCATGGACGGAGGCGGCGGGATGGAGAACCCGGATGCGATCGAGATACTGGACGGCGATCACACATACATAGACAATTCCGTCCTCTGGCCCGTGCTGGCGGGCACATGGGAAAGCGCGGACGGCCGTTGGCAGGCGCTCATCCGCGAGGAGAGCGGCATGGCGCTCATGCTGGACGGCGAAGCCGTGCTGAACAGCGGGCTCAGCTTTACCTATCTCCAGCCGGGTGAGGTCCTGCAGACGGAGCTGTATCCGGACGGCTGCACGCTCCAGACACCGGACTTGAGAACGCTTGGCGAGATCACCTGTCTCTGCCACGAGGCCGGAGACGGCGGCAGCGGGACGCTCCGGATGGAGATGGAGCTGCCGGACGGAACGGAAGAAACAGTGGAATTACAAAAAATAAAGGAGTAACGGATAATGGGACTGTTTGATAAGAAATTCTGCGATATCTGCGGCGAGAAGATCGGTCTGCTCGGCAACCGCAAGCTCGAAGACGGCAACCTCTGCAAAAACTGCGCCAGCAAGCTGTCTCCGTGGTTTTCCGACCGCCGGGGCAGCACGGTCGAGGAGATCAAGGCACAGCTCGACTACCGCGAGGAAAACCGGGCGCGTGTCTCGGCGTTCCACACCACACGGACGCTCGGCACGGGCACCAAGGTGCTGCTCGACGAGGACGCGGGAAAGTTCATGGTGACGAGTGCACGTGACCTCGCGGAGGCCAACCCGGATGTGCTTGACTTCTCGGACGTGACGGGCTGCAACCTCGACATCGAGGAGAACCGCTCGGAGATCATGCGCGAGGACAAGGACGGCAAGAGAGTCAGCTTCAACCCGCCGCGCTATGAGTATTCCTACGACTTCTACATCACCATCTATGTCAACAACCCCTACTTTGACCAGATGCGCTTCCGCGTCAACTCCGACTCCGTGGAGATAAAGCCGATGCCGTCGAGTCCCGGTATGCCTCCGCGCCCCGGCATGCCGCCGCGTCCCGGTATGCCGCCGATGGGCGGCGGAGTCGACCCGGAGAGCAACACGGAATACCGCAGCTTCAAGAGCCTCGGCGAGGAGATCAAGCAGGCGCTCACGCAGGTGCGCGAGAACGTGCGCGAAAAAATTGCGGAGGCCGCCGCGCCCAAGGCCGCCGTCACCTGCCCCTGCTGCGGCGCGACCACCACGCCGGATGCCAGTGGCCGCTGCGAATACTGCGGCGGTGTCGTGACCGGCTGACAGCATCCGCCCGGACGACCCGGAGACATCCAAATCAACCTTTATGGGAGGGAATGAATTATGAAGAAAACAAGGCTTCTTGCTCTGCTGCTGGCGGTGCTCATGATGCTCTCGCTCGCGGCGTGCGGCGAAGAAAAGGCGCCGGAGGATCCGAACCACATCGCCCTCAGCGGCTTTGAGCTGCGCTACAAGAGCGCATACATCACGGAGGATTTCGAGGGGAACGACGCGCTCGTTCTGACGCTGGACTTCACGAACAACAGCGGCAGCGACGCCTCCTACTACTGGTCGGTCTATGAGACCGCCACACAGGACGGCGAGGCGCTGGAAAAAGCCACTATTTTCACCGATGCCGAGACATACACCACGCTGATCGACGAGCAGGAGACGGAGCTCGCGGCGGGCGAGACGATGGAGATAAGCACGGGCTTCATCCTGAAAAGCGCGAGCGGCACAGTCGATGTGCGCTTTGAGGGCATGGAGGACGA
>CAVEQW010000044.1:0-8182 GCA_963618155.1 Alloprevotella sp.
ACGTAGTACGGCGCGCGGACGTGAACGCCGTCGCCGGAGTAATCGGCGCGGAGCGCCCCGCTCTCATCGTCGAATATCGTGTGAACAGGAAGATAGAAGATGCTTTCGTTATCCGCAAGCTGGGAAATGGCGGCGTTGCGCTCGTCAATGACCGCGTTCTTGAAGTAGGAGCTGTCCGATTTCTCCTGTGTCGTGTGGAACATGGACTGGATAAAAATGACCGCGTCCGGCTGCTTTTCGCGCACCAGATCGAGCAGCGTCCTGTATTGCTGCGTCCAGCCCTCGGTCGTGCCGCCGCCCAGCTCATTGACGCCGAGGAGAATGTAGACCTTGGCGAATTGGCGGGTCTCCAGCGCCTCGGCGAGCGTGTACTTTTTGCCGTCGATGTCCACGAAGCTCTTTTCCGTGGCCTCCTTCACCGTGATGCCGTTCTTGGTGAAGTAAGTCGCGTTGCGCAGCCCCGCATAGTCGTGGAAGCCCGCGGTGTGCGAGTCGCCGAGGAAAAGCGCGTCGTCGAAGTAGCTCGCATCTACCGTGGTGAACGGGCTGACCGGCTCCTCAGGCTCCGCCGGAGGCTCCGGCTCGGGAGCGGTGTCCGGCTCGACGGCGTAGGGCGGCTTGGACGGGCCGTTGAGGTCCTCGGGAATGCTCCACGGGTACACGCCTTCCTGCGCGGCGGCAAAAAAGGCGGAGATGGCGGGAGTGTCGGCCTCCAGACGGGCCAGATAGTCCTCGTACACGCCGGAGGGGTCCAGCGCGGTGTAGGAATTGAGCAGTGCGGCGCTGAGTGAGCAGAGCCACAGCAGGGGAGAAAAGTGCGACATAAAAGCCTCCTTGTCAGCAGGGGTCAGAAGCGGGCGTATAGGAATGCGCCGCCCGTGCCGGTCGAAATGAGATACAGGCAGAGCCAGAACACCGCCAGCAGCGGCAGCCATACGAGCGGCGTGGCGCGGAAGCGCTCATAGAAGCGGCGCGGCCACGGCGTGGCGAGCAGAATGCCGAGGGCGAGGAGCCACCAGTAGCTTTGGAGCTGGCGCATGAAGTCGCCCGCAAACACGTTTTCGCCGCTGCTGAAGATGGGGTAGAGACGGGAAAAGTAGCTCCCCAGCTCGCCGAGGTCAGAGATGCGGAATACCACCCACGTCTGCGGAATGAGAAAGAGAAAATAGAGCCGCGCGAGGAAGCGGTGGCGCGCGAGAAAGCCGCCGAGAGCAAATTTTTCCAGCGCGATGAGGACGAACAGCACCAGCCCCCAGAGGACGAAGTTCCAGCTCGCCCCGTGCCACAGGCCGGTCAGGGACCATACGGCGAACAGGCTCAGGAGCAGCCGCCCTTTTCCGTTCCGGCTGCCGCCGAGCGGAATGTAGAGATAGTCGCGGAACCATGTGCCGAGCGTGATGTGCCAGCGCCGCCAGAACTCGGAGATGGAGCGTGCGCAGTACGGAAGATCGAAGTTGCGCGGCAGCGGGATGCCGAGCATCTGCCCAAGCCCCATCGCCATGAGCGAGTAGCCGCCAAAGTCAAAGTAGAGCTGCAGGCTGTAGCCCACCGCGCCGAGCCACGCGAGCGGCGTGGAGAGGTAGGCAAAGCCGATGCGCTCCAGCGCGGTCCAGAGGGTCGCAAGCTGGTCGGCCAGAATGACCTTGCAGCCAAGCCCCACCACGAAGAGAGAGAAGCCCTCCTCCACCGATGCGCGGCGGAAGCGGCGGGCGACGTGCAGCTCCGCGTCCACGTCGCGCAGGCGCAGAATGGGTCCCATCGTCAGCTGCGGGAACATGGCTTGAAATGCGGTGTAGTCAAAGATGCTGCGCTCCGCCGAGGCGTCGCCGCGGTAGATGTCGATGACGTAGGCGGCGCTCTGAAAGACGTAAAAGCTCACGCCCAGCGGCAGGGCGACGCGGAAAAAGGAAAAGTCCGTCCCCAGCAGTATGCCCAGATTTTCCAGAAACCAGCCCATATACTTGAAGTAGAAGAGGCTTCCGAGGTCGCACGCCAGCGCGAGGATGAGCCACGCGCGCCGCGCGTCGCCCCGCGCATTCTCTATGAAGCGTCCGGCGGCGAAATGGATGAAGAGCAGCGCGAGCAGCACCAGCAGTCCGCCGGTCCCCGCGCCGCGCCAGTAAAAGTACAGGCTTCCGGCGGAGAGCACGACGTTGCGCCAGCGCGCGGGAACGATATAATAGACCACCAGAAAGGCGGGCAGAAAATAAAACAGAAACGGTAAGGTCGAAAAGCTCACGGCGGCGGCTCCTAATGTAAAGTGGGAAAGGAACGATGGTTTACAAAGGGGAAAAGCTGTGGTACAATACCCCGTACCAACTTACTATTATACGGTCGAAGCAGGGGATTCGTCAACTGCTAAACGGATCGGGACCGTGGGAAATTCGGGAAGACGAGGCAAGGCGATGAGCAAAGAGAAAATATTTGCCATTCTCAGCGCGCGGGAGGGAGAGTTCCTCTCCGGCGAGGCGATCTCCGAGCAGCTCGGCATCTCCCGCGCGGCGGTGTGGAAGGGCGTGAGCGCCCTGCGGCGCGACGGCTATACCATCGAGGCGCAGACCGGACTTGGCTACCGTCTGGCCGCCTCGCCCGACGCGCTCACCGAGCGCGAGGTGCTGCGCCATCTCGGGGCGACGCAGGCGGTCGGCAGGACGCTGTACTGCTTCGAGCGCGTGGACTCCACCAACAGCTTTCTCAAGCGCGCCGCGGCGGAGAACGCGCCGGACGGCGCGGTGGCTGTGGCGGACGAGCAGACCGCGGGCCGCGGGCGGCGTGGCCGCAGCTTTTCAAGCGGCCCGGGCCGCGGCGTGTACCTTTCGGCGCTTCTGCGGCCGAAGCTGCCGCCCGAACGGTTGCTGCCGCTCACGGCGCTCGGCGCGGTGGCGGCGTGCAACGCCGTTGAGCGGACCTGCGGCGTGCGGCCGCAGATCAAGTGGACGAACGACCTTGTGCTGAACGGGAAAAAGCTCAGCGGCACGCTCACCGAGCTTTCGCTGGAGGGGGAGACGGGGACGCTGGACTATGCCGTTATCGGCATCGGCATCAACTGCGGCAATGCGCGCGAGGACTTCCCGCCCGAGCTGCGGGAGACGGCGACTTCGCTTTTTCTGGAGACCGGAAGGCGCGTGTGCCGTGCGGCGCTGGCCGCGGCGCTCATTGAGGAGCTGGACCGGCTTTACGCCGCGCTTCAGAGCGGGGAGACGGCAGACTATCTTGCGCTCTACCGCCGCGACTGCCTGACCATCGGCCGCGAGGTGCGGCTTTTGTGGCGCGACGCGAGCGAGCGCGTCACGGCGCTGGATGTGGACGATCAGTTCGGCCTGATCGTGCGGCATGAGGATGGAACGGTCGAGACCGTCCGCACGGGCGAGGTGTCCGTGCGCGGGCTGTACGGCTATGTGGAATAAGGAGGAAAACGAAAAATGCTTTGGGAATTGTTCATCACCTTTGCCAAGATCGGCGTGATGACGTTTGGCGGCGGCATGGCGATGCTGCCGATCTTGGAACGTGAGGTCGTCCAAAACAAGGGCTGGGCCACGGAGCAGGAGCTGGTGGACTATTTTGCCATCGGCCAGTGTACGCCCGGCATCATCGCGGTCAATACCGCGACCTTTGTGGGCCAGAAGAAAAAAGGCGCGGTCGGCGGCATCGTCGCAACGCTCGGCGTGGTCTTTCCCTCGCTCGTGATCATCACGGTCCTTGCGGGGCTTATCACGAATGTCTCCCATCTTGCGTGGGTGCAGAATGCATTTGCCGGCATTCAGGTCTGCGTGTGCGTGCTGATCTTCAACGCGGTGCTCAAGCTGCTGAAAAAATCGGTGATCGACAAGCGCACGGCGGCGATCTTCGTGCTGGTGACGGCGGGCAGCATGCTGCTGAGCGTCTCGCCGGTGTGGTTCGTGCTGCTCTCGGCGCTTTTGGGTATCGTGTTGAAGAATATGGAGGAGAGGAAAGCGGCATGAGCGTATATCTTCAGCTTTTTTGGGAATTTTTTAAAACCGGCCTTTTTGCCATCGGCGGCGGCATGGCGACGCTGCCCTTCCTCAAGAACATCGGCGAGTCCACCGGCTGGTTCACGCAGACGGACCTGATGAACATGCTGGCGGTGTCCGAATCGACGCCGGGGCCGGTCGGCATCAATATGGCGACCTATGTGGGCTTCACCGTCGGCGGCTTCCCGGGCGCGCTTATTGCCACTCTTGGCGAGGTCACGCCCTCGATCATCGTTATCCTGATCGTGGCGGCGATGCTTGCCAAATTCCGCGACAGCCGGTATGTTGCCAACGCCTTTTACGGCCTGCGTCCGGCCTCGACGGGCCTGATCGCCGCGGCCTGCGCGGGCGTGATGCTGCAGGTGTTTGCCGGCATGACGAGCGCGTCGGTCGAAGGCTCCCCGTGGATGCGTTTTTCATGGAGCGGCGCCATCGGCTGGCAGGGGATGATCCTTGCCGCCGTGCTGCTCGTGTTTACGCATTGGGTCAAGCCCACGAAAAACTGGCACCCCATCGTGTTTATCGGGATATCGGCCCTTGTGGGCGTGGTGTTCCGCTTTGCGGGCGCGTAAGGCAGAAAGAATAGGCAGCCGCCGGACAAACCGTCCGGCGGCTGTGCTTTTTAATCCTGCTTTTTCTGCTTTCTGGCTTCGCGCTCCTCCAGAAATTCCTTCGGTTCGGCCTTGGCCAGCGCCTTAGCGCGGCGCTCCAGGACCTCCTTGGGCTTGGCGGTGATCTCGCCGGCGGCGGTCAGGGCCTCCTTCGTCAGCAGCGGGCCGACCAGCTCGTAGATGAGCACGGAGAAGAGCACGATGTTGCGTACCAGCAGTCCGTCCGCCGCGCCCAGCTCCTGCGCGCTCACACACATGCCCAGCGCCACGCCCGCCTGCGGCAGCAGCGTGATGCCGAGGTACTTGACCGTCTTTTCGTCGCAGCCGACCGCCTGGGCCGACAAGCGTGCGCCGAGGTACTTGCCCGTGCTGCGAAAGATGATATAGATGATGCCGATGAGCACCATCGTCAGCTCGCCGAACACCTCCAGACGCAGCTCCGCGCCGCTGATGACGAAGAACACCGCCAGCAGCGGGGCCGACCAGTCGTCCGCGCGGTCCATCAGGTCCTCGGAGAGCGGGCAGATGTTGCAGAACACCGTGCCGAGCATCATGCACACGAGCAGCGGGGAGAAGCCGATGACGATCTCGCCGATGTGCCACTCCAGCGCGGCGAGCGCGACGGTGAGGAACACGAAAGCGATGGTCATGGACATGCGGTTGCGGTTGGAGTGGAACATGGCCTCCAGCTTCGTGAGGGCTGCGCCCGCGAGCATGCCCAGCAGAAGCGAGAGCACGATCTCGATGAGGGGATTGACGAGCACGGAAACGATGCTCAGCGTGCCGCTGAGCATCGCCTTGGCGATGCCGAAGCTGACGGCGAACACCACCAGTCCCACCGCGTCGTCCAGCGCGACGATGGGCAGCAGCAGGCTCGTGAGCGGCCCCTTGGCCTTGTACTGCCGCACGACCATCAGCGTGGCGGCCGGGGCTGTCGCCGTGGCGATCGCGCCGAGCGTGATGGCGGCGGGCGCGGAGAGGATGTCGGGGCGGAGGAGGTGAAAGCCGAGCAGCGCAAGGTCCACCAGAGCCGCGGCGGTAAGCGCCTGCAGCACGCCGATGATAAAGGCTTGACGGCCCGTTTTGCGCAGCTCCTCCAGCCGGAACTCGTTGCCGATCGCAAAGGCGATAAAGCCCATCGCCACGTCGGAGATCGTGCCGAGCGCGGCAACGTCCTCGTAAGCGGCGAAGCCGACGCCGGTGATGCCGAGACGACCGAGACAGAACGGGCCAATCAGAACGCCCGCGACCAGAAAGGCGGTCACATCGGGCAGACGCCAGCGCGAGAAGATCCGGGTCATCAAAAGCCCCGCGAGCAGGGCGAACGCGACATTAAGCAAAGCATACATGTGAAAACGTACTCCTTCCTGTGTACGGAATGCACCACGGCTGCGGCGCACCAAGGCATTATTATAGTCTCTTTTTCCCAAAAGACAATGCAAAATCGGGAAAAGAATGCCGACATTCTCGCATGCATATCCTGTTAAAATGTCATAAAAAAGCACGCCCCTCCCTTAACGGGAGGGGCGTGCGCTGCTGCTTGTCTTATGCGGCGGCCGTCTCTGCCGGAGAGACGGTGAAGAAATAGCTGTGGCCGAAGCAGTCGTGGCTGACGCCGCGGAAGGCATCGCGCAGGAGATACGCCGTGCCGGAAAAGCTCAGGGGGGAAACGGCGCTGTCCTCCAGCAGCATGACCTCCGCATCGTGCAGGAACGCTGCGCGGGCGGTGAGATCGTCGGTCGCCTCCGCCACGCCGATGAGCAGATCAAAGGTGTCGTTGCGGTAGCCGCTGACATTGCTCTCCGAGGTCCCGCGGAACGGCAGCAGGTATTCCGCGGCGTCGTCGCAGCGGGCGGTGAGCGTCGTGAGCGCGAGGTCAAAGTCTCCGGCGCTGAGCGCTGCGTCAAATTCCTCCGCCGTCAGGCCGACCAGCTCAACGGCGACGCCCGTGGCGTTTTTCCACATGTTCCAGAGCG
The DNA here is from genome assembly GCA_963618155.1 of Alloprevotella sp. Lineage (GTDB taxonomy): Bacteria > Bacillota > Clostridia > Oscillospirales > Oscillospiraceae > CAJOIG01. The sequence continues at coordinate 6,580 of CAVEQW010000044.1, forward strand.
CCGTGGCCGCGGCGCGGTCCTGCTCGCCCTCCACAAAGAGGAAGCGGAGCGTGGGGAGACCGGCGCCCTGATAATGTCCGGCCGAAGTCATCAGCCGTCCCGCCGCGGCGCAGCGGTCGGCATAGCCCTCCGCGTCCGTCGCGCACAGCGCGCCGCCCGCGGTGCGGAAGTCCTCCTCGCTCTCCGGCGTGTTGCTCACGCCGGAGGGGACACAGCCGGTCGCGGCCGTGGCCGTCACGCCGCCGAGTGCGGCAATGGCCTCGCGGTCAATGGCGAGGTCAAAGGCCTGCCGCAGCTGCGCGTCGGAAAAGGTGTCGGTGAGGTGATTGTACAGTACGCACTGTGTTTCCGCCAGCGGCGCGGGCTGCCAGTTCTCGGCCTCGGCGAGCGTTTCGATGGCGGCGTAGGGCAGCTCGCTCACATAGTCCAGCTCACCGGCGAGCAGGCTTTCATAGTTGAGCTGAGCGTCCGTTTCAAAGCGGAAGCGGAGCTCGTCGGGCGTGACGAGCTTGGTCTCGTAGTACTCCGTGCTGCGCACGGCCTGCAGCTGCGAGGATTTGATCCAGGTGCCGACCTGATAGGGGCCGTTCGTCACGATGTCGGCGCCCGAAGCCCAGTTGGGGCTGCCCTCCACCAGATCACGGCGCAGCGGCGCCGTGGCGGGCGCGGTGCAGACGCTGGTGAGGAAGTAGGCGCACGGCTCGCGGAGCGTGACGATAAAGGTGCTGTCGCCCTTGGCCTTTACGCCGAGGGCCGTCACGTCGCCGGTCTCGCGCACCTCGTCATAGCCCGCGACCATGCGCAGAAGCTCCGCGTTGGGCGAGTCCGTCGCGGGGTCGGCCAGACGCTGCCATGCGTAAACGAAATCCGCCGCCTTCACCCTTGTTCCGTCCGACCAGCGGGCGGCGGAGCGGAGGGTAAAGGTGTAGGTCACGGTGTCGTCGTAGTTTTTCTCCTCGATGTATTCCTTGGCGATGCCCGCCACGGCGACCGCGCGGCCCGTGCCGTCGTCGCGCATGCGCAGCAGGCCCTCAAAGAGCGCGGAAAGCAGGCTCTCCGCGCCTGCGCCCGTGTTCATCGCGGGATCAAGCGTTTCGAGCGGGCCGCATACCGCGGCGGAGAGGACAAGGTCCTCGGCGGTCTCCTCCTGCCGCGCGCAGCCGGAGAAAAGGGATATCAGCAGCGCGCAGAGCAGCACGCATGCTGTTTTTCGCGTTGTTTTCATAGAATGCTCCTTATTTCGTCCCGTCGGCCACCAGCAGCCCGTCCTCAAAGTGGGCGGGAAGGATGCTGTTGCCGGTAAACTTGGCGATGGCGTCGAGCCGCATCTTGCTGGGGTAGTCAGCCACCAGCGTGTAGGCGACGCCGTGGCGCTTCGCGCGTCCCGTGCGGCCGATCCGGTGGACGTAGTATTCATTCTCCTGCGGCACGTCGTAATTGAACACGGCGTCCACATCGTCCACGTCGATGCCGCGCGCGGCCACGTCCGTGGCTACGAACACGGGCAGCTCGCCGCGGCGGAAGCGCGCCATGACCTGCTCGCGCTTTTTCTGCGGAATGTCGCCGTGGATGCAGGCGGCGTCCAGCCCCTCCATCTCAAGGT
>CAVEQW010000045.1:0-8140 GCA_963618155.1 Alloprevotella sp.
AACGCTGGCATAACGATCAGCAACGCAACGATCAGCACGCCCGCAACCATCACACAAAGTGAGTACCAAGGTATTATTGATATACGTGAAGGCGGCACAACGCTGGATGGCGTTACAATTAACAACAGTAACAGTAGAGCCTCCTCCGTCGTAGTCAAAGACGGCGTAGGAACAGGCGAAACTGTTACACTGAAGAATACTACCCTCAGCGGTGGATTCAAGCCACTTCATATTGTTGACGGGGCGAATGGTAATAACGCTTTAGAGAAAAATGCGGAAAGCTCTTTGTGTGAAATAGACCCGACGAAAAAGCCGTTGGTATATGGTTTTGCAATGCAGGAAAGCCAATACTTTTTAGCATAACAAAAGCGCCGTATTTCTACGACGCTTTTGCCTTGCTCGGAAGTGATAATTTCTAAAATGTACGATCAATACAGCCCAAGCAGGCGGAGCAGCTTCTGCCAGAAGGTGAGCGGTACTGCGACCGGGGCTTCCGCCGCATCCGCTGTCAGTTTTTCAATCGCCGCAGTTTTGATGACAAACTGGACGGAGGTCACATCGGTGTTTTTATCAGACACAAAGGACACGACCTTTGCATCGCTTCTCGAAATAGAGGACACCGTATTATCGACCTCATCGCTGATTTTGGTGTCGATGCCGGAGGTTTTGTCGGCAAATTCTGCGGTGCCGTTTGCAAGCTGCGTGGTACCGGCGTACAGCTTATCCATATTCAGCTTGATCTGCGCAGCACCGGAGGCAGCGCTGCTGACCGCCTCCGTATAGGATACAAGCCCCTGATAAAATGCATCGTAGCTGTCAAGCTGACCCTTCAGCTCCGAAACCTGCTTTGCCGCAGCGCTGACTGTGGATACGGCGGCATTGATCTGCGCTGTTACCTCCTCGGAAGCCATCATCTGCTGAACATAGCCCTGCCGAATCTCTGCCTTTTGCTCCTCGGTCAGAGCAGCCAAGGCACCCTGAAGGATCTGCTCCTTTTGCCCATCGGTCAACTGAGCGACGGCTCCGCTGATGATCTGCTCCTTCTGTTCATCGGTCATATTGGCAACGGTCTGTGCAACAAGCACCTGCCCTTCGGCAGTCTGCAAGTATGCTTCCGCCTGCTGCTCCGTATAGCCGCTTTGCATAAGCTGTTCACAGACAGCCTGAGCCGCCACCTGCGTGTAAAGAGCATCGGCCTGAGAAGTGACATAGGTGCGGTAAACGTAATCCGCCTGTGATTCAATGTAGCCGCGGTACAGTGCATCGGCCTGTGCCTCCACCTGCTGTGTCACCTCGGCCAGCGCCGTCTGATAGGCTTCGTTATAGACAGCGTCGGCATCCAGCTTTTTCAGCAAGCCTAAAAGCACATCGGAGTAGGTCGAGGGCGTCAGGCTGACGGCATCCATCCCCTTGGCGGTGAGCTGACTGTTGAGTGCCGTGGCTGCGGCGGTACACAGACCCTCATAGGCGGCATAGGCAGCGCCGGTCAACTGTGAATTTTTCGCTTTGATTTCGGACAAGCCGGAGGACAGCGTTCCCGTGGCATCGGCAAGCTGACCCGCACCGACGTTTACCTTGGCCGCAGCATCGTTTACCGTGCCGATGGCGGAGACGATCTCATTGACCTTTTCCGTCAGTGCTGCATCATCCACCTCGAAATTCATGTTCAGACGAACGCCGTTGATGGCGACAGCGTCCATTTCAAAATCCATAACATCTGTTTTGATACTCGTATCGATTCCCTTGCCCGGCAGGATCGTATAGGTGAGCTGCTTTTTGCTGCCCACATTGGCAACCGTCGCACCGCTGGAAACGATGTTCTTGCAGAGGTCGGTGTCCAGTGTAAAGGAGGCTTGCAGGGCATAGTCCTCATAGAAGCTACCCTTGCAGCGTTCATTTTTGCTTACGGAAAAACGAATCTCCAATGCACCGCTCTTACCTGCAATCTCCTCGGCGGAGTATTCCTTTCCGTCAAGGAAATAACGGATGGAAATGTTCCACGGGATAACGGTGCTTTTCATCGTTCCCTGATAGTAGACCTTATCGGCACTCGACGAAAAGGTGATCTTGCTGCCGTTTTGGGTGATCTTATCTGTTGTATTCAGCACCTTCACATTAGAATAATCGCCGTAGTCGGTAATATCACCGCCTGCGAAGATGTTGACGGCTTCCATATCTGTTACCTTGCCGGAAGCATCGGTCATAATGTAGATGACTTCCTCTTTAGCTGAGGGCGCAGCCTCAGCTAAAGCCGGAACGGTCAGGGAACCTAAAAGCAGCACGGACAGTGCCGCCGCAGTAATTTTTTGTATATATTTCATTGAGAAAGAACCTCCTTGGATTTTTTGTCTTTCACGATCAGCTTATCAAACAGATACAGCAGGCCCGGCAGGACGAACAGAACGATGGCAAGCGAGCAGAGCGTACCCTTGCCGAGGAAGTAACCGAGCTGCGAGAGCAGACCGTGGGTCGAGAAGATGCCGAGCAGGAAGCCCACCACCGTCAGAACACTCGCCGATGTCAGTATAGAAACTGCCACAGCTGAGATTGTCTGCACGATCGCCTCTTTTTTGGCGTAGGACTGCCGCATCTCCTTGTACCGATCGGTGAAAAGAATGGCGTAGTCCACCGTTGCGCCGAGCTGAATAGAGCTGATGATCAGATAGGCAATGTAGAAAATGGTCTGATCCGTAAAATACGGGATGGACAGGTTGATCCATACCGCTGTCTCTATGGACAGCACCAGGATCACAGGCAGAATCAGCGACTTCATTGTGAACAACAACACCGCAAAGACTGCGCCGATTGCCACAAGGTTGACCTTGACCATATCGGCGGTCACGGTATCCATCAGATCGTAGGTTGACACGCCCTCACCGGCCAGATACCATTCCCCGGAGTAATACGCTTCGGCGGTATCCCGAATGGTTTTCACCAGAGAGAAGGTCTCATCCCCCTCATAGGCGCTATCCACCGTCAGCACCATGCGGGTGTAGTGCACACTGTTCAGCTTTGAGAGTGTGCCGCTGTCCAGATATTGTTCCGGAATCGTTTCGCCGACGGTATCCACATAGGACAAAATGCTTTTTACCTGCGGAATCTCGTGAAGGGCATCCGACAGCTCTGCCTGCGTGGCGGTGCTGTCCTTCGGAACCAGCAGCACATAGGTGTCCTGCTTGCCGAAGGCTTCTTCAATTTTTTCCGTATCGGCGCCAAGCTGCGTGGCGCTGCCGAAGATGTGGGATGCACCGTAATAAAAGCTATTCGCATTGGAGGCCAGATAACAGGGGACAATCAGGATTGCAAACACAATGACCAGCGGCATCATCACATGACTGACAAATTTCCCGAAGCCCGCGAAGCCGGGCACAAACGAGCGGTGCTGCGTTTTGTCGATCAGCTTGTAGGTGCGCAGGATCAGGGTGGGCATAAAGGTGAACACCGTAATCAGGCTCAGTGCTACACCCTTTGCCAGCGCAAGCCCCAAGTCGGGGCCGATCCGGAACTGCATCAAGCACAGCGCCAAAAAGCCAATGACCGTCGTCAGCCCACTGGACAGAATGGAGGTCGTGGACATGGTGAGTGCCTGCACCATGGCCTCCTTCGGGTCGGCGGTAGTCTGCCGACACTCGGCAAAACGGTGGAGCAGGAAAACGGAATAGTCCAGCGATACCGCAAGCTGCAGGATGTTGCCGGCTGCATTGGTCACGAAAGAGATCTCGCCGAACATCAGGTTGCTGCCTGCGTTAATGACGACAGCAACGCCAAGACCTGCAAGCACCAAAAACGGCTCTGCAAAGGAGGTCGTAGTGAGGATCAGCACCAGCAGCACAAAGACCACGGCAATAATAGCAATGGTGGTGATCTCACTGACCGTGCTGGTGGTGGCCACCGCCGTGGTCACGGCGCCGCCGGTCATGACATTGCTATCACCGATGATGTCCCGAATTGCGCTGACGGCATCAATACGTTTGTTCTCGTCGATGGTCACGGAGAATAGGGCATTGCCGTCCTTGTAGTAGCTTTCTACCGTGCTTTGATCCAGTGTTTCCAGTGGGACGGTCACGCTTGCCGCATCGTCCAGCCATGTTACATCGGTCACGCCGTCGACCGAAAACAGCTTTTCCTTGTATTTCAGTGCTTCCGGAACGGATACATTCTGCACCATCACACGGGCGTTCGGAATACCGCCTTCGTATTCCTCTTCCATTCGGTCAAGCGCCACCGTGGAAGCACTCTCCGGCGGCAGATAGTCGTTCATGTCATAATTGACCGCCACAAACCTCTGGCAGACCGCACAGACGGCAAATAGAATCAGAAAAATGGCTATGATCAATTTTTGATGGTTTACGATATGCCTATAAAACCTTGTCATCAATATGAAACGCCTCTCCGGAAACCGGATACTGTGCGCCGGAATCCATTTTCATATTCAGTAGTATCATCCGCCCGCTGATCGTACCCGTGGCTGTATAGCGCATTGTGCTAACCAGGGTACGGATCACACCGGTCAGGGTAAGCTGCCCTTCTGCCGAAAGCGCACCGGAAAACCTGTTCTTTTCATTCATTACATTCAGCCAGCCATCCACTTTGCCACCTGTTTCGTGAAAGGCCATTGTTCCATCTCGGGTGCCCAGCGGCGCGGTCAGGCAGATCCTGTAGTTCTTTTCAGTCATATTTCCGCTCCTTTCCTTGATTTCAACCATCAGTATAGCGAGAGAAAGGCGAAAATAACACGGTCAAACGGACTGTGTTTAGGTAAAAGCCGGTCAAACCAATGGAATTTGATGGGCAAATGTTTCTCGTTGGCCGTTGAATATTTTGCTGGGCAAGTGTATAATAAATTCAAAGAAACGGAGGATAGTATGAAACACGAGATCACTACCTTAAATACAAAACGGACGCTTGCCGCCTCGCTTAAAGGCTTTATGGAGAAGAAGCCGCTTTCTAAAATTACCGTCAGCGAGATCATTGCGGACTGCGGTGTGAACCGCAAGACCTTTTATTATCACTTTGAGGACATCTATGCTCTGCTGAAATGGATGCTGGAGGAGGAAGCGGTAAATGTCGTCAAGCAGTTTGACCTGCTGGTGGATTACCGGGAGGCTGTGCTGTTTGTGATGAACTATGTTCGGGAAAACAAGCACCTTTTATGCTGCGCCTATGACAGCATGGGGCGAGATGAAATGAAACGATTTTTCTATGCGGACTTCATCGGCATCATGCGGAAGGTCGTTCAGGACACCGAACGGCAGCTCGGCGTCCACGCTGACGCACAGTTCAAGGAATTTCTGGCACATTTTTATACCGAGGCCATTGCGGGCCTTCTGATCGACGAATTTACGGACAAGGAAGGGCACGACCCAAAGACAGCAGAGGAGTATCTCTCCATCGTTCTGAACAGCTCCCTGCCAAGCATCCTTGGAAGCGCCGCTTTCCATTAAATAGCAAGCAATTCACCACATCATGTATTTTCCATTCTTCCCGAAACTATATGACTTCCTGAATAATACCCAAAAAGGAAAAGCCGCCGTCTGTTGACAGCGACTTTTCTCTTTAGCGGGTAAACCGTAAGGAAACTGTCAGGAATCGAATATGCGGATAAAAAGAAAAACGCCGAGAAAAGCTCGCAATGAACTAATCTCGGCTTTTTTCGTTGCCTTTGCTACGCCTAATAATGTGATTTCTCCAATACTTCGTTATCAGCCCGTAGCAAATATAGAAAGTCTTTTGCTTGACCGAACCAACACTGACGGTACGTATACAAGCGGATGCACGATCATCGTCAACGGCACTGCTGTGACCCTCAACTGATTCGCCTCCCTTAACTCCTCGTCCTATGTCTGCTGGGCGGGGACAGAGAAACCGGAAAGACCCGTTTGGGGCTTGCCGGTTTTTTTCTGCGGAAAGGGCGGGAAAAATCATTGACAAGGCGCGCGGCGTATGGTAATATGTCAAAGCCGCTTTGAAAGGGGTCGTTACAAGTCGGCCAACGCCGCCCCCGGGACAGCGAGCCCGAAAGGAAGGAATTTTAACACTATGCACGCAATCATCGAGACCGGCGGAAAACAATACCGCGTGGCCGAGGGCGACGTGATCTTCGTCGAAAAGCTGGACGCCGAGGAAGGCGCCGAGATCCGCTTCGACAAGGTCATTGCTCTCATCGGCGACGAGGCGAGCTTCGGCGCCCCCTACATCAGCGGCGCGTTCGTCCCCGCCAAGGTCCTCAAGCAGGGCAAGAGCAAGAAGATCCGCGTCTACAAAATGAAGCCCAAAAAGGGCTATCGCAACACCAAGGGTCATCGTCAGCCTTACACCAAGGTTGAGATCGGCACCATCGGTTGATTGCCGAAAGATTTGGAGGTGTAACAGATGGCACATAAAAAAGGAATGGGCTCGACCAAGAACGGTCGCGACAGTAAATCCAAGCGTCTCGGTGCGAAGCGCGCCGACGGCCAGTTTGTCCTCGCCGGCAACATCCTCGTCCGCCAGCGCGGCACCAAGATCCACCCCGGCACCAACGTCGGCATCGGCGGTGACGACACCCTCTTCGCCAAGGTCAGCGGCACGGTGCGCTTTGAGCGCCGCGGCAAGGACCGCAAGCAGGTCAGCGTCTACGAGGTCCAGGAGTAAAACAAGCAAACGGGGACGGATGATTCCGCCCCCGTTTTTCTATTCAGGAAATGCCGCATTGCGCGGCGCTGCCCCGTTTTTTCCATTTCCCTATTCCACGCAAAGGCAGGTCAGATATGAGTACTAATTTTGTCGATAAGGTGACGATCCACGTCAAGGCCGGGGACGGCGGGGACGGCGCGATCGCGTTTCACCGCGAAAAATTCATCGCCGCCGGCGGGCCGGACGGCGGGGACGGCGGCAACGGCGGCGATATCATCGCCGTGGCCGACCCGAATATGTCCACGCTGCTGGACTTCCGCTTCAAGCGCAAATTCGTCGCCGCGAACGGCGCGATGGGACAGGGCAAGCGCTGCAGCGGCAAATCCGGCGCGGACGTGATACTCCGCGTGCCCAAGGGCACGCTCATCCGCGATAAGGAAAGCGGCGCCATCATGCGCGACATGAGCCAGTCGGACGAGCCCTTCGTCATCGCCAAGGGCGGGCGCGGCGGCTGGGGCAACAAGCACTTCGCCACGCCCACGCGCCAGACACCGCATTTCGCCAAGCCGGGGCTTCCCGGCGAGGAGCGCGACATCGTGCTCGAGCTGAAAATGCTTGCGGACGTGGGGCTTGTCGGCTTCCCGAGCGTCGGGAAATCCACGCTGCTCTCCGTCGTGAGCCGCGCCAACCCCAAAATCGCGGCCTACCACTTCACCACCCTCTTCCCCAATCTGGGCGTCGTGTGGCTGGACGAGAGCGTAAGCTTCGTGATGGCGGATATCCCCGGCATCATCGAGGGGGCAAGCGAGGGCGCGGGGCTCGGCCACGACTTCCTCCGCCATATCGACCGCTGCCGCCTGCTCATCCATATGGTCGACGTCGCCGGGAGCGAGGGGCGCGACCCCATCGAGGACTTTGAGGCCATCAATGCGGAGCTTGCCGAGTACGACCCCACGCTGGCCTCCCGCCCGCAGATCGTCGCGGCGAACAAGGTCGACCTCCTCGGCGGCGACCGCGAGGCGGCCGACCGCCTCCGCGCCTATATCGAGGGCAAGGGTCTCCCCTATTTCGAGATATCCGCCGCCGCCCATCAGGGCACGCGCGAGCTGGTGCAGGCCGCCGGTGCGATGCTGCGGGAGCTGCCGCCCGTCGCGGTCTATGAGGCCGATTATGTCCCGCCGGAGGTCGTGCTCGGCACGGCGGACGATCTCACCATCGAGAAGCATGACGGCGTGTGGACGCTTCGCGGCGACTGGCTCGACCGCCTCGTCTCGCGGGTCAACTTCTCCGACTATGAAAGCCGGATGTACATGGATCGCAAGCTGCGCGAGGCCGGGGTCTACACCCGCATGGAGCAGCTCGGACTCGACGACGGTGACACCATCTCCATCGCGGAGATGCAGTTTGAATATTACAGCTGAGGCAGAAGCAGGGGGCGCAGGCCGCTCCGATCGCTGACACAGCGTCCTTCCCGGGACACCCTATTCCGCTGCGGAGCAGGGTGTCCCTCCGCGTGTCAAAAAAG
>CAVEQW010000046.1:0-14091 GCA_963618155.1 Alloprevotella sp.
ACGAGAACACGAACGGTCTGCTGCGTTTCTTCTTCCCAAAGGGCTGTGATTTTCGCGCAGTCACGCAGGAGGAGCTGGATGCGGTCGTTGATCTTATTAACAACCGCCCTCGCAAGTGTCTGGGCTGGCGAACCCCGGCGGAGGGCTGGCAGGTGTCCGAGACCAATACTGCCGATGGCATATGGAGTAATAAGCTCATCGTCTATACGCGTATCTGCGATGTGGCGGGCAATGTGACCTACCTCCGCTCGGACGGCGTTGTGCTTGACGCGACTGCGCCGGTGATCAATGGTGCGGACAATGACAGGACGTACTGCGCCGCCGTGACGCTGACGATCACGGACGAGTATCTCGATACTGTGACGCTGAGCGGCAAGCCCGTGACCCTGACGGACGGCAGGCTGACGATCAACCCGATTGCGGGCGAGCCGGCGGACGAGACGATCCCGCTGGACGGCGTGCAGACTGTGGTCGCCACCGACAAGGCGGGCAACAGCACGACCCTCACCCTGACCGTCAACGGCGGGCACACATGGGGCGAATGGGTCTCCAACGGCGATGATACGCACACCCGCGTCTGCCGCACTGCGGACGACAGCGCCATGGCGCTCTGGCTCCTGCTTCTGCTCGCAGCCTCCGCAGCCCTGGCGACACTCGGCAAAAGGAAAAAATACAGCAAATAACGGCTCTATGTCAATAGTTGGGGTGTCCCCACATAACAAACCCACCAAGAGCGTGTACGCGGGTATGCGCTCTTTTGTTATACGTGGGTAGAGCCGAAGAAGCCCCGGCGCCGGTGTGGCGTCGGGGCTTTTTTGCGGGGCTGCGTTACGGCGCAGCCCTTTGGTTTGTGCTCAGGTCGGCTCAGGCATCCCAGCCGTCAACACGGCCGAACTGGCAGTCGTTGTTGCCGGAGCTGGTGATCCACATTTCAAGCATATTGATGGGGTCGTTGAAGTCGGCGAGCCAGCCCTCACGGCAGAAGTCGTAGTTGCCGGCCTTGCGCTCGTTCAGGAAGACGCTCCACTCCATGGAGGAGATCGTCATGTCGATGCCGATAGCGGCAAGATCCTGCTGCATGGCCTCAGCGACGGCGATGTGGCCGGTGCCGTCGTTAGTCAGGTACTCGATGGAGAGCGGAGTCTCGGCGGAGAGCATACCATTCTCGTCGAACTCATAGCCGGCGGCACGGAGAAGCGTGCGAGCCTCCTCGAGCGTCTCGTCGTAGTTGTCGACGATGCCGTAAACATCATAGTAGCCGTCGCTGGTGTCCTCGTGGAACACGCCGCCGTTGCCGTCCGCCATACCGACGGGGATGAAGGTGTTCGCGGGCTGCTGGCCGGTCTGGCCGATGTTCTCGACGATGTAGTCACGGTCGATGAGGAGGCTGAACGCCTTGCGCATGCAGGCGGCCTGCGCCGGGGTCTTGTCGGCGAAAAGCTCGCTCTTGCAGTTGAACGCGGCGTAGTAGGTGCCGAGGTTGTCGATGATGTAGAACTCGGGGTTGTCGATCAGGTTCGCGACCTCGTCGGTCGGAACGGTGTCGATGAAGTCGACGTTGCCGGCGTTGTAGGCGGCATAGATGGCGGTGTCGTCCGCGGAGAGCATGAACTCAAGCTTCTCGATGGTGACCTCGTCGGCACGGTGGTAGTACGGGTTCTTCTCATAGGTCATGGAGGTATCGTGCTCCCAGCCGGTGCAGACATACGCGCCGTTGGAGACGAAGCCGGCATCCTGGCACCAGTGACCCGGATTGGTCTCCCAATCCTCAAAGCTCTCGACGCTGGACTGCTTCACGGGGTAGAAGGTCGGGAAGGCCATCAGGTCTTCCATGTAGGCGCAGGGGGCGGTGAGGGTGAATTCGAGGGTGAGATCGTCCGTCGCGGTGACGGCGAGGTCATCGGGATAGCCCTCAAAGCCGGAGAACATATAGCCGTAGTCGGCAGCGGTCGTCGTGCTGGCGGCGCGCTTCCAGGAATACTCGAAGTCGGCGGCGGTCAGATCGGAGCCGTCGGACCACTTCAGACCCTCCTTGAGGGTGACGACGTAGTTGAGGCCGTCCTCGGAGACGGTGTAGCTCTCGGCGCAGTCGGGAGCGGTCTTGCCCTCGGCGTTGTAGGTGTAGAGGCCGGAGAAGGAGTTGGCGGCGAGGCAGGCGCCGTCCACGGTGCTGTTCAGAGCCGGGTCAAGATGGTCGGGCTCGGAGGCAAGGTTGAGGCGCAGGGTGTCGCTGCCGTTCGTCATGGTGGCGAACTGGAAGAACTTCGTGCCGAAGAGGTTGGCGTAGATGCCCTCCACATAGTCCTTCTGCATATAGATGTCGTTGTAGTAGTAGATCGGCAGGATGCAGAAGTTGGACATGAGAACATCCTCGGCCTCGTGCATGAGGTCGACACGGGCGGCGAAATCGGTGCTGGCCTTGATCTCGTCGATCATGGTGTTGTACTGATCCCAGTCGTTCAGCGGGTCGATGAAGGCGTCGGAGACAAGCTCCGTGGCGGCCGAATCATCGATGGGGGTGGGCTCGGTGCTCTCGGTGGAAGCAGCCGAGGTCTCGGTCTCGGTCGTCGAGCTGCCGCAGGCGCAGAGCGTCGCAAGCATCATGATGGCCAAGAGCAGAGCGATTACTTTTTTCATTTGCTTTTCCTCCTAAAAAATATTTGTAAATACCCGGTGGGTAGATACTGCGGATTGTTACTTGTTCCAGCAGGCGGACATATGGCCGCTGCCGCGGTCGGTGAGCTCCGGGCGTTCGGCCTCGCACTGCTCGGTCGCGTAGCGGCAGCGGGTGCGGAACGGGCAGCCGGTCGGCATTTTCAGCGGACTCGGCACATCGCCCTCCAGCACGATGCGCTGCTTCTGGCGCGCCGTTTTGGGGTCGGGGATGGGGACGGCGGACAGCAGCGACTGGGTGTAGGGGTGCAGCGGTCTCGACATGAGCTCGTTTGCCTCTGCCAGCTCGACGATGTGGCCGAGGTACATGACCGCGATGCGGTCGGAGATATGCTGGACGACAAGCAGGTCGTGCGCGATGAAGAGATAGGCGACGCCGAGCTTTTCCTGCAGATCCTCGAACATATTGATGACCTGCGCCTGGATCGAGACATCGAGCGCGGAGACCGGCTCGTCGCAGACGATGAACCTGGGGTTCACGGCGAGGGCGCGGGCAATGCCGATACGCTGGCGCTGGCCGCCGGAGAACTCGTGGGCATAGCGGGTCGCGTGCTCGGCGTTGAGGCCGACAAGCTCCATGAGCTCCATGATCCTGTCGCGGCGCTCCCTCCGGTTGGCGCAGAGCTTATGGACATCGAGCGGCTCGCCGATGATGTCACCCGCCGTCATGCGCGGGTCGAGCGAGGAATAGGGATCCTGGAAGACCATCTGCATTTTGGCGCGGAAGCTGTGGATGTTCTTGTTCGTTACCTCTACACCGTCGAAAATGACCTTGCCTTCCGTCGGCTCATACAGGCGGATGATGGAGCGGCCGACCGTCGTTTTGCCGCAGCCGCTCTCGCCGACAAGGCCGAGCGTTTCACCCGGACGGATGGCGAAGGATACGTCGTCAACGGCCTTGAGATCGACCTTTTTGAAGCCCATGGATATGGGGAAATATTGCTTGAGATGTTCAACCTGAAGAAGATAGTCGCTCATAGCTCGCCCTCCATCTCTGTTCCGACGTTGTCCCGGACGTTGATCCAGCAGGCCGCCTTGTGGTCGGCGGTGATGATGCGCTCGGCCGGGACCTCCTCGAGGCATATCTTCATCGCCGCGTCGCAGCGCGGGCAGAAGGCGCAGCCCTTGGGCATGTTGAGCATATTGATGGGCGTTCCGGCAATGGGAACGAGCCGCGTGTTCATGTTGCCGATGGTCGGGATACTGCGGAGAAGCCCCTTGGTGTACTCGTGGCGGGGGTTATAGAATATCTCATCGGCGGTGCCGCGCTCGCAGATGCGGCCGCCGTAGAGGACGACGATCTCGTCGCACATCTCGGCGATGACGCCGAGGTCGTGGGTGACCATGATGATGGCCATGCCGAGCTTTTTCTGGAGCTCCTGCATGAGCTCGAGTATCTGCGCCTGGATGGTGACATCGAGGGCGGTCGTCGGCTCGTCGGCGATGAGGATATCGGGCTCGCAGGCGAGCGCCATGGCGATCATGACACGCTGACGCATACCGCCGGACAGCTCAAAGGGGTATTGCCTGAGGCGCTTTTCCGGCTCGTTGATGCCGACGAGGCGGAGCATCTCGAGCGCCTTTTCCTTTGCCTCGGACTTGTCGCGGGTCGAATGGAGGCGGATCGCCTCCATGATCTGATTGCCGATGGTGAAGACAGGGTTGAGGCTCGTCATGGGATCCTGGAAGATAATAGAGCAGCACTTGCCGCGGAAGCCGGACATCTGATGCTCGCTCCAGGTGGTGAGGTCGTCGCCCTTATAGAGGATGTGACCGGATTTGATTTTGCCGGTATCGGCGAGTATCTGCATGATGGAATAGGCCGTCACGCTCTTGCCGGAGCCGGATTCACCGACGATGCCGAGCACCTTGCCTGCGTCGAGGTCGAAGGACACGCCGTTGACGGCCTGCACCTCGCCATTGTCGGTGAAGAAGGAGGTGTGCAGCTCCTGCACACGGAGAAGATGTTCATATTTATCCATAGCGCTCACCTCTTCAGCTTCGGGTCAAAGGCATCGCGCAGACCATCGCCGATGAGGTTCAGCGACAGCACGATGAGGCAGATGACCAGAGCGGGAAATACCAGCTTGTACGGATAGGACTGCAGTCCGTCACGCGCCGCGTTGGCGAGCGAGCCGAGCGAGGGCATGGGCGCACGGACGCCGAGGCCGATGAAGGAGAGATAGCTCTCCGTGAAGATGGCCGAGGGGATCTGCAGCGCCGTGGAGATGATGATGACGGAAAGGCAGTTCGGCAGGATGTGGCGGCGGATAATGCGCCCGGAGCCCGCGCCGATGCTTTTGGCCGCGAGGATGTAGTCGTTTTCCTTGATGGAGAGGATCTGGCCGCGGATGAGACGCGCCATGCCGACCCAGTAGAGCAGGCCGAAGACGATGAACAGCGATATCATGTTTGCGCCCAGCTTGTTCAAAAGCGACCCGGCCGGGAAGCTGATGATCTCGTCGAAGACGACGGCGAGGAGTATGACCATGAGCATATCGGGCAGGGAGTAGATGATGTCGACGATGCGCATCATGATAAGGTCGACCTTACCGCCCATATAGCCGGATATACTGCCATAGATTACGCCGATGATCATGACGATGATGCTGGCGAAGAAACCGACGCAGAGGGAGACACGGGTGCCGTAGACCACGCGGATGAAGTAGTCGCGGCACTGCTCGTCCGTGCCGAAGATGTGCGGGAAGCGCTCGCCGCCCGCGTCTATGTATTCCTGCTCCAGCTCGCTGTACTCAAACGGGGCGAGGTTTTTTGCGCCCTTGTCGCGCTTTCCGTCCACGGAGAGGATCTCGGCATAGCCGTAGGGCACGATGAGCGGAGCGACGATGATGACGACCAGCAGCAGGAAGAGCACGATGAGGCTGCCGACCGCCAGCGGGTTGCGGAAGAGCTTTTTCATGCCGTCGCGGAAGAAGGTGGTGCTCTTTCCCATGACCTCCTGCTGGCGCTTTTCCTCCTCCGTCGCCGGAGCGAATTTGGCGAGGTCGAGTTGCATGCTCAGCAGCTTTTTCTTGGGAAGCTCGTTACTATTTATGTTGTTAGACAATGTACGCTCGCCTCCCTCAGTCATAGTTGATGCGCGGATCCACGACCTTATAAAGCAGGTCGCAGATAAGGTTTGCGACGACCATCAGCGTTGCGAGGAATATCGTCGTCGCCATGATCATGGTGTAGTCGCGGTTGGTGATGGCGTTGACGAATTTGCTGCCGATGCCGCCGATGGTGAAGACGGTCTCGACGACCATGGAGCCGGTGATGATGTAGGCGATCTGCGGTCCGGCGTAGGTGATCACGGGGATGAGGGAGTTGCGCAGCGCGTGCTTGAAGATGATCTTCCAGCGGCGCACGCCCTTGGCCTTGGCCGTTCGGATATAGTCCTGGCTCAGCGCGTCAAGCATACTTGTCTTGGAAAGGCGCGTCACATACGCCATGGGGTAGGCCGCAAGCGCAATGACCGGCAGCACATAGTTCGTGCTTCCCGCGCTCCAGACCTCCACCCATTGGAGCTTGATGCAGAACACAAGCAGCAGCAGCGTTGCAAGCACAAAGCTCGGTACGGCGGTGAACAGCGTGGAGAAGAACACGATCACGCGGTCGGGCAGCTTGTTGCGCATGAGCGCCGCGAGACTGCCGAAGACGGTGCCGAAGATGAGCGCCACGCTGATGGCCATGAGGCCGACGCGGCAGGAGATGGGGAAGGACTCACCGATGATGGCCTTGATCTCCCGTCCATTCTTGAGCGAGACGCCGAAGTCGCCCTTCAGAAGCTCGCCGATATAGATGAAGAACTGTTCGACCACGGGCTTATCCAGATTGTATCTGGCGTTGAGGGCATCGATCGTCGCCTGGTTGAGCGCCTTCTCGCGGTTGAACGGTCCGCCGGGAATGGCGTGCATTAGGAAAAATGTGATAGCACAAATGATAAATACTGTGAAGATCGCCAAGAGAACTCTTTTCAGCACATATTTGGCCACATTCTCCCCTCCCTTCTCCAAAGTAATGTTGGCCATGAAAGCTAAAAATACTAACAAGTTCCAGTTATGGCCAAAACCGAAATTCGTTAAAAGCTATATAGAAAGCGGATGACCGCGATCTACCGGCAGAAGCTCCTTCATACCGCCGCGCATAAAAGGCTTTTGAAGGAGATATCGTTTCAACGGAGTTGAAACGAAAACGCCATGGCGTTTTTCGCACCGCATATACTATAATAATGATATTCGCGCCAAAAGGGGCGAGGACTTCACAAACGCGCCGGGGGAGATGAACAAAATGTAAAGTTATTTTGAATTATATCATGATTCATCGGAGTAAATCAATCATTTTTACATCAAAAGCTTTCTAAATTTACGGTGGAGCATCGTCAGGGTACACAAAAGGGCTCAAAAGCCTGCTTTAAGACTGGCAGAACAAGGAAAATCCGACCTCCGATATACAAGGGGACGGGAAAAACTAAAATTTTTTTCATAGAAAATGCATTTTGCACTTGATTTTTTCGCCGACTTGTGTAAAAATAACACTGTGCATTGCTGCGCGTCTTTATATATAGCTTTCGAGCCCCGAAAAAGGGACAATATCTGGGGTGGACCGGTGTGGAGGCAGTAAGCCGAGCCGGTCGCCCGTTCCGTCCCCGTCGGGCATACCATATAATATCTCAAACAACTGGAAGGAGTGAGCCGGGTGGAAGGGAAGCTGAGAAAGGCCATCGCCGTGCTGGCGGTGCTGCTCGTCGTGAGCCTTTTTGCTCTGGGCTGCACGCTTACATACGGCCGTCTCTCCGATGGCTCCGTCACCGTCAGTGTCGAGAACAACGGCATCGGCATGGAGACTGCGGCGGGTGCCGGCGGCGCCGCCCTGATGGTCGTGCGCGCTCCTGCACGCGTCATTGCGCGTGACATTACGACATATGACCCGACGCCGATGCCGGCCCCGGCTTCGACGGCTGAGGCGGACGCCATCACCATCGAGCTCTACAACAAGCAGACCGAGGACAACACCCCGTTCCAGGTCAGCAATATGTTCCCCGGCGACAGCGTGACGAAAAACTTCCGCGTCCGGGTGTCCTACCACGACAGCGTGACCGTCCACTTCAAGGCCGCCGTCCGCGACGGCTATGAAAAGCTGGCCGAGGTCATGATGGTGCGCGTGAAGCTCACCACTACGGGTGAGACGCTGTATGACGGCCTGATGCGCGATATGCCCAAAAGCCTTACGCATAAGCTCTCGTCGGATAAAAGCACCACCGACGAGCTCGACTATGAGATCACGGCCTACCTCGACACCAGCGTTGGCAACGACTACCAGAAAAAAGACCTGGTCGCCGACTTCAGCTGGTGGGTGGAGGCAAAGGATAAGAATAAGCTGGACCCCCCTCCCAAGACCGGCGACAGCGCCGATCTGCTGCTGTGGAGCTGCCTCGCGCTGGCCTCCGGCGGCGTGATATGCCTCCTGTTCAAAGCCCGCAAGCGTAAGGAGGGAGAAAATGTCTAAGTCGAAAAAGTCCAGGGCAAAGAAGACTGAGGCGATCAGCGCGAGTGCGCCCGAGACGATCGTGTCCGAGGTGACTGCGCCGGAGGCGGAAGCTCCCGAAACGGCGGCGCCGGAGGCGGTCGAGACCGAAACGCCCGTGTCTGAGGCCGCGGCGCCCGAAGCAGCGGAGGCCGAAGCCGCAGCGTCCGAGACGGCGGAGACGGACGGGGAGACCCCGGTTCTGCTCACCGTGGATGAGGCACCCCAAGCCAAGGCAGGAACCCTGAAAAAGCTCATCTTCAGCCTCGCGGCTGTTCTCGTGCTGACCCTCGCCCTCTGCGTCACGACCTTCGCGCTGACCTATGCCGCCGTGAAGGTGGAGAACAACCAGTTCCAGACCGGCGAGATCAAGATCAACCTCAACGACGGCAAGCCCGTCATCCAAAAGGACGAATACGTCTTCGAGCCTGGCATGACGGTGGTGAAGGACTTCTTCATCCAGAACGAGGGCACCTGGGACGTCTACTATAAGATTTATTTTGACAACGTTGTCGGCGGTCTTGCCAATGTGCTTGAGATCAAAATCGAGGACAAGGACAGCGGGGAGCTCTTCTATCAGGGCACGGCCGACGGGCTGACGCGCCGGAATGCAAAGGTCGCCGGCGACACCCTCAAGCCCGGACAGCGGCGCAACATGACCATCACCTTCTATTTCCCCCCGGAGAAGGGGAATGAGACCCAGCTGCTCGGTCTGGATTTCACCATCTGCGCCGAGGCGACGCAGACCAAGAACAACCCTGATAAGCAATTTTAACTAGGAGAGACCGAATGAAAGTACTGGAAGCTATCAAAAACGTGATCGTGTGGATCATTATACTGCTGGCCTTCTGCGTAATGATCTTCACCATTGTCTCGGTCTCGACCTTTGACCGCACCGACCGGAGCATCTTCGGCTATAAAATGTTCATCGTCCAGACGGACTCCATGAGCGCGACGGACTTCTCCGCGGGCGACCTCGTGGTGGTGACGGAAACGGACCCCTCCACGCTGCAGGCCGGAGACATCATCTCCTTCGTCTCCCGCGACACCTCGAACTACGGCGAGACCGTCACCCATAAGATCCGCGAGCTGACCGTCGACGATGAGGGCAATCCCGGCTTCGTCACCTATGGTACGACGACGGACTCCAACGACGCCGAGATCGTGACCTATCCCTATGTGATCGGCAAATACCTCTTCGCCATCCCGAAGATCGGCACCTTCTTCGCCTTCCTCAAGACCGGCCCCGGATACCTCCTGTGCATCCTTGTGCCGTTCCTGCTCCTCATCATCATTCAGGCGCTGAACTGCCTGAAGATATACAAGCAATACAAGCGCGAGAAACAGGAGGAGATCGAAGCGAAGGCCGCGCGGATAGAGAAGGCGCGGATGGAAAGCGAGCGCATGAACGAGGAGCTGCGGCTCCTGCGGGCTCAGCTTGGCGTCAGCGGCCTGGACGTCGGTGACGACGGAAGCGGCAGTGACAAGATGCCCTCGGACGATACGTCCGTCTCGCTGTGAGAAACAGAACCAGGATCACCCCGTGCGGCACGCACAACCACTGTAAGGGAGGAGCTTAAATATGAAATGCATGAGAGCCGGCAAACGCGCCATGCTTTTTGCCATCGGCGGAACATTCCTCTGCCTTGCCATGCTGGTCGGTATGACCTTCGCGTGGTTCACCGAGAGCATCGACACCGGTGAAAACGTGATCAAGACCGGCAGCTTTGATGTGTCCATTTCCTATGCGGAGACGCTGGACGGTGACTTTGAAGAGATAAGCGACGACACGAGCGTCCTCTTCAACGGCGTCACCCTCTCGCCCGGTGAGTCCTCCGTCCGCTACATAAAAATCACCAACGCGAGCGAGTATGAGCTCGTCACTGACCTCGTCATCAAGGCCATCACCGCCGCTGCGGACAACAGCTTCCCGGGCAGCATGAAGGTCTATGTGGCCATCGACCCGACGGAGGAAGCCACCGAGTGGACGGAGATGGGCGACCTTGAGACCCTTGCCGGTGAGGAATCCACGACCGTCATCAGCGACGTCGACGTCGCCGCCATGGCGGACGAGACGCCCGCTGAGAAGCTTCTCGCCATCAAGTTCGAGGTTCCCGAGGACTTCGACGCCCCCGGCAGCGAGGTTCGCTTCCAGCTCCAGATCATCGCCGCCCAGAAGCAGACGGACGCCGAAGGCGAGACCGTCGATGAGGCTGTGACCGGCGAGACCGAGACCCAGACAGAGACCCAGACCGTGGCCGAGACCCAGACCCCGGCCGAGAACACGAACGAGACCACGGACGCGGCGGACGACGCAGACGCCGCCTGATATAAAAAGGAGTTGTAACGGTGAAGTCAGACGCCACAAAACAAGCATTGCAGCTGAGTGTGACCGCATTGATCCTATGCGTGGCCACGCTTGTCGGCGCGACCTTTGCGTGGTTCACCGACGTAGCTCCTGTGTCCGTGGGGAAGGTCCAAGCGGCGAGCTTTGGCGTGGAATTATACTGGAAGGATCCGACTGATTCTACAGGAAGTGCTACAGAAAACAAATGGAAAGATGTAACTAAGGCGGACAATGCTATCATTTTCAATAATGTAAATCTGTCAGAAACAAGCGGTACCGTGACTCGTTACCTGAAAATCGTAAATAATGGAACAGCAGCATTCGATTGCTCGCTTGCATTCAAAGCGACCGAGTGGAATGGAGGCTCAGGTTCAAATATTAATGTCTCTGCAAAAGTGTGTTCTAGTGAAAGTGAATTGTCTAGTTCGGTGGAAACCTCGAGAGGACTCCTGTCTACGTATGTGAATAGTTCAAAACAAATTGAGGTTGGAACAGTGAACAAAAAAACCTCTGATTCCAATGCTGATAGTCCGTCGTCTAATACATCCTCTGATACATCAACTAACACATACACCGGAGTGGTCTATGTGGCAATTACTCTAAAGCTAAATGACGTAAATAATACAGAAACCGGCGGAACAGTTAATAGCTTCACTATGACGCTTGTGGCAAAACAAGCGGAAAATACCGCAGCCTTAGACGGGACCACAACCACAACTGCAACCGCCGACACCGACTCATGACCCCGCCCTCCCGGCGGGACACGCATAAACCGGAAACCGCAAGCGACCCTTGGCGAGAAGCCGGAGCCGCATTCGGGCGCGGAAGCCGCCCGGATACGGTATGACGCAGGAAGGGAGAACAGCCTATGCTGCATTTGAATAAAAACGGATACAGCGCCGAACGTCCGCAGAAGCGCGACCCGCGGCGTTTTGCCCTGAGCGCTGTACTCGTCGTTCTGCTCGTCGCCCTCTGTGCGACCACGGCCTTCGCCTGGTACCAGCACTCGGTGACGACCGGCGAGAACAGCATCAAGGTCGTGGCTCCCTGCCGCTTTGAGCCCAGACTCGCGTATGCGGACAGCTATCTCTACCGTGTGGGCAACGTCAATCCCGTGACCCTCGGCACGCTCTTTGAGAGCAAGGTCGACGAGGAGGCGGGCGAGACCCCCATCGACAGCAGCACGGTCACGGTCACCGTGACGGCGCTCGAGCCGGAGAGCAGCATCGGCGAGGCCGAGGAGCCCGCGGTCTACAACGCGAATACCGAGGACTGGACACAGTCCACGCTTGAGTTCATCGGCGAGGGTCCTGTCATGGTCAGTATCGAGGCCGAGGACGGCTACCGCGCCTGCGAGCTCTATCTCGAGGTACTGGACGGCTTCACGAACGTGACCGCCGGCGAACCGCTCACGAGCAAGAGCGTCCTCCTGGACGACATATACATCGAGGAGACGATCGACCCCCAGGAGAGCATCTGCCTCTACGGCAACGGCTTCTCCATTGAGTCCGGGCGCTTCATCCTCTCGGGCAGCGGCAACGTGCTCGACAATGTGAAGCTCGTCAGCGAGGGCGAGGACGGCTGTACCGTCGAGGTGCTCGGCGAGGCCGCCATCTCCAACAGCTATATCGCCGGCGGCCGTGCCCCGGTTTATGCCGCGGGCAGCAGACTCACCCTTGACAACAGCGTCCTGTCCGGCGGCCGCTTTGCGAACCTGCTCATCAAGTCCGGTGATGTGAGCCTCAACAACGTGACCACCGTCGGCACAGCCGACGCGGAGAGCGGCAGCTATGGTCTCGGAATCGTCTTCGACAGCGACGCCTCCGAGAGCTGCAGACTCTATATCAACGGAACGCTGGCGCAGTACAACTGGGTCAACGGCGCCGCCATCGGCGAGCTTTCCGAGGACTATGAGCCGGCCTTCCTCAAGACCATGTTCGAGGACGAGGCTTTTGACGGTCTTCGCCTCAACTACGTCACCGACGCACATCCCGACGGCCTTGTATACATGAACACCGGCATTGTCTCCCTGACGCCGGGCGTCACCAGGGCGAACATCATCGGAGACGAGGCGACGGGCTACAGCTGCGCCGAGACCGGGAACGGCTTTATCTACACCGTGGATGAGGTCACGGCCGACATCCGCTTTGCCAAGGGCGTTCCCACCTATGCTGACGACTGGACTCCCAACTGCCAGGGCGCCTATGCGCCGAGCCTCAGCTGGAGCCTCGCGGACGGCGTGACACGCCATGACGACGGCAGCCTTGCCGCGAGCATCACGGCGGACGGCCTCACCATTGACGCCGCCAGCTTCCTGACGGCCACCAAATACGGCATCGCCCTTGACAACGTCAAGGTCAGCGTGGACGGCGGGGACAGCAAAAACAAGGTCACCATCAAGGAAACGGGCGAATACAGCCTGACCTTCACCTATACCGATACATACGCCTACAACGCGAAGGGCGAGAAGACCGACGTCAGCTATACCGAAACTGTCGCCCTGACGGTAAAGAACGCGCCCGTGTTCCGCTATGCCGACGGCTATGGCATGAGGCTGCGCACTCTGGACGGCGACCGCTATGTGATGCCCGATGTCGACGAGACCAGCAGGAGCGTCGGCCTCCACATCCTTGACGGCGGCGTGGTGTACTACCCGGTCGTGGATCTCGAGGGACTCGACGGCGTGTACCATATCCCGGCCTTCGGCGCGGTCAGCATCGAGGACGTCGGCGACGACGCCATGTACACCTACAGCACCGAGACGGACACCTGGCCGGGCGACTTTGGCTATGAGATCATCTCCTCCACCGGGGCGGGCGACACGACGCTTGCCAGCTGCGAGGACGGCGGCCTTTGCCTCCAGCTCACGGCCACCCCCGACTCCATCGTGATCGTGCGCTTCCACTACACCGGCTGCGACGGCGTGACCTACTACTACTTCGTCCAGTTCAAGGGTCCGGCGGCCGTTACCGACCCGGTCGTCCCCGAGACCGAGACGGATACCGCCGAAACGGAGACCGAAGAGACGGATACCACCGAGGATCAGCCCTCCGACGAGACCAAACCGTCCGGGGAAACGGATGCCTCCGACGAGACAAAGCCCTCCGGCGAGACCGAGGACTCCACCGAGACTGAGGACTCCACCGAGACCGAGGACTCCACCGAGACCGAGAATTCCACCGAGACTGAGGATCCCACCGAGGCCGGGGACTCCGCCGAGACGGATGCTTCTGTTACGACCGAAGCTCCCGCCGATTCGGAGACCGGCACTCCGGCAGAATAAGACCCAATGACCCATCGACCGACCCGCTGCAAGCCAGCGGGTCGGTTTTGTTCCTTGGCCTTCTGTGCAGCGGCTGCGCTGCGCTTGTGAGCTGCTAGGGTGCGAGGAATAAGCCCCGGACGACAGCGGAGAACCACCCGCTTCCTCTCCGTTTTTGCGCAAAAAAATTTCGCAGAGTTTCATTCTCTGCGAAATGGCGCGAAATCAATATGTGGTGTCCATATCTTAGCATAAACACGATAGAAAAGCAATCGAAAAATTG
>CAVEQW010000047.1:0-46951 GCA_963618155.1 Alloprevotella sp.
GTAAAGGGAGCTGTCAGCGAAGCTGACGGAGGGATTGAAAATCCTCGATGACTTCCAGCTTACAATCCCTCCGTCACGGCTTCGCCGTGCCACCTCTCTTTGCACAAGGGAGGCTTTGGCTTGGCGCAAATTCGAAGAAAAAGAATCTTTTGACACTTCGGATGTGATATCCCTTACAATACTATTATACGACAGCGATTTGCGTTTCCCTTTATTTTTGCGAAAAAAATTTTCACGGCATCAATATCTCGCCGCGTCCTGCCGTCTGCTCGGTCAGGCGGCGGATAAATTCCGCCCGCCGCGCCTCCTCCATCGTCAGCGACAGCAGCGCGTTTTCCGGGTCGGAGGCATAGTCCGCCGCCGCCGCCGCGCCTAGCTCCCGCGCCAGCCGGTGCACGCGGTCAAGATCCTCCCAGCGCACGCGCACGCGCAGCTCGCACATTTCGGGGTCGTTTTCCACGCCTGCGTCGGCCAGCGCGAGCTGCGCCGCCCTGGAATAGGCGCGGACAAGCCCGCCGGAGCCGAGCAGCGTGCCGCCGAAGTAGCGCGTCGTGACGCAGAGCGCCCCATAGACGCGCGCATTTTTCAGGATATCCGCCGTGGGCGCGCCCGCCGTGCCGCCCGGCTCGCCGTCGTCCGACCAGCGGCAGCTCCCGTCCGGCAGCACCCATGCCCAGACATGATGGCGGGCGTCCGGGTATTTTTTGCGCACCTGCGCGATACGCACCCGCGCCTCGTCCTCATCCGCGACGCGGTACAGCGCCGCGATAAAGCGCGAGCGCTTTTCCTCATAAACGCCCTCGCCGTCGCCGCAAAGCCGGAAGCGCTCAGCCATGCAGCGGCACCTCCCACGCGGCTATTTCCTCGCGCAGCGCGGGACGCAGCACCGCGATCATGTCGATGCACTCGTCCGTATACTGCACGTCGAGCACGTTGGCCTCCCGCCGCAGCCGCTCGGCGAGCGCCGTCTTGGCATACGGGATACGCAGCCGCACCCGCGTCAGCTCCGCGCCGAGGCGCTGGCCGATGGCGTGGCGCAGCGCACCCAAGCCCTCGCCGCTCGCCGCACAGACGCAGATCTCGTCCTCGCCGTTCGGCAGGCGGCCGAAAAAGCGGTCGCATTTGTTATACACCCGCAGGCAGGGCGTCGCCCCCGCACCCAGCCGCTCGACCAGCGAATCCACCACGCGCATCTGCTCCGGGTGGTCGGGGTTCGATATATCGACGACGTGCAGCAGCAGGTCGGCATAGCAGAGCTCCTCCAGCGTCGCCTTGAACGCATCCACCAGCTCCGTCGGCAGCTTGCGTATGAAGCCGACGGTGTCCGAGAGCAGCACCTCGCCCTCCTCGCCGAGGTCAAGGCGGCGGGTCGTCGTGTCCAGCGTGTCGAACAGGCGGTCGCCGGTCTGGATGCAGTCGCCGGTCAGCGCGTTCAGCAGCGTGGATTTTCCGGCGTTCGTGTAGCCGACGAGCGCCACGACGGGGACGGCGTTCTTGCTGCGCCGCTTGCGCTGGGTGGCGCGGACACGCCGCACCTGCTCCAGCTCCTCCGTCAGCTTCTGTATGCGGCGGCGGATGTGGCGGCGGTCGGTCTCCAGCTGGGTCTCGCCGGGGCCGCGCGTGCCGATGGGCGCGGAGGTGCCCGCCTGGCGCTTCAGGTGCGTCCACATACCCGTCAGACGCGGCAGCAGATAGCGGTACTGCGCAAGCTCGACCTGGAGCTTGCCCTCACGGCTGCGCGCCCGCTGGGCGAAAATGTCCAGTATCAGCCCCGTGCGGTCAAGCACGCGCACGCCGAGCTCCTTTTCGAGCACCCGCGCCTGCGACGGCGAGAGCTCGTTGTCGAACACGGCGAGGTCGCAGCCGGCGTTTTCGATAAGCTCTTTCAGCTCCGTGACCTTGCCGGGGCCGAGAAAGCTGTGCGGGTCGGGCGCGGCGCGGGTCTGCAGGAGCGTACACACCGGCTCCGCCCCGGCGGTCTCCGTGAGCGCCCGAAGCTCGTCCATGCTCGCGTCGTCGCTGCGCTCCGACTCCTCCATCGCCGCGGCGGCGAGTCCCGCCAGCGCGGCGCGTTCCTTTTTGACGGTCGTATCTTCTATGGTAAGTATCTCCTTTGCGGTGTACCCGCGTTATTTTACAACAACATTGTCGTCGCCGAGCAGCTCGCGCAGCTCCTGCACCAGCGCGTCATGGATGACGCACTGCGCGCCGAGGCGCTTTTTCGTGTCGGCAAAATAGAGAATGAGCGATTGCTCGCCGGGGAACATGGTCAGCACGAGCTCGATGCGCCGCAGGACGGGGTCGTCCCGGCTCGGCAGCCGCACCCACAGCGTATGCGGCGGCTGCTCCCTTTCGGGCGGCGCGTCCACGTCGAGCGGCGTCACCGTGTTGAGCATGAGCTGCGGCTCCTTCTCGTCGCGCACGGAGATACGCCCCGTGCAGCATATGGGCGCGTTTTCCTTCAGATAAGCGCCATAGCGGTCGAGCGTTTTCTGGAACGCGATGAGCTCCATGCTCGCCGTGTCGTCCTCCAGCGCCACATAGCTCATGAGCGTCCCGGTCTTGGTCGCCCGCGTCCGCGCCGACGCGACAATGCCTGCGATGGTCACGCTCTGGTTGTCCTCAAAGCACTTCTCGCCCGGCTCGTCGGAAAAGCTCGACAGGATGGAGCCGATGGGCACCGCGCCGAGACGCGCGGCCTTCTGGCGGTAGGCGTCCATGGGGTGGCCGGAGAGGTAAAGCCCCGTGACCTCCTTCTCCATGGCCATGAGTTCCTGCGGCGTGAACTCCTCCACGTCCGGCAGCGTGATCTCCGTCTCCTCCTCCGTGTCCATCGAGAAGAGGTCGAGCTGTCCCGCCACGTTTTTGCGCCCGTCGGCGCTCACGCCGTCGATGATGCGGTCGTATACCTGCAGCAGCGCACGGCGCTTGAAGCCGAGGGAGTCGAAGGCCCCGGCGCGGATGAGGGACTCGACGGCGCGGCGGTTGAGGTCGCGCCCATAGAGGCGGCGGCAGAATTCGTCGAGCGAGCGGTAAGGCCCGTTCAGCGTCCGCTCGGCGGCAAGCTCGTTCACAAAGCCGCGCCCGATGCCCTTGACGGCGCAGAGGCCGAAGCGGATATTTCCGCCGACGACGGTGAAGTCCGCCTCCGACTCGTTCACGTCCGGCGGCAGCAGCTTTATGCCGAGATTGCGGCACTCCGCGATATATTCCGCGACCTTGCGGCTCGAATCGAGCACGCTCGTGAGCAGCGCTGCCATATACTCCCGCGGCCAGTGGCACTTCATCCACGCCGTCCGGTAGCAGACGATGGCATAGCTCACGGCGTGCGCCTTGTTGAAGGCATAGGAGGCGAAGTCGTTGATCTCGTCATAGATGGAGTTCGCCGTCTCCTCGTCCACGCCATTGGCAATGCAGCCGGCGATGCCGCGCGCCGCGTCGCCGCGGACAAAGGCCGCCCGCTCCGCGTCGATGACGGCGTGCTTCTTCTTGCTCATGGCGCGGCGGATCATGTCGGCCTGTCCGAGCGAGAAGCCCGCGAGGCGGCGGAATATCTCGATGACCTGCTCCTGATAGACGATGCAGCCGTAGGTCACCTCCAGAATGGGCTTGAGCAGCGGGTGCTTATAGCGTATGCGCTCCGGGTGCCCGGCGCATTCGAGAAAGCGTGGGATGGAGTCCATGGGGCCGGGTCGATAGAGGGCGATGACGGCGGTGATATCCTCGATGCTCTTGGCCTTGAGACCAACAGCCACGCCGGTCATGCCGGTCGATTCAAGCTGGAACACGCCGGAGGTCTGGCCTGCGGCGAGCATGGCGAAGGTCTCCGGGTCGTCCTCCGGGATGCCCTCGACGCGGAAATCCGGCTGCTGCCGCCGCACGAGCACCGCCGCATCCTCCAGCACGGTGAGGTTGCGCAGCCCCAGAAAGTCCATCTTGAGCAGCCCCAGCTCCTCCAGCGTCGTCATGGGGAACTGGCAGACGATGGACTCGTCGTTCCGCGCCAGCGGCACATAGTCCGTGAGCGGCCTTGCCGAGATGACGACCCCGGCGGCGTGGGTGGAGGCGTGGCGCGGCATGCCCTCGAGCGCCCGCGCCGTGTCGATGAGCTCGCGTATGCGCGGGTCGCCGTCGTAAAGCTCCTTGAGCGGCTTGGCAAGGCGCAGCGCCTCGTCCAGCGTCATGTTCAGCGCGGCGGGCACCTGCTTGGCGACCGCGTCCACCTCGCCATAGCCGATGTCGAGGGCGCGCCCCACGTCGCGTATGGCGAGGCGGGCGGCCATCGTGCCGAAGGTCACGATCTGGGCGACATGATCGGCGCCGTATTTCTCCGTCACATAGTCGATGACCTCGCCGCGCCGCCGCACGCAGAAGTCCATGTCGATATCCGGCATGGTGACACGCTCCGGGTTCAGGAAGCGCTCGAAGAACAGGCTGTATTTGATGGGGTCGACGTCCGTGATGCCGAGCGTGTAGCTCACGATAGACCCGGCGGCGCTGCCGCGTCCGGGACCCACGGGGATGCCCTTGGACTTGGCGAAGCGAACGAAGTCCCAGACGATGAGAAAATAGTCCACAAAGCCCATCGAGCGTATGGTGTCAAGCTCATAGGCAAGCTGTCCCGTATGCTGCTCCCATGCGTCGGGATAGCGGCGCTGCAAGCCCTCGCGGCAGAGGCGCTCCAGATAGGCATAGCTGTCCGTCTCGCCCGCCGGGAGCGTGAAGCGGGGGAGATGATAGTGGCCGAATTCAAAGTCGAAGGAGCACATATCCGCGATGACGTTCGTGTTGTCGAACGCCTCCGGCACGGCGGGGAACAGGGCGCGCATCTCCGCCTCGTCCTTGAGGTAGAAGTCGTCGGAGGAAAAGCGCATACGGTTTTCCTCGCCCACGGTCTTGCCGGTCTGGATGCAGAGCAGCACATCCTGCGTGTGCGCGTCCTCTTTTTTCAGATAGTGCGCGTCGTTCGTGCAGACGAGCGGGATGCCCGTCTCGCGGGAAATGCGGATGAGCCCGCGCGCCGCCTCCGCCTCCTCCGGGATGCCGTGGTTCTGCAGCTCCAGATAAAACGCGCCGCGTCCAAAGAGCGCGTCAAGC
Organism: Alloprevotella sp.; assembly: GCA_963618155.1. Taxonomy (GTDB): domain Bacteria; phylum Bacillota; class Clostridia; order Oscillospirales; family Oscillospiraceae; genus CAJOIG01. The sequence continues at coordinate 5,098 of CAVEQW010000047.1, forward strand.
TCCTCTGCCCTGGTCTTGGCCTCGTCATAGCGGCCGTTCACCAGCTTTTGCTGGATATCCCCGGCGAGGCAGCCGGACAGGCAGACGAGCCCCTCGGCGTGCTTGTGCAGCAGCGCCCAATCGATGCGCGGCTTGCTGTAGAAGCCGCGGATGAACGCCTCGGACACGAGGCGGCAGAGGTTGTGATAGCCCGTCTCATTGCGGCAGAGAAGAATAAGATGGGTGTACGCCGAGTCGAGGCCGTATTCCCGCCCCTCGAGCGAGCGCGGCGCGACGTATACCTCGCAGCCGATGATGGGCTTGATCCCCGCCTCGCGGCAGGCGCGGTAGAACGCGACCGCGCCGTACATGACGCCGTGGTCGGTCACGGCGAGCGCGGTCTGCCCCAGCTCCTTGGCGCGGAGCGGAAGCGCCGCGATCCGGCACGCGCCGTCAAGCAGACTGTATTCGCTGTGGACATGAAGATGAACAAAGGCCATAGCCGTCTCCTGTTGTTGTAAAGCATTGCACGGACGCAGCAGCGCCCCGGCTCTCTTGTGCAAGGGGCGCTGTCAGCGAAGCTGACGGAGGGATCAAAAAGCGTCGATAGCCTCCAGCCTGCGGCCCCTTTGTTACGACTTGCGCCGTGCCGACGCCGCTTTATTACGCTTCTATCTTCTGTGCGTATTCCGCCAGCTTGCGCAGGCGGTGCGCCATGCAGCTTTTGGTGACCGGCGGGAAGCTGAGCTGGGCGAGGTCGGCGAGCGAGCAGGCGGGGTTCGCAATGCGCAGCAGCGCCGTCTCCTGCAGGGCGGGCGGCAGGCTGTCAAGTCCCGGCCCTGCCTCGATCGCGCGGATGGCTGCAAGCTGTCCCGCCGCCGTCCGCGTCACCTTGTCGGCGTTCGCCATGTCGCAGTTCGTGAGCCGGTTCATGGCGTTCGTCATGTCCTTCTCCACCTTGGCCTGCATAAGCTCCATCGCGCCGAGCGGCGCGCCGATGGTCGTGAGCAGATCCTCGATGGCTGCCGACTGCTTGAAATAGGTGAGGCGCACGCCGCCGCGCAGGGCATCCTTCGGCTCAAAGCCCATCTCCGACAGCAGCGCGTGCGTCTCGCGGCACACGCTCGCGTGCGCCGTCGCAAGCTCCAGATGATAGCGCCGCGCCGGGTCGGTGACGCTCCCGCCCGCGAGAAACGCGCCGCGTATAAACGCCTGGCGGTCGCACTCGTTCTCGACGAGCGGGCGGTTGATATGGTGCGCGACCAGCGAGGCGGCGTCATAGCCGAAGGCCTCGAATATGCAGGATATCTTGTCCTCGTCCGTGATGGAAAGGGAGCATTTTCCCGCCGTCTCCACGCGGTCGAAGTCCACGCCGAAGGCGCGATTGAAGAGCTTCGGCAGCCGCTGGGCAAAGGCCTCCGACGCGGTGATAAAGCGGATGAGCGTGGCGGAAAAGCAGTTTCCGTAGAGCAGCGCGCCGTAGGCCTCGGCGAGCGCGCAGCATTTCTTTCCGATGCTCTGGCGGCAGAGCTCGTTTTTGACCTCCGATGAAAAGCTCATTCGCCGAATACCCTCGTTGTGGCGTGACTGCGGTAGAACTCCATCAGCGCCGCCGCCAGCGCCTGTGGATCATGGCGCACGAAGCGTCCCTTCATGCCGGATACCTCCGCCCGCAGCACGGACACGCCCAGCGCCGCAAGCTCGTCCTCATCCACGACGACCGGCGCGGCATTTTCTCCGGAGTAGCTCTGGATCGCGTCCGGCGGCACCGGCGCGCTGTTCGTCAGCACCCAGTCAAAAAGCCTCGCGCCGCTCTGCTCAAACAGAGTGCGCACATGGTCGGCGGCGGTGAAGCGCTCCGTCTCGCCGTCCTGCGTCATGACGTTGAGAACGTATATTTTCAGTGCCCTGGAGCGGACGATATGCTCCGCCACGCCGCCGACCAGCAGGTTCGGCAGCACGCTCGTATAAAGGCTCCCCGGCCCCATCACGAGCATATCGGCGCGGTCGATGGCGTCCAGCACGGCGGGCAGAGCCTCCGCCCCGGCGGGCGCAAGCTCCATGCGCCGTATGAGCGCGTCGGTGCTCTTTTTATAGGCCGTGATGCTCGTCTCGCCGGAGATCGTCTCGCCGTTGTCGAAGCGGGCGCGGAGCACCAGATTCGCGTTTGTCACGGGCAGCACGCGCCCCGTGATGGCGAGCACCTGGCTCATCGTCTCCACCGCCTTGTCAAACGAGGGCGAGAGCTCGTTGAACGCGGCCAGCACAAGATTGCCGAGGCTCTGCCCCGCGAGCGTGCCCTCCGTAAAGCGATAGCTCATCAGCGCCTCCATCGCGGGCTCGGCATTTGCCAGCGCGAGGATGCAGCTGCGTATATCCCCCGGCGGCAGCATACCGAGCTCCCGGCGCAGCACGCCGCTTCCGCCGCCGTCGTCCGTGACGGTGACGACCGCCGTGATATCGGCGGGGCAGCTTTTCAGACCCCGCAGCATGGTGGAAAGTCCCGTGCCGCCGCCGATGGCGACGATGCGCGGTTTCATCGTTCGTTTCATGCGCCGCTCCTTTCCATGTCCCGGCATTGCAGCGCCGCGTCCCAGCCCTGTGCCTCCAATGCGTCCGTGAGCGCCCGCGCCATGGCCACGCTCCTGTGGCGGCCGCCCGTGCAGCCGACGGCGACGGTCAGCTCCCGCCGTCCCTCCTCCTCATAGCGGGGCAGGAGAAAGTCGAGCAGGTCGATCAGCTTGTCGCGCAGCAGCTGGGCGTTCTCGAAGCCGAATACGAAGTCCGACACCGGCTGATCCAGCCCGCAGAGCGGCTTCAGCGCCTCCTCATAAAACGGGTTCGGCAGACAGCGGACGTCAAATACCAGATCGGCCTCCGGCGGGATGCCGTACTTGAAGCCGAAGGCGCAGACGGTCACGGAGAAATAGCGCTTCTCCGGCGAGAGGATGTCGTATAACGCGCCCTGCAGGGCGTTCAGGTTCGTGTCCGTCGTGTCGATGACATAGTCGGCGCGCCGGCGCAGCGGCTCGCTGAAGCTGCGGTCGGCGGCGATAGCCTCGGCCAGCGTCCGCCCGCGTGCGGCCAGCGGATGGGGGCGGCGCGACTCCTTATAGCGGCGCAGCAGCCTCCCGTCACCCGCGTCCACGAAGAGTATCTTCATGCCGCAGTCCATCGAAGCGAGGCGGTCGAGCGCACCCGTCAGCTCGCTCATCTCACGGCTGGCGCGCACGTCCAGGCCCACGGCCACGCGTTCAAAGCGTCCGCGCGAGGCGAGGCAGAGCTCCGCAAAGCGGTCGATGAGCGCGATGGGCAGATTGTCCACGCAGTAATAGCCCATATCCTCGCAGACATCCAGCACGCGTGTTTTGCCCGCGCCGGACAGTCCGGTTATGATCAAAAGCTCCATAGTCTTTCAATATCTCCTCAGCGGAGGATGCGCACCTCCGGCTCGAGCCGGACGCCGCTGCGCTCCCATACGGTCTTTTCGATATGCTCCATCAGCGCGAGCACGTCGTCAAAGCTCGCGCCTCCGGCGTTTATGACGAAGCCGGCGTGCTTCTCCGACACCTGCGCCCCGCCGATGCGGAAGCCGCGAAGCCCCGCCTCGTCGATGAGCGCCGCCGCAAAGCCGCCCACGGGGCGCTTGAAGGTCGAACCGGCGGACGGCATATCGAGCGGCTGGCTGGCGCGGCGCTTGGCCGCAAGCTCCCGCATACGCCCGGCAATGTCGTCGTGTTCCCCGCGCGTGAGATGCATCCCGCTCCGCAGGACGATACGCCCCGGCGCGGAGAAGGCGCTGCGGCGATAGCCGAAGCCCTGTGCCTCGCCCTCGGCGCGGCAGAGCTGCAGGCCTTCGTCCAGATATTCCGTCCAGAGCGTCACATCCTTGAGCTCGCCGCCGTAGGCGCCGGCGTTCATGCACACGCCGCCGCCCACCGTGCCGGGGATCCCGGCGGCAAATTCCAGCCCCGTGAGCGAGGCGTTCAGCGCCGCCGCCGCCGTCTGCGCCAGCGTCGCCCCGGCCTCCGCCGTGAGGCTTTCGTCTTCGATATGGACAGCGGAGAGCGATGCGCCGCATTTGATGACAAAGCGGTCGAGCGGCGCATCCGTCACAAGCAGATTCGTCCCGTTGCCCATGACGAAGGGCTCCACGCCCTTCTCCCGCAGCAGTCCGGCCAGCGCCGTCAGCTCCGCCAGCGAGGCGGGCAGCGCCATGGCCGCCGCCGGGCCGCCGATACGCAGCGAGCAATGCGCCGCCATCGGCTCGTTTTCGCGCAGCTCCAAGGCGGGCAGCGCCCGCCGTATATCCCTCAGCAGCTCGTTCATCAAAGTCCGCCTCCCGAAAAGCTTATCCCTGCGTCCGCGATCGCATCCACGCGCTGTGCCAGCACCTGCGCGGCGTTATAGCCAGCCTTCTTCTGGCGGTTGTTGATGGCCGTGACCTCCAGGATGATGGCGAGGTTCCGTCCGGGGCGGACGGGTATCGTGACCTTGGGGACCGACACGCCCAGTATCTCCGTCGTCTCCGTTTCAAGCCCCAGCCGGTCATAGGGCTTCTCGCTGTCCCAGGCCTCGAGCGACACGACCATATCGATGCGCGTCTCCGGCTTGACCGCGACCTCGCCAAAGAGGCTCTTCACGTCGATGACGCCCACGCCGCGCAGCTCCATAAAATTCTGGATGACGCGCGGGGCGCGCCCCTCGAGCGTGAGGCGGCTCGTGCGCAGTATCTCCACGGCGTCGTCCGCGATGAGGCGGTGGCCGCGCTTGATGAGCTCGAGCGCCGTCTCCGATTTGCCGACGCCGGAGTCGCCCGTGATGAGCATCCCCTCGCCCGCGACCTCGACCAGGACGCCGTGGACGGTCTCGCGTATCGCAAGGCTGCGGCGCAGCGTGCCGATGAGCTGGGCGGAAAACTCGGAGGTATCCACGTCCGTGCGCAGCACGGTCACGTCAAAGCGCTCCGCCGCCTCGAGCAGCTCCGGGAGCACCTCCTGCTCATGCGCCACGATCACGGCGGGGCAGCCCCGCCCGAGAAGCTCGCCGAAGCTCGACAGCCGCGACGGGGCGCTCTTTCCCGTCATCAGCGTGACCTCCGCCTTGCCGAGAATTTGTATGCGCGTCGGGTCAAAGTAGTCGAAATAGCCCATGAGCTGCAGTCCCGGCCGGTTGAGGTCGGCCGTGTGGATGAGACGGGTATCGTAATCGCTGGATGCGTGGGCGACGAACAGCTCGTCATACTGTTCGACGACCTCCGCCAGGCGGACACTGTAATTTCCGGCCATAAGGCACCTCCGAATGTACACATTTCTGCGATTCTATTGTATACATTTTTAGAGAAATTCGCAATATGAAAAAATAATGCTTGCAATTTGCTTTTTCGTCTGATATTATATGAAAGCTGTCCTTTTGCGGACGGCAGGAAGGAGCTGATTTCGATGGCAAAATGTGAGGTTTGCGGCAAAGGCGTGACGTTCGGCATCAAGGTCAGCCATTCCCACAGGCGCTCTAATCGCACTTGGAAGCCCAATGTCAAGCGCGTCAAGGCGATAGTGGACGGCCAGCCGAAGCATGTTTATGTGTGCACGCGCTGCCTTCGTGGCGGCAAGGTCGAGCGCGCAGTCTGATTTGCTCAATTTCAATGCGTGGGTGGAACCTCGCCCCGCATGATTCAAAGCGCCCTGCTTTCCGCGGGGCGCTTTGAATTTCTGCCTTGTCCTGAGCAGGACCCGGAGCAGTGTCTCCGGGCCCTGTTTTCGCATATTCGCTTATTTCTTTTTCGGCCGCTTCGCGCCAACGCTGAGCATCTGCACGAAGGCGGCGGCGACCAGACCGGCGGCGGTCACGCGCTGGAATATCTTCTTGCCGCGCTCACGGCGCTCCTCACGATCCCTCATGGCTTCCCTCCTTGGGCGCTCCGCCCTCTCTGGGTGCGCCGCCCTCCTTACGGGGCTTGCCGCGATAGCGGCTGCGGCGGCGCGGATCATAACCGGACTTGCGTCCGTCCGGCTTCTTCTCCCCGGCGGGGGCGCGGCGCTCCGGCTTCTCCCCGTCCGGCTTCTTTTCGCCCCGGTTCTCTGGCTTCCGGCCGTCGGGCTTGGACGTTTGCCTGGGCGCGGGCTTTTTACGGGAACGGTTCGGGCGCTTGGGCTTTTCGCCGTTTTCGGCGGGCTTGTCCGTCAGCGCATCGGAGAGCATCTGCGGCATGATCCAGCGGTCGGTCTCCGGCTCCTTCGGCTCCTTCGGCGCCTTGGGCTTGACGACAAGGATATGCGGCGGCTGGCTCCCGTCACGCGGGCGGCCGCCGGGGATGGCGGCGACCTCATCGGCGTCATAGCCCTTGACGGCATCGTCCGTCAGCCCGTCAAGCTTGACGCGCACGGTCTGGCGCAGGACGTTGACCTGCGTCACGTTGCCATAGCCGTCCGGCGTTTCCACGAACGCGCCGTTCTTCGGGACGTTCTTCACGAGCTCCTCATAGGCCGCCTGCTCATAGCGGAGGCAGCACATGAGACGGCCGCACGCGCCGGATATCTTGGCCGGGTTCAGCGACATGGACTGCGTTTTCGCCATTTTGGTCGAGACGGAGGCGAATTCCTCCATAAAGCTGCCGCAGCAGAAGGCGCGGCCGCAGATGCCGAGGCCGCCGAGCATACGCGCCTCGTCGCGCACGCCGATCTGGCGCAGCTCGATGCGGGTGCGGAAGACACCGGCCAGATCCTTGACAAGCTCGCGGAAGTCCACGCGCCCGTCGCTCGAGAAGAAGAAGAGGATCTTGCTGCTGTCGAACGCGCATTCCACGTCCACGAGCTTCATCTCCAGCCCATGCTGCTCGATCTTCTGCTTGCAGACGACATAGGCCTCTCGCTCGCGGCGGCGGCACAGCGAGGCGATGCGGAGGTCGTTGTCCGTGGCGATGCGCGCCACCGGGCGCAGCGGCTGCACCACGCGCTCGTCCTCCACCTCGTGATTGCCCTTGACGGCGTCGCCGAGCTCAAGCCCCTTGGCCGTCTCCACAACGACCTGCGTCCCGTCCGGGATCTGAAGGTCAACGGGGTCGAAGTAGTAGAGCTTGCCCCGGTTTCTGAATTTCACACTGACTACGGTTGCCAATTTATGTTCTTTCCTTTCCTAGCTCCGGCGCGACGGCCATGAGGCCGAGCACCTGCTTTGCCGACAGGTTGCGCCGCAAATAAAGCTCCGCCTTGTCCAGAAGCCCGCACAGGCGGAACAGCGCCTCGCGCCCCAGTCCCGCGGACGGATCCTCGCCGCAGAGGGCGCGGACGGTGCGTGTGCGTATACAATCGATGAATTCAAGCGCCTCGTCCCGGCCAAGCTCCGAGCGCTGCATACAGAACAGCGCGAGCGCAGCACGGTCGCTCCCGCCGGCCAGCGAGAGATATTCCTCCGCAAACGGCATGAGCGGGCTCTGCGCCCCGTCATCCTCCTCCGCTGCGCCGTGTACGCGGACAAGGCGGCTCAGCACCGTCGGCAGCAGCGCGTCCGCCGCCGGGGTACAGAGGATGAAGCAGGCGTGTCCGGGTGGATCCTCCAGCGCCTTGAGCAGGGCGTTCTGTGCCTGGGTGTTCAGGGTGTCCGCCTCGGGGATGATATAGACCTTGCGCTCGGCCTCGTTCGGCGCGACGGCGGCGTCCGCCGTCAGGGCGCGCACCTGGTCGACGGTGATCTCCCGGCGCAGCTTCCCCTTGTCGTCCGGCTGACGGCGCAGCCAGATGAGGTCGGGGTGTACCCCGGCGAGCAGCTTCCGGCAGTCGCGGCATTGGCCGCAGGGCGCATCGGGACGGGAGCAAAGCAGGCGCTGGGCGAGCTTCTGTGCCTCGGCCTCCCGCGAGGCCTCCGCCGGAGAGACCAGCAGATAGGCGTGGGACATTCTTTCTTCCATCATAACAGAGGAATTATAACATATTTGTCACGCCGGTTACAATAAGAATTGAAACTTTCCTGCTTTTGTGGTAGGCTGAAATAAAAAACGTGGAGGTAGATCACCATGAAGCGCATGAATATATCCAATAACGTCATCCGCCGCCTGCCCCGTTATCTCCGGAAGCTCGACGACCTCAGCTATCAGGGTGAGGAGCGCATCTCCTCCGGCGAGCTCGGCCGCCAGATGGGGCTCACCCCGTCTCAGATCCGCCAGGACTTCTCCTGCTTCGGCGAATTCGGCCAGCAGGGCTATGGCTACAACATCGCCTCCCTGCGCGAGCAGATCAGCCACATCCTCGGCGTCGACCGCAGCTATAAGGCCGTGCTCGTCGGCGTCGGCAACCTCGGCCACGCGCTGATCGAGAACTTCAGCCATATGATCGAGGGCTTCCGCCTGATGGGCGCGTTCGACATACGGCCGGAGCTCGTCGGCACGGAGATCGACGGCTATCCCGTCTATTCCGGCGAAAAGCTTGCGGAGTATGTCTTTGACAACAAGGTGGACATCGCCATCCTCGCTGTGCCCCGCCGCGCCGCGCAGGAGCTGACCGACCAGCTCGTCGGCGCCGGTATCCGCGCCATCTGGAACTTCACCAACATCGAGCTTGACACCGGCGACTCCGGCGTCCTTGTCGAGAACATCCACTTCTCCGACAGCTTCCTCGCGCTGACCTATTACCTCGCCGAGGAGGACGACGACCGGAAATGAGCGAGTCGTCCGGCTTTGACACCATTGCGGCCATCGCCACCGGCCCGGCGCTGGCCGCCATTGGCATACTCCGCATCTCCGGGCCGGAGGCCATCGCCGTGCTCGACCGCGTATTCATCCCGGCGCACGGCGGGCGCATGAGCGAGCGGGCGAGCCATATGCTCGTCTACGGCCGGCTGCTCGACCGCGACGGCGAGACGCTCGACCTCTGCCTTGCCACCGTCTCCCGCGCCCCGGCGAGCTATACCGGCGAGGATACCGCCGAGCTCCAGTGCCACGGCTCGCCGGCCGTGCTGCGCGAGGGGCTTCTGAGCCTCTTTGCCGCCGGTGCACGGCAGGCGAGGGCGGGCGAATTCACGCGCCGCGCCTTTCTCAACGGGCGGCTCGACCTTGTACAGGCGGAGGCTGTCATCGACCTCATCGACGCGCAGACGCCGCAGGCGGCGCGGCTGGCCGCGTCCCAGCTGGACGGCGCGGTGAGCCGCCGGACGGACGCGGTATATGACGCGCTCACGGCGATCTGCTCGCATTACCACGCCGTGCTCGACTATCCGGACGAGGACATCGAGCCCTTCGAGATGGAGGATTACCGCCAGACGCTGGGCGAGGGCGTGCAGTCGCTCTCGGCGCTGCTTGCGACATGGCGGCGCGGGGCGCTCGTGAAAAACGGCGTGGCCACCGCCATCATCGGGCGCGTGAACGTCGGGAAAAGCTCGCTGCTCAACGCGCTGCTGGGCTATGAGCGCGCCATCGTCACCGACCAGGCCGGAACGACGCGGGACACCCTGGAGGAAAAAGCCGTGCTGGGCGGCGTGCTCCTGCGGCTCACCGATACCGCCGGACAGCGTGAGACGGACGACCCCGTGGAGCGCATCGGCGTGGAGCGCGCGCGGGAGGCGGCGCAGGGCGCGTCTCTTGTGCTCGCCGTGCTGGACGGCTCCGTGCCGCTGACGGCGGGCGACCGGGCGATATTGGACGAGGCAGCCGCGGCGGAGAAGTCCATCGTGCTGCTCAACAAAGCCGATCGGCCTGCCGCCTTTGAGCTGCCCGGCGCGCTGCGCATCAGCGCGAAGACCGGCGCGGGACTGGATGCGCTGGAGGCGCAGGTCGCCGGGCTCTTTCCGCCGGAGGCGGGTGTCGCTGCCGGGGAGGTGCTCACCAGCGCGCGGCAGGCCGACGCCGTATCGCGGGCGCTCGACTATCTGCATGAGACGCTGGCCGCGATGGAGGACGGCGCTGCGCCGGATGCGGTGCTGACGGAGCTGGAGGGCGCTCTCGGCGCGCTTGGCGAGCTCTCCGGCCGCAGCGTCCGTGAGGACGTGACCAACGGCATCTTCGCCCGCTTCTGCGTGGGGAAATAAAGCAAATAAAAGGGATACCGCCGGACGGGGCTTCCGTCCGGCGGCTTGTTTTACAGATGGTACAGCAATCGTCCGTAGCTGGGGAAGGGCCAGTGCTTTTTGCCGACAAGGGTCTCAAGCTCGTCCGCCACGGCGCGCAGCGACTGCATATCCTGCAGCACTACGTCGTGGTAGTACGCGGCGCGGGCGGCGCCGTCCTCGGGCATCTCGGCATTCGCGGAGCGCTCCAGGTGCTCGCAGCGCGTGTACAGCGCCTCGGCGAGCCCGGTGAGCCGCTGAAGCAGATCGTTTTCTGCCGGGGATTCGACGTCAATGTCGTCCTTGGCGCGTATCGTCCCGGCGACAAGCCGCTCAAAGCTCATTACGGCGGGGAAAATGTCGGTGCGCACCATCTCGGTCATGACCTGTGCCTCGATATTCAGGCGCTTGCAATAGATGTCGAGCTGGATGTCGCGGCAGGCGCGAAGCTCGCCGGGACTCATCACGCCGCGCCGCGAGAACAGCGTCATGTTCTTCTCGGTCGTCAGCAGCGGGAGCGCGTCCGCCGTGCTGCGGAGGTTCAGAAGCCCGCGCTTTTCGGCCTGTTCCACCCACGCCTCGTCATAGCAGTTGCCGGAGAAGAGGATGCGGCGGTGGATGCTCACCATGCGCGCCAGCAGCTCGCGCAGCGCCGTCTCGAAGTCGGGCGCGCCGGAAAGCTCGTCCGCCATTCGCTCCAGGATGTCGGCCAGCGCCGTATTCAGGACGGTGTTGCAGTCGGCGGCGGACTGGCTCGAGCCGAGCATACGGAACTCGAATTTGTTGCCGGTGAAGGCGATGGGCGCGGTGCGGTTGCGGTCGCTCGTGTCGCGCGGGATGGCGGGCAGCGCCATGACGCCGGTCTGCAGCGCCTCCGATTCTCGGAATACGACCGGCTCGCCCTGTTCCACGGCGTCTAAAAGCCGCTCCAGCTCCTCACCCACATACACCGATACGATGGCGGGCGGCGCCTCGCTTCCGCCGAGGCGGTGGTCGTTCCCTGCACCGGCCACGCTGATGCGGAGCAGATCCTGGTGCTCGTCCACAGCGGCGATAAAGGCGATGAAGAACACGAGGAAGCGGCGGCGGTCATACGCCTCGCTGCCCGGGGCGAACAGGTTCTCGCCGCTGTCGGTCACTAGGGAGTAGTTGTTGTGCTTGCCGGAACCGGCGACACCCTCAAAGGGCTTTTCATGCAGCAGACAGGCCAGCCCGTGACGCTCCGCGATGACGCGCATACGATCCATGGTGAGCTGGTTATGGTCGACGGCGGGCGAGCATTTTTCAAACACCGGCGCGAGCTCATGCTGGGCGGGCGCGCCCTCGTTATGCTCCGTGTGCGCCGGAACGCCAAGCTGCCACAGCTCCTCGTCCAGCTCCGCCATAAAGTCCGCAACGCGGCTGGGGATGCTCCCGAAATAGTGGTCGGACAGCTCCTGCCCCTTGGGCGGGCGCGCGCCGAACAGGGTGCGGCCGGTATAGATAAGATCCTTGCGCCGGTTGTATGCCTCGCGGTCGACGAGGAAATATTCCTGCTCCGTGCCGACGGCCGGCCAGACGTGACCGCAGTCGTAGCCGAGCAGCCGCAGCAGCCGCAGGCAGGCCGCGTTCAGTGCGTCCATGGAGCGCAGCAGCGGGGTCTTCTTGTCGAGGGCCTCGCCGCTGTAAGAGCAGAAGGCGGTCGGGATGCAGAGCGTGTTGTCCTTGATAAAGGCGTAGCTCGTGGGATCCCAGGCGGTATAGCCCCGCGCCTCAAAGGTGGCGCGAAGCCCGCCGGAGGGGAAGGACGAGGCGTCCGGCTCGCCGCGGATGAGCTCCTTGCCGGAAAAATCGACGATGGCATCGCCGTGTCCGGCGGGCATCAGGAAGCTCTCATGCTTCTCGGCGGTCACGCCCGTCATGGGCTGGAACCAGTGGGTATAATGCGTTGCGCCGTGCTCCACCGCCCAGTCGCGCATGGCGGCGGCCACCGCGTCGGCCACCCACGCCCACAGGGGCTCGCCCTGCTCGATCGTGCGCTTGAGTGCGCTCCGCACCTTGGCATCGAGGCGGCGGTCCATCTCCCGTTCGTCAAAGCAGTTGACGCCGTAGCTCTCTGAAAGCAGCTTCATGCTCTCTCTCCTCCCAGCGGTTTTTTCTTGATCTGTGCCCAGCGGCGCGGGTATTGCGCCGGGGTCGGCTTTGTCTTGTCGATGAGGACGGCGGCGTGCTCCACGTCCGTGCCGGGGACGGTGTAGCGCGTGATGCCGCGCAGGCGGCCGCCGAGCGCCCGGATGGCGCCGTCCGCCCGCTGGACCTCCGCATCGCAGTCGGGCTTTTTCATGGCGATGAAGAGACCGCCGGGGCGCACGAGCGGCAGGCATAGCTCTGCGAGCATTTCAAGCTCCGCCACGGCGCGGCTCACGGCGATATCGAAGCTCTCACGCAGCTCGCCCAGCTCCTCGGCGCGCCCCCAGAGACAGCGAACGTCGGGCGCAAGCTCGGCGCATACGCCGCGGAGGAAGTCGACCTTCTTGTTGTTGGAGTCAAGCAGCGTAAGGCGCATATCCGGCTGCAAAAGCCGCAGCGGGAGTCCCGGAAAGCCCGCGCCGGTGCCCACGTCGATCACGTCGCGCCCGGAGAAGTCGGCCAGCTCACGCAGCGCCGCGCTGTCCAGAAAATGCAGCCGCGCGATGCCCGCATCGTCGCGTATCGCCGTCAGATTCGTGACGGCGTTCGTCTCCTTCAGCCGCTCGCCATAGCGCAGAAAGTCCTGTATCACGCCCTCCGGCGCATCCAGATGCGCGCGCAGTATCTCGTCCATGCGTTCCTCCCAAATAAAAGGACAGGGTATGCCCTCAAGCATACCCTGTATCATATCATATTTATGCGGCATCAGGCAAGGGTCATGAAGCAGTGGTTGCCGATCCATGTGACGGTGGTGTAGCCCGCGCCGAATTGTCCTGTTGCAAAGAACAGCGTGTAGTCCGGCACGATCTCGCAGCCGTCCAGCGCGAGCTTCGCGGCCACGACCGCCTCGTCGGAGGGAGTGCGGTTGACCGTTCCGGCGGCGACGGGGTCAAACTGTCCGGCGGCAAAGATGATGCCCTTGATGTTGTCCTGCGGGAATACGTCGCTGGCGACGCGGTTGATGACCACGTTTCCGACGGCGATCTGTCCCTCCAGCGACTCTACGCCGGCCTCGGCATAGATGATGCGGCTCAGCCAGTAGACATCCGTTTCATCATAGAAGCTGTCGCCGGATTCAAGCGGGGTGACGTCTGTGGCAAAGATGTCCAGGCGCTCCGAGTCCTCATCGAGAGAGACGGTCCCGCCAAAGCACTTGGCCACGGCATCCGCCGGGAGATATACGCCGTTGTCCTCGGCGACGACCCCGGCCGGGGCGTAGAGGTAGCGGCCGTTGCAGGTGAAGTAGTCCGCTCCAAGGTCAGCCTGGATCGTGAGGCCGTCGGCCTCGATCAGAAGGCTTTCGTCTGTCTGGGTGAGCTTGGCGTTCGGGCAGAGGGCGGAGAAGATGCCCTGTGCGCAGACATAGCTGTGTCCGCTGTAGGTCTTGTAGGTGCCGGCGTACCGCCGGTTGCAGTAGCTGCTCATAGCGGGGGCCTCAAAGCTGTCGTCCGCCTCCTCGACGCTGGTGGTCTCTGCGACCTTCGGCTCGACCGTGGTCTCTGCCTCGGTGTCCGTCTCCAGCTCGCCGGTGGCGGCCGTTTGCTCCTCAAATTCTGCGGAGAGCAGAACGCCTTCGTTCGCTTCACGCCCCGTGCTGCCCAGTAGAGTGAAAGCCAGGCAGAGCGTCAGAAGAAGCCAGAGAGCGCGGGAAATGATTTTTCGTGTCATTGGTTCTGCCTCCTTTCGGCAATGGTTGGGTCAGAAATCATCGTGTTCAAGGCACCGCGGAACGGTGCATCATTATTATAACGGAGCGAAAAGAACAAAGACAATCGGCAGACTGAATAAATGAACTAGGCGCGTTTTGTGCAAATTGTTAATCCACAACATCCTGTGGTTTGCTTCCGTTTAGATAGGCTAAAATAATCAAGATGCTGTGGATTTTGTATTTATTTTTTTCTGTGTCCGGCGCGGTTTTTGCATAATGCACAAAAGTAATAATTACCAGCAACGATATTATGTTTATCGTTTCGCCAAAACTCGCGTCAATTATGTCAACGTTTTCAGCGCCTGTGCAAGCTGGTCAGGGCAGGAGGTGTTTTTCGAGCCGCAGCGTATCCCCTCCATGCGGGAAATGGCCTCGGCGGGGGTCATGCCCTCCATCAGACGGGCGATGCCCTGCAGGTTGCCGCTGCAGCCGCCGGTGACCTCGACGCGGCGGATCACGCCGTCCTCGACCTCGATGTTCATGAGTCGTGAGCAAACGCCCTTGGGCTTGTACTGGATCGTCATTTTCTCTGTATCCTTTGTTTTGTTTCAAGAAATTATGGGTATGCTCTCCCCGTAGTCTCATACATTAAATCATATGTCGCAGAAAGGGGGACATTCCCTATGAACGCAAGATTGGGACTTATCGCACTGTCCGTCATGGCTGCCGGCTGGCTTGGCCGCGTGACCGACACCCCAGCGGAGCCGGGCACCCCGGCACAGACTCCGCCGCCCGTTGTCGAGACGCAGAGCGCGGAGGCGGCGCCGGCGATCCGCACGACCACCATCCCGTCGGAGGGCTTGAGCAACTTCACCGCCTATGACGTCGATACGGACGTCCTGCGGGCGGCGCCGCTTTCGCTCACGCTTCCGGCGAAGGGGCCGCAGATTCTCATCGTTCATACGCACTCCTGCGAGGCGTATACCATGGCGCCGGGCGCGGAATACGAGCCGTCGGGCGACTGGCGGACAACGGACGCGGCGCAGAGCGTCATCGCCGTGGGTGAGGCGCTGAAGACGGGACTTGAGCGATACGGGCTGCGCGTGCTGCACGACACGGAGCTCTACGACTGGCCAAGCTACAGCGGCGCCTACGCCCGCAGCGGCGAGGCCATCGAGCGCTGGCTCGAGGCCTATCCCGACATCGCCATGGTCATCGACCTCCACCGCGACGCGATCGGCGACGAGGAGACGATATACCGGACGGCGGCGGAGACGGACGGCGCAGCCATGGCGCAGCTCATGCTCGTCGTGGGGTCAGACCAGAATCTTTCGCACCCGGACTGGCGGGAGAATCTCAGGCTGGCGCTGGCGCTGCAGGACGCGGCGCTCGCGCGCTGCGATACGCTCATGCGGCCTGTCGACCTCTCGAGCTGCCGCTATAACCAGCAGCTCACACGCGGATCGCTCATATTGGAGGCCGGCACCTGCGGCAACACGCTGGCTGAGGCCGTGGCCGCCGTGGAGTGCTTCGCCGACGCGGCCGGACCGCTGCTCGTCTCGATGGTTGACGAGGCCGCGGCGTGAACGTGGGCTTTGGTCAATCACTATATTTTGTACCGCGAGCAATACAATAACACAAAATATGCTCGATAACAAGCGAAACTTGTCTCGGCACCGGAAAAATTTTTGCGTCCCTCGGGCGCAGCGGCGCTCAGAGCTTCGCGTAGGCGACGCGGTTATAAATACAGCTCTCCTCCACGGCGCGGACGTCGCCGCAGCCGTATTCGCGCTCGTCGGCGGACACGGGGAGCGTCAGGGCATAGAGGGCGTTTTGATGCGCCTCGGCCTCTGTTTCGCCGTAGCCGACGCCGCGAATTTTGGGCAGCGCGTGCATTTTTTCGCAGCCGTCGCAGCGGAGCAGCACGCGGTCGTCAAACTCGACCACGCGGTATGGCTCGCCGCACAGCGGCTCGTCAAACATCCCGCAGCGCTGGATATGCTTCAGAACGGCGGCGCACATACGGTCGCCGCTGTCCGCCCAGCACTCGACCATCATGGCTGTCTCCGCCGGGAGCAGCGTTTGGGCGCGTGTCTCCAGCTTTTCGACTAAGGTTCTGTCCATTCGACTGTCCTCGCTCTTTACAAAATTTCTTGCTTCCGCTAAGCTGAACAGGCAGCTTATCCAGCGGGAGCCTTATAGCTCGGCGGGCCGAAAATTCGACCCGCCGCCTTTTTTATTATATGGTATGTGTCACGCCAGGGACGGGCCGTACATCCAGCCCCAGGTGCCGCCGTAGTTGATGAGGTACCAGACCGTGCCCTCGGCATTCTGGTAGCGGGCATAGGCCGTGACCTGCGAGCCTTCCGGGACGCGCATGATGACGTCGGGGTAATCACTGCCGCTCGGCCCCTGACGCAGGTTCTCCGCGTCCGGCTCGATGACGGTGAGTGTCTGGCTTGCGGGAAGATAGGCGCTCGCGTCGCTGTCGCCGGGGCGGTAGAGCAGGGTGCTCGTCGTGCTGATCTCCAGCTTCGTCGCCTCATTCGGGAAAGGCTCCTGCGTCGGCACGGGGGTCGGCTCCGCCGTGGGGTTCGCCGTCGGCGTGGCCTCCGGTGTTTTGTCCTTGGACGGGACGAGCAGAATGACGATCAGCGCCACCAGCACCACGCATATGACGACGCAGACGATGCGGACGACCTTCCAGTTCTCCTCCACCCACGCGGAAAAGCCGCCGGCGCTCCCGCCGCGGCGGGAGGTATTGCGGGCGCCGGTGCCGCGGGCGGCAGTGCTGCGGGCGGCAGTGCGGCTGCTGCCGCGGCGTTCTTCCTCCGGTTCGGACGTCTCCGTGCGGCTGCGCCCCGCCTTGCCCGTGCGTTTGCCGCCCAGCTTGGAAACGAGGCCGCCGACGGAGGCCGCGGCCGCCATGCCGCCCTTCTTCACGGCGCCGCCGACCTTCTTCAGCGTCCCCGCGAAGCCCGCCTTCTCCGGCGTGGCATCATAATCGTCGTAGTCGCCGTAATCGTCGCAGCCGTCATTGTCCTCCGGCGCATAGTCATCGTCGTAGTCGTCGTAATAATCGTCCTCGTCGGCCTGATCATAGAAGTCCCTGGACGGTGCGGCGCGCTTTTCCTGGGACACGGGCTTCTCGGACGCGGGCGTATAGCGCCGCACATCGTCGTCATCCGCAAACGGCGCGTTGGCGGGCGTTTCATCCTCGTCCTCGGAGGTCAGCTCCGCCACCAGCCGCTGCGCCGGCTCATAGCCGCCCCTTGCCGCGTCCACGAGGCATTTGGCCGCGAGGCTGTTCCAGCGCGGCTCATCCGGCTCAAGAACGCTCATCCGCCGCGCCCACTGGCTCAGCTCGTAGTTTGCCTTGGGATCGCCGGCCTTTGCCTGCTCTATCATTTCTTTTTCCTGCATATCGGTCATGTCTCTGCGTCCTCCTTATTGCTTGTAACCGGTATCCAACATTCAAAATAGCCGCAAAGCTCGCCCTCGTCGAGCAGCGACGCCATGAGCACGCCCTGTGCCGCGCCGCAGACGGTCAAGCCCTGCCGCTGCGCCCAATCGAGCGCGTAGGAAAGGTGGCGCGGGGAGAAGTTCCCCTTGCCCCGGCTTTTGAAAACGGTGTGTATGCCGCGCGCCGGTTCGACCCATTCCATCGGCGCGCCGGTGGGGAAGTCGAGCTCGCGCACATAATCGGCCTCCAGCGAGAAGCCCCAGCGGTAATCGTCCTCGCTCCCGCCGAACAGCGCCTCGCGCGGGATCTCGAAATAGCGGTGGTTGAACGGAAGCGCCCGCAGCCATTGCCGCGCGATGCGCTCCAGGCCGTCCTCGGCGGGATATTCCTCGCCGACGCGGTTGATATAGCGGAGCCGCGCCGGACTTTCCGCAAGCTCGCAGCGTCCGAGCAGCGCCGGGATGCGTGCCAACTGGGCGCGGTATTCCTCACTCCGGCGCAGCAGAAGCTCGCAGCGGCGTATCGTCGTCCGAAGCTCCTCCTCGCGGCCGAGAAAGACCTCCCCGAGCTGCCCCGCCGAGGGGATGCGCACCAGGTCTGCGATCTGTTCGATGGAGAAGCCGAAGTTTTTGAACCAGAGACAGTCCATCAGCAGATTGATGTCCCACGCGTCATAATAGCGGTAGTCGTTGTGCGCGTCCTTATAGGGCGTGACCACGCCCTTTTTTTCATAGTAGCGGAGGAGGTCCGGCGATATGCCGAGTATCCTTGCCACGTCGCCGATCTTATAGCTCATGTTATTTCACCGTTGCTCATTATAATGCAAGTTCTTTTTGTCGGCAAGTCTTTTTTGTAATTTTTTCGTAATCTTTGTAAACTTTTTTATCATTTCGCCGATTTTTCGTCCAAAAAGCCGTTCCGGACGGCGAAAACGGCTTGACTTTCGCACGATTCCAAGGTTTACAGTGTAGCTGTGAGTAATAATTTTTGAAGTGGAGGAAAAGTAACATGGCCTATATGCCCCTCAACAAGGACGAATTTTATCTCGAGACCGGCAAGATGCCGAAGATCTACGACCTGTCGCAGCCCTGGGGCTGGGACACGCCTCTCTGGCCGTTCCCCGGCGCGCGCTCCGACCTGACCTTCCCCCGCGGCCAGTATCTGGAGCGCTTCCACAAGCGCACCTGCACCTACACCGGCACGCTGCACGCCGCCACCCACATGGACGCCCCCAACCACACGCTGCATCAGGAGGAGGTCGACCGCGAGCGCTACGGCTACACGCTGGCCGAGCTGCCGCTGGAGCACTGCATCGGCTCCGGCGTCATCCTCGACATGACCTGGATGTACGACGAGTTCGAGGAGAAGTTCAACGCCGCCGGCGGCGACCCCGCCAAAATGGGCGAGATCTGGCGCATCATCACGCCGCAGGATGTGGAGGACGCCTGCAGGAAGGACGGCCTTGAGATCCGCGAGAACGACTGGGTCATCATGGACACCGGCTTCCATCGCTACTGGCGCATCAACAACGACAAGTACTTCAACTACTATCCCGGCCTCGGCCCGGAGGTCTGCAAGTACCTCATGTTCGAGAAGCACATCAAGGGCATCTCCGGCACCTGGGGCGCGACCGACTCCCCGCTCTGGCACTATCCCGTCAAGGAGCAGATGCCCTGGCTCGCCACAAACTACAAGCTCGCGACCGGCCGCGACATCGACGTCGACTATCCCGACTATGAGCCCTGCCACCGCCTGTTCGCGCAGCACGGCGTCATGGCCGTCGAGAACGCCGGCGGCGACATCGACAGCGTGAAGGGCACCCGCAAGATCATCGCTGCCTTCCCGTTCCGCTGCGAGGCGGCCGACGGCGGCATGGTGCGTCTCGTCGCCTGGGACGAGGGCACATTCTGATAAATACCCGCAGGGGCGAGGGCATGAGCCCCCGCCCCTTTCAATTACTTTTTGATACAGAAAGGCTATTACTATGCAGCTATCGGATATCAGGACTGTCGCCGTGCTGGGCGCGGGGACGATGGGACCCGGCATCGCCCAGACCTATGCCATCGGCGGCTGTGACGTCGTCATGTGGACACGCCGCGAGGAGACGCGGCAGAAGGCGGAGGAGGCGCTGCGCTCGTCGCTCGCCACCTTTGTCGAGGAGGGGCTTCTCCAGCCAGACGAGCCGGAGGCCGTGCTCGGCCGCATCCGCTTTGAATCGACCGTGGAGGCCGCCGTACAGGGCGCCGACCTCATCCAGGAGACCATCGTGGAAAACCGCGACGCCAAGGCCGCGCTTTATGCCCAGCTTGCCGAATGTGCACCGGCGAGCGCCATCCTCGCGTCGAACACCTCCGCGCTGAACATCTTTGAGCTCGTGCCGCCCGCGCTGCTGCCCCGGCTCTGCATCGCCCACTGGTACGCGCCGCCCCAGCTTATCCCGCTCGTCGAGGTCGTCAAGAGCGAACAAGCGCCGCAGGAGTATGCCGACATCCTCTGTGCCCTGCTCAAAAAATGCGGAAAAACGCCGGTGTATATGAAAAAATTCATCCGCGGCTATATCGTCAACCGCCTGCAGCAGTGCCTCAACCGCGAGGTGTTTTACCTGCTCGACAACGGCTACTGCGACGCGGAGGCCATCGACCTTGCGGCCAAGGCCAGCTTCATCCCCCGCGCCGTGGTGCTCGGCCTGCTCAAGCGCGCCGACTTCGGCGGCCTCGACATGACCGCGAACAACTACCGCAACCACAGCTACACCATGCCGGAGCACGGCGACGAGATGCCCGTCACGCTGGCGGAGCATATTGAAAAGGGCGAGCTCGGCCTCAAGACCGGCAAGGGCTTTTACGACTATACCGGCCAGGATCCGGACGCGCTCAAGGCCAAGCGCGACAAGCAGCTTTTTGAGGTCTTCCGCCTTGCGCAGAAATTCATGGACGACCCCGTTTGACATTTAGGAAATAGGCTTGTATAATTGGTCTGTTAGAATAATGTATGAAAGGATGATATTCAAATGGCTAAGTCCAAAGTCATGACCGTTGAAGAAGCGATCGGCAAGTATTGCTTTGACGGCATGACCGTTCTGCTGCCCGGCTTTGTCAACGTCGGCGTCTCCGAGGTCCTCATCGAGGGTCTCATCGCCGCCGGCATCAAAGACCTGAGCGTCATCTCCAACAACACCAGCGTCCCCGGACGCGGCATCGGCAAGCTCGTGCGCGCCGACGTTATCAAAAAGATCACCTGCTCCCACATCGGCAACAACTCCGAGACGGTCGCCAAGGTCGTTGCGGGTGAGATCGACCTTACCTTCGTCCCCCAGGGCTCCCTCTGCGAGAAGGTCCGCGCCGGCGGCGCCGGCATCGGCGGCGTTCTGACCCCGACCGGTATGTACACCCCCATGATGGACGGCAAGCAGGTCGTCGAGTGGGACGAGGCCAAGGGCGAGTTCAAGTTCCTCACCGGCGAGATCGTCCCCGACCCCACCAAGAAGCGCTTCATCCTTGAGCTGCCCCTGCATGGCGACGTGTGCTTCGTCCATGCGTGGAAGGCCGACAAGATGGGCAACGTCGTCTACCGCCGCACCTCCCGCAACTTCAACGAGGCCTTTGCCACCGCCGCCGACCATGTTATCGTCGAGGCGGAGCAGATCGTTGAGATCGGCGAGATCGACCCGGACGAGGTCATGACCCCGGGCTTTGTCGTGGATGCCGTTGTGCAGGGCCGTGCCCTGACCGAGGCGTAAGGAGGGAACTGAAATGACTGAACTCACAGGAAAGAACCTTATTGCTTACCGTACCGCCCGCTTCTTCCAGGACGGCGACGTTGTGAATCTCGGCATCGGTATGCCGACCATGTGCCTGAACTATCTGCCCGAGGGCGTGGATGTCTGGGTCGACTCCGAGAACGGCGTTGTCGGCCTGACCGGCGCTCCCAAGGAGGGCGAGCACGCCGACCCCAACGTCGTCGACGCCGGCGGCAAGGCGTCCATGATGCGCGTGGGCGGCTCCTGCTTCGACAGCTTCCGCAGCTTCGGCTTCATCCGCGGCGGCCACATTGACGCGACCGTCCTCGGCGCCTACGAGGTCGATGCGGAGGGCAACCTCGCCAACTGGATGATCCCCGGCAAGACCGCCGCCGGTATGGGCGGCGCGATGGATCTCGTGACCGGCTCCAAGATCACCATCGTCATGACGACCCACACCGACAAGGCCGGCAACCCCAAGATCGTCGAGAAGACGAAGATGCCTCTGACCGGCTACCACTGCATCAACTACGTCGTCTCCGAGCTGGCCGTGATCGAGATCACGCCCGAGGGCGCGAAGCTTCTCGAGACGGCTCCCGGCGTGAGCGTCGAGGACGTTCAGGCCAAGACCGGCGCCAAGCTGATCATCCCCGAGACGGTCGGCTGCATGGTCAAGGAGTAACTTATCCGCCCGAAAGGGGAAGTCCGGAATTCCGGGCTTCCTCTTTTCTGCGTTTTTTGATTTCTAAACTTTTTCAAATTTAGGAAAGGACTGTCACCCATGAATTGGCCGCTTCTTATCGTTATCGCATACTTTGCCGTCACCATGCTGCTCGGCGTGCTGGCATCCCGGAAAAGCCGGTCGCATGATGCCTATGTCGGCGCGGGGATGGGCGTTTTCGCCATCGTATGCGTGACCTGCGGCCAGTGGCTCGGCGGCACGGCCACCACCGGCTGCGCGGAGTGCGGCTTCTATTCGGGGCTGTCCGGCTGGTGGTACACCATCGCGAACGGCATCGGTATGCTGATGATGGGGCTGTTCTTCGCCGCCCGCTATCGCCGCTACGGCGAGGTCACCATTCCCGGCATCATCGAGCGCACCGTCGGCCCCCGCTCGCGCACCGTCTGCTCGGCGCTGCTCATCTTCGTGACGCTCGCCGTCGGCCTCAGCCAGATGATCGCGGCAGGCAAGCTCGGCGAGAGCCTGCTCGGACTGGATTTCAGCGTCTCCTGCTGTCTCTTTGCCGTCATCTTCATCGTCTATACCATGAGCGGCGGTATGCGCTCTGTGGAGGCCACGAACAAGCTGCACCTCGGCTTCATGTACTTCGGCATCATACTCGCCGTGGTGCTCGCCGTCTCAAAGCTCGGCGGCTGGGGCGGCTTTAAGGCGGAGCTCAACGCCGTGGACGCGGCGGAGGGTACGCGCCACTTCAGCATGACGGGCATCGGCGCGTCCGAGGTCATCAGCCAGATCGTCGCGTCCGTCCTCTCCGCCGGTGCTTCGCAGGCCAGCATCCAGCCCGTGCTTGCGGCTAAAAACGAACGCGTCGCGCGCAGAGCCTGCCTCATCTCCGTGCTCATCGTCGCGCCCTTCGGGCTGTTCACGACCCTGCTCGGCATGGCGGCCAAGGCCATGAACCACGCCGGACTGCTCGCAGTCACGGACGCGAAGCTCGCCTATACCGACCTCATCATGAGCTTCCACCCCGCCATCGCGGGACTCATCCTCGCCTCTGTGCTCGCCGCCATCCTGTCCACGATCTCGCCCATCATACTGGCCTCCGCCACCATGTTCACGCGGGACATTTACGCCCGCCGCGAGGGGCGGACGCCGGACGACCGGGAGCTCACGCGGGTATCCCGCATCGGCACGGCGCTCTCCGGCGTCGTCTGCTGCCTGCTCGCCGTGGCGCTGGCGAATGCCTCCACCATTCTGTCCCTCGTCAAGGTCGCCTACACGCTGCGCGGCGTGCTCTTCATCGTGATCTTGTTCGGCATGTACTGGATCGACCGGCGCACGGGGCTGTCCAAGGCCTCGGACAAGGGCGTGTGCATCGCCGTGCTGACGAGCTTTGCGGGCTGCATCCTCTGGTATATCCCCCGCCTTGTGCAGGGGCATTACCTGCTGACCATCGGCTCCTTCGCCATCACGGAGACCTATCTCGGCGTCGCCCTCGCCTGCGTCACCATCGTCCTCTTCTCCCGCCTCTTCCCCCGCCGCACAACGCTCGGTCTGGAACAGAAAAGCGTATGATGATACAAAAATCTATTCTGGAATGCGCAATTGCGCAGCGACAGGCTCCATATGTACCCGCTCGACTTCCCGGGAGCCATGACGGCTCTTCAGCGGGATACTGACGCTCAATGTTTACGACCTTCTCCTTGACCCGGGCGCACTTGAACAATAAAAAAGGGCTGCAGCGAAAGCAATGATCGCTGCAGCCTTTTGATATGCGGGTCGTTTTCCGTCAGCCCTGCAGCACGGACACCGCCGCGCGGGCGGCGGCCGCCGCGTCCTCGGTGTAGACGTCCGCGCCGATCTCGTCGCAGAAGCTCTGACTGATGGGCGCGCCGCCCACGAATATTTTCACATCGCCGCGTATGCCCATCTCCTGCGCCAGCGTCACGACGCGGCGCATCTCCTGCATGGTGGTGGTGAGCAGGGAGGAGCAGACGATGATGCCGCAGTGCTCCTGCTGCGCGGTCTCCACAAAGCGCTCCGGCGGCACGTCCACGCCGAGGTCGACGACCTCCACGCCGCTGCCCTCCATCATGATCTTGACCAGATTCTTGCCGATGTCGTGCATATCGCCCCGCACGGTGCCGATGCAGGCGCGGCCGACGCTGTGCGCGCTGCCGCCGGTCATCCGGGGCTTCAGCTCCTCCAGCGCCGCCGTCATGCAGCGGGCGGCCATGAGCATCTCCGGCACGAAGGCGCGGTTGGCGGAAAAGTCCTCGCCAAGCTGGTTCATGCCGCGCACAAGCCCGTCGGACACGATGCGCTGGGCATCCTCGCCCTGCGCCAGCGCCTCGCGGCAGAGGGCGAGAAGCTTCCCCTTCCGCCCCTTTTCCAGCGTGTGGGCAATGCGGGAGAGAATATCGTCCTCCGTCTCCGAGACGGCGGCGGCAGCCGTCGGGACGGCGGCGGAGCGCACGCGGCGGGGGATCGGCGGCAGGTCGAAGCCCGGCACGTGCAGCTCCCGGTTATAATCGGCGATGGCGCGGTCGATGTGCTCGTCCACATGGGGATACACCGCGCCGGGCAGTCCGTAGGTGATGCAGGGGATGAAATGCCCGCCGGGGCAGCACGCCCGCAGACAGCCCATGCTGTAGTCATATATCTCCGCAGGCGCCGCGTCGGCGCGGTCGACGGCGGCGCCTATGCCGCCCATGAGCACCATGCGGCCATGGAGCCTGTGCTGCAGGGCGGGGATATCGTTTTCCGGGAGAACGCCCTGCCACACCTGGATGCCGATCTCCGCCATGTCCTCCACGATGGGCGCAAGATAGGAGTCGGCGTGGTGGATGGCGATGACGCCGCGGGAGCGGATATAGCCGTAGAAGCGGCGGTAGGGCTCCTTGAAAAATTCCCGCCACATATCGGGATCCATGAACAGCGCATCCTTGGTGCCCCAGTCGTCGTGGGAGAAGATCACGTCCGGCTGCAGCCCGTCGATCAGCATTTTCACATAGCGCAGACGGTAGTCGGTGATGTAGTCGATGAGCGCGTGCATATCCTCCGGGTGCTCATAGAGATTGGTCAGGGTGTCCTCAAAGCCCATGAGGAAATGGCACTGCTCGAAAATACCGGTGCCCATAAAGCCCGCGAGCAGTTTTCCCTCGCCGCAGGCGCTTCGGGCGGCGGCGCGGGTCTCTGCCCAGCCCTCGGTGCAGACGGAAAGGTCGGGCGCGTGGACGGTCTCCCGCCAGCGGGTGACGTCCGGGCAGACGGCAAGGCCGCCGCCGGTGTCGGGCATGGGGCCGGGCGCGTCGGCGGGCCAGCGGATGGTGGTGCCCCAGCGGTCCTTGCTGACGCCGCCGCGCTTGCGGCTTCCCATCAGGTAGCTGCCGATGGGGTCGCCCAGGCACATATGCAGCGCCTCATACTGACAAAGCTGGCGTTCGGGCTGCCCGTCGGGCGCAAGCAGCGCCAGAAACAGCTCCTTCGGTGTCATCATGGTCATTCCCCCTTTTCGTTGTAGAGAAAGCAGGATGTATAGGTCATCGTTCGTGCGCCGTAGTTGTATGGCAGAGCGGCGCGCAGGCAGATATCGCTGACCAGGAGGCCGAAGGCCTCCATGGAGTAAAAGCGCTTCTGCGGAAAGCGGCAGGGTCTGTCCGGGTAGGTGCAGACCCTGCAGACGGTGCAGGAGCCGGCGGACAGGGGCAGACATTCGCCCGTCAGAAGGCGCGCCTGACGGGTGAAGTCCGCAAAACCCTTCTTGTGGCGGCGCTGGATAGCCTCCATGGTCTCATAATCAAAATCATCCGCCAGCGCACCGGTCGTCTGCAGAAGAATGCCCGCCGAAAAGCCGGCGATCGCCGCAGCGGCGTCGCGCAGGTCGCCGCAGGCGGGCGGACACGACCAGCTCCGGTCCCAGCGCCCGCAGCGGTCGGCGCGGCACATATCCCGCACCTCCTGCCGGGGGACGAGGGCGGCCATGTCCGCCGCCGCCCAGTGGGAGAAGCCGTTTTCCGCCGCCAGCGCGGCAAGCTTTGAGAAGCACATAGCGATAGAACCTCTTGACAGAGCGGGGTGGATGCTGGTACAAGTATGATAAAATGGGTATTGTACTTTTTTGATGAACTCATTATAGAAAGGGGGCGGGGGCGTGTCAAGTATCCGTGTGAGCCAAAACGGCGAGACCCTTCATATTCCCTGCGGCGGTGCGGACACGCTGCTCGCGCTGCTGCGCCGGGCGGGATACACGCTGCCCGCCGTCTGCGGCGGGCGCGGGCGCTGCGGCAGGTGCCGGGTCAGCGTCAACGGCGTGCCGCGGCTCGCCTGCCGCGTCGTGCCGGAGGATGGCGACGAGGTGCGGCTGCCCGCCTCGGCGGGCGGACGGATACTGACGGAAATGCCTTCCGCGCCGGCAATGCCGGAGGGCGGGAGCGGCTGCGCGGCGGCCATCGACCTCGGCACCACCACACTGGCGCTGCGCCTGTATGACCTGGATGCCGGACGGCCGGCCGATACCCTCGCCGCATGGAACGCCCAGGCGTCCTATGGCGCGGACGTCATCAGCCGCATCCAGTACACCGTGGAGCACGAGGGCGGTCTGGACGAGCTTTGCCGATGCGTCCGGGAGCAGCTGGAGGGACTGCTGCGGGAGGCGCTGGCGCGTGCCGGACGGGATGCGCCGGTGCTCGGCCGCGTGGCGGTGGCCGGGAACACGGTGATGCAGAGCCTGCTGGCAGGACTGTCCGTAAAGCCGCTGGCGGCCTTTCCGTTCCGGGCGGAGAGTCTGTTTCGCACCCAGCCCGGCGGCACGCTGCTGGGCGCGCCGGTATATTACGCGCCCTGCGCGGCGGGCTTCGTCGGCGGCGATATCACGGCGGGGCTGCTTGCCTCCGGGCTGGCGGAGAGAGACGGGCGCTTTCTCTTTCTGGATATCGGCACCAACGGCGAGATGGCGCTCGGCGGACGGGGCGGCTTCGTCTGCTGCGCGGCGGCGGCGGGGCCGGCCTTTGAGGGCGCGGGCGTTTCCTGCGGGATGCCGGGCGTGGACGGTGCGGTGAGCCATGTGCGCTATAACGGCGGCTTTGAGCTGGATGTCATCGGCGGCGGCGAGGCCATGGGGCTGTGCGGCTCCGGGCTTATCGACCTGACGGCGGCGCTGGTGCGGCTGGGCGTCATCGACCCGGGCGGGCGGCTTCTGCCGCCGGAGGATGTGCCCGAGCGGCTGCGGCGCTATGTCACAAAAGACGGCGATGGCAACGGTCTCTTCCGCCTGACGGACAGGGTATATCTCGCCGCCGGGGACGTGCGGGCGCTGCAGCTGGCCAAGGCGGCGGTGGCCGCCGGAGTGAGGCTGCTGCTGGCGCGGCAGGGACTGACGCTCGACGCGCTGGACGGCGTTTACCTGGCCGGGGGCTTCGGTATGTATCTCGACCCCGGCAGCGCGGCGGCCATCGGGCTGCTGCCCCCGGTGCCGCCGGGCAAGCTGCACAGCGCGGGCAATGCGGCGCTGGCCGGTGCATCGGCGCTGGCGCTGGACATGAAGGCGCGGGAGGCGGCGCTGCATATCGCGGAGCGCTGCCAAACCATAGAGCTGTCGGGACAGGCGGATTTTGCGGACGCCTTTGCGGACAGCATGACACTGGAGCCTATAGAGCGGAGGTAATGACATGGAGCTTCGTTTTCCCCTGATACTGGACGGCGCGACGGGCACCGAGCTGCAGAAGCGCGGCTACACCGGCGACGTCTGCGCGGAGCAGTGGGTGCTGGAGCACCCGGAGGCCATTGTGGACATACAGCGCGGCTATGTGGCTGCGGGCAGCCAGCTGCTGTATACGCCCACCTTCGGCGCCAACCGGCGCAAGCTGGAGGAGCACGGCATATTCAACCGCACGGCGGAGTATAACCGGCGGCTGGCCGCCCTGACGGAGCAGGCGGCGCAGGGGAAAGCCCTGCGGGCGGGCGACCTTGCCCCCACCGGCGCTTTCCTTGCCCCGCTGGGCGACGTGGCCTTTGAGGAGCTGGTCGATATCTATACGGAGCAGGCCGCCGGACTGGAGCAGGCCGGGGTGGACCTTTTCGTCATCGAGACCATGATGACGCTCAGCGACGCGCGGGCGGCGGTGCTCGCGGTGCGCAGCGTCAGCCAAAAGCCCGTCTTCGTCACGTTCAGCTGCGACGAAAACGGGCGGAGCATATCCGGCACGGATGTGGCGGCGGCGCTGGTGGTGCTGCAGGGCATGGGCATCGACGCCTTCGGGCTGAACTGCTCGACGGGGCCGGAGGCGATGCTGGCGCAGCTTAAGCGGCTGCGGGAGTATGCGCGGGTGCCGCTGATCGCCAAGCCCAACGCCGGAAAGCCGCAGATCGTGGACGGCCGGACGGTGTATGACTGCACGCCGGAGGAGCTTGCCGCATGGGTACCGGTGCTGCTGGAGGCCGGCGTGGCCGTGTTCGGCGGCTGCTGCGGCACCACGGCGGCGCATATCGCCGCGCTGAAAAACGCGCTGGAGGGCGCGGCCATCGTCCCGCCCGCCCCGCTGCATACGGACGAGCTGCCCGCCGCCACGGGGAAGCTGCCCTGCCCGCTGCCCGCCGACGTGCGCTGGAGCAGCGTCACGGCGCCCGGCGGCGACGCGGAGGCCGCGCTCAGCGACGCGCTGGAGCGCGACGAGCCGGTGCTGGCGCTGCGGATCGAGAGCTGGGACGACGTGCAGATGCTGGAGGACTATCAGTATATGCTGACAAAGCCGCTGTGCCTGGTGTGCGGGGACGCGGAGCTGCTGGAGGCCGCGCTGCGGGTCTATCAGGGACGCGCGCTGTATGACGGCGCGCTGAGCGAGGACGTGCTGCTGCCCCTGTGCGGAAAATACGGGCTGCTGCTGTAAATACGGGCGCGGCCTTTCGCCGAGCGGAACAAAGAGATAACGCCCTGCCAAAGCAGGGCGTTAGTGCTCTTCGGTTTGTTACCTTATCATAGTAACCCGACAGTTCTTGGTATGGTATAAGAACCGATTGCAGTATACCCCATTCTGCCGGGGATTGCAAGAGCTGATTTTGCACATATACCGCGCCCGGCACTGCGGCGCCGGATCAGCGCAGGCGGCAGAGCGCCACGGCGGTGTCGGCCGCGAGCGCGGCGTTGTTGTAGACGAGCTGGATGTTGCTGTCCAGGCTGTCGCCGCCGGTCAGCTCCTTGACCTTGGCGAGCAGGAAGGGCGTGGTCGCCTTGCCGTGGATGCCCTGTTCGCTGGCCTCCGCAATGGCCTCGTCGATGGCGGCGTTGATGGTGTCGGGATCCATGGAGTACTGCTCCGGGATGGGGTTCGTCACGAGCATACCGCCCTCGAGCCCCAGCGCACGCTTGACGTGGAACGCCCGCGCCAGCTCCTCCGGCGTGTCGAGGCGGTAGTCCACGGAGAAGCCGGAGCGGCGGGTATAGAATGCGGGCAGCTCCTCCGTCCCATAGCCGATGACAGGGACGCCCTTGGTCTCGAGATACTCGAGCGTCAGCCCTAGGTCGAGGATGGACTTCGCACCGGCGCAGATGACCATGACGGGCGTATGGGCAAGCTCCTCCAGGTCGGCGGAGATGTCCATGGTCGTCTCCGCGCCGCGGTGGACGCCGCCGATGCCGCCGGTGGCGAAAATTTCAATGCCGGCCATGGCGGCGATCATCATGGTCGTGGTCACGGTGGTCGCGCCGTCCGCACCCTTTGCCACGAGTATGGGCAGGTCGCGGCGGCTGGCCTTGGTCACGCCGCTGCCGGTTCGGCCGAGATAGTCGATCTCCTCCGGCGTGAGCCCCGCCTTGAGGCGGCCGCCGATGATGGCGATGGTCGCCGGGGTCGCACCGTGCTCACGGATGATCTTCTCCACGTTCAGCGCCGTCTCCACGTTCTGCGGATAGGGCATACCGTGGGAGATGATGGTCGATTCCAGCGCCACAACGGGCTTTCCTGCCGCCAGCGCTTCGCGCACCGGCGCGCTTATATCCAGATATTCGTTCACTTGACGCACCTCGCTTGTGATTTTATAATGGTATGGAGCTTACAGGCTGACCGCCCAGATGACGCCGAGGAAAAAGAAAAGCTGTATCGCCAGAATGACGGGCAGGCCGACGGAAAAGCGCGGCTTGCGCGTCTTATGGCGGAACGAGAGCATCCCGCCGATGGCGCCGACGCTTCCGCCGATGACGGCAACGCCGAGCAGCACGCGCTCCGGAATGCGCCGCCCACCGCGCACGGCGCGGCGCTTATCCACGCCGAACAGCGCAAGGGCGGTCAGATTGACGGCATACAAGTAGGCCATGATGAGCTTGAAGGTATCCATAGCCGGAATTATACTCCCATCCAAACAGAAGGTCAATCCCATGAAAACACGACGCTTATACTATGACGACGCGGCCATCCGCGCCTTCGACGCGGTGGTCTTATCCTGCGCAGAGGCGGACGGGCGCTTTTGCTGTGAGCTTGACGCGAGCGCCTTTTTCCCGGAGGAGGGCGGCCAGAGCGCCGACACCGGGATGCTCGGCGGGCGGCGCGTGCTCGACGTGCGCGAGGAGGACGGGCGGCTGTACCACTGGCTCGACGGCGCGCTCAGCGTGGGCGAGACGGTGCATGGCGAGCTTGACTGGCCGGAGCGGCGGCGCAAGATGCAGAGCCACTCGGCGGAGCATATCCTATCCGGCATCTTCTTCCGGCGCTTCGGCTATGAAAACGTCGGCTTCCACCTTGCGGACTGCGGCTTCGTATTCGACACGAGCGGCGAGCTTGACGAGGCGGCCATCGCCGAGGCGGAGCGCGAGGCCAACGAGATCGTGTGGCGCGATCTGCCTGTGCGGACATGGTTTCCCGGCGAGGCGGAGCGGGCAAGGCTGCGCTATCGGAGCAAGCTCGACCTCACGGAAAATGTGCGGCTCGTGCAGATCGGGGACGTTGATCTCTGCGCCTGCTGCGCCCCGCACGTCGCGCACACCGGCGAGATCGGCGCCATTAAAATTCTGGACTTCATGCGTCACCGCGGCGGTATGCGCATACGCGCCAAGGCGGGCAGTGACGCGCTCGCGGACTTCGGGGCGCGGCTTCATGCGGACGAGGCTATCTCGCGGCTTTTGTCCGTGCCGCAGGAGAAGCTCGTTTCCGGCGTGGAGCGGCTGCTCGCCGAGCGGGACGGTCTGAAGGAGAGGCTGGCGCAGGCACAGAACGCGCTGCTGCAGCAGACGATCGACGGCCTGTGCGAGACGGACGGGGATATGCTGCTCTTTGCCGGCTGCGACATGGACGGACTGCGGCGGCTCTGCAACGCGGGCGCGCCGCTCTGCGGCGGCGTATGCGCGGCCTTTGCCGGAACGGACGGCGACTGGCGCTTTGTCATGGCCGCCCGCGGGCGGGATGTGCGCGAATTTTTTGCCGACGTGCGCGAACCGCTTGCCGCACGGGGCGGCGGCAGCGCGGAGATGATCTCCGGCTCCTCCGCCGCGACAAGAGCAGAGATCGAGAGCTGCTTCAACCTCTAAGGCCAAGGAACACTGTCAATCGGGCACTTTTCTGGATTTGCGCTGCACCCAAAGCCTCCCTTTACACAAGGGAGCCAAGGCGCTGCCGTGCCTGAAAACCCGGGGCTTTACGGCGGAGCCCGGTTGTGTTAAAATATAAACGAAATTTCGGAAGCAAGGGAGGCGGGGGCTATGCCCATTGTGGATATAGACTGGCTGCGGGGCAAAACGGTCTCCGTGATCGGGCTGGTGAAGAACGCGGGCAAGACCACGACGCTCAACGCCCTGCTCGACGAGATATACGCGGACGGCTCGCTCGCCCACCCGGCGCTCACGAGCGTGGGGCGCGACGGCGAGGGCACGGACGTGGTGACGGGGACGTACAAGCCGGGGATATACCTCCGCGCCGGTACGATCGTCGCCACGGCCTCGGAGCTTTTGCGGCTCGGCGACTTCACGCGGGAGATACTGGAGGATACGGGCGTACACACGCCGATGGGCGAGGTCTATGCCGTCCGCGCCCTGTCCGGCGGCGCGGTGCAGCTCGGCGGTCCGTCCATGACGGGGCAGCTTCGGGCGCTCAGGGAGCGCTTTTTCGCCCTCGGCGCGGACTGCGTTCTGATCGACGGCGCGGCGGGGCGGCGCTCGCTCGGCGCGGCCAGTGTCGCCGACGGCGCGATATTATGCTCCGGCGCGGGGCTTGACCGCAGCATGGAGCGCGTGGCCGAGGAGACGGCCTTCGTGGCCGGGCTCATGCAGCTCGGCCTCTACGCCGGAGAGCCGGACGCCATCGAGCTTCCCGGTGCGGTCACGGACAGCGTGCTGCAGGAGCTTTTGCAGCGCGGACGGGAGCTTGCGGGGCGGACGGTCGTGACGGACGATGCCTCCAAGCTGCTCTTTTCCTCGGCGAGCTATGCAAAGCTGCTGCGGCTGGGGGCGCGTATGACGCTGCGCGAGCGGACGCGGCTGCTGGCCGTCTCCGTCAATCCCGTGGCGGTGCGCGGCTGGCGCTTTGACGGCGAGGCCTTTCGCCGTGCGGTGCAGGACCGGCTGGATGTGCCGGTCATCAATGTGATGGAGGGGACGACATGATCGACCGTGAGCTTTGCCGGGCGACCGGCCTGCAATATATACTCGACGCGCTGGAGCCGCTCACGCCCTTCGGCGAGGCGCTGTGCCGGCGGCCGGAGCTTTATACGGACGAGGCGGCGCTCTGCGCTGAGCTGCGGCGGGTGCGGACGCTTATGGAATACGACGGCCTCGCGGCGCTCACCGAGGCGATGAGCCGCCCGATGATGTGTATGAAGGATCTGCGCGGGAGCCTTGGCCGCTGCGCGGAGGGCGGGACGCTTTCGCTGCTCGAGCTGTTTGAGCTGAAAGGGCTGCTGCTCGCGCTGTCGGAGATCGTCCCCATCTACCGGGCGCACGTCGCGCTGGAGGGACTTGCTTTTTCGGACAGCGAGGGCGCGCTCGACCTGCTCGACCCGCGCGGCGAGCGGCGGCGCAGCTTTGCCATCGAGGATGCGGCGACCCCCGCCATGTTCGACATACGCCGCCGCAAGCGCGCGGTGGAGGCCGAACTCTATAGGACGCAGGACGATGCGAAGCGGAGCGAGCTTCGACTGGAGCGCGAGCGCGTCTGCGCGGCGGAGGATGCCGAGGAGCGCGCGATCTGCGCCTCGCTGTCGGAGGGTCTGCAGCCCTACTGCGCCGCGCTCGCGGCGGACTGCGAGACGGTGGGGCGGCTCGATCTGCTGCTGCGCAAGGCGTCGATGGGGAAGCGCTGGGGCGCGGTCACGCCGGAGATACGCGAGGGCGACATCGTGTTCGAGGACATGACGAATCCCGCCATCGTCGCGTCTGTTGCGGCGCACGGCGGCCGCTTCGTCCCCGTCTCCATCACACTGTCACGCGGCGCGGCGGTCATCACCGGCGCGAATATGGGCGGCAAGACCGTGGCGCTCAAGACGCTGGCGCTCAACGTCCTGCTCGCCATGGCGGGCTATCCCGTCTGCGCCCGCTCCGGCGCGCTGCCCATGGTCGGGGCGCTTCTGTTCCTGTCGGGCGACGCGGAGAAGACGGAGCGCGGGCTGTCGTCGTTCGGCGGCGAGGTCGTCCGTCTGCGGGATGCACTGCGCGAGCACCGGGACGACTCCCTGCTCCTGCTCGATGAGCCGGCGCGCGGCACGAACCCGGACGAGGGCGCGGCCATCGTGCGCGGCATGGTCGCCTATCTCAACGCGCGGCGCGGCTTCACCGTGGTCGCCACACACTATGACGGCGTGGCGGCGCACGCCGGGCGGCACTACCGCATCGTCGGCCTGCGCGACATGGACGCGGCGCAGGTGAAGCGGGAACTCGACGCCTCCGCGCTGCCGGGACCCGAGATCATCGCCCGCCACATGGACTACGGCCTCTATCCCTGCCGGCCGGAGGATGCCTGCCCGCGGGAGGCGCTGGATATCTGCCGCCTGCTTGGTATGCCGGAGGATGTGATGGAGCGCATCGAGCGCTTCTATTGACCTGCTCACTGTGGCTTTTGTTGTGTGCAGGCGACGATTTTTGTGGATTTCGCCCAACAAATTGCGGTTGACGCGGTTAATATTTTGGCATATAATACAGACGTAGAGGAATCCGGCCTGCTGTGCCGGGGACAATTTCATATCGCTTCAATAGAGGCGCGGAGGCCATGGTAATGCCCGCTTGCGGCATGAAGGGGGCTTCCGCCGAAAGCGGGAATACCGCTTGGGCGCAGGGAGGAACATGGCTCTGCGACTGTCGTATGGATATACGGTGCGCTATTGCCTACGGCCTGTTCGGCTGTATGCAGGGCGTGCCGTTATGTTTTTTTGAAAAGCAAAAAACCTAATATATGTGCATGGAGGAGAAAACCAATGGAAAAGATCACTTCCCTCATCCGGGTCCGTATGGGCGCAGAGGATGCGCACTACGGCGGCAATCTGGTCGACGGCGCCCACATGGTCCATCTGTTCGGCGACGTGGCCACGGAGATCCTCATCCGCTATGACGGCGACGAGGGTCTGTTCTGCGCGTATGACAACGTGGAATTTCTTGCGCCCACCTATGCCGGGGACTACATCGAGGCCTACGGCGAGCTTGAGGTCGCGGGCAATTCCTCCCGCAAGATGCATTTCGAGGCGCGGAAGGTCATCCAGTCCCGCCCCGACATCAGCCCCAGCGCCGCGGAGATACTCGATCCCCCGGTCGTCGTCTGCCGCGCCCACGGCACCTGCGTGACGCCGAAGGACTCCCAGCGCATCGCCCACTGAGGAGCGCGCCATGGAAAAGCTCATCATCACCGCCGCCATCTGCGGCGCAGAGGTCACCAAGGCGCAGAATGAATTTGTCCCCTACACCGTCGAGGAGATGGTGGCGGAGGCGCGCCGCTCCTATGACGCCGGCGCGGCTATCCTCCACATCCACGTCCGTCAGGATGACGGCACCCCCACGCAGGATCGCGAGCGCTTCCGCGTGGTCATGGACGCGATCCGGGCGGAGCTGCCCGACGTCATCATGATCCCGTCCACGGGCGGCGCGGTCGGCATGAGCCCGGAGGAGCGGCTTCAGGCCACCGAGCTCTTCCCGGAGATGGCTACGCTCGACTGCGGCACCTGCAACTTCGGCGACGAGATCTTTGACAACACCATGCCCACCATGCGCGCCTTTGGCCGCCGTATGCTCGACAACGGCATCAAGCCGGAGTATGAGTGCTTCGAGATGGGACACCTTGACACCATCCTCACCATGGCGAAAAAGGGCGAGGTGCCCGGTGTGCCGATGCAGTTCAATTTCGTCCTGAACGTGTCCGGCTGCACCCCGTTCACGCCCAAGAACCTCGCGTGGCTCGTCGATGCGCTCCCCGCCGGGTCTACCTGGACGGGCACCGGCGTCGGCCGCGCCGCCTTCCCCATGGCCGCGACCAGCATCGTCATGGGCGGCAACGTCCGCGTCGGCTTTGAGGACAACATCTACCTCGGCCGCGGCGAAAAGGCCCGCTCCAACGGCGAGCTCGTCGAAAAGGTCGTCCGCATCAGCCGCGAGCTTGGCCGCGACATCGCAAGCTCCGCCGAGGCGCGTCAGATCCTGAGCCTGCCGACCCCCGCGTGGCTGAAATAACGAAACACACGGCGCACCCGCCGCGTCATCGACGGCGGGAACAACACTACTACTTATATTATTGGAGGAAATGGAAATGGCAGAGCTGAAAGGCAACAAATACGGAACTCACCGCGTTATCGAGCCGCAGGGCGTCCTGACCCAGGCGGCATGGAAGATCGACAACGATATGTCGAAGCGCTACTCCAACGAGATCATCGTGGACGTGACCTCCCTGAACATCGACTCGGCGTCCTTCACCCAGATCTCCGACGCCTGCGGCCATGACGTGCAGAAGATCGGCGAAATGATCAAGGGCATCGTCGCCGAGCGCGGCAAGCAGCAGAATCCCGTCACCGGCTCCGGCGGTATGTTCATCGGCACCGTCGCCTACATCGGCGAGGATCTGAAGGATCGCGACC
Source organism: Alloprevotella sp. (assembly GCA_963618155.1). Lineage (GTDB taxonomy): Bacteria > Bacillota > Clostridia > Oscillospirales > Oscillospiraceae > CAJOIG01. The sequence goes on from CAVEQW010000047.1 coordinate 40,847, forward strand.
TCAAGGTCGGCGACCGCATCGCCTCCCTTGTGTCCCTGTCCCTCACCCCGCTGCGCATCGACGAGATCATCGCCATCCACCCCGAGATCGACCGCGTGGACATCAAGGGTCAGGCCGTTCTCTTTGAGACCGGTCTGTATGCCAAGCTGCCCGACGACATGAGCGAGCCTCTCGCTCTCGCCGCGCTGGACGTGGCCGGCGCTCCGGCGCAGGCGCGGAAGCTCCCCAAGGAGGGCGACAGCGTTCTCATCCTCGGCGCAAACGGCAAGTCCGGCGTGCTCTGTGCCTGGGAAGCCCTCAAGAAGGTCGGGCCGAACGGCAAGGTCGTCGGCGTCGTCCGCAACGCCAAGCAGGTGCCGGGACTCATCGAGCTCGGTGTTTACACCGACGTGGTCGTGGCCGACTGCACCAAGCCTGTCGAGGTGCTGGACGCGGCGCTCGCGGCCAACGGCGGCAAGGAATACGACATCTCCATCTGCTGTGTCAACATCGAGTCCTGCGAGATGAGCGCCATTCTCCCCGTCCGTGACGACGGCCTTGTCTACTTCTTCTCGATGGCGACCTCCTTCACCAAGGCGGCGCTCGGCGCCGAGGGCTGCGGCAAGGACGTCACCATGATCGTCGGCAACGGCTACACCAAGAACCACGCCGAGATCACGCTCGACGTGCTCCGCGAGAACCCCAAGATCCGCAAGCTGTTCGACGAGAAATACGTCTGATCCCGGTCTGTACCCTGCAAACCTATAAAATCTGAAAAGGAGCTTACCGTTATGAAGACTCGCAACGGGCTTTTTGCTGATATTCCCGAGGAAAAATGGAATGACTGGCATTGGCAGGTCGCCAACCGCGCCACCACGCTCGAGGATCTGGAGCGCTACGGCATCCGCCTGACCGACGACGAGAAGCAGGGCGTCCGCGACACGCTGGGCAAGCTGCGCATGGCCGTCACGCCGTATTATCTCTCGCTCATCGACCTTGACGACCCCTTTGACCCCATCCGCAAGCAGGCCATCCCCACCGAGGCCGAGCTTTATTATGCGCCCTATGAGGACGCCGACCCCCTGCATGAGGACGTGGACAGCCCCTGCCCCGGCCTGACCCACCGCTATCCCGACCGCGTGCTGCTCCTCATCACCGACCAGTGCTCCATGTACTGCCGTCACTGCACGCGCCGCCGCTTCGCCGGCCAGTGCGACTCCGAGGTGCCGATGGCGCAGATCGAGAAGTGCATCGACTATGTGCGCCATCATCCCGAGGTGCGCGACGTGCTCCTGTCCGGCGGCGACTGCCTGATGGTCGAGGATGCCGAGCTTGAGCACATCATCTCCGAGCTGCGCTCCATCCCGCACGTCGAGATCGTCCGCCTCGGCAGCCGCACCCCCGTCGTATGCCCCCAGCGCATCACGCCGGAGCTCTGCAATATGCTCAAGAAATATCACCCCGTCTGGCTCAACACCCACTACAACCACCCGAGCGAGCTCACCGAGGAGGCCGCCAAGGCCTGCGGTATGCTGGCCGACGCCGGTGTGCCTCTCGGCAACCAGAGCGTGCTGCTCGCGGGCGTGAACGACTGCGTGTTCGTGATGAAGAAGCTGGTCAACGGCCTCGTCCGTATGCGCGTCCGTCCCTACTACATTTACTGCTGCGACCCCAGCCTCGGCCTGAGCCACTTCCGCACCCCGGTGTCCAAGGGCATCGAGATCATGGAGGCGCTGCGCGGCCACACCTCCGGCTACTGCATCCCGACCTTCGTGGTCGATGCGCCGGGCGGCGGCGGCAAGACGCCGGTCATGCCGAACTACGTCATCTCCCAGACGCCGCGCAAGGTGGTGCTCCGCAACTTCGAGGGCGTTATCACCACCTACACCGAGCCGGAGCACTATGACAACGTCTGCCACTGCCCGGTCTGCCGCGGCGAGGAGACGCCCATCAACCCGCTCACCGGCGTGGCGAAGCTCGCCCACGGCGTGGAGCAGCGCTACATGGAGCCGGACGATATGCTGCGCCGCGACCGCAAGAAGCAGCGCGACCTCGAGGCCGGCAAATAAAACAGCAACGGGGCGGCCGAGCGCCGCCCCATCCATGATGTAAGGAGTAAATAAAATATGAGCAAAATCGGACTGAATCAGGCGCTCGTCGATCAGGCCCGCGCCTCGGCCGCCCATATCGCCGCGGATACGCAGGTCTTTGTGGACAGCCATACCACGGTCACGGTCGAGCGCGCGGTGTGCCGTCTGCTCGGCATCGACGGCGTGAACGAGGTCGAGGTGCCGATGCCGAACATCGTCGTTGACCATATCGTGGAAAAGGGACTGCTCGGCAAGGGCGCCGCCTGGGCGCTCGGCAACGCCATGTGCGCGACGGGACTTGGGATGCAGGAGATCGCGGAGGCTATCTCCCGCGGGGAGCTCGATCTCTCCACGCTGTCCGTCCATACGGACGCGGAGATCCGCGCCGCCGTCGATCCCGTGGCCACCGCCATGTGCGACCGGATCAAGAAAAACCGCGCCACGCGCAGCGCCATGCTGGAATCCTACGGCGGGGACAAGGAGGGACCCTACCTCTACCTCATCGTCGCCACCGGCAACATCTATGAGGACGTGACCCAGGCGCAGGCCGCCGCCCGCCAGGGCGCGGACGTCGTCGCCGTTATCCGCACGACCGGCCAGAGCCTGCTGGACTATGTTCCCTACGGCGCGACCACCGAGGGCTTCGGCGGCACCTACGCCACCCAGGAGAACTTCCGCATCATGCGCAAGGCGCTCGACGAGGTCGGCGAGGAGCAGCACCGCTACATCCGTCTCTGCAACTACTGCTCCGGCCTCTGTATGCCGGAGATCGCGGCCATGGGCGCGATGGAGCGCCTCGACATGATGCTGAACGACGCGCTGTATGGCATCCTCTTCCGCGACATCAATATGCAGCGCACGCTCTGCGACCAGTTCTTCTCCCGCCTTATCAACTCCTATGCCGGCGTCATCATCAACACCGGCGAGGACAACTACCTCACCACCGACGACGCCTACCTCTCCGCACACACCGTCCTTGCCAGTCAGTTCATCAACGAGCAGTTTGCCTACTGTGCGCACTTGCCCGCCGAGCAGATGGGTCTTGGCCACGCCTTTGAGATGGACCCCCAGCTCAAGGACGGCTTCCTCTATGAGCTGGCGCAGGCGCAGCAGGCGCGCGAGATATTCCCCAAGGCGCCGCTCAAATATATGCCGCCGACCAAGTTCATGACCGGCGACATTTTCCGCGGCAACGTCCAGGATGCGCTCTTCAACATGGTCACCATCATGACCCACCAGAAGGTGCACCTGCTCGGTATGCTCACCGAGGCCATCCACACGCCGTTCATGTCCGACCGTGCGCTCTCCATCGAGAATGCGGAGTACATCTTCCGCACGATGGCCGACCTCGGCGAGGAGATCGAGTTCAAAGAGGGCGGCATCATCCAGACCCGCGCTGCCGAGGTACTGGAAAAGGCGGCGGAGCTGCTCAAGCAGATCGAGCAGACCGGCCTCTTTGCCACACTGGAGCAGGGCATCTTCGCCGATATCAAGCGCCCCCGTGACGGCGGCAAGGGTCTCGCCGGCGTCTGCGACAAGCAGGAGGGCTATTATAACCCGTTCGTTGAAAAAATGGTCAGCGATCTGGAAGGAGGGAACATGGCATGAGCGGCGGACTTTACAATCTCCATCGTGAAAACATCGACACTACGCTCGATCTCAAGGCCATCAAGCCCTATGGCGACACCATGAACGACGGCAAGGTGCAGACCTCCTTTACGCTGCCTGTGCCGCAGGGCGACGAGGCGACGGAGGCGGCCAAGCAGCTTGCCCAGAAGATGGGACTGCACGACCCGAACGTGGCGCTCTCCAAGCCGCTCGACGAGAACTTCACCTTCTTCGTCGTCTATGGCAGCTGCGTCCACACCATCAACTATGAGGATATCCACGTCGACAAGGTCGAGGAGCCGACCATGGAGATGCACGAGATCGACGAGTATATCAAGGAGCATTTCGGGCGCAAGATCATCATGATCGGCGCCTCCACCGGCACCGACGCCCACACCGTCGGCATCGACGCCATCATGAACCGCAAGGGCTTTGCCGGACACTACGGCCTTGAGCGCTATGAGATGATCGAGGCGTTGAACATGGGCGCGCAGGTGCCGAACGAGGAATTCGTGAAAAAGGCCGTGGAGATCAACGCGGACGCGCTTCTGGTGAGCCAGACCGTCACGCAGAAGGATATCCACATCCAGAACCTCACGGAGCTTATCGAGCTGCTGGAGGCCGAGGGACTGCGTGACCGCTTCATCGTCTGCTGCGGCGGCCCGCGCATCACCTACGAGCTCGCCAAGGAGCTTGGCTACGACGCCGGCTTCGGTGTCGGCAAGTTCGCCGAGGACACCGCCACCTTTGTCGTCACCGAAATGGTCAAGCGCGGCATGAAATAAAACCAAAGCACCATCCGGGGGCGCAGGCTCCCGGATGGTTTCTTATGCACTCGTGCTTGATTTTACGGCGCGGGTCGTATATAATAAGCGATGCTGCGCCGGTGTGATGGAATTGGCAGACGTGCTGGATTCAAAATCCAGTGGTGGCGACACCGTGCGGGTTCGACCCCCGCCACCGGCACCATGGCAAAAAGCCTTGATAGACCTGGTTTTTCCGGGGATATCAAGGCTTTTTCTGCCGGGTATAGCAAGCCGCCCGCAGCAGAGCGCTGCGGGCGGTGGGGTCAATCATTCGCCGCTGCTATCCTCATTGCCGGTGTTCTCGGACGTGATGGCGTCACTGCTTGTGTCGATGACGTCGTCGCCGGCAATCGCATCCGAGCCGGTCGAATCGGTGTTGCCGCCGCCGCCGTTGCCGGAATCATCGGACTGGATGGGCGGTTCCGTGGCCTGCGAATCGGGCTCCGGCGTGGACACGGGCTTCGTGGTCGTGTTGGTGTAGGTGGTAGTGGTGGTGTTCTTGGGCGTCGGCGTGGGGGAGGGCTTGGCCGACGGAGACGGAGAAGCGGAGCCCTTAGGCGTCGCCGTGGGTGTGGCCGTAGGAACGGGAGTGTCCGTTGCAAGCGGCGTGGGCGTGGCGTATTCGTCATAGGGGACAAACGCGAAGGCGCCGAGACTGTCGACCAGGAAGGTGATGGAGTGGTCGGAGATGATGTAGGTATCGAGCCGCTGCCACTGGCCGTTCACGCTCTGGAACACGATGAGGCCGTCGCCGTCCCTGAAGCTGGAGTCGCTTATCTTCATGATCATGGGGAAGGTCGCAGTCTTCTTCCCGACCCAGGCGGCGTTCATCAGAACCGCGCTGGCGGGGTCAACGCCGTCGGGCGCGGAGGTGCCGGCGGTGATCTCGATGTTTCCGCCCATGTCCTCACCATAGGAATCCTGGAACGTGACGGTGCTCGTCATATTGGCGGCAGCGATATTTTCCGCCGTGCCGGAGCCGGAGCGGGAGCAGCGGACGCAGAGCACGACAAGCACGGCAACGATCAGGAGCAGAACAAGACCGAGCAGGATGTATTTCACCGAGCCGCCGCCGTTGTGGGGCTTATACGCAGACTCGTCGTCGAGCTCGTCCTCATATCCGCCGTCGTACTCGTTGTCATATTTGTCCTCGTACTCGTCCTCATATTCGTCAACGGGCTTGACCGGGGCGCTGCGGCGGGAACGCCGCGTGTTGTCGGCGCTGTGCGCGCCGCCTCTTCTTCTGGATTCAGGCATAGAAAAAACCTCCATGTAGTAGGGTGGTGTCACCATGGATAGACAGCATTATAACTGTTCCTGCGAAAAAAAGCAACAGAAAAACTGCAAAAATTACGAAAAATTACGACTTTGCGCCTTCTCTCAAGAAAAATCAAGAAAATCCGGACGGATGTATTGACAAGCGAGCGTCCGGATAGTATAATAACCAAGCTTGCGTGGCCGAGTGGTTCAGTCGGTTAGAACGCCGGCCTGTCACGCCGGAGGTCGAGGGTTCAAGTCCCTTCTCGGTCGCCAGCTGCTGTAGCTCAGTAGGTAGAGCACGTCATTGGTAATGACGAGGTCAGCAGTTCGAATCTGCTCAGCAGCTCCATCCCCATGAAGTC
>CAVEQW010000048.1:0-7094 GCA_963618155.1 Alloprevotella sp.
CAATCCCTTCGTCACGGCTGCGCCGTGCCACCTCCCTTTACACAAGGGAGGCTTTGGCTGGCGCAAATTTGGAGAAGAAAGCACTTTTTGAAGCGCTGAAAAACCTTACACGGACGCTTAGAGCGCCCCGGTTCCCTTGTGCAAAGGGAGGCTTTGGATCGTGCAAATTCGGGGAAGAAAGCACTATTTTGACAAGCTGACCGCCCGCAGCAGATGCTGCGGGCGGGGGCTGTGCGGGGCTTTACACGGAGGCCTTGGCGTCCTTCTGCGCCTTGAACTGCTCGATCATCATGGGGACGACCTTGAAGAGGTCGCCGACGATGCCGTAGTCCGCGATCTCGAAGATGGGCGCGGCCTCGTTTTTGTTCACGGCGATGATGCACTCGGAATCCTGCATACCGGCCTTATGCTGGATCGCGCCGGAGATGCCGAGGGCGATATAGATCTTGGGATGGACGGTCTTGCCGGTCTGGCCGACCTGGTGGTCGGCGGAGAGCCAGCCGGAGTCGATGGTGGCGCGGCTGCCGCCGAGCACGCCGCCGAGCACGTCGGCAAGCTGCTGCCCCAGCTCGATGCCCTTTTCGACGTCCTTGCCGATGCCGCGTCCGACGGAGACGACGACGTCCGCGCCGAGCAGGTCGACAAGCTCCTTCGCCGCCTTGACGACCTCGAGCACCTCGGTTTGGAGGTCGGCGTCCGCAAGCTCATACGCCGGATGCTCGATGACGAGCTTCGCGGCCTTGTCCGCGTCATAGGGGCGGCGTTTCATGACGCCGGGACGCACCGTCGCCATGGCGGGACGGAAGCGCGGGCAGACGATGGAGGCCATGAGGTGGCCGCCGAACGCCGGGCGGGTCATCTTGAGGTCGCGGGCAAGGTCGTGGTCGTTGTTCTGGATCTTGCCGTCCTGGATGGACATGACCTTGATGGAGTTGAGCTTCTCGATCTTATCCTCCGCGAGCGTGGATGCGCCGCGCAGAAAGTCCTTATAGATGCCCATATCCACGTCAAGGTGGGTGCAGTCGGCGCAGAGGCCGGTGTGCAGACGGGCGGCGCAGCGGGGCGCGAGGTCGCGGCCGATGTTCGTCGCGCCGAAGAGGAGCACCTCCGGCTTGTAGGCGCGGACGGTGTCGCAGATGATCTTGGTGTAGGCGTCGGTGGTGTAGTCCTTGAGGCGCTTGTCGTTGATGACATAGACCTTATCCGCGTCGTAGCCGCCGAGTTCGCGGGCGATGCCGTCCACGTTGTCGCCGAGGAGGATGCCGCAGAGCTCCGTGCCCAGCTCGTCCGCCAGACGGCGGCCCTCGCTGATGAGCTCGAGGTCGGTGGGCATGAGCTTACCCTGGCGCTGCTCGCAGTAGACCCAGACGCCGTGGAACTGTTCCAGATCGGTGTTGACCCAGGCCGCGGCGGGCGCTTCCTCGACAACGGGCGCGGGCGCAGCGGGCGCTTCAACGACGGGCGCAGCGGGGGCTTCCACGACGGGCGTTTCCGCCGCCGGGGCTTCCGCGGGCGCGTCGGGCTGCTTCTTGAATTTATCAAATAAAGACATGATCGTACCCCCTTAAATAATGTGCTTCTCGGCGAGACGGCTGACGAGATCGCTCACCGTGTCGCTGTCCGCGCCCTCCAGCATGACACCGACGCCCTTCTGGGGCGGCGTGAAGGAGATTGCGATGTTGGTGGGGGAGCCCTTGAGGCCGATGGTGTCCGGCTCGATCAGCGGCTCGTCCTTGAGGTCGTCGTAGCCCAGCACGGTGTAGGGCTTGGAATAGCTCTCCATGATGCCGGGGACGCTCATATAGCGCGGGGTGTTGAGCTCCTTGATGCAGGTGATGAGGCAGGGCGTATGCGTCCGCACGGTCATATAGCCGTCCTCGAGCATACGCTTGACGGTGACCTCATGCTTCTCGGGGTCGAGCGTGATGTCGCCGGCGTAGGTGATCTGGGGCAGACCGAGCTTCTCCGCGATCTGGGGGCCGACCTGCGCCGTATCGCCGTCGATGGCCTGACGGCCGCACATGACGATGTCGTCAGGCTCGATGCCGATGCGGTGGAGACCGGCGGCGATGATCTGGCTGGTGGCGAAGGTGTCCGAGCCGCCGAACTCGCGGCCGGAGATGAGCACGGCCTCGTCACAGCCGCGGGCGAGGCACTCGCGGAGCATACCCTCCGCGGGGAAGGGACCCATGGAAACGACCACGATCCTGCAGCCGTATTTGTCCTTGAGCTTGAGCGCGGCTTCCACGGCGTTGAGGTCGTCGGGGTTCGTGATGACGGCCATGGAGGCGCGGTTGAGCGTGCCGTCGGGGTTGACGGCGACCTTGCCGGAGGTGTCCGGCACCTGCTTCACACAAACAAGAATCTTCATGCTGCTCTCCTCCCTCAGTTCACGCCAAGGCTCTTGGCGATGACCATGCGCTGCGCCTCGCTGGTGCCCTCATAGATCTCGGTGATCTTCGCGTCGCGCATCATGCGCTCCACGGGGTACTCGCGGGTGTAGCCATAGCCGCCGAAAAGCTGGACTGCCTTGCGCGTCACGTCGTTCGCGGCCTCCGCCGCGAACAGCTTCGCCATCGCGCTCTTGGGGCCGTAGTCCTCGCCGTTGTCCTTGCCGCGGGCGGCGGCATAGACGAGGTATTGCGCGGCCTGCATCTGGGTGGCCATGTTCGCGATCTGGAACTGCGTCCACTGGAACTGGCTGATGCGCTTGCCGAACTGAACGCGCTCCTTGGTGTATTTGATGGCCTCGTTCACGGCGCCCTCGCCGATGCCGAGCGCCTGCGCCGCGATGCCGATACGCCCGCCGTCGAGCGTGTGCAGCGCGATCTTGAAGCCCTGTCCCTCCTTGCCGAGGAGGTTTTCCTTGGGAACGATGCAGTCCTCCATGATGAGCTCGGTGGTGGAGCTGCCGCGGATGCCCATTTTCTTTTCCTCGCGGCCGATGGAGAAGCCGGGGAAGCTCTTTTCCACGATGAACGCGGAGATGCCGTGGTTGCCGGCGGATTTGTCGGTCATGGCGAAGATGACGAAGGTCTCAGCGGCGCCGCCGTTGGTGATGAAGACCTTGCTCCCGTTGAGGACGTAGTGGTCGCCGTCCAGCACGGCTGTCGTCTGCTGGCCAGAGGCGTCCGTACCGGCGCTCGGCTCGGTGAGGCCGAAGGCGCCCACCTTGCGGCCGGCCAGGAGGTCGGGAAGATATTTCATCTTCTGCTCCTCGGTCCCGAACTCGTAGATCGGCGCGCAGCACAGGGACGTATGTGCCGAGACGACGACCGCCGTCGTGCCGCAGACCTTGGCGAGCTCCTCGATGCACATGGCATAGGCGAGCACGTCCGCGCCGCCGCCGCCATACTTGCGGTCGAAGTACACGCCCATCATCCCGAGCTCGCCCATCTTGCGGACGGTCTCCCACGGGAAGCGCTCTTCCTCATCCACCTCGGCAGCCAGATCGCGCACTTCGTTTTCCGCGAAGTCCCGATACATCTGTCGGAGCATGAGGTGTTCGTTTGAGAGTCTAAAATCCATTGCTTTCCCTCCAGATATAGATTTTTTCGATGTTTGCCCCATTGTTATACAACTAACATTGTTATACAATTAACTCTATTATAATATGCGGTCAAGCGCCGGTCAACGATAAATTCCGAATTTCCGCTTTCGACAAAAATGCGGGCGCGTTTTGTGGAATATGACGAAACATATATAAAAATCACTTGTTGTGATTAGCGAAAAGATGCAAAATAGGATGCAATGAACGAAAAAATAAGCTCTTCCGAATTGTCTGTTTTACTTTTGGACAAAAGTGCGGTATCTTATTATCTGAACTATGAGCAAGCAGGGAGGAGCGGACTATGACCGACCATCAGAAAATGTACCGGGAGAAGCTGGCGACGCTGGAGCAGTGCCTGTCGCTGATCCACTCCGGCGATATCGTATACACCACCCACAACCACTCGGAGCCGTTGACGGTACTCGAGCACCTGCACGAGCGGGCGCCGTTTGTGGAGGATGTGAAGGTCTGGAAGGGACGCTCCGGGCATTTCCCCATCATGTACGAGCCCTCCATGAAGGGGCATATGGAGATGCTGACCTATTTCTACGGCCCGACGTTCTACCGGGAATCGGCGCCGCTCGGCCTTATCGATCTGGTACCCAGCGACCTTGCGCACTACTTCTCCGCCGCCATTATGTACCACATCCCCACGGTGTACTACACCGGCGTGGGTGCTATGGACGAAAACGGCGTTTTCTGGATGGGCATGAACCACACCGAGGAGGGCGAGAGCATCCAGTATGCCATCGACCACAGACTGCCCATCGTGGTGGAGGTCAACCGCAATCTGCGCCATGCCCGGGGCGGCCAGCAGATCCCCATCGAGGCGGTGACCTATATCCTCGAGGCCGACCGCAGGGAGCAGGATTTGCCCAGCATCCAGCCCACGGAGCTGGAGGACCGCATCGGCGCGGCGGTGGCGGAGATCGTCTCCGACGGCGACACCATCCAGCTCGGCATCGGCGGCATCCCGAACGCGGTGGGTATGTATCTGCGCAGCAGGAACGATCTCGGCATCCACACGGAGATGTTCACCAATTCCATGATGGATCTCATCCTCTCCGGCAACATCACGGGGCGGAACAAGAACATCGACCGGGGACTGCACGTTTTCTCCTTTGCCGAGGGGCGCGAGAATCTCTATGAGTTCATCCAGAGCCGCGAGGACTGTGTTTCCCGCAGAGCGTCCGAGCATATCAGCCCCATGACCATCGCGAAGCAGGAGCACTTTGTGTCCATCAACACCTGCGTGGAGATCGACCTGACGGGGCAGGTATGCTCCGAGAGCGTCGGGCCGAAGCAGATCTCTGGCAGCGGCGGCGCGTTCTGCTGTGCCTACGGTGCGTTTGAGTCCAAGGGCGGCAAGGGCATTCTCGCATTCCCGTCCCGCACGGCGAAGGGGATGTCGAAGATCCGCGCCACGCTGACCCCGGGGGCGATCGTGACCGTGCCGCGGAACTATGTGGACTATATCGTGACGGAATACGGCGTTGCCCGCCTGAAGGGCGCCACCGTCCGCCAGCGCGCTCAGCAGCTCATCGGCATCGCTCATCCCGAGGATCGCCCCCGCCTGACCGACGAGGCGAAGAGGCTGGGGCTGATCCGGTGACGGGGGAGCCGGAGCCGTCTGCTTCCATCAGCGCGATCGCCGCATGAGAAGGCGCCGTGATCTCTCCTGTGCCCGGAACAGGGCGGGAGAGACCACGGCGCTTGTGGGTGCGGGGGGGATGGCGAAAAAGGAAGGAATTATACAGTGGATATGACGGCTGAAAGAAAGCGAACATCACGCAAAGAAAGATATGGAAGAACGGGGAACACATATCTCTCTGCATTACCATTGTGCACGGAGCAAGCGGACGCACCGCCGGATCGCTTGGAATATCACTTGAAAATGCTGGAGCCGGATGCACGATGTTCGTCAGGCTAAGGCTCGACCAACGGAGCGCTGTGCATCTGGATGCCTGCGAATGCGGTTTGGGCGCAAATAAAAAGAGAACAGAAAACGGACATGGAAGAAATGAGGAGGAAAAATAGCAATGAAATGGTTCATCATACCCGCATTCTGGTTCCTGTACTGGGGCATCTGCTTTCTGTGCACGGGGACAGACAAGAAAAATCTCGCCGGTCTGCGCTCGTACCCCGACGCGGTGCAGTCAATCGTGCGCGAAAAGCTCGCTGAGGCTCCGAAGGAGAAGTCCATACCCTCGATCTTGCTGAGCAATCTTATTCTTTTCACCGTGGTATTTTCCGCATTGGGACTGGCACTTAAGAGTGTTCCTGCCTTTGAGGGCTATCTCTCCGCGTTTTGGTATTTTCTTATCCTCGGCGAGGGGCTTGGGCTGTTCGATCTTCTGGTCATCGACCTGCTCTGGTGGCGCAATACGAAACGCATCCGCTTTTCCTTCCTGCCGGATAAGGCAATTTATCAGAACCCCTCCAAGCACATCGACTCCTTCGTGCGCGGCATTCCGCTGTTTGCCGCTATCGCTGCCCTGAGCGCGTGGGTGATTACAATACTTTAAGGAGGGCTCAGACGATGGAGAGATACTTGGCGGAAACGCCGATGCTGGATTTTTCGGCTCCGGCGATACAAGCTCTGATCGAGCGGCGCGGCTGGCGTTTGCTGGGAGAATTTGAGCGTATTCGGGTGATCTATAACTATGTCCGTGATGAGATACTGTTCGGCTACAATACCGATGACAGCATCCCTGCCTCAAAGGTATTTGCCGACGGCTACGGTCAGTGCAACACTAAGGGGACGCTGTTCATGGCGCTGCTGCGAGGCTGCGGCATACCCTGCCGCGTCCATGGCTTCACCATCGACAAGAAGCTGCAAAAGGGCGCAATGACCGGGCTTGTATATATTCTTGCTCCGAAAAATGTGTTTCACAGCTGGGTAGAGGTTTACTTAGACGGTGTGTGGTATGAGCTGGAGGCGTTTATTCTGGATAAGCCCTATCTTGAAAGTCTGCAAGCAGCAAATCCCGATTGTTATGGTGCATTCTGCGGCTACGGTGTGGCTGTGCGTGATCTCCACCATCCTGTGATCGATTTTGATCGCAACAATACCTATATCCAGAGCGAGGGCATCAATCAGGACTTCGGCATCTATGACAACCCCGACGAGCTGCTGCGGGAGCATCATCAGGAAATGTCACGGCTGAAAGCCTTCGTCTACCGTAATCTCGGGCGGCATCTGATGAACGCCAATGTGAAGAGAATTAGAAATACAAAATGTGGCTGACCAAATGGGGGCGCCTAAAACTGTACAGAGGGTGATCGATCATCCGAAAGAAATCGGCCGTATTCGTGGGAGCGGCGGTAAGCGGTTTGGCTGTTGGGAGATCATCGAAAAGTAATGGGAAAAAGTATCAGGAAGCGTACCATTGAACTTTTATTGGGCATACAGGCTTCTGCGGCGTGGAAGCCTGTATTAGTTGACATAATATAATATCTCATTCAAAAACGTCCTCTTTCGACATTGCGTGTCGAATTATGTCGACATTTTCTTCTGGTTTTGGGAAGATTTCTGTTGCGTTGA
>CAVEQW010000049.1:0-127771 GCA_963618155.1 Alloprevotella sp.
AGCCTCAAACGAGACTTGCCGATCCAGACTGTCAAAGAACCTTGCACGGACGCGGGAGCGCCCCGGCTCCCTTGTGTAAAGGGAGCTGTCAGCGAAGCTGACTGAGGGATTGAAAGGCTGCGATAATTGCCCGTTTTTCGATAAAAAAAGCAGACCCTCCAGCGTTCAATCCCTTCGTCACGGCTGCGCCGTGCCACCTCCCTTTGCACAAGGGAGGCTTTGGATCGTGCAAATTCGGAGAAGAAAGCACTTTTTGACACGCTGAATCGGCAAGCCTCAAACGAGACTTGCCGATCACTCTATCCTCGCCCTGAAAGCGGAGGCGAGGGATTAAGGGAGGCTTATTATTTTGCGGTAACAGTCCAGGTTCCAGCAGAGTCGTTCTTGACAACCTCGTAGCCGTTGGCGACATAGCCGCTGGGGTCAACATTGAACGTTCCGTCATGGATAATCATAGTTCCGTCGCCATTCGTAACAACATCCCCCGCGTCTACGCCGACAAAGGTACCGCCGTTTATGATTACGCCGCCACCAGTCTTTGTCGTCTGGTTCATTATAACAGGATCAATGCCCGTATAGCGTCCGCTTTCGATGGTCACGGTGGCGTCCTCAGTAACAGATACTGCCGCAGATGTATCAGTTCCGGTTGTGTCAATGCTGTATGCAGTGCCGTTATTGCCGGAGTCGCACAGCACAAGCTTCCCGCTATCCACGCCATCCTCTCTTTCCACGCTTTCCAGCACGATGCCGAGCGTTTTGCCGTTGAAGTCGATGGTGACGGCACGGGACACCTTGACTTAGGAGCTTGTAGGGTCGGTGACGGGGATATCACGGCCGAGCTTGATGGTGCTGATGCTCCTGCCCGCAAGCGCCGCTCCAGCTGCGCACGCGTCGTCACGGTCGTCGCGCCGGGCTTGTCATACACAACGTCGATGAAGCTGGCGTGCTTGAGATAGAGGGTCAGCTTGCCGGTCGAATAGTCGTAGGTGAAGTATTCCTCGTCGTCAGCTTTTGCCGCATTTCTGCCCAACTCCACGCCGCTGTGGTATATCTTCACATTGTTTTCTTCATGTTTTCCTCCCGAAAAATAAGTTTCTTCCGATGAAATTGACCCCCGGTCATATTTCGCAGAGTTACAATCTCTGCGAAACTTTTTTGCGCAAAGTGTATAAATACCAGCGTCACCGCCGATAATCCCGGCGGTGGTTTTCTTATGAAAAAGCGGATGAAGCATTGGAAAAGCTGGGAGCTTGCGGGCGTGATGGCGCTTTGCGTATGCTTCTGCACGGGGCTGTGGGCGCAGCGGACGCAAAGCGAGCTGGCCGGCGGGCTGGTGCGGCTGCATATCGTGGCGAACTCCGACAGCGCGGAAGACCAGGCGGCGAAGCTGTGCCTGCGCGACGAGATACTGGCGATACTTACACCGGCGCTGGCGGAAGCCGGGAACCGCGAGGAGGCGGAGGACATACTGCGCGGGCTCATCCCAAGCGTGGAGGCGCTGGGAGAGCTGCGGGTGAGCCTGACATGGGAGCGCTTTCCGACGCGGGACTACACCGGTTTTTCGCTTCCGGCGGGTGAATATCTGGCGCTGCGTGTCGTCATGGGCGAGGGACAGGGATATAACTGGTGGTGCGTTTTATATCCGCCGCTGTGTACCGAGGCGCTCGCACGCCCGTCGCAGGAGACCTTCGGGGCGCTCGATGAGGAGCAGAAGGCCCTCGTCACGCAGTCGGACGAGGGCTATGTTCTGAAATTCCGTATGATCGAGCTGTGGGAGCAGCTCGTGTCGCTTGTGGACGCTCAGGCAAAGGTCGCCTCGCCGGAGTAAACGGTGACGACGGTGCGGTTTTCCTGCGTCATCAGCATGAGGCCGCCGTGCTTGTCCACGGCAAAGGCGAAGCCGTACAGCGGCATACCGCGGTAGGTCACATCCACCATGCGCCCGAGCGTGCAGCAGCGGCGGGCGTATTCCTCCAGCAGCGCCTCGCGGTTTTCGGGATAGCCGGAGAGTATCTCCGTCAGACGGCGGGTTATCTTCTCCAGCAGCGCCTCGCGCGATGTCTCAACACGTCCGGCCTGGGTCAGCTCGGCGGGCAGCTCGTTTTCCACGTTCACGCCGAAGCCGAATATCAGTGCGTCCCCGCGCAGCTCGCACAGAATGCCGCAGACCTTGCGGTCGCCCAGCAGGATGTCGTTCGGCCATTTGATCTGGGCACGCGGGTCGATGGCCTCACAGGCGGCGAGCGCCGCGAGCGCCGCGAGTGCGGGCGCGTCGGCAGCCGGGCAGGGGAGTGCGGCGCAGACCGAGAGATAAAGCCCGCCGGGTGCGGAGAAAAAGCTGCGTCCCATGCGGCCGCGTCCGGCGCTCTGCTCACCGGCGACGACGATGGAGCCGGGGCCGCGCTTCAGCGCCTCGTCATTCGTGGAGGCACAGGCGGAGAGGTACTCGAATGAGTACCCCTCCGGCGGTGTATAGTGTTCGTAGGCTGTTGTCATGCTCAGACCTTCAGCGTGATCAGGAGCTCGCCGGCCTTCACGTTGTCGCCCTTCTTGATGAGGATCTGGTCGACGACACCGGCGCACTTGGCGACGATGCTCGTTTCCATCTTCATCGCCTCGATGACGGCCAGCGTCTGGTTGGCCTCGACCTCATCGCCGATCTGGACGTCCACGTGGGAGACCATGCCGGGGATGGAGGCGCCGATCTGACGGTCGTCCGAGGGATCGGCCATGGGCACCTTCGCGGCGGTATCCTTGGCCTGCGGGTCAATGACCGAGACCTCGCGGCGCATGCCGTTCAGCTCGAAGATGACGTTGCGCGTGCCGTCCTCGTTGAGGTCGCCGAGACCGTTGTATTTGATGACGAGGGTCTTGCCGTCCTCGATATTGATCTTGTTGACCTCGCCGACGGCCATGCCGTTGAAGAAGACGTGGCTGCCCATGCGCATGATATAGCCGTATTCCTTGCGGTGGCGGATATACTCCTCGAATACCTTCGGGTACATGGCATAGGAGAGCAGGACGGTCCAATTCTCGTCCTCGTCGACGCTGCCGGGATGCTTGTCCTTGTCGTCGTCGATCTCGGGGTAGAATTCCTTGACCTTCTCCTTGATCTCCGCCCAGTCGACCGGCTCAAGCAGCTCGCCGGGACGGCACTCGATGGGCTTTTCGCCCTTGAGGACGATGTCCTGGAGCCAAGTGGGGATGCCGCCGACGGGCTGACCCATCATGCCCTTGCAGAAGCTCACGACGCTGTCGGGATAGGCGAGGGAGGCGCCCTTCTCGCGGATGTTCTCAGGGGTCAGACCGTTCTGCACCATGAAGATGGCGAGGTCGCCGACCATTTTGCTCGACGGGGTGACCTTGATGAGGTCGCCGAGCATATCGTTGACCTTCTTGTACATCTCCTTGACCTCCGTGAAGCGGTGGCCGAGGCCGAGCGCTTCGACCTGCGGCTGGAGGTTGGTGTACTGGCCGCCGGGTATCTCGTAGCGGTAGATGTCGGTGACGGGTCCGGTCAGCCCCTTGTCGAAGCTGGCATAGCGCAGGCGCACGTCCGACCAGTAGTCGGCAAGCTCCTGGAGCCGGACGGGGTCGAAGCCTGTGTCGCGCTCCTGCCCGACCAGGGACTCGACCAGACCGTTCATGGACGGCTGGCTCGTCAGGCTGGACAGCGGCTGGATGGCGGTATCGACGATATCCACACCGGCCTCCGCCGCCATGAGCAGCGTGGCAATCTGGTTGCCGGTGGTGTTGTGGGTGTGGAGGTGGATGGGGATGCCGATCTCCTGCTTCAGCACCTCGATCAGGCGCTTCGCCGCATAGGGCTTGAGCAGGCCGGACATATCCTTGATGCAGAGGGTATGCGCGCCGAATTTTTCAAGCTCCTTGGCGAATTTGACGTAGTAGTCGAGAGAATACTTCTCGCGGCTGGGGTCAAGGATATCGCCCGTGTAGCACATGGTGGCCTCGAGCAGCTTGTTCTGGTTGAGCACCTCGTCCATGGCGGTCTGCATGGAGGGCATCCAGTTAAGGCTGTCGAACACGCGGAACACGTCGATGCCCTCACGGGCGGATTCCCTGACGAAGCGGCGCACAAGGTTGTCGGGGTAGGAGGCGTAGCCGACGAGGTTCGAGCCGCGCAGCAGCATCTGGAACGGGATGTTGGGTATCTTCTCACGCAGCATCTCCAGACGTTCCCACGGACTTTCATGCAGGAAGCGGTAGGCCGTGTCGAAGGTCGCGCCGCCCCACATCTCAAGCGAGAAGCAGTCGGCCAGAATCTCCGCCGTGCCGTCCGCTGCCTTGACCATGTCGCGGGTACGCATACGGGTGGAGAGCAGGCTCTGGTGCGCGTCGCGCATGGTGGTGTCGGTGATGAGGAGCTTCTTCTCGTTCAGTACCCAGTCGCGCACAGCCTCGGGTCCCTTGCTGTCAAGGAGCTGCTTCAGGCCGGGCTTGGGCTCGCCATGCGCCTGCGGGAAGCGCGGCGTGTCGTACTGCTTGCGCTCGGCGTCGGGATTTGCGACCTGGATGTTGGCGATGTATTTGAGGACGCGGGTGGCACGGTCGCCGCCCTTGGCGTCGAACTCAAATAGAGAGGGCGTCTCGTCGATGAACTTGGTGTGGCAGCCGCCGGCGCGGAAGGTCTCGTCGGCGAGGATATTCGTGAGGAACGGGATGTTCGTCTTGACGCCGCGGATATGGATCTCGTTGATGGCGCGGGCAGCCTTGCGGCAGACACCGGCAAAGGTGTTGTCCCAGCAGGTGACCTTGACCATGAGGCTGTCATAGTAGGGGGAGATGACGGTGCCGGTCGCGGCGTTGCCGCCGTCGAGACGCACACCAAAGCCGCCGCCGGAGCGGTAGGAGGTGATGCGGCCGGTGTCGGGCGCGAAATTATTCTTGGGATCCTCCGTCGTCACGCGGCACTGGATGGAGTAGCCGTTGACATGGACATCCTCCTGACGGGACAGGCCGATATCCGGGCAGGAGAGGGGATAGCCCTCCGCGATGAGTATCTGCGCCCGCACGAGATCGATGCCCGTGACCCATTCGGTGACGGTGTGCTCGACCTGGATGCGGGGGTTCATCTCGATGAAGTAGTACTGGCCGCTCTTGTCCACGAGGAATTCGAGCGTACCGGCGTTCACGTATTTGACGTACCTGGCGATCTTGACGGCGTCATTGCGGATCTTCTCGCGCAGCTCCTGCGGCACGGACCAGGCCGGAGCAAACTCCACGACCTTCTGGTAGCGGCGCTGCAGGGAGCAGTCGCGCTCGCCGATGTGGTAGCAGTTGCCGTATTCGTCCGCGAGCACCTGCACCTCGATGTGCTTCGGCTCGACAAGATATTTCTCGATGAAGATGTCGCCGCAGCCGAAGGCCTTCTCTGCCTCGGAGTGGACGAGCTCATAGGCCGGGATGACCTCCTCCTCGCTGTCGCAGCGGCGCATACCGCGGCCACCGCCGCCGGCGGCCGCCTTGAGGATGATGGGGAAGCCGTATTCCTTGGCCTTCTCCAGCGCCTCCTGGCCGTCCTTCAGCGGCTCGGTGGAGCCGGGGATGATGGGCACGCCGCAGGCAATGGCCATCTGCTTGGCCGAGAGCTTGTCGCCCATCTTGTCGAGAATGTCCGATGGTGGGCCGATAAATTTGATACCCGCCGCCTCGCAGGCGCGGGCAAACTCGGCGTTCTCGGACAGGAAGCCGTAGCCGGGGTGGATGGCGTCCACGCCGCGGCGCTTGGCAAGGTCGATGATCGCGGGGATGTCGAGATACACGCCGAGCGGCGTATCGTTCTCACCGATAAGATAAGCCTCGTCCGCACGGGTGCGGAACAGGCTCATGGTGTCTTCCTTGGAATAAATAGCGACCGTGTGCAGACCAAGGTCGTTGCAGGCACGGAATATGCGGATGGCGATCTCGCCGCGGTTGGCGACGAGCACTTTGGAAAATTCGCGTTTGTCCATGGGCTCTCCTCCTCCTTTTTTCACGTCAATTATATGTTAAGAATATGGCGGAATCAAGTAAAATTATTTGTTTGACAGCTGTCAACGACAATGGTATTCTTATTGAGGGCAACTGCATAGCTTCCCACCCGAATCCACAGGAAAGGAGTGTTGTTTTTGGCGGAAACCAATAAGCGAAAACGCGCTATCGTCAACATTATATATTGGGCTTTGATCATCGCGGTCGTCTATATGGTCTTCAAGTACCTCATCGTTCTCGTCTGGCCGTTCCTGCTGGCGTTCGTTTTCTCGTGGATACTGCGGCCGGTCATTCGTATGATGACGGAGAAGTGGCATATGCGCTATAATCTCTCCGCCGTGATCTGCCTGATACTGTTCTTTCTGGTCGTCGGCGGTGTCGTGACGGCCATCACCGCCAAGATCGTATCCTCTGCGTCGAGTGCGGTATCCACGATACCCTCGCTGTACACCGACACCATCGAACCGGCGCTGGAGCGTGGGCTTGCGGGCGTCGAGGATCTGGCACAGAAGGTCAGCCCCGATATCTACGCCATGCTGGACAGCTCGCTGTCCAATATCGTCTCGTCCATATCCTCGGCAGTCGCACAGTTCGCCGCCCGCGCCGTGACCGTTATCTCCGGCTGGGTGACAAAGCTGCCGTCCCGGCTGCTGTCGGCGGTCATCTGCGTGATATCGACCGTATTCATGACGATGGACTTCCCGCGCATGACGGCGTTCGTGCTGCGCCAGATACCCGACAAGACAAAGCGCATCATCACCGAGACGATGGACAGCCTTAAAAGCGTCATCGTGCGCTTCGGCAGGGGCTATATCATCATCATGGGCATCACCTTTGCGGAGATATTCCTTGGTCTGCTCGCCATACGGCAGGAGAACGCCGTGCTGATCGCGCTGGCCATCGCCGTGTTCGACATCTTCCCGATCGTCGGCGCGGGCATGGTGCTGGCGCCCTGGGCGATCGTAACCCTCCTGGGCGGCTCGTATGCCAAGGGGCTTGGGCTGCTGGCGCTCTGGATCATCGTGATCATCGTGCGCCAGATCATCGAGCCGAAGATCGTTGGCCGGAGCGTGGGTCTCCACCCGCTCGTCACGCTCATGAGTATGTTCATCGGAACAAAGCTCTTTGGCGGCATTGGCCTCTTCGGGCTTCCCATCACCTGCGCCATCGTGAAGAGTCTGAACGACGGCGACATCATCCATGTGCTGAAAAAGGAGGAGCCTCCGGTCGTGGAGGAGCTTGATTGAAAAAAGTTTGTAAACTTGCACAAAGTTATTGACAAGTCGGCTTGAAAGTGTTATCATCTTCAAGCTTGCGGGCGTAGCACAACGGCTAGTGCACCAGCCTTCCAAGCTGGGGACGTGGGTTCGATTCCCATCGCCCGCTCCACCTTGTCCGGTCGGGCGGAACGCAGGGAAGCGGCCGGCGGCTGGCGCTGGAGCTTCCCGGACATATGCGCCAGTAGCTCAGGTGGATAGAGCAACAGCCTTCTAAGCTGTGGGCCGGGGGTTCGAGTCCCTTCTGGCGTACCAAAAACAAAATATGGTGGGTGTAGCTCAGTCGGTTAGAGCACCGGATTGTGGTTCCGGGTGTCGTGGGTTCGAGTCCCATCTCCCACCCCATTTTTTATATTCACCGTGACGGCGGCACCACATAGGGATGTAGTGTAACGGTAACACACCGGACTTTGACTCCGATATAGTGGGTTCGAATCCCGCCGTCCCTGCCATTTATTCGACTTGGTAGCTCAGTTGGCAGAGCACCTGCCTTTTAAGCAGGGTGTCCGGGGTTCGAATCCCCGCCAGGTCACCATCCCCATGGAATCTGAGGATTCCATGGGGATCCCTTTTATTTGGACATCCTCGGACGGCGAAGCCGTCCTGCGGGAACTCGGCTTCGCCGAGATTCACGGCGGACTCCCGCCGAAAATATTTCGCAGTTAGGCGCACTTAACGAAGAAGCACGAACTTGTCCGCAGACAAATTCGTGCTTCTTGCTGTTATTTCGTCTCGATCCAATATCTTTTCATGACGCGCCCGTTTGCTTCCGTGCTCTTTTCAAACAAGCCGCCATTGGAAAGTATTGTTCCTTCGCTTGCCGTGTTGTTTTCATCACATACCAAAAGAAGCCCTGGAATTCCCATTGCCTTGGCGTTTTGAATAAGCAGTCGCAGCATTTCCTTTGCATAGCCCCTTCCGCGCTCGGACGGCCTTACGGAGTAGCCGCAATGACCGCCCCAAGCGGCAAGGACGGGATGATCAATGTGATGACGCAGGTCAATAACGCCCACGAGCCGGTTGTCGCTTTCTCTGATGGCAAAATAGGTCGTGGATGGTATAAGCTGTGGCTCGCAGGTTTCGGCCTTGCTTCTTCGCTTGCATATATCGATCCATTCCCTTGCTGTGCTGCAATCCCGTAGCCCCATGCAGCCCGCGAATTGATCTGCGCTGTCCTTGTCGCAGAGCAGCACTTCGTTCTTGAACTGCTCCAATTCATCGATATATCTTTCCGTTGCCTCTATCAGAAACATCATTAACCGCCGCCATCGAACAATCGTTATTGGAGAGAATGTAAAATGGCTTCGCAGCTTACTTTCAAGGTGGGAATGTCATTTATCAGCGTTGCCCACACGGCGTTGACATCCACCGAGCCATAAGCGTGAACATAAAAGTTGCGGGTGTCCTTTTAGATTGTTTTCGATAGAGCAGCACCTCGTCTTTCTGAATGTTCTGCAACAATTCAGTGTCATTGGCTTCCGGTGTGACCATATCCACCGGGAGCTTTAGGGCGTCCTCCAAGGAGAGGCGCAGACTGCTAAGCTGGAAAAGCGACATTTCACGGCCTTTTTCGATCAAAATGTCCACATCGCTGTTACGGTCAGCCGTCCCACGGGAATAGGAGCCAAACAGCGAAACCCGCTTCACGCCGTGAGCAATGGCGATCGGCGTTACGATTTTTTGAATTTCATCGATCGTGTAAGGCATGTTATCACTCCCTTCGTGAGGCTATGGATAGTATAACAAATCATGCCTAGGATTACAATCGCAAGCCATAAAAGAAACCCCATGAAATCCGAAGATTCCATGGGGGATGGCAGCGGGAGAAGGATTCGAACCCTCACATACGGAGTCAGAGTCCGCTGTGCTACCTTTACACAATCCCGCTAGGCACAAGGGTCATTATACCTCGTTTTTCGGATTTGTCAAGAAAAAATTTGGGCGCTGAATGCCTTATACGACCCGGCGCCGGCACGGTGAATTTTGTTGACAATTTAACAGGCTGAGTTTATAATGATGTGCGTGGTAGGAAGACACGAGATATAGCGTGTAAAATACTGCGCATCGAAAAATCAAATAGGGTTCGCTTATCCGGTGTGACCGTCTGCTGCAAAGGCTCTTCTGAGTCAGGCAGCGGTTTAAAAGGAATTGGGTTAAAGCCCAGCGCGACCGGCACTGTGAGCGCAAGAATGCAGCTGAAGCGGCGAGAGCCGCCTGGATCAAAATCCGCCATTTCAGGGTTCAGTCCCTGTGAGAAGGTAAGCTGCAAACGTAGAGAGAGTCCTCTCTGTGGCGCGAGTCAGGAGAATTACACTGTTCAGAACCTGCCAGCGGGCGTTATCTCCGCGATTTTACCAAGGGTGACGAGCTGCTGACGTTCCTGCTTTGCAGGACTGTCGGCGGCTTTTGTTCTTGAACGTTTTTGCTGGCTTTTTGAAGCCGGCTTTTTTATTGTCGTTTGGACAGTGCCTGTCCAGGGAGAGGGAAACGTGAAAATAAGAGAGAGGGTACGTCGGGGGCTGTCCCTGCTGCTGGTACTGACACTGGCGGCGCTGATGGGGAGCATGACCATCCCGGCAGCTGCGTCGGACGGCAGTGTGGAGCTCGTCGCGGCGTTTGACAAGAGCAGCTACGATGCCGGAGATGCTGTCAGCGTGAGCTTCACGGTCTACGGCTCGGACCTTGATGTGGCGGGCGTTCATATTACATACGACCCGGACAGCCTGCAATACCATGGTACAGAGCCCGGCGACGGCTTTACCATGCCCGTATGCCGGGAAAATAGCGGCTCATTTGAGTTGACGGTACAGAGCGGAACCGTCCGGCAGCCCGGCGGCAGCGGGATGGTTATTGCAACGGCAACCTTCACCGCTGTGGACAGTGGGGCAAAAACGCTGGCGTTCAGCGCCGGCAGCGCCGCCTATCTGGAAGGCAAAAGCGCCGTGGCCTATAACGGCTATCAGACGCTTCACGTGACCACGGCTGTGATTTCGGATGCGGCGGCGGACACGGCGCTGCGGCAGGCCAAGGCGAGTGCGGCAGCGGCATTGGATGCCGACATCAATGCATGGCTGGAGGCCGGAGTGACTGTGGCGCAGCGGGAGCTGCTGCTGCGCTGCCAGAAAAACGGACAGGCTGCCATATCCGGCGCCGCTTCGCAGGCTGCTGTAGAAGCGGCATTGAAAGACGCGCTGGAGGAGGCAGGAGAGATCGCGAACGACACGGCGCTGGAGTTTCCGAGGCTGACGGCGCTGTACGACGCGGAGAAAAATGACAGCCCGACCGTCGGCGATATATACCCGACCTTCTCGCCGGACACGACGGCTTATTTTCTCTATACCAACCGTCCGATCAACGGAACGCCGCGGCGCTTTAAGGGCGCTACGGGTGAGAATGTGGCGGTCACGTTCAACGGGGAAGCCGTCGCCGTGACAGAAGACGGCACCTTCGCGTTTGCCGTACCGTTTCAGGCGCTGGAGAACTGCAGCACACTGGTGCTGACGGATGAGAACACGGGACTTAGCACTACCTACGTCTTCTACAGCTTTGCCTACGGTGTCCGGAGTGCTTTCAGCAACATCAAGATATACGATGAGGACGGCGAGGATCCGGGTGATAAGATCCAGTCCGTCGCGCTCAGTGAAGCCACAACGCGCTTTAGTACCAACATCGACAGGGTATGCATAGGCTTTGACGGCGCTGCAGCCGCCAATCAGGAGTGCGTGGTGGAGCTGGTGGATGGAGATGAAAACGTGCTTCAGCGCTTTGTTTTCGCCTCCGGCGATGAGGCTGTGAGCCAAAGCTTCCTTTCGGATGTGATACAGCTGAAAAAGGGTCTGAACTGCCTGCTGCTGCGCACCCGGGGCGTGGATAACTCCAGCTTTGTTGACGGAAAGCCGGTCTCCATACCAGCTTACCGTACCCGTGCGCTGGTGATATACTATGTTGCCCCCGAGGATGAAGACTCGACGCTCGTCGACGCTTCGCTGGACGAGGACGCGGTACAACTGTACACGGCGTCGGCAGTGGGACAGGCCGAGGCGCGGACGATCTCATTCGAGAGAACGGACGACGGCAGCACGGCGGAGGCACGCTATGAGAGCACGCTGGCGCTTTCGCCGGAGGATTTCGACCTGGGTGAGAATCTTCAATATCTCCGTCAGACGATAAACCTCTGCATCACACCCAAGGACGGGCAGGAGATATCGGTGTCCGGCGGCAATGACACGCCCCAGCCTCGTACACTGTTGGCGGACGGGAGCTGCCACGTGGCGGACTATTACGAGACCTTCGGCAGTGCGGGTAAGCCCACTGTGATGAAGGCGGACGACTTCACCGTAAGCATCACCGTTACAGCCAAGGATGGCATCCACAAGGCTGTCTATGTCCTCACGGTGAACAAATCCGGCCGTGCGGCCATGACGATCCCGCAGAGCTATCAGAGCCGGGAGCTGACCATCACGGACAGAAACCCCATCCGCACTATGCAGCTCACCTTCAACGGCGTGAGCATCACCGATACGGACGGCAAGGGGATAAACACCGCCCGAGCATTTGACGCGGGAACGCTGAAGATCGAGCTTGCCGACCCTGCGGTCGCAAGCTGGGACGGCGAAACACGCAACGGGGACAGTATTACCGTCGCCCTGCATGCGCAGGGAAAGACGGATATCCGCCTGATCTATGACGACGGGACCCTCCATCTGGAGGGCGAGGCAGTACTCTATGTCAACTATGAGATAGGGATGCTCGCTGTCGCCCGCTCCGATGCGGCTGACCTCTGGACGGAGGCGCAAAACGGAGAGCGCGAGTATGAGGACGGCGCGGCGGACGAGCTGCAGACCGCCATACTCGCCGCGAATGAGGTCTATGGCAAATACGCGAGCGTGCGTCGCTATTACCTGACGCAGACCAATTTTGACGAGATCAACAATGCGGTGAATACGCTCAATGCGGCTATTCGGGAATTCAAATATAAAGAGCTCGGCGTGAAGATCGTGGCCTTTGACCCGCTGCCGGAGGATCTGCCGCTGGAGGTGGCGCATGAGCTGCAGCCGGAGGACTTCACCCCCAAGACCATGGGCGTTACCACGGCGGCGGGCGAGCACCTTACGCTGGATGTCACATGGAAGTGCTCCCCTGATTACGCCGACCATGACGGCCAGCCCAGCGACCTGAAATACAGCTTCACCCTCGTGCTTCCGGCCGGCTATGTACCGGTGGAGGGTCTGGAGCTTCCGAGCTTTATCGTGACCCGGATAGGCAAGCCCTTTGAAAACCTGCTCACGCCCGACAACGTCTGGCTGCCTGAGGCAGTGGACGGCGGCCGCGCCGTCAAGGCGGTCAAATCGGTCGGGACACCGGTCGCGCTGCGTGTCTACCAGGGGACAACACTGGATGAGATACTCGCTCTCACACTGGAGACCGGGGCGGGTCCGCAGCAGGCGGCACTGCCGACCAAGTGGCTGACCGTGCCCGAGGATTATGACCCGGACAACGTGGGCGGCAGCTATCTCTTCACGCTGACCGCCGTGGCGGAGCAGCTGGACGGAAACCGCATCTGGCACTGGCATGACGACTTCACCGAGGACAGGCGGGAATTCCAGCTCCGTGTATACATCATCCCCGCGCCGGTCGTGCGTGTGGCCGGCCTGCCCGACACGCAGGAGAGCGTCACGCTTACAGGCGAGAAGGTCGATTCCGTGCTGGGCGCGACCGCGCGGAGCGCCGTCACGCTGAAGGTCACGGCGGCGGACGGCTGGGAGAAGGATCTGCTGGGCGCTGCATGGCGCGGTGCGCAGCTTTGCAAGCCGAGCTACAGCTTCACGCCGCCTGCCATCGAGGGCTATACCGCTACGGTCGAGACTGCTGCGGACGGCTATACCGTTCGCTATAAGCCGGACGCGCTGCAGGACATCGAATGGCTCACGGCCGACCCCCTGGTGCTGACCGACAACGGCCGCAAGGCCGAGCTGCGCACAAGCGATCAGCCGGGCACTGCCGTCATCACCTGGGGAACTGCCGACAGCTCTGTGGCATCCGTCGCGGACACGAGCGCAACGGCAGCGAAGCTAACGCCGCATAAGACCGGCGACACCACAGTCACCGTCACGGTCACGCACGGCGGACAGGAGAAGAACTCCGAATGCAGGGTCATTGTTCTGCCCACAGAGCTTTCGCTCGAGATCCTGACGCTGAAGCCGGATGCAGAAGGAACACTGAGCTTTCCGTATCTCGATGAGCTCTGGGAGCGCATAACGTGGAGCAGTGATGACGAGAGCATCATCACAGTCAAGGACGGCGTTGTAACGGCGCACCAGAAGGGCACGGCCACGGTAACGGCGACCGTGCGGACGGATAACGCGGACGGGAGCGCGGCGGTCGTGAGCTGCGCCGTGGTCGTCATACCAAACAGCGACGGCGGCAACGGTGGTGGAGACGGCTCCGGCAACGGTGGCGGCGGACGGCTGAATGGCCAGACGACCAGCGGCGGAAGCGGCTACAGCGATCGCCTTGCGGACGGCGGGCAGACCCAAAGCGGCGGCGCCGCAGCAGCGAGCCGGACGACCGGCACCGCGCAGGAGGAACGGCAGACGCAGACAAACACAGTACAGACGAGCGAGCAGCAGCCCGAAGCCGCGGCAGAGACCGCCGGCAGCGCAAACAGCGGCGGAACAGGCCGCGTGTACGCCGTGTCCAAGAGGGAGGCGGACGGTGCCGTGCTCTCCGAGGCGGGGCTTGCGGTGATACTGCTTGTATGCAGCGTGCTGCTTCTGCTCGGTCTGCTCCGCGGCAGGCTGAGAGGGAGGGATTGAGCGAAATGAGAAAAGCAAAACGAATTTCCGCGCTCCTTTTCGCCTTTCTGCTGGCGGTGTCCATTGCGGGCGGCACGGTCACGGGCTATGCAGCGGAGCCGGAGGGCTATGTCGTCATGTCCGTTGAAAAGCTGACGCTGGGACAGGGCTTCATCCTGGAGCCCCAGCGTGTGCCCTACTACGCCGGAGAAAATCTCGCGCAGGTGCTCGCCCGTGCTCTCGAAAGCATCGGCCGGGAATATGAATATACCGGCACTCTGACGGACGGCTTCTATCTCTCCGCCGTGGAGGATGAGAACCGCGCCTCCATTGCCACAACGATACCAAGTTATATCATGGAAATGTGGGCGTCGGCAAAGGCCGCGGACCCAAACACGAAGGACATAGCATACAGCGACGATCGCGACCCGTCCATGCTCGGCGAATTTGACTATTTCATCCAATCCGGCTGGATGTACTCCGTCAACAACAGCTTTCCGCCGGTGGGCGCTTCCCTTGCATCGGCGGCGGACGGGCTCGTTGTGCGCTGGCAGTTTTCTCTGATCGGGCTTGGCGGCGACCTTGGCGGCGGCGGCACGACGGCGGCGGGCAACGTGAGCCACATGAACCGCAGCGAGCTCTACACCGTGCTGGCGTCCGTCCGTGCGGACGAGCATCTGATGGCAGACACGAGCGTCCGTGCGGCCTATGACGCGGCGCTGGCATTGAGCCGCGACATCACGCTCGAAAAGGAGAGCGTGCAGGAATATATCGACGTGATGAAAAAGGCGCTGGGCGATAATCAGATAAGCGAGCTGAGTCTCCCCTCCGGCGAGAGCGGCTCCCGCACATACCCCTATGGAACGACGCTGGAAACGGCACTGCAGGGCTTGCCGTCCTATCTTTTCGCCACCATCGACGGTAATAGCAAGATCATCACGGGCGTAACATGGACGCTTGATTCCGATTTCGGCGCGCCGGGCAGCTACCAGCTCCGCCCCGTGCTGCCGGAGAGCTACGCCCGCTTTACCCTGACGGCGGAGCTTCCCATGCTGGCGGTGACGATACAGCCGCCCGGCGGCGATATGAACGGCGATACGCTGCTCGATGTACGGGACGTCTCCCGCCTGGTGGCGAGCGCCGGGCGGACGGATCGTCCGCTCTGTGACATGGATGGGAGCGGGACGGTGGCATGGAATGACTTCCGGCTGCTGCTCAATATGCTGGGCGGAGATGCCCTGAGCGCCCCGGACTCGCCGGAAATAACGCCGGAGCTGGACTTTGACAAGGAAAGCTATGCGGCGGGGGATACGGCGGCTGTGACCGTGAGCGTTCCGGGAACAGGCTTCGATACGGCGAGCGTCAGCCTGACCTACGACAGCACAGCGCTCGCGCTCCAGTCGATATCGCTGACCGAGCCGCTGCTCGAAACAGCGGTACAGCGATCGGAGGGCAGCCTCTGCTTCGGCGGCGCATCGCTCGAGGGCGCGGTGACGGGCGATATCGCGACACTGCGCTTCACCGTTCTGACAGACGGTACGCCGGAGACGGCGATAAGCTCCGCTTCGGCGGCACTGCTCAGCAGCGGCTACTACCAGAGCGCCGCGGGCAGCATCAGCCTGCTGCCTCTGGATGCCGAGCCGGAGGCCGTGCTCTATGGCGACCTGAACGGCGACGGCACGATCGATATCGCGGACGCGGCGCTGCTTATCCGCTGCTGCAACGGGCAGATAACGCTGGATGAGACCCAGCTTGCCGCCTCCGATCTGAACGGCGACGGCGAGGTCACGCTTGCGGACGCGGCGCTGCTCGTGCAGTATTGCAACGGCATTATTGAGAGCCTTCCAGCTTCCATGAATGAAAATCAATATGAGGAGGAAAAACCATGAAAAAATGCCTATCTCTGTTTCTCGCGCTTGCCATGGTGCTGAGTCTCGGCATCACGGCCTTTGCGGGGAACGCAGCGGCCTCCGTGCTTCGCCTGACCGGCGACGCGGCAGCACAGGTGGTCGAGCCGCAGAACGGCGAGAGCCTGAGCACGGACAGCAGCACGCTGCTGCGGCTGAACGTACTGCAGGACCCCGTCGCGGAGGAGTACGCCGTCACCCTGAACGGCACGCCTCTCACGGCGGATCACAGCACCTCGCAGTACCACTTCTATTCGCTGCCCGCCGCGCTGACATCCACGGCGGCGGTGACAAATCTGTCCGTGAACAGCGAGAGCACGAGCGCCCCCACCATCACCGTGACGGTGGGCGGTGTATCCAAGACGGTGACGCTTCCCGCAGACGGCAGCACCACAGCCTCTACGAGCGCCGCGACACAGGTGACGGTGGAATTAGACAACACCGGAACGGACGCGATGGAGCGGATCTACTTCAGCGAAGCCGACGGCGTGACATACGGCACAGGTATCAGCAGCAGCAAAATTTACGGCGAACTGGTAAAGCTTGACGCAGGCTATACCGGAAACGATCTGTACTTCTACAAGGATCCCGGAGTCCAGACGAAAATCGTTTACGCCGCATGGAGTGACGGCGGGACGACCCGCTATTACAAGATCACCGTCAATCGTGGCGCACAGTCGGGGCTGGCGCTGGGACCGAATGGCTCAGGGTATAAGGAGGACGCCCCCGGCGGATTGTCCTCTCTCGACCAGACAGCCTGGCTCCTGAACGGAATGGTAAGATTTGGCACTATGATGGTTTACGACGGATTGAAGCTGTATGCTGACGGAAAAGCTTCTGGCAGCAACATCATACCAGCGTGGGATGAACTTACAGCTGAAAACAATGGATTGTATTACACAAAAGCTGACGGAAGCAGTGTAAATGCTTACTTTGCACGTCCGGGCTTCTATTGGCTTCCTGTGAGCACCCAGTCGGGAGAGGACAGCGTTGATGGATTCCTGCCCATAGAGGCACGCTGGAATAATTATAGCGGAACAAATGCCTACTTGACCTATGCGGAAGGTGTAAAAAATGATGTGTCCGGCTTGCCGGAAGCGGCAGCAAATATGTTTGACACAGCTTATAATGCCGTGAAAACGATGAACGACCCCAACAATTTTGGAAAATCGTTGTACTTAAACGATGACGGCAGTTACCCGACCGAGCTCACAAAAACCTCCGGCATAAACGCTCGTACCTATTTTGGCGCAAAGCTATACGGGGTCTATCTTGTGGAGAAGGAGCTGGAAACGCTCCTCGACCTGACCGATATTTTCACCACATGGAGCACGAACGCCGAGCTTGCGGGGCAGCAGTTTGAGGCATATCAGAGAATACTGAACATGAACGGCGGCATCCATTCGATCATGCAGGTGAGCTCCACCGGCGACCGCGATCTTTATCAGACGATCCGTCAGGCCAAGTGGGATCTCATCCACACGAGCGACCTCGCGGGCGTGAATACCGTGCTGACCTCGCTTGGACTTGAGAGCATCGAGCCTGTCGTTCTGCTGGGTGATATCAACGGAGACGGAGGGATCGATCTTAGGGATGCGGCTTTGCTGATCCGCCACTGTAACGAGGCAGTAGCGCTGACGGAGGTGCAGTGCAAGGCGGCCGACCTGAACGGAGACGGGAAAGTAGATATCAAGGACGCGGGTCTGATCATTCGCTACTGCAACGAGGCGATCACGGAATTTCCCGCGAAGAAATCATAAAAGGGGGACGTATGGAAATGAAAAAAGTAATATCTCTTCTCATCGCCCTGACAATGCTGTTTTCTCTGAGCGTCACTGCGTTTGCACAGGGCATATCACTGGCGGCGGATCCGAATGTGGTCGCGGCCGGTGAAAAGGTAAGCGTGACCATATCCATTGACGATGAAATAACGAATTACATCACCGGACAGTACAGGCTCTTCTTTAACGACAGCTATTTTGCGTTTGATGCGGCTTCATCGCAGGCTCTTTACTCAGGCGCTGTTGTTCTGCCGAGCGTGAAGGATGATGGTCAGGGGAATAAATATGCGGCGGTCAACCTTATCTCCATGACGGAGATCACCGTTGCGGCCGGCTCAAGGCTCGCCACACTGGTGTTTACAGCGAAGCAGGATATCACGGCGGAGACTGCGGCTACCTTCAGAACCGGCGTATACGCCGTCGAAAAAATGGACGGCACGGAGCTGGATAATACTTTTTCAGAAAAGTCTATCAACGTTACGGTGAAGCCTGCTGCTGTTGAGTACGACGGCTATACCGTGGCGATCCTTGCGAAGAATCCGACTATAAACGTGGGCGAGAATGCAGTCGTGGCGCTGAAGATCGCCAACAAGGACATTTCGAGCTACAACGCCTATTACCTGGAGGTCAGCTATGACTCCAATATCCTGCACTACGTGGGCATCAACACCGATGCGGCTGTCACCAACGACAGCGAAAGCGGCAAGCTGACGATCGCGGGCTACGGCAAAAACAGAACCGGCGATATTGAGCTCAGCTTCACCGGCGAGGAAACCGGTGAGAGCACGGTCAAGGTCGAGAACGCCAAGGTGGACGCGGCGGCCAACGCCAATACACAGGACGCACCCGGCGCGGCGGTCACGACGGATGCGGCGGCCGTCACTGTTGATGGTTATACGGTCGCCCTGGATGAGGACTTCATCGGTGCCGGCTCGGTCACAGCCGGCGAAGACTACAGCTTTACCGCGAAGAACATCAACTATGACTACGCCTTCAACGCCACCATGGGCGGCGAAGCCGTCGAGGTCAAGGACAACGGCGACGGAACGTATACCATCGGCAATGTCAGCGGCAATCTTGATATCAGGCAGGCGGCCAAAACCGGCAAGACCCGCACGGTCACTATCACCGGCGCGGATGTAAGCGGCGAGGAAACCGCCGTCTATGGCACGGATTATACGTTTACCATCGACAAGCAAACAGGCTATAACTATGCGGTCAGCGTGAAAATAGGCAGCGCGATATATAAGCCCACTATGTCGGAGGACGGCAAGGTCTTCACCATCGCGGGCAGCGCCCTCACCGGCGATGTGACCGTCACCGTGACGAAGACGGAGATCATCGAGGGCGCGATCACCATCATCGAGACCGGCGACGCCTGGGGTGATGTAACAGTTCGCGGCACATGGCCCGAAGGCGGCGGACAGATCACCCCGAGTGAAAATGATACCTATTCACTGAAGATAAAGCCTGCAGACGGAAAAACCGTTGAGGATTATGTTGTGACGCTCAACGGAGCAGAGCTGACAGGAAGTGGAGATAAAATACAAGGATATAAGTACAGCTTTATGCCAACCGAGGTGGCTGTTGACGGAGAGATCACCATTGACGTGAGCTATAAGAAGGAGCCCCAGCCCGAGATGAAAGTGAGCACCGGCGAGTATATGCCGCTGGAGGGCGGAAGGAACCTGTATTTCATCACCGCTGCCGCCGAGCTTGACGAGGGCAAGACGCTGGCCTATGGCGAGAACCAGATGTACTGGTCGAGCAAGTACGGCGAAAATGGCGCTTATGTGTGGCTCGTCATCTCCGATACGGCGCCGGAGGATGCGGGATCCGCCATCACCGTTGTGGACGGCACGAGGATCGAGATCGCGTATAACGGCGACGTGAACCTGACCGAGACCGTTGACATCAACGATGCCCAGCTCGTCTGGAATATGTACAACGTGAGCTACACCGACTTTGATACGGTCAGCCGCCGGAAGTTCCTTGAGGCGGACATGAACGGCGATTTGCAGCTTAGCGTCGCCGATGCCGCCGCTGTCGTCAGCCGCATCAACGGCACTGCCGCGGACAACGATGTGACGCAATGACCCTCGCGCTTACGGCGCGTTTCTATGCAGCACCGGGCGCTCTCCCGTCATGCCTTTCGGCGGGGGAGTGTCCGGATTTGGAGGTTTTGTGATGAAACGATTTTTCTGCGGCCTTGTGGCGGCGCTGACGCTGCTGTTGACCCTGGCTGCCCCGGCGCTTGCCGTGGACGAGAGCCGGAGCTTTGATTTTTCTCTGACGGCGGACGGCGGCAGCGAAAAGCGAGCCGCCGCGGGCGATATCGTCACGGTGACGCTCACCCTGCGGCGCAGCGACGCGGCGGAGGAGTACGATATGTACGCCGTACAGGATGAGATCCTGTACGACAGCACATTCTTCGAGCTTGTGCCGGACAGCGCCATGACCGCCTCGGCGGGCGTTGTCACCGGCGACCATGACCGTGGGGACGGGCTTCGCGCTTTCTATATGAACTTTGTGTCTCTCTCCGGCGGTGAAGCATGGAAGGCCGGCACTGTGGTCGGCAGCTTCCAGCTCCGTGTCATCGGCACAGCCGGTGCGTCTGTGATACGGAACAGCAGTTATAAGGTCTCCACGCAGGACGGGCAGGACAGCTATGCCGCCACCGCACAGGATCTGACCGTCAGCGTATCGGACGACTGCATCGTCCGCTTCGAATCGAACGGCGGCAGCGAGGTACCGGATCAGTGCGTGCTGCTCGGCGGCAAGGTCAAGCGGCCGGACGACCCGGGCAAGGAGGGCTTCTGGCTTGAGGGCTGGTACAGCGACAGGGAGCTTCTTGACGAATGGGATTTTGATGAGGACACAGTCAGCGGCAACATGACGCTCTATGCCAAGTGGACGACAGAGGCGCCCGCCCGGACGATCAGCTGGCAGCGGATCGTTCCGGCCGTTCTTCTGCTGGTCATCCTGCTGCTGGTGGTGATTGGGCGGAAAAACGCCTATCGCCGCAGCGCCGATGCATCGGAGAACTCCAAAGCCGCAGAGGATAAGAAGAAGGAAGAACAGGACGAATGACAGAGATACTTCATGCGATAGGGCAGGGACTGCGCTACCCCTGCTATGCCGTGCTGCTGCTGCTCATGGCTATTTCGGTCGTGGAGGTCGGCTTCATCATCTACGAGGCCGCCCAGCGCGCCGGAAGTGATAAAATAGACACCGTGGGGCTGCTCCATGCCATGCGCGGCAAGACAGCAGAACAGATACGCGCTCTGCTGGACGGCGAGCCGTTTCTGAATCGTCAGAAGCGCGTTTTCACCAGACTGCTGGACACGGCCGAGCTTCCGGAGGAGACGCGCCTTGCCGCTGCCAAGCGTATGCTGGAGGCCGAGGAGGAGTATTACCAGCGCGTGGTGCGCATCACCGACACCGTGGCGAAGCTCGGGCCCATGTTCGGTCTGCTCGGTACGCTGATACCCCTCGGCCCCGGCGTGGTGGCGCTCGGGCAGGGCGACACCGTCACGCTGTCCCAGTCCATGAGCGTGGCCTTTGACACCACCATTGCGGGGCTTATCACGGCGGCGGTCTGCTCCCTGATATCCGCCGCCCGCAAGCGCTGGTATGCCTCGGATGTGGCCGATCTGGAGGCCGTCATGGAGGGCTGCCTGCAGGAGATGAAGGAGGCGGCGGAATGATACGGGGAAGCGGACTGCGCGGCGGACTGCGCGGCGAGGAGGATGTCCAGCCCATGCAGTATGTGGCGAACCTGACGGACGTGATGCTGGTGCTGGCCTGCGGCCTCATGGCGGCGGTCATCACCTTCTGGCAGGTCGATCTGAAGCAGACGAACGTCGACCGCGAGCAGATGCGTCATATCGACGCGGAGGACATCATCTATGAGTCCGGCAGCATATCCACGGGCGGCCTTGTCAATCAGGGCGTGGTGTATAAGGACCCGGAGACGGGAGACCTCTATATCATTGAAAATTGAAAGAAGGGGGAGTCCCATGAAAACGGGAAATCACTGGCTTGCGCTGCTGCTCGCGCTGCTAACGGCGTTCGCGCTCTGTGTGCCTTCGCTGGCCGCCTCGACTGTCGTGGATGCGGTGCTCAGCGATACGCTGGCGCAGGAGCAGGCGGCGCTGACGAGCCCTGGCTTCGGAAGCGAGTGGATCATACTCGGCCTCGCCCGCAGCGGATTTATTGAAAAGGGAAGCCGCTATTTCGACGGCTATTATACCCGTGTCGTGTCCTATGTGAACACGGCGGAAAAAAATGCGCAGGCGCTTGGCGCGCCGGATGGTGCGCTGCATCTGGTGAAATCCACCGAGAACTCCCGCCTCATCGTCGCGCTGTCGGCGCTGGGGCGCGACGCGGGAAGCGTCGGCGCATGGGATCTGACTGCACCCTATAAGGACTTGTCCTGGATAGAGGCGCAGGGGCTGAATGGCCCGGTCTGGGCGCTGATCGCGCTGGATACAGCCGGCTATAAGACGGAAGACAGCAGTATACGCCAGAGCTGCATCCGCTATATCCTGGGGCATCAGCTGTCCGACGGCGGCTGGGACGTAAACGCGGACAGCGAGAAGGCTGACCCGGATATGACGGCCATGGTGCTGCAGGCGCTGGCGGGCTACCGGGAACAGACGGATGTACAGGCTGCCGTGGCATCGGGGATAAGCTGCCTGTCTGCTATACAGAATGACGACGGCAGCTACAGCTCCTATGGCGCTGTGAACTCCGAAAGCATCGCACAGGTCATCGTAGCCTGCACCGCACTGGGCATTGACCCGCATACGGACAGCCGCTTTGTCAAGAACGGACACTCGGCAGTGGAGGCGCTGCTCGGCTTTTACAATGCGGCAAAACGGGCGTTCCACCATACCATGACGGATGAGAACGGGGAAGCCACCGATGTGAACGGCATGGCGACCGAGCAGGCGGCCTATGCCATGATCGCCTATCAGCGGCTGCTTGCGCAAAAGACCTCGCTTTACGACATGAGCGACGTGGCGCGGGACTGCACGGACGGACACAGCTTCGGCGAGTGGACAGAGATAGCAGCCAGCTGCACCGAGCCTGCGGTCAGGACGAGAAGCTGCACCGTATGCGGACGCAGCGAGTTTGAGGAGACTGCACCCGCGCTGGGACATAAAAGCGGCTCCGGTTATGAGATGAGCGACGAGGCGCATTGGATCCCCTGTGCGCTCTGCGGCGTGCATCTGAAGGAGGCTGAGCACAAATA
This sequence comes from Alloprevotella sp., assembly GCA_963618155.1. Lineage (GTDB taxonomy): Bacteria > Bacillota > Clostridia > Oscillospirales > Oscillospiraceae > CAJOIG01. Next base: position 23,008 of record CAVEQW010000049.1, read on the forward strand.
CACCGGCGATCAATGTGTTGTCTGCAATTACCACAAGCTGGGCGGACGCATCGAGATAACGCCGCTGACGGCGCTGCCCGACGCGCTTGCGGAGGTCTCATCGCTCAACAGCCTGAACAAGCTGAGAGCCGAGATGCTGAGCGCCGTGCAGACGGTCGACCAGAGCATTAAGGCGACGGATACGCAGCTGCTGGACGTGACGCTGATGGTGCCCTCCGTGGTGGAGAACAAGACCGTCTGGGCGTCTGCCGACAAGTCCGTATTCCCTGCGGACGGGCGTATCACCGTGCTGCTGCCCTATCCCGAGGGAACGGGGATGAACGGCTATGAGTTTACCGTCGTCCATGTCTTTACAAGCGACGATTTCAGCAAAGAGACTGGCGGTACGGAAAGTCCTGCCGTGACAAAAACATCCTCCGGACTGCAGGTAACGACCACGGGATTGTCCCCGGTCATGATAGGCTGGCGAACAGATACTGGCACCTCCACGAGCTCTTCCGGCACCGTGAGCGGACGCTATAGCGGCAATGTACGCACCGGCGATGAGGCGCAGCCCGGTCTTTGGCTCTGCGGCACGCTGCTCCCGATGGCTGTCATGCTTGTCCGGATACGAAGAAGAAAACACGGCTGACGGGAGAATAGAAAATGGAAAGAACATGGAAAAGCACACTGGCGGCGGGCATTATGGTCTTTGTACTTGTTGCTGCGCTCGTGCTGCTGGGCGGGCGCGTCCTCAGCGGAGAGGTACCCACGCCATCCCCGTCGCCGCAAGCTGAGACGACAGTCCCGCCGGAGAGAGCGGAGACAACGGAGGCGGCGAACAGCACGCCGGATCCCGACGACCCTGCCATTGTGGGAGAGGCAGTCGGAGATGCTGCTGCGATCGTCACAGGCAGCGCCGGTGAGGGCGGCGATACAAATTACAGCGCTCCCGTGTCAGATGCCGGCACACAGACAGAGGAGGCAGGAGCAGCGGTGAACGAGCCGGTCTGCACGATCTCCATCTCCTGTGACACCATCCTGAACAACATGGACGCCTGCGCGGAGAACAAAAAGGCGCTCGTACCCTCCGACGGCGTGATACTTCCGGCTACAACGGTCACATTCTCGACGGGCGAGAGTGTATACGACGTGCTGCAGCGCGTGTGCCGTGACTATGGCATTTCCATGGAGGCAACGTTTACGCCCATGTACAACAGCATCTATGTCGAGGGAATATACAATCTCTACGAATTTGATGTGGGAAACGAATCCGGCTGGATGTACTGCGTGAACGGCTGGTTCCCAAACTACGGCTGCTCGAGCTATACGCTGTCGGACGGCGATGTGATACGCTGGGTCTACACCTGTGACCTGGGCGAGGATGTCGGCGACAACTCCATGCAGTAAAAAAAGAATCACCGGGAACTGCCTTTCAAAAGACGGTTCCCGGTGATTTTCGGTTTCCTGATTTTACTTGGTCTGCAAATAGCTCGTTACAAGCTCCTGAAGGATGTCGTCGCGGTCGAGACGGCAGATCAGTGTGCGGGCGTTATTGTAGTTGGTGATGTAGGTCGGGTCCTCGGAAAGAATATAGCCTACGATCTGGTTGATCGGGTTATAGCCCTTGACGATCAGAGAATTGTACACGCTCGACAGCACCTCACGAATCTCGGCGCTGTGGTCAAGTACTTTGAATTTACGGGTGGTTTCTTCCATGTTAAGCCCCTCCTTTGCATCCCATCAATCCACACATAATTATAACAAACATTTTTAAAGAGGGAAGATACGAATGATTAAATTTTTATTACATTGTCATTACAATGGCTGTTTTCAGCGGATGACCGCGTCCCACTTTGCCTTGAGTGCGTCCAGAATGGCGCTCACGGTCTCGTCGGCGTGGTCGTCGGTCAGCGTCTGATCCTTGGCGCGGAGCACAAGATTGAACGCGACGGACTTGAAGCCCTCGGCGACGTGCTCGCCCTTGTAGACGTCGAACAGACGGCAGCTCTCGAGATAGGGGCCGCCCGCGGCGCTGATGGTCTCCTCAAGGTCGCCGGCGGTGATCTCATCGCGGCAGACGACGGCGATATCGCGGCTGAGCGCCGGGAAGCGGGGCAGCGGCTGATAGCTGTGCTCCGGCGCCTGCACGGCGCGCAGGAGGCGGACGTCAAGCTGGGCGTAATAGACCTCCGTGCCGATGCCGTAGGCCGAACAGACCAGCGGATGGATCTGGCCGATGATGCCAACAGTGTCGCCATCGGCAAGGATATCGGCGCAGCGGCCGGGGTGGAAGCTGGGGCTGCCGCTTTCCGTGGCATAGCGGACGCCCTCCACACGCTGACCGCTCAGAATGGCCTCCACGCAGCCCTTGAGCGTATAGAAATCGCAGCCGTCACCGTACATACTGAGCGCCAGGAGCGCGTGCTCGTCGGCGAGCTTGCCCGCCTCGCGGCTCTTGGGATAGATGGTCGCAAGCTCATACAGGCGGGCGGAGAGATTCCGGCGGCTGAAGTTGGTGGAGATGGTGTCGAGCATGGAGCCGAGCGGCGTGGTGCGCATGACGGAGCTGTCCTCGCCGAGCGGGTTCTGGATGACAAAGGCATCGCGCAGCGGGGAATCGGCCGGAAGACGGATCTTGTCCCATGCGGATTTGCTTCCGAAGGAATAGGTCAGTATCTCGTCGAAGCCGAGGGCACGGCAGCGCGCCGTGAGCTGGCGGTCGAATATCTGCTTGGGCGTAAAGCCGCCGATGACGGCACTGCCGGAGAACATGGTCGGCGCGATGACGTCATAGCCATAGAAGCGGGCGATCTCCTCTGCGATGTCGGCGTAGTGCTCGATGTCGCTGCGCCAGGAGGGGACGAGTATCATGTCGCCGCGGATGGAGAAGCCGAGCTTTTCCAGAACCTCGATCATATACTCGCGCGGCAGCTCCGTGCCGAGCAGGCGGTTGACTCGCTCCGGCTCAAGCCGCACGGTCACGGGCGCGGCGGGCGCAGCCACCACGTCGATCGTCCCGTCGATCACGTCGCCCGCGTCCAGCAGCTCCACGAGCTCACAGGCGCGCTCCACGGCGGGAACGGTTCCCTCCGGGTCGAGACCCTTCTCGAACTTGGAGGAGGCGTCCGTGCGCATACCAAGGGCGATGGCCGTCTTGCGGATGGACGTGCCGTTGAAGTTGGCGGACTCAAAGACGATGGTGGTCGTATCGTCCACGATCTCGGAGTTGCCGCCGCCCATCACACCGGCCACGCCGATGGGCTTTTCCTCGTCCGCGATGACAAGCATATTCTCTGTCAGATGGCGGTCGGTGCCGTCCAGCGTCGTGATGCTCTCATCGGCCGCAGCGCGGCGCACAACGATCCTTCCGCCGCCGACGCAGCTGTAGTCGAAGGCGTGCATGGGCTGGCCGTATTCCTGCATGACATAGTTCGTGATGTCCACGATGTTGTTGATGGGGCGTATGCCAACGGCGCGAAGACGGCGGCGCAGCCAGGCCGGGGACGGCTCGATACGGATGTTCTTGACCATGCGCGCCGTATAGCGCGGGCAGAGCTCCGGCTCGTCGATCTGGACGGACAAATAGTTGCGGATGTCGTCGCCGCAGCCGCTGACCTCCGGGGTGTGGAGCTGGAGCTCCGTGTTGAAGGTGGCGGCCGTTTCCCACGCCAGACCGATGATGGAGAGGCAGTCGGGGCGGTTGTTCGTGATCTCAAACTCGACCACGGTATCGCCGAGGCCGAGCACCTTGCGGATGTCGTCGCCGACCTCGCAGGGCTCTTCCAAAATGAAGATGCCGTCCATGACGGCGTAGGGATAGTCGTGCTGGTCAAGACCGAGCTCGCCGAGGGAGCAGAGCATACCCTCGCTCGTCACGCCGCGCAGCACGCCGGTGTGTATCTCCTTGCCGCCGGGCAGGGTCGCGCCGTCGATGGCGGTGGGGACCATGTCGCCTACGGATACGTTCTGTGCGCCGGTCACGATGGTGAGGTCGCGGTTCTGTCCCACGTCCACCTTGCAGACCCACATATGGTCGGAGTCTGGGTGACGCTTCATAAAGGTCACGCGCCCGGCCAGCACGTTGGAGATGCCGTCGCCGGTATGCTCAAAGCCCTCGACCTTGGAGCCGCTCATGGTCATGCGGTCGATGTATTCCTTGTCGCTGACGCCGACCTTTGTGAAGTCGCTCAGCCAATCTCTTGAAAGCTTCATGCTGCCGCCTCCTTAAAACTGTTCGAGAAAACGGATATCGTTTTCAAACAGCAGTCTCATATCGCTGATGTTCAGACGCATCATGCACATACGCTCCACGCCCACGCCGAAGGCGAAGCCGGAGTATTTCTCAGTGTCGATGCCGCAGCCGGCAAGCACCTTGGGGTGTACCATACCCGCGCCGAGCAGCTCGATCCAGCCCTCGCCCTTGCAGACGCGGCAGCCGCGCCCGTGGCACTCGAAGCACTCGACATCCACCTCGCAGCTGGGCTCGGTGAAGGGGAAGTGATGCGGGCGGAAGCGGGTGTGCGTGCCTTCGCCGTATAGGCGCTGGACAAGCGTATTCAGGCAGCCCTTGAGGTCGCCGAAGGTGATGCCCTCGTCCACGACCAGACCCTCGAGCTGGTGGAACATGGGGCTGTGCGTGGCGTCCACCTCGTCCTTGCGGTAGACACGGCCGGGGGAGATGACGCGGATGGGGAGCGGCTGCGACTCCATGACGTGTACCTGCACGGGGCTGGTCTGCGTGCGGAGGCAGATGCGGTCGTCGTCGTCAAAATAGAAGGTGTCCTGACGGTCACGTGCCGGGTGACCCTCCTGGGTGTTGAGCTTTGTGAAGTTGTATTCCGACCACTCGACCTCGGGACCCTCGGCGATGGAGAAGCCCATGCCGATGAATATCTCCTTGGCCTCGTCCAGCACCATATTCAGCGGGTGCTGATGCCCCTGCAGCACGGGCTTGCCAGGGACGGTCACGTCGAGCTTTTCGGCGGCGAGCTTATGCTCCAGCGCCTTTTCGGCCAGCAGCGTGCGCTCAGCCTCCATGGAGTCGGCGATCTCCTCGCGCAGCTTGTTGGCAAGCTGCCCCATGGCGGGACGCTCCTCGGCGGAGAGACTGCCCATCTGCTTCAAAAGCGCGGTCAGCTCGCCCTTCTTTCCCAAATATCTCACGCGCAGGTTTTCCAGCGCATCGAGGCCGTCGGCCTCGCGGATGGCTGCAAGGGCTTCCCCGCGCAGCTTTTCCAGCTTTTCTCTCATATAATACTCTCCTTGCAAAACAAGAAACTTTTTGACCAGTAATAGACCATACCATATTGCAAATAATTTTTCAATCAATTTGACGAATTTGAAGCAAAATATTATAATAATTACCCAAAGAACGGCTTCCGGATACCGCAAAGGGAACGGAATGCACGGAAAGAGGTGCGTATAGTGCTGCCGAAGCGGGGAATATCGGGACATATCCCGGATATGGCGGGCGTAGAGTATGAGAGCGGGGACGGCGTGATCTCCGTCCGGGGACAGCTTCGTCTGCCCAAGCGCCGGAGCGATACGCACAAGGGCGACTATGGCAAGCTGCTGCTCATCGGCGGCAGCGTCGGCTACAGCGGCGCACCCTGTCTCTGCGCGGAGGCTGCCGTGCGTGCCGGTGCGGGGCTGGTGCGGCTCGGCGTACCGGAGCCTGTCTGGCCAATCGCCGCCGTGAAATGCGTTGAGGCTATGCCCTTTCCGCTCGCGGCGGACGGGGACGGTCATATCGCGCCGGAGGCGCTTGCGCGGTTGCAGGAAGAAACGGAGACGGCGGATGTGATCGCCGCGGGGCCGGGGCTCGGCCGCTGCGAGGGCACGGCGGCGCTGGCGCGCTGGCTGCTCACATCGTGGCGCGGGCCGCTCGTGCTGGACGCGGACGCACTCTGGGCGCTGGCGGATGCGGAGGCGGTGCTCAACCAAAGCGAGGCGCAGATCGTTCTGACCCCGCACGAGGGCGAATTTACCCGCCTTTGGCCGGGACGCACGAACGAACGTCGGCACGACGCAAAGGCCTACGCCGCCGCGCACGGCTGCGTGCTTGTGCTCAAGGGGCACCGCACGCTTGTCGCATTCCCGGACGGCGTTCTCTATCGCATCGAGGCCGGCAATCCCGGTATGGCGACGGGTGGAAGCGGCGATGTGCTGACGGGTGTGCTCGCGGCCATGCTCGGCCAGCTCGATCCTGTAAGGGCGGTCGTGACCGGCTGCTGGCTCCATGCCCGCGCCGGAGACTTGGCGGCGGAGCGGCTCGGCGAATGTGCGCTGGCCGCCTCGGATATCATCGGCGCTCTGCCGCAGGCGGAGCTCGAAATAGCGGAAACGACTCAATGAGGGAGAGGTATCATGCGGAGGTCAACGCTTTCCGCACTGATGATGACCCTGCTGCTGCTTACGGGCTGCGGGCGGCGGCAGGCAAGGCTGGAAGGTGATTTTACGCAGTTCCGCGAGTCGCTGCGGGCGGCGGAGCACATCGCCTGTGAGCTGACGCTCCACTGTGACGACGGCGGTACGGTCACGGACTATACGCTGCGCGTGGAGCAGGAGGCCGCGCGCTGCCGCGTCACGGTCGAGCAGCCGTCGCTCATCGCGGGCGTGACGGCCACGGTCGGGGCGAGCGGGACGGAGCTTGGCTGCGAGGGCGTGAGCCTCGGCGTCGGGACGATCGCGGGGCTTTCCCCGGTGACGGCGCCGCCGGCCATGCTCAAGGCCATGCGCTACGGCTATGAGGAGCTGCTGTGGCGTGAGGACGACTATCTCGCGGCGCGGCTGTGGCTGGACGACGGGGCGGTCATGACCCTATGGCTCGACCCGGACGGAACGCCTGTCTGCGCCGAGATCAGCGAGGACGGGAGCACCGTGATGAGCGCCGCATTTTCCGCATGGGAGCTGTATTAGCCGCAATGAGCGGATGAAGGAGATATAGAGACAGATGAATGATAAACAAAAGAGAACCTGGGCGGAGATCGACCTCGGCGCGATCGAGCATAACGTCAAGGCCATGCGCGAGCGTCTGCCGCAGGGCTGCCGCTATCTGGGCGTGGTCAAGGCCAATGCCTACGGCCACGGCGCCGTACCGGTCGCAAGACGCCTGGAGGCGCTGGGTGTCGACTATCTTGCCGTCGCCTGCATCGACGAGCTGGCGGAGCTTCGCGCCGCCGGTATCATCGCGCCGGTGCTTATTCTGGGCATCACGCCGCCGGACTATGCCGCCGAGCTTGTCCGGCTGGACGCAACACAGGCGGTGGGCAGCCTCGCCTATGCCGAGGCGCTGAACGCGGCGCTCGCCGGAACGGGGCAGCGGCTGCGAGTGCATTTCAAGCTCGAAACGGGCATGGGGCGGACGGGCTTCCGCGTCTTTGGTGACGATAAGCTGGATGACGCGGCCAGGGCATTGCGGCTTGATGCGCTCGACGCAGAGGGCGTTTTCACCCACTTCTGCGTCTCGGACGCGGCGGAGCCGGAGCGGGAATTCACTCGTGAGCAGCTCGCCCGCTTCAGGGCCGCCATCGAGCGCCTGGAGGGAGAGAGCGGGCGGCGCTTTGCCATCCGGCACTGCACCAACTCCGGCGCGATGCTGTCCTTCCCGGAAAGCTACATGGACATGGTGCGTCCCGGCGTCGCCATGTACGGCCTGTACCCCGGCGAAGACCACGGCGCTATCAAGCTGCGCCCCGCCATGTCGCTGTACAGCCGCGTATATTCCGTGGAGGAGCATTTTCCCGGCGACAGCATCAGCTATGGCCGCCGCTTTGTCGCGGAAAAGCCCATGCGCGTCGCCGTCGTTCCCATCGGCTATGCCGACGGGCTGCACCGTGCCCTGTCCGGGCAGATCGATCTTTACATCAACGGCCGGCGCTGCCGTCAGCTTGGACGCATCTGCATGGATATGTGCATGGCCGATGTGACGGGGCTCGACGTGCGCCCCGGCGATGTGGCCGAGGTCTTCGGCGAACATATCCCCGTCGATGAGCTTGCGGAAAAGGCCGGAACGATACACTATGAGCTCTGCTGCGCCGTTGCGCCGCGTGTCCCGCGCATCTACAAGGGATGATGTATAAAACACAGCGTTTTGCGTGAGAATAAGAGCAAGTCCGTACATAGTATGTAGCGGGCGCAATTCACGGAAAGCGGTGCTCATATGACAAATCCCGTAAAACGAGGAGACATTTACTACGCAGACCTGAGCCCGGTCGTGGGCAGCGAGCAGGGCGGCATACGCCCCGTGCTCATCGTCCAGAACGACACCGGCAACCGCCATAGCCCCACGGTCATCGCGGCGGCCATCACCAGCCAGCTTGGAAAAGCGCGGCTGCCGACCCATATCGAGATACCCGCGCCGTCCAGCGGCCTGTCCCGCGACAGCGTTATCCTGCTCGAACAGGTGCGCACGCTGGACAAATCGCGCCTGCGGGAGCGTATGGGCAAGGTGGACGGCGCGACGATGGGGCGTGTGGACGATGCGCTGGCGGTCAGCTTCGGGCTGAATATGTCCTAAACTCGGATCCCCGCTCATACACTGTGGTGGTGAGCGGGGGTCTTTGCGCCTCCGTGCCGGAACGGAGGGGATGATCATGGAGCTGCCTATCCTTATTGACGGAACACGGCGGGGGACGCTGGCGCTCACGCGGGCGGGGCGCTTCTGGCGTGCTGAGACGCGGCTTGACGATATCGGGCGCGTGGCGCGGCTGTCGGTGTATGGAAACGGGAGCAGCGTATACCTCGGTATCCCGGAGCCGGACGGACACGGCATGATGCAGCTTGCGCGCACACTGCGCAGTCTGCCGGAGGCGGCGTCCTACTGCGCCGAGCGGGATATGGATATCGGAAATAAAGCGCCGCAGAATACGCCGCCGGAGCAGTCCGTGAGCGCACCGCGTCATGTCGTATGGATGGGCGGACGACCGTATTATTTCTGAGCGCATTTAATCTTTGCACCGCGCACACGGCTGTGATATAATGGGACGCGAAGGGAGTGCATACATATGACGATGAGCGACCTTATCCTGAAAAAACGCGGTGGTGTCGAGCTGACAACAGACGAGATATACTGGATGATAAATAGCTACACGCGCGGTGATGTCCCGGATTACCAGATGTCCGCCATGCTCATGGCGATATGCTTTCAGGATATGAGCGAGCGGGAAACGCTCGACCTCACGCTCGCCATGCGCGACTCCGGCGACGTGATGGATCTGTCCGCGATACACGGACTGACGGGCGACAAGCATTCCACCGGCGGCGTCGGCGACAAGACGAGCCTTGTGCTCTGTCCCATGCTGGCTGCCTGCGGCGTAAAAATGGCCAAGATGTCCGGGCGTGGGCTTGGACACACCGGCGGCACGCTTGACAAGCTGGAAAGCATACCGGGCTTCTCCGTGTCGCTGACGGAGGAGAAATTCGTTGAGACGGTCAACTCCGTGGGCTTTGCCATCATCGGGCAGACAGGGGAGCTTTGCCCCGCCGACAAAAAGCTGTACGCGCTGCGCGACGTGACCGGGACAGTGTCGTCCCAGCCGTTGATCGTGAGCTCGATCCTGTCCAAAAAGCTCGCGGCAAATGCGGATGTGATCGTCCTCGATGTCAAAACCGGCTCCGGCGCATTCATGAGCACGGAACAGGAGGCGTTCGAGCTGGCCGAGCGCATGGTGCGGGTGGGACGCGCCGCCGGAAAGCGGGTCGTGGCGCTCGTGTCGGATATGGATGAGCCGCTTGGCCGTGCCGTCGGCAACGCTTTGGAGGTCGCGGAGGCCGTGCGGACGCTGCGCGGCGAGGGACCGGATGATCTGATGGAGCTCTGCTGTGCGCTTGGCGGCGAGCTGCTGCTGGCCGGCGGCGTTGCCGAAAGCCGGGAACAAGCAGAGAAAGTGCTGCGCGAGGCCGTATCCTCCGGGCGGGCAATGGAGCGCTTTGAGGCGTTCGTCACGGCGCAGGGCGGCGACGTGAGCGCCGTGCGCGAGCTGTCGCGTCTGCCGCAGGCGGCGGTGCAGCTTCCTGTCCTGGCGGAGCAGAGCGGCTATCTGGAGCATATCGACGCGCTTGGCGTGGGGCGTGTATGCCTCGGTCTCGGCGGCGGCCGCGCCACCAAGGAGAGCGTCATCGACCTGTCTGTCGGCGTGGTGCTCGACCGCAAGGTCGGTGACCGGGTGGAGGCAGGGGAGAGCCTCGCCGTCATCCATGCCGCCGACGTGAAGACCGCGCAGGAGGCGGCGCAGGCTTTCCGTGCCTGCTGCTGTATCGGAACGGAGAAGCCGGAGCGCCTGCCCTTCATCAAGGGCGTGGTGAGCCTGTCAAAAAACGAGTTTTAACAAGCTCGATTTGATCTGCCCGGCCGAGGTGAATTCGTCCCCCGGCGGGCGATCCAAACCTCTTGTCTTTGTGTGAGGAATAAGGATCTTGGTCAAATAACGCACCATCGGATAAGATACGCCCCGTCCGGGAAAGCTGGACGGGGTGATATTTTTGAACGAGATACGCGAGAGCGGCGCCAGCGCGGCGGACGGCATCCAGATACTGACCATCATCGGCCAGATCGAGGGGCATCAGCTTTTGCCGGAGGACACGAAAACGACGAAGTATGAGCACGTCATGCCGCTGCTGGCGGCGGCGGAGGAGAGTCCGGAGGTCACGGGGCTGCTCGTGCTCGTCAACACCGTCGGCGGCGACATCGAGGCTGGGCTCGGCATCGCAGAGCTCATCGCCGGGATGAAAAAGCCGACCTGCTCGCTGGTGCTCGGCGGCGGTCATTCCATCGGCGTGCCGCTGGCTGTCGCCGCAAGGCGGAGCATCATCTCGCCCTCGGCGGCTATGACCATTCATCCCGTGCGGCTCAACGGCGTGGTGATCGGCGTGGAGCAGACCTGGGCGTATTTCTCCAAGACCCAGGAGCGCATCGTCCGCTTCGTCACGGAAAACAGCCGCATTGGCCGCGAGCAGCTGCTGGATTATATGCTGCGCACCGGCGAGATGGCGAACGACGTCGGTTCCATCCTCGGCAGTGCGGAGGCAGTCACCTGCGGTCTCATCGACGCGGTGGGCGGCCTGTCCGATGCACTGGACTGGCTGCATGGGCAAAGCAGAAATTGACGAACGGCATATATTATGTTAATATGTGAGTTCGGGAAATAATGTATTACTTTCGGGGGATCATATCATGAATATGCTATATGCTGTGATATTGGGTCTGGTACAGGGCATCGCCGAATTTTTGCCGATATCCAGCTCCGGCCACCTCTCGCTCTTTGAGCATCTTCTCGGCATCGGCGGTCTGGCCGCTCTGGACGAGAATGCGCTGTTCAACGTCCTGCTGCACCTTGCGACGCTGGTGGCGGTCATTATCGCTTACTGGACGGATGTGCGCGATATGATCGTCGAGTTCCTCCGCATGATCGCGGGCAGGAGCCGCGCCGGGGACGCAGGGACAAAGCCGAATATCCCCATGCGCCGCCAGCTTCTTATGATGTTCATCGCGACGCTGCCGCTGGTGCTCGTCGTGCCGATACATAATAAGGTCGAGATGCTGAGCGCTTACCCTTGGGTCATCGGCATCATGCTCGTGCTGACGGGCTTTCTGCTCTTTGCCTCCGACCGTATGCCCAAGGGCACGAAAAACGAAAAGACCATGACCGTGACGGATGCGGTCATCATCGGCCTGTGTCAGGCTGTTGCCACTATCCCCGGCCTCAGCCGCTCCGGGACCACCATCACGGCGGGCATGAGCCGCAAGCTCGAACGCCCCTATGCCGTGAAATTCTCCTTCCTCATCTCGCTTTTGAGCGTAGCGGGCGCGGTGCTGCTCAAGGTCGTGGACGTCATCAAGGACGGCGCGGATCTGTCGATGCTGCCGTGCTACCTCGTCGGCATGGTCATCGCGGGCGTGGTCGGCTATGCCAGCATCCGCCTGCTTCAGAAGATCGTCAACAAGGGGCGCTTTGGCGGCTTTGCATGGTACTGCTGGATCGTCGGCGCGCTCGCCATCATCCTCTCCCTGATCAAGGGCTGATCATTACGTACATAATGGAGTAATTTTTCATGGCACAAACGAAAAGCTCCGCCTCGCGGAGTTCTGCGGCAAAAAAATCATCAAGCACGAAATCGACGGCGAAAAAGAGCGGAAGCTCGTCGCGCTCGACCACAGCCAAGAAAACAAGCGGAAAGAATGCACCCGTATCCACGGCGCGCAAGGGCAGCGCCGCACCCGCCGCTGCGCCGGAGGAGCGCCGCCCCGTGCGCCGGGAGATCGGTGCGTCGCTGCTGCTTTTCTTCGCGCTGGTGGCCTTCATATGCTATTTCAATGTCGACGCATGGCTGCTCACGGCCTTCCGCAATCTCTGTCTGGGACTGTTCGGCTGGGGCTTCTATATCATGTGTCCGGCGCTGCTGCTCGCCGCCGCCGTTCTTGGCTTCCACCATGGCCGTCCCGTCAGGGGACGGCTCGTCAGCGCGCTGCTGCTGCCGCTGCTGTTCGGCGCGCTTATCCATCTGCTGCTGTGCGCCCCGGGGGATTATCTCGCGGGCGGCTTCAAGACCGTGATATCCGGTCTCTGGGCCGGCGGACTTCTGTCCCACGCCCGCTGCGGCGGCGTTTTGTCGGGACTGCTGGCCGAGGGTCTCGAATACACCATCAGCGTATACGGCGCGGCGGCGGTGCTGCTCATCGGCTTTTTCGCCCTGCTCTATGCCGCCACGAGCGTCACGCTGCATAACCTGCGCGAGCATTTGAACGCCCGCCCCAGCTATCATCCGGAGGACTATGACCAGCCGGAGGACGACGATTTCACTCCATTTGATTTCGATCCGCCGGAGCCGGAGGAAAAGCGTAAGCACAGCCGCTTCACGCCCATCATCGACATACCGCTGGATGACGATGGCCCCGGCCCGGAGACATTAAAACCGGAAAAGGAGCCGAAGCCCGAACGCGACGAGCCGCAGCTCTTCGACGGGAAGGGCGAGCCCATCCGCGAGCGCAGCTATAAGCCCTTTAAGAAAAACGCCCGCAACGCGCCCAAGGCGACGCCGAGCGCCAAGACCCCGCCCAAGGGAAAGCCGGATATGTTCGACTTTGAAAAAGAGAATGAGGACGAGCCTTCCATCGACCCGCCTGTGACCGCGACGGCGTATGTCGAGCCGGCCACCATTGAAGAAGCGGCGAGGATCGCCGGGGTGCAGATAAACTCCGACGAGCTGGGCGGGCCCGCCGCCGAGAAGCCGAAGGCGGCGAAGCCGGCGATCGACAAGGCGGCGGAGGCCGCCAAGGTCGCGGAGGAGATCGCCCAAAGCGAGCAGGAGGAAAAGCCCGAATACACCGCGCCGCCGCTGGAGCTTTTGAAGATCGGCAAGGCAACCAAAAAGGGCGATGCGCAGGACGAGATCGCCAAAAACCGCGAGCGTCTGGAAAGCACGATACGCTCCTTCGGCGTGTCGGCGCGCATCACGGACGTGACCCACGGTCCCACGGTCACACGCTATGACCTCGAGCTGAGTCAGGGCGTGAAGCTCAATAAAGTCACAAATCTTGCCGGGGATATCGCGCTGAGCCTCGGCGTTGTCTCCGTGCGCATCGCGCCCATCCCGGACAAGATATCCACCGTCGGCGTCGAGGTGCCGAACCGCAATGTCGCCACGGTATTCCTGCGCGAGATCATCGGCTCGCCGGCCTTTGAAAAGGCGTCGTCGAAGCTGAGCTTTGCCATCGGCAAGGACATCGGCGGCAACGCTATCGTCGGCAATATCACCAAGCTCCCGCACCTGCTCATCGCGGGCACGACCGGCTCCGGCAAATCCGTCTGCATCAACTCGCTCATCCTGTCGCTGCTCTATAAGTCCACGCCGGACGAGGTGCGCATGATCATGATCGACCCCAAGATGGTCGAGCTCGGCATCTATAACGGTATGCCTCATCTCTATGTCCCTGTCGTGACCGACCCCAAAAAAGCGGCAGGCGCGCTGCAGTGGTCGGTGGTCGAAATGCTCAAGCGCTACACGCTGTTCTCGGCAGTGGGCGTGCGCGATCTTGCGGGCTATAACGCCTACCAGCGCCGCCATGAGCAGCCTACGCTCCCGCAGGTCGTCATCATCATTGACGAGCTGGCCGACCTTATGCTCGTGGCCTCCAAGGAGGTCGAGGAGTCGATCTGCCGCGTGGCGCAGATGGGACGTGCCTCGGGTATGCACCTCGTCATTGCGACGCAGCGTCCATCGGCAGACGTCATCACCGGCCTTATGAAGGCCAATATCCCGAGCCGCATCGCCTTTGCGGTGTCCTCGGCGATGGAATCGCGCATCATCATCGACCAGGGCGGCGCCGAAAAGCTGATCGGGCAGGGCGATATGCTCTATTGCCCGCTCGGTATCGGAAAGCCCGTCCGTGTACAGGGCGCGTTCGTCTCCGATGAGGAGCGCGAGCGTGTCGTGGAGTTTGTCAAAAAGGACGTGGAGGCGACCTATTCCGACGAGATCCTGGCCGAGATAGAGCGCGCTGCCGCGGACAAGAACGATAAGAAAGGCCGTTCTGACGACAGCGAGGCGGAGAGCGGCGACGGAAACGACTATGACGAGCTGCTTCCGGACGCGGTGGATGTGGTGCTCGAACTGAAGCAGGCATCCGTATCTTCCTTACAGCGCAGGCTCAAGCTCGGCTACTCCCGCGCCGCCCGCATCGTAGATCAGATGGAGCAGCTCGGTGTGGTCGGACCCTACGAGGGCTCAAAGCCCCGCAAGCTGCTCATCACGCGGCAGCAGTGGCAGGAGATGCAATACGCCACCGGCGTTGCGCCGGCGGACAGCATTGCTGCCGAATTTGCCGACGTGGCCGAGGATGCGAATTTTGCCGAGCTCCCGGAGACGGAGGACGAGACGGCGAACGAGGAAAGCGAGGAATTGCTGTGAGCTTTCATGAAGCGATGGACGAGGCCGCCATCCGCGCCATGAGCTCGCTGGCGCTGGCGCACGTCGGCGACGGCGTGTATGAGCTTATGGTGCGCACGCGCCTTGCGCGCGCCGGAGCGCTGCGGCAGGATACGCTCCACCGCGATACGGTACACTATGTCTCGGCGGTCGCCCAGTCTAAGGCGGCGGCGCATATCCTGCCTATGCTGACGGCGGAGGAGCGGGCTGTGTACAATCGCGCCCGCAATGCGCACAGCCACGCCAACCCCGCCGGGTGTTCGCCCGCGCAGTATCACGCGGCGACGGCGCTGGAGGCGCTGTTTGGCCGTCTCTGGCTGGCCGGGGATTTGTCGCGGCTCATGGAGCTTTTTGCGGCCTGTGTGGAGGGTATCGATGCCACTTGACGCTATTTTTACAACAGCGCTTTGCGCCGAGCTGCGCGAGGCGCTCACCGGCGCGAAGATAGACCGCGTACACCAGCCGGAAAAGGATTCGGTCGTCTTTTCCCTGCGCGGTGCGGGCGGGACACAGCGGCTGCTCGTCTGCTTTTCCGGCGGCAGCGCCCGTATCTGCCTCACAAAGCAGGAATACGAAAACCCGCCGCAGCCGCCCATGTTCTGCATGCTGCTGCGCAAGCATCTGATCGGTGCGCGCGTGCTGGATATCACACAGCCGGACGAGGAGCGTATGCTGCTGCTGCGGCTCCTGGCCTATAACGATTTCGGCGAGCCGGAGGAGAAGACGCTGGCCGTGGAGCTGCTGGGGCGCAACGCCAACCTCATCCTCGTCGGCGCGGACGGGCGCATTGTGGACGCGGCGCGGCGTGTGGATGCCGAGATGAGTCCGGCGCGGCAGGTCATGCCGGGCCTTATCTATCGCTTACCGCCGAAGCCGGAGCCGGGGCGCTTCTCCGGGCTCTCGCCGCTGATCGCGCGGGAAATGGAGTTCCGTGGCGTTGAGAAAAGCCCGGCAAGCGCGGCGAAATTCGAGAAAAAGCCCATGATGCTTGTCGAGGACGGGCAGCCCAAGGACTTCTCGTTCATGGAAATATTGCAATACGGCCCCGCCGTCCAATGCGTCGAGTATCCGGGCTGGTCGGCGCTGCTGGAAGCCTTCTGGGGCGAAAAGGATCGCCGCGACCACCTGCGCAGCCGGGGCAAGAGCCTCGCCAAGCTCGTGCGCGGCGCGAAAAACCGCACGGAGAAGAAGCTCGGTCTGCGGAAGCAGGAGCTTGCCGCCTGTGCCGACCGCGAGAGCTTCAAGCGGCGCGGCGATCTGATAACGGCGAATATATGGCGCACGAAGAAAGGCATGGACACCCTCGTCTGCGAAGATTTTTATGAGGAGGGGAGCCCCGCTGTATCCATCGCGCTCGACCCGCGCAAAACACCGCAGCAGAACGCGGCGCTTTGCTACCGCCAGTATACGAAGAAGAAGGCGGCAGAGGAGCACTTGACGGCGCTTATCGAGGAAAATGCGGCGGAGCTTGCCTACCTCGGCAGCGTGGCCGACGAGCTGGAGCGCGCCCGCGAGCCGCAGGATCTCGCGGATATCCGCGCCGAGCTGGAGGCCGCCGGCTATATCCGTGCATCCAAGGGCAAAAAAAAGAGCCGCCCGGCGGCGCCTCTTCGCTATGAGACGGCGAGCGGGCGGGAGATACTGGTCGGCCGCAACAATGTCCAGAATGACGAGCTGACCTTCCGGCTTGCACGGCGGACGGATATATGGCTGCACGCCCAGAAAATACACGGCGCGCACGTCATCCTGCGCTGCGAGGGCGCGGAGCCGTCGCCGGAGGATATCCGCCGCGCGGCGGAGCTTGCGGCGTTTCATTCCGAGGCCGCGCAAAGCCCCCGTGTGCCGGTCGACTACACCCAGGTCCGAAACGTCAAAAAGCCCCGCGGCGCCCGCGCCGGTATGGTGATCTACACCGAGCAGAAGACCACATTGGCCGAGCCGAAGGAAAATCCGTAGAGTATAAGCTCCATGCAGCCAAACGGCAGAGCGATCTGAATCCAAATAAAGATAAGAGAGGGAGATAAAATGAACTTCAATTTTATGGAAGCGGGGGGGGGTAAATGCCTTCACCGAAATGAGAGAGCGCGCTTCATTGCGGCGTTTGCCGCCGTTTTCATCTGGGGTCTTGCAGCACACGCCTACGGCTTCCTGAACTTTACGATATCGCATGATTCCCTGTATGAATTAGCGGTCGAACATGATTACATCCTGTGGCGAATAGCCCTTGGGCGTTTTGCGGCGCCTGTATACCAGCTTATATTCCATGGCCGTTTGGCTCTTCCCTGGCTGAATGGACTGCTCACCCTCTGTTGGCTGTCCGTTGCCGTGTGGCTGACGGCGCGTATGTTCTCCATCGAGGATAAACTCCGCATCACGCTCCTTGCCGGCATCCTTACGGTCAACGTCACTGTGACAGCTCTGATCGCGACCTATACCCATGATTTAGATACAGATATATTCGGCGCCATGTTGTCCGTGTATGCGGCCTTTCTGTGGCATCGGGGCGGACGGAAAGCGTGGTTTGCCGTCCCGCTTCTTGTGATTGTTCTGGGACTTTATCAGAGTATGCTGTCGGTTGCGGTCGCGCTCATCATGTTTGCCTCCATCCTTGCGCTGCTGCGGGGTGAAAAAGCATTGGACGTGATACGAAAGGGTCTGCAGGCCATTGCCATGATCCTGACCGCAGGTGCCGCCTATCTTCTGCTCGTAAAGCTGACCTGCCTGCTTGCGGGCACCGAACTCCTGGACAACTACAATGGGTTGACGAACCTATTTAAGGACAGAGGCGGCTTTTGGCGGATCGTGTGGATGACATACGATGCATATTTACTCTGGCTCGATATATTTCTCAGAAGTGCCCGCTCCCGGTCTCTAATGCTCCTGCTGCATATTTTGCTTGTCATCCCGGTCGCGTTTGCGCTTATCCACGCCATGGGCAGGAAATCACTGGCATTTGCAAACAAGCTTCTCATTCTGGTTCTGGGCGCATTAATGCCGCTTGGAATGAATATTTCCTATCTGGCCGACGGCGGCATGGTGCATGACCTGATGCTCTATGCGGCGTGGCTCACGTATCTGATGGTCATTCTCATGACGGACTGGTATACCGCTTCTGTCGGAGTCGAAAAGAAAAGATCGAAATTTTGCTGTGCGGCGATGCTGCTTGCACTTTCGCTTATCCTCGGAACCTGTGTACAGACAGCGAACAACGCCTATCTGAAAAAGGACATGGAGCGTCAGTCGGCGCTCTCGGTCATGACCACGGTGAACAGGGATATGAACGAGACCGAGGGATATGCTGCCGGCGAAACCGAGGTTCTTTTCGTCGGAACGCCTCAAACGAAAAGCAATGAAATTTTTCCATATCTCTCTGAGATCACCGGATTGGGGTATACGTCGCAAATTACCTATACCAGAGTTTTTTGCTCGTTTTATCAATATATCCTGCAGACGCCTTTCCTGCCCTGCGAGAGTGAGATTCCCGAAGCCTTCACGAACGCGATGCCGTGCTATCCAGAGACCGGCTACATACGGTGGTACGGCGATATACTCGTCGTAAAGATGTCCGAGTGACAGGAGGGTATGGTGCTATGAAGCTATCACTTATCGTCCCCTGCTATAATGAAGAGGCGGCGCTGCCCATCTTCTACCGCGAGGTCACAAAAACCATGGAAACGCTGCCGGTGGAGTATGAGCTGCTGCTCATCAACGACGGCTCAAAGGATGGGACGCTCCAATGCATGAAGCGGCTTGCCGCAGCGGATGCTCACGTCAAATATATCTCTTTCTCCCGCAATTTCGGCAAGGAGGCCGCCATGTATGCCGGCTTCTGCAACGCGGACGGCGACTATGTGGCCGTCATGGACGCAGATATGCAGGATCCGCCGTCCCTGCTGCCGGAAATGCTGAGGATCGTCGAAACGGGCGAATATGACAGCGTGGCGACCCGCCGGGTCAGCCGCGCCGGAGAGCCGCCCGTTCGGAGCTGGTTTGCCCGGAATTTTTATAGACTTATCAATAAAATCTCCGATGCCGATATCGTGGATGGGGCGAGGGGCTTCCGCCTGATGAAGCGTGAAATGGTAGAGTCCATTGTGGTCATGGGTGAGCAAAACCGTTTCTCGAAGGGCATATTCGGTTGGGTCGGCTTCCGTACCTATTGGCTTACCTACGAAAACGTGGAGCGTGTGGCGGGGGAAACAAAATGGAGCTTCTGGGGCTTGTTCAAATATGCCATTGACGGCATCATAAACTTTTCGCAGGTTCCGCTCAGTATATCCTCATGGCTTGGTCTGACAATGACCGGCTGCTCCTTCCTTGCGCTGCTTTTCATCATCATCCGCAGGGCTGTGTTCGGTGACCCGGTCGCCGGCTGGGCCTCCACCATCTGCGTCATTGTCTTTGTCGGCGGCGTTCAGCTTGCCGTGCTCGGTATTATGGGACAGTACATCGCCAAGACCTATATAGAAGTGAAAAAGCGCCCGCACTATATCGTCGCAGAAAGTAACGACGAGAGCGTTGCGCGGGTAAAATGAAAAACAGGCTTGCCATCTGCGTATTGCGGGCGGCAAGCCTGTATTGCTGTTCATCGCTTGTTCATGACTTCGAGCGCGCCGGCGAGGAGCTCGGCGGCGGCGCGGCGGGTGACGGGGGTGTCAAGCGGAGCACTGCCGGTGAGTATGCCGCAGGCGCGGAGATTGGCGACGGCCTGATCTCCCTCATCCGCAGTGGAGACGGAGACAACATCCGTCACGCCGACGGCCGCGTTGAGCATGGAGCAGGCATCGCCCAGCGTCACGCCATCAGAGGCGAGGAAGCTCGCCGCTCCGTCGGCGCCTGCGCCGCCGATATAGCCGTTCATCAGCGCCGTGGATACGTATGGCTTGACCCAGCCGTCCATATCGCCGTCGTCCATGAAGCCGGTGGAGAGCACGCCCTGCACGATGTCCTCTCCGCCCAGCACCATGCACATGGACAGAAATTCGCCGCGCGAAACGCTCTTGTCGGGCGAGAAGACCCAATCCGTGCCGACGCGCTCGCCGATGAAGATGCCGTTCTCGGCCAGCACCGTCGCGCTGTAGGCACAGCCGTCGCCGTCCAGGTCGGCGTAGCACACGTCCGTGCGCTGGCGCATGAGCCGGATAAGGACAGTGCCCTCCTGGCTTTTGTTGCCCTGCTCATCGGTGACGCGGAACGCGAAGTAGTCCTTGCCGCGCTTGCCCTCGTCGGGCGTATAAACGAAATAGCCGTCGGCGCTCAGAACGACCTTGCCCTTGACCGGCTCTGTCGTCAGCTCAAAATAGAGCGTCCCGCCGTCGGGGTCGGTCGCGGTGAGCTGGCCGCCGACAGCCACGCCGCGATAGGTCTCGATCTCCTTGTTTTCCGCCACGGGCGCAGAGCCGGCCGGCTCCGGCGTGCTGTTCTCTGCGTTTACTGCTTCGCTCGCGATGACCTCAAGGATGCTGCCCTCAAAGCTGACAGGCTTGCCCGTTTCGCTGTAGCTGTCGGCCAGGGCCGTGGGACTGAGCGCAAGCATTACGGCCAGCACCGCGGCGGTGATCACATATTTTTTCATGTAAAAAACCTCCATGCAGAATGTATTGCTAGTTTGCACGGAGGTCTTTTTATTTATTCAGAGGTCGATCCAGAATTATTCATCGCTGCGGATCTTGATAAGCTCGGCGGCCACGGACACAGCGATCTCGGCGGGGGTCTGTGCGCCGATGGGCAGACCGATGGGGGAGTGGACGATGGAGAGAGCCTCCTCGGTGCAGCCCTCGTCCAGCAGGCGTTGGTGCTGCAGCGCCGCCTTGCGGTGGCTCCCGATCACGCCGATATAGCGCGGCGGACGAGTCAGCAGCAGCCGCTGCACGGTGTAGTCGCCCTCATGTCCGCGTGTCATCACCACGGCGTAGTCGTTCGGCTTCGGGTCGATATGCTCCAGCAGCGCGGGATAGGGTGCACAGACGGTGCGCAGCGCCGCGGGGAATAGCGCCGGGTCGGTGAACTCGGGGCGCTCATCGTATACGACGACCGGGAAATCGAGCGTGGCGAGCAGCGGCACGAGCGCCTGTGACACATGGCCGCCGCCGAACACATAGACCGTCTCGCTGCGGCTGATGGGCTGGATAAGAACACCGTCCGCAAGCCGGGGAGAGAGGCGGGGCAATGCAGCCTCGTCCGGCAGGGGAAAGCGGCTAAGGAGGAACGCACCGTCCGCGTAGAGGTCGAACTCGGCGCGTCCGCCGGGGCGGAGCTGTGTGAAAAGCCAGCTGTCGCGCTGCTCGTGGAAAAGCGCCGCCGCCCGCTCGAAGAGCGCGGCGGCTTGTTCATCGCCGCCGTCGATATATAGAAAATATATGCTCTGATTGCCGCCGCATATCATGCCGAGGTCGGCGACCTGGTTCGGCGTGAGGACATAGCGCTCCAGCGCGTCATGCCCCTCGACGAACGCATGGAGCGCCCGCTGGATGGCCTCGTATTCCACACGGCCGCCGCCGACGGTGCCAAGCGTCCCGCCGTCCGGAAACACGGCCATCATCGCGCCGGGGCCACGCGGCGTGGAGCCCTGGCTTTCGACGACGGTACAGAGCACGGCGCGGCCGCCCTCACGCATACGCAGCGCAAGCTCGCCAAACAGTTTTTTCATAGTCGATACGCCTCTTTTCAAATGCCGTAAAAAAGCGACAGAATATTGTAACCTTTTGTTACAATTGAAGTTTACATAATAATATTCGTTTTTGTAATCACGCGAAAAGCCGTGAAATCACAGCGTTTTTTCAGCTTTGCCGAATTGCACTAGCTCAATTATAGCACAAATCCCGCGCCGTGAAAATACGTCTCGCATTTGTGTGCGGACTGTGATAGACTGGAAAGGAAAATGCGCGGGAAAGGACGGCGGTGGCCATGAGGATATTGATCGTCGAGGACGAGCAGCGCATGGCGCAGACGATACAGAGCCTCTTGAAAAAGCAAAATTATATATCCGATATAGCGCCGGACGGCGAGACCGGGCTGGACTGCGTGATGAGCGGCATATACGACCTTATTATTCTGGACGTCATGCTGCCGAAGCTGGACGGCTTTTTGCTGCTGGAGCGCGTGCGGGCACAGGGCTGCACCACGCCGGTGCTCGTGCTGACGGCGCGCACCTCGGTGGCCGACCGCATCGAGGGGCTGGATAAGGGCGCGGACTACTATCTCGCCAAGCCGTTTTCCGCCGGGGAGCTGCTCGCGTGCATACGGGCGCTGCTGCGCCGCCCGCGCGAAATGGACGGGACGACGCTGTGCTTTGGAGACTTGCGCCTGGAGCAGGAGAGCGGACTGCTGTCCTGCGGGGAGGCGAGCGTCTATCTGAACCGGCGCGAGCTTGAGCTCATGCGGCTGCTCATGCGGAGCGGCAAGACGCCGGTCACGCGCGAGACGCTGCTGTTAAAGGTCTGGGGCTTCGACGCCTCGCCGGAGAGCAACGTCGTCGATGCATACATGAGCTTTCTGCGCAAGAAGCTGAGCTTTCTCGGCTCTACGACCGCCATCGTGAGCCTGCGTCGCGTGGGCTATTATCTGGCGGCGGAGGGCACGGCATGAACGTTGTGAAAAAGCTGCGGCGGAAATTCGTCGCCGTGTTTATGGCAGTGACGCTGCTGGCGGCGGCCGCTGTGATCGCCGTGGTCTATTTTGAGCAGAAGGCCGAGCTTGAATACGAGTGCATGATCTACCTGCTGAACGTCCACAACTTTGATAACAAGGCCGGCTCCAACGACCCGAAGTTCGCCGAGTACCCGCCCTATTTCGTCATGGAGATCGACAACCGCACGGAGAGCTCCCGCGTGGTGCTGGGCGAGTATTTTCTCGACAGGCGCGGCGTGACGGAGGATATGCTGCTTTCGCGGCTGGCGGGACAGACGGACGAGTCGGGCGTTATTTCGGAATATCAGATACGTTATTTCAACGGCGTGCGCCGTGTCGGGGCACACCGCATCTCCTTTATCGACGTGTCGTATATCGACGAGTCACTGCAGCGGCTGCTCGTGCGAAGCGTGCTGATCGCCGTGCCGTCTCTGGGTCTCATGCTGCTTTTGTCGCTGCTGCTGTCGCGCTGGTACGCCCGTCCGGCACAGCGAGCCATCGACGAGCAGACGCGCTTTATCTCCAAGGTGTCGCATGAGCTGAAGACGCCGCTTTCCATCATCCGCGCCAACATCGACCTCATCGACGGCGGCGCCGAGACGGACGAGACGGATTTTGTCTTCGGCTGCGAGAACATACGACACGAATGTGACAACATGAATCTGCTGATCGAGGCCATGCTCTGGGCGGCGCTTCCCGCGAGCAAGAGCGAGGTGCGCCCCATTGACCTGACACGGCTGCTGGAGGGCGAGACGCTGCGCTTCGAGGTCGTGGCCTTTGACCGGGGACTGCGTATGTCGCTGGAGGCCGAGCCGGGGCTCACGCTGCGCGGCGACGAGACGCAGCTTACGCGCCTTATAGACATCATTCTGGACAACGCCGTCAAATACTGCGCATCGGGCGGAGAGATACGGGTCAGCGCCCGCAGGAGGCCCGGCGTGAGCCGCCGCGTGGTCATACGCTGCGCCAACACGGGCGAGCCCATCGATAAGGACGAGCTTGCGCGCCTCTTCAAGCCCTTCTACCAGTCGGACGGCACGAGCCGCGGCGCGGGGCTTGGCCTTGCCATCGCGTACGAGATCGTCTCTGGCATGAATGGCAGCATACGCGCCGAGAGCGAGGGCGGCTTCAACTGCTTTACGCTCGAATTTTAGTGGTTTTACACAAAAAATTAAAAAGATATGCGTTTCTTCATGTTCTTTTAACCATTGTGTGTTATAGTTAGCACAGGCTTGTTAGCTTATCATCAATTTCATGGATGGAGGAACAGTATGAAGAAAACATGGAAACTTGTTGTGACCGTCGCCTGCATCGCGGCGCTGGTCATGAGTCTTGGTGTCGGCGCATTCGCCAAGAGCGACGTTGACCTCGAAGAAGTGGCGGCTATGGCGCAGAAGGCCTGCGACCAGCAGGAGATTCAGAACATCATGAGCTGGCACGTCATGTACCATTGCTACGGCCTGCACAAGGACGAGATGGAGACCATCTGGGTCAATGAGCCGGAAAACCGCGCGACCGCGTCCTTCGGCCAGAATCAGGGCTTCTATGTCGGCTACGACTCCATCTGGGAGGCGTATGTGGACGGCCATGACAGCTCCTGGCTCACCACGGCGAAGAACTACTGCGCGAACAACAACATCGACATCGAGGGCTGGACGGATGAAGAGATCCTCGAGGTCTACGGCGGTGTCGGCCAGCTTCTGCTCCATGTCACCACCACGGCCATCATCGAGGTCGCGGACGACGGCCAGACGGCCAAGTGCTTCTGGTACAGCCCCGGCATGATCGCCGAATCCGGCCAGACCGGCAACACCATCTGGGAAGCCTACGGCGTGGACTTCGTGAAGGAGGACGGCGTGTGGAAGATGTGGCATCTCCATATGTTCACCGACTTCATGGGCAGCTTCTATCTGACGCTCGGCGGTAAGACCTCCGGCAGCAGCGCCGGCGGCGCGTCCGGCGGAGCCGGCGGCTCCTCTGACGAGGCGGCGGAATATGCCCGTATCGACAACAAGACCAGCGAGCAGCAGGCTTGGGAGGGCGAAGGCGGCGCGCAGGTCGCGGCTTCCTCCAAGCACGACTACCTCAGCTCCCCGCAGTACACGGAGTTCTCCCACAACCGTCTGCGCTCCGAGATGGAGATATTCCTGCCCACGGCCTATGAGAGCTGGAGCTTCGATGACGGCAACTACGGTCCCACCCGCGAGGAATACGAGAGCTTCGGCATCGACCTCGACGCCTGGTACGACGCGCACAAATAATCGGATCCCCCGGTGATCCCGTCTATCGTCGTCCCCCGCAGAGCCTGCTCTGCGGGGGATGTGTTATAAAATCTCCCGTCCGGCGATGACCGAACGGGAGATTTTTGTGGCTTATTCGCTTATTTGCAGAGCTCGAAGACACCGGCTGCGCCCATGCCGCCGCCGATGCACATGGTAACGAGGGCGTATTTGCCCGCCGTTTCGGGATCCTGGAGGTAGTCCAGCGCCTTCATCGTCAGGAACGCGCCGGTAGCGCCCATGGGGTGGCCGAGCGCCATGGCGCCGCCGTAGGGGTTGGTCTTGTTCCAGTCGAGCCCCAGCGTGTCGATGACGGCGAGGGACTGGCTGGCAAAGGCCTCGTTCAGCTCCACCACGTCCATCTGCTCCACGCTCATGCCGATCTGCTTCATGACCTTGGGAACGGCGTAAATAGGGCCGATGCCCATGACGGTCGCGTCGCAGCCGGCGACAGCGAAGCCAAGGAGCCGGGCGATGGGCTTGATGCCGAGTTCCTCGGCAAAGGCGCGATCCATCAGCACAACATAGGCCGCCGCGTCGGTGGTCTGGGAGGAGGTGGCGGCAGTCACGGTGCCATTCTCGCGGAAGCAGGGCTTCATGGCCGCCATCTTCTCCATGGAGGTCTTGAGCTTGCCGTCCATGTCGGCGAGGATGCCGTCGTCATACTCGACCATGTTGCCGTTCGGATCCTCGATGGGGATGATGCACTTGTTGAGCTTGCCGTCCTTGCGCGCCTTGGCGGCGAGGGTGTGACTGCGAAGAGCCATCTCCTCCATGCGCTCGCGGCTGATACCGTAGCGGTCAACGACGCGCTCCGCCGTCTCGCCCATGGACATATAGCCGCCGATGTAGTTCTCGTCAAACCAAGGATCCTTCTGCTCGTCGGGGTAGGGGGCAAAGCACTTTGTCATGCATTCCACGCCGCCGGCAACGACACAGCGCATCTGTCCGGCGACGATGGCGTTGTTGGCCGTGGCGATGGCCTGCAGGCCGGAGGAGCAGAAGCGGTTGATGGTCTGTGCGGAGACGCACTCGGGCAGCTCGGCACGGTTGACGATGAGGCGGGAGGCGTTCATGCTCATCTCATTGGTGGGGGAGGCGCAGCCGGTGATAACGTCGTCGATGTCGGCGGGGTCGAGCTGGGGTATTTTCGCCAGCACGCCCTTGAGGGTCTGGGCAGCGTATTCGATGGGATGCATCTGGGCAAGTCCGCCCTTGCGGGCGCGGCAGCAGGGGCTGCGGCCATAGGCTACGACAACAGCTTCGTGATTCATGGTTCTTATATCTCCTTATCTTTTTGAATTTGCATTTTGATCAAAATCGCCGCGACAACGGCGGTCATGAACTCGGTGAGGGGCGTCGTCCACCAGATCGCGTCAAAGCCGAATGCAGCGGGAAGCAGGAACAGCAGCGGGCAGGTCAGGACAATGCCGCGCAGCAGCGATACGGCCAGCGACTCCCGCGTCCGCAGGACGGATTGGAGGTAGTAGCTCGCTGTGATGTTCACGGAGAGGAAGACGAAGCTCACGCCGATGACGCGCAGGATACGCGGGCCGACGGCCAGCACCTCTGGCGTCACGGACATATAGGCACGAAGAATGGCGGTGGGGAAGAGCTCCACGATCGCCGTGAACAGGACGGCGATGCAGAGCGCGCTGGTCAGCGCGAGGCGGAGCGAATCGGTCATGCGCTTATAGTCCCTGGCGCCGCGGCTCGCGGAGGCGATGGGCTGCAGCGCACCGCCCACACCGTAGAACAGGCCGAGCGTCAGGACAAGGAGGCTGGAGCAGGTGCCGTAGACAGCAAGCTCTGTCGCCCCGGCAAGGCGCATTATGCGGTTGTTGAACAGGATGGAGCTCACGAAAACGGAGATATCGACGATAAAGGGGGAGAAGCCCGTGCGCAGTACGTCGGTGAGGCTTTGACCGAAATGCTCCGGCCAGACAAAACGGAGCGTGCATTTTTTGCGCAGGAAGTGCGTACACATAATGAGCACGGCAAGCGTCTGGCAGAGGACGGTGGCTATGGCCGCGCCCTCCATGCCCATATCGCAGCCGTAGACGAGGATCAAGTCGCCGGCGATATTCAGAACGCCGCAGGAGCTGACGGCAACGGTGGCCAGCACGGGCGCGCCGTCGTTGCGCAGAAAGAAGATGAGTACCTGTCCGACAAGGAAGCAGGGCAGAAAGCAGCTCAGCCAACCGGCATACGCCTCGACAAGCGGCATAAGCTCCTCGCTCGCGCCAAAGATCCGGTACAGCGGGAAGCGATAAAGTCGGAAGATAAGCACGAGCAGCGCCGAGGCGACGACGGAGGCGACGAGCGTGACGGCAAAATAGCTTTCGCCGGCCTCGTCCTTTGCACCGCGGGCCACACCCAGCATCACGCTGCCGCCGACAGCGAACATGATGCCGATGGCCATGATGATGCTCCACATCGGCTGGATGACGGCCATCGCCGCCGCACCGTTGGGACCCTCATACTGACCGACGATGATGAGGTCGACCGTGGCGTATACGCTGTTGATGATCGCGCTGCCCAGCGCAGCGAACAGATACTTCTTCCAGATCCTGCGGACGTCGTCCGTCAAAAGCTCATTCATAAATCCCTCTCTGTGGAATATTAGTCAGCTAAATTACGCGGCTAAATTACTTAGCAGGGATATGATAACACACATTTTTCGCAAATGCCATACCCAATTTAGCAAAATCGTCAAAAGAAAAGCACCCGGCGGCGACCGGGCGCTTTCCATATGAGCTTGGCGTTATTCCGCAGGGCTCTCGGCAGGCTCCTCCGCGGCAGGCGTGGGTCGATCCGGCTCGATTTCGATAGAGACGGATATACCGGCGAGATCCTTGACCTTTTCGACGACCTCCGGTGCCTTCTCCTTCACGACATCGGCGGTTTCGTGGCAAAACTCACCGGCGGCGCGGACGACCTCGTCAACGACGGCCTTCGGGTCGGTTTTCCCGTCCATGTCGGCAAAGCCCGTGGGGTTGTTCTCCTTGACCTTCTCGGCGACCTTGACCGCCGCAGCGCCGGCTCCGGCCGCCACACCGAAACCAAGCAGCTTCTTGAAAAATCCCATACTGTGACCTCCTTGTCTTTTTGTTATCGCAACGCCCGAACGGGCGTCTTGGCAAAGTGGACGTGAGGCGAGCGCCTCCTGTGTTTGTATTATACCGTCATGCGGTATGGATATTCAAGCCCCTATTTACTCACATATCGACACGCTTGCTGTCCAGATAGCAGCTATCGGGACAGAGGTCGATTTTGTTGTTCCACACGACATTGCTGTCCACAGTCGGGTCTTTATCCCATGCAACACACCCGCAATCGTCGATTTAAACGCGCCGAAAGATGCTCATTGGCTTCAAGCAGGCAAAAACAGCCCAGCCCAGCAGCAGCTTCAATTGTTTGGAATGCTGCCACCAATGACTTCCGCGTCCTGGATGTCAACGATCACCTCGTCATCTCCGTATTTCGCGCGAAAATGCGGTGGCTGGTGCTCGCGTCAATTGATATAAATTTTGATTCCGCGAAACATACAAATCGTAGACATAAGCGACCTCCTTGAGTGTATTTTCAGCATAGCACATCCCTTATTACAGGTCAATACTGCGTGACGTTGTTTCCTCAAAACTGCCTTACAAGCTCGCGGCGGAGGCGGGCTATGATACGCTTTTCGAGGCGGCTGATGTAGCTCTGGCTGATGCCGAGGCGGTCGGCGACCTCCTTTTGCGTCTGCTCCGTGCAGCCGTCAAGGCCGAAGCGCATGAGGATAATGCTGCGCTCGCGCTCGCTCAGGCGACCGACGGCCTGCATGAGAAGCTGCTTCTCCACATCGTCCTCCATTGGACGCGACACCTCGTCGCCGTCCGTCCCAAGCACGTCCGACAGCAAAAGCTCGTTGCCGTCCCAATCGGTATTGAGCGGCTCGTCAAAGCTGATCTCGCCGCGCCGGGACGAGAGCTTGCGCAGATACATCAAGATCTCGTTTTCGATACAGCGGGAGGCATAGGTCGCAAGCTTGATGTTCTTGTCGCTGCGGAAGGTCCCGACCGCCTTGATGAGTCCGATGGTGCCGATGGAGATGAGATCCTCCAGATTGACGCCGGTGTTCTCAAAGCGGCGGGCGATATAGACGACAAGGCGCAGGTTATGCTCGATGAGCGCTTGCCGCGCCAGCGACTCGCCATGTGCGAGCGCCTCGATCGCCTCCGCCTCCGACGCACGGTCGAGGGGCGGGGGAAGATAGTCGCTGCCGCCGATGTACAAAATGCGCTGGCCGCGTGCCGCCAGAAGCAGCCGCAGTCTCAGGATAAGCTTATAAAACATAAGTACCTCCCATCACATTACAGCCTGATACTGGCCGTCTCCCAGCGGAACGCCGCTGACGGCCACCGCCAGATCGTCCCGCTCCATTTCGTCCACAGTCACGCGCTCCGGGCGGAAGCAGAGAAGAAGTCCGCTCCCGCCGAGCGAGGCATACGGGATGAGCCGGAAGCCCCGCAGCCTCTGCACAGCCTCGGTCACGGGCAGCTTCAGCGCCTCGCGCTCCGCCGGGTCAAGCAGCGCCGCCAGCGCCTTAGCCTCCGCCACGACGACGCGCCGCCCTGTGAGCGGGTCATAGAGTTCGTTGCCCGTATCGCGCAGGGCGCGAATATGTACGCAGCGCCCGCCGCGCCAGAGCGTCATCTCGTGCAGCTCACGCTCCGCCTTCTGCGCTGCACGGCGGAATACGAGGCTCACGCCCGCCCAGCACAGCGCAAAGGACAGCAGCAACACCCGCATATCAAGCCGGACGAGCCGCCCATCCGTGCGCCATACGCCGCGCTGCAGCCCCGCCGCCCATACCGCGCCGCCAAAGAGCAAAGACAGCCCCAGAAATACGGCAAAGCTGCGCCAGAGCCTTGCGTCGCGCCCAAAGGCGAGGAGGCACAGCGCCAGCGCCAGC
This sequence comes from Alloprevotella sp., assembly GCA_963618155.1. Classification (GTDB taxonomy): domain Bacteria; phylum Bacillota; class Clostridia; order Oscillospirales; family Oscillospiraceae; genus CAJOIG01. Next base: position 52,780 of record CAVEQW010000049.1, read on the forward strand.
ACCGACTTCATGACTGTACCATCGAGCCACACGAGGCCGGGCAGCAGCGAGACGCAGCACCAGAGCGAACCCAGCGCCGCCGTCAGCGCAAAGCGTATACGGCGCAGCGGCAGGGCGCACACACGCGCCGTGCCGAGCAGCAAAAAGTAGTCAATTCCGAGATTGAGCAGAAACAGCTCATCCACATATACGACGCTCATGCAAAAAATATAACGCGGCAGGAGCGCGAAGCCGGTTGAAATCGGCGGACGCTTATGGTAAAATTCATCGTGTATGCGATCAGACAAAAGCAATAGGGGGAATGGAGCATGAGCGCGAACAAGGCGGCCTATCGGCGCGTGCTGCTGAAAATAAGCGGCGAGGCGCTCGGCGGCGAGAGCGGCCGTGGCGTTGATTTTGATTTTCTCAAGAGCGTGTGCGGCGCTGTCATGGACTGCGTGAAGCAGGGGGTGCAGGTCGGCATCACGGTCGGCGGCGGCAACTTCTGGCGCGGCGTCAAGGACGGCGGCGGAAAAATGGAGCGCACACGGGCTGACCAGATGGGCATGATGGCCACGGTCATGAACTGCCTCGCGCTGCAGGACGCTTTTATCCAGCTTGGCCAGGAGGCTCGGGTGATGACGATGATCCCCGTCGGCCCTGTGGCGGAGCTTTATGAGCATGACCGGGCGATACGCCACATGGAAAAGGGCCGCGTCGTCATCTTCGGCTGCGGTACCGGCTCGCCGTATTTCTCCACGGACACGGCGGCCGTGCTCAAGGGCGTCGAGATCGGCGCGGATGTGGTGCTGATGGCAAAGAACATCGACGGCGTATACTCTGCCGACCCCCATGCCGACCCAACAGCAGTCCGTTATGACGAGATCGCCTATGACGAAATTCTGGGCAAGCATCTCGGCGTGGTCGACTCCACGGCGGCCTGCATGGGACGTGACAACGCGATGCCGCTCATGCTGTTCCGGCTCTCGCCGGAGGATATCCGCCGCGTGATCGGCGGCGAAAGGGCCGGAACGCTCGTGCGCTGAGGCGCGGCGCAGCGCTGACATTGAAACTATTACCGACAAGGAGGATCACCCCATGTCCGAGCTGAAAGAATTTGAAGCAAAAATGAAAAAGGCGCAGGAGTTCCTGGTCTCCCAGTTTGACTCCGTGCGTGCCGGACGTGCCAACGCCGCTGTGCTCAAGGGCATCAACGTCGACTACTACGGCACGCCCACGCCCATCAACCAGGTCGGCTCCATCTCCAATCCCGACCCGCGCACGCTCGTCATCACTCCCTGGGACACCAGCGTCCTCAAGGGCATCGAAAAGGCGATCCAGTCGTCCGAGGTGGGCATCAATCCCCAGAACGACGGCCGCGTGATACGCCTCGTCTTCCCGCAGCTCACGGAGGAGCGCCGAAAGGACCTCGCCAAGCAGGTGCGCAAATACGGCGAGGATGCCAAGGTCGCCGTACGGAACATCCGCCGTGACGCGATGGACGCCTTCAAGAAGCAGCAAAAGGCCTCGGAGATCACCGAGGACGACCAGAAGCTGCTTGAAAAAGACCTGCAAAAGCTGACGGATGCCGCTATCAAAGAGATCGACCGGCTGACGGATGTGAAGGAAAAAGAGCTGTTTGAGATCGGCTGACAGCATGAGCGAAACGACATTGACGGCGGAGGGGTCTTCCGGGCTCCCCCGCCATATCGCCATCATAATGGACGGGAACGGCCGCTGGGCAAAGCGCCGCGGCCTGCCGCGCTCAGCGGGTCATGCCGCCGGCGTGAGCGCATTCCGGCGCATTGCGAACCATTGCAAGGCTCTGGGCGTGGAGTACCTCACGGTCTATGCCTTTTCCACGGAAAACTGGCGGCGGCCGAAGGCGGAGGTCTCGGCCATCATGACGCTGCTCGAAAAGCACCTCATTGAGGAGTTCAACAATCTCGAGCGCGACCACCGGCGCATCCGCTTCTTCGGGGATATCTCGCCGCTGTCACCATCGCTGCAGCGGCTTTGCCGCGAGTGCGAGGAGCGCTCGTCGGTCTATACCGAGGGACAGGTGAACATCTGCCTGAACTACGGCGGGCGGGACGAGATCGTCCGCGCGGCAAAGCGCTGGGCGGCAGACGGCTGTCAGGAGCTCGATGAGGAAGGCTTTTCCTCCTATCTCTGGTCGGCAGGCGTGCCCGACCCCGATCTGCTCATCCGTCCGGGCGGCGAAAAGCGGATATCCAACTATCTTCTGTGGCAGCTCGCCTATACCGAGCTGTATTTCACCGATACGCTGTGGCCGGATTTCTCCGAAAGCGACCTGGAGCAGGCCATCGCGGCCTATGCCGCACGGGAACGGCGCTTCGGCGATGTGGGAGGCAAGGCATGATCAAAACGGTTTCCATACTCGGCTCGACCGGCTCCATCGGCCGCCAGTCGCTGGCGGCGGCGGAGCACCTCGGCGTACGCGTGCGGGCGCTCAGCGCGAACCGCGATATCGCACGACTGGAGGAGCAGGCGCGGAAATATAAGCCGGAATTCATCTCCGTCTTTGATGAGACGGCGGCGGCGCAGCTTCGCACGGCGCTGGCGGATATGCCCGTCCGCATCGGGAGCGGGATGGAGTCACTGCGTGAGGCAGCGGTGATGGACGACTGCGACGCGGTCGTGACGGCAGTGTCCGGCTCGGTGGGGCTTTTGCCGACGCTCGATGCCATCGCACAGCGCAAGCGCATCTGCCTCGCCAACAAGGAGACGCTGGTATGCGCCGGACGGCTCGTCATGGCTGCGGCGGCGGAGGCGGGCGCGGAGATCGTCCCCGTCGATTCCGAGCATTCGGCCATCTTTCAGTGCCTTGAGGGGCGGCGCGGACAGCTTCGGCGCATCTTATTGACCGGCTCCGGTGGGCCATTTCGCGGCAAGACCCGCGCCGAGACAGCGGCGGTAACGCCGGAGCAGGCCGTGAAGCACCCCAACTGGAGCATGGGCGCGAAAATATCCGTGGACAGCGCGACCATGATGAACAAGGGGCTTGAATTCATCGAGGCGATGCATCTTTTCTCTGTCTCGCCGGACGAGATCGAGGTCGTGGTGCATCCGCAGAGCGTCATCCACTCCATGGTGGAACTCACGGACGGGACCGTGCTGGCGCAGCTTGCCGTGCCGGATATGGGTCTGCCTATCCAGTATGCCATGAGCTGGCCGGAGCGTATACCCTCGCCGTATCAGCGGCTCGACTGGACGGCCATGCGCGACTTCAGCTTTGAGCGCCCCGATTTTGAAAAAACGCCCTGTCTGGGACTCGCCATCGACTGCGCCCGCAGGGGTGGGAACGCCCCGGCCGTGCTGTCGGCGGCCAATGAAGCGGCGGTCGGACTGTTTTTGGCGCACCGGATCGGGTATAATGACATATACGACAGTGTTTTCGCGGCGGTGAACGGCATAGCCTTTATCGGATCGCCCTCGCTTTCGCAGATCTTAGAGGCAGACGCGGCGGCAAGAGAATTTGTATACGCGCTGCATCCATAAGGAGACTACATGAGCACATTCCTCTATATCATCGTTGCCATCTTCATATTCGGCGTTCTCATCGGCATCCATGAGCTTGGGCACTTTCTGGCGGCTCGCGCCTGCGGCGTGAAGGTGCTGGAGTTTGCCATGGGCATGGGGCCGAAGCTCTGGTCGCGGGAGACAAAAAGCGGCACAAGGATATCCCTGCGCTGCCTGCCCATCGGCGGCTTCTGCGCCATGGAGGGAGAGGACGAGGAGAGCGACGACCCGCACGCCTTTACAAAGGCGGCGGCATGGAAGCGCATCATTATCCTCTGCGCGGGCGCTTTTATGAACTTCGTGCTTGGCTTTGTGCTCATCATCGTCTGCTTCTCCCAGCTTGATTCCTTCACCACGCCGCAGATCACATCCTTTATGGACGGCTGCCCTTATGAGGGCGAGGATGCGCTCATGGAGGGCGATGTGTTCTGGCGCATCAACGGGAGCCGCATCTATTTCTCCTCGGACGTGTCCGATGCGCTGGCTCGCGGCGACGGCGACTATCAGGACATCACTGTTATACGCGACGGCAAAAAGGTGAAGCTAGACGGCTTCTATATGCCGAAGATCGAATATCTCAACGCCGAGACAGGGGAGACGGTACTCAAATACGGCTTCAACTTTGGCGTGCATGAGACAGGGCTTTCCGCCCAGCTCAAATACAGCTGGTATGAGTCGCTGAACTTCGTCCGCATGGTGTGGCGGGGGCTGCGCGATCTCATTACGGGCGTGGTCGGCGTGAAGCAGATGAGCGGCGTGGTCGGCATTGTGGACGTGATCGCCAAGACGGGCGAGAGCTCGCCCACGACCTATGACGCCTTTCTGAACATTGCCTACCTCGCGGCCTTTCTTGCCATCAACCTCGCGGTGATGAATATGCTGCCGCTGCCGGCGCTGGACGGCGGACGCGTGTTCTTCCTGCTGGTAACGGTCGTGCTCGAATGGATACTGCGGCGCCGCGTCGACCCGAAATACGAGGGCTATATCAATGCCGCTGGGCTGGTGCTGCTCATGGGACTGATGGTCTATGTTATGTACAACGACATCGTGCGCATCGTCATGGGCTGACGGCGCGGGAGGATAAAGCAATGACACGCAGGGAAACAAGACAGATCAACGTCGGCGGCGTTCTCATCGGCGGCGGCGCGCCGGTGACAGTGCAGTCGATGTGCAACACCAAGACCCAGGATGCGGCCGCCACGCTGGCACAAATGCGGGCGCTGCGCGAGGCGGGCTGTGACATCATCCGCGTGGCCGTCCCGAACGAGGATGCAGCGCGGGCGCTGCCTGATATCATGCGCGAGGCGCCCATGCCGGTGGTCGCGGATATCCATTTTGACTACCGACTCGCGCTCATGGCGGCGGAGGCCGGGGTAAGCGCCGTGCGTATCAATCCCGGCAACATCGGCTCGCGGGAGCGCGTGGAGGCTGTTGCCAAGGCCTGTACGGCGGCGCATATCCCCATCCGCGTCGGCGTCAACACCGGCTCGGTGGAGCGTCGGCTGCTCGAAAAATACGGCGGCCCCACGGCAGAGGCGCTGGTCGAGTCGGCGGCAGGGGAGCTGCAGGCACTGCGCGAGGCCGGCTTTGAGGACGTAGCGCTCTCGGTCAAGGCGTCGGAGGTCACCAAATGCGTCGCAGCCTACCGGCTGGCGGCGGAGCGCTTTGACTGTCCGCTGCATATCGGCGTGACCGAGGCGGGGACGAGCTATACCGGCCTTGTCGCCTCGGCGGCGGGTATCGGAACGCTGCTCAACGAGGGCATAGGCGACACCATCCGCGTCTCGCTGACGGCTGACCCCCTCGAGGAGGTCAGGGCCGGCATCGCCATTCTGAAGGCCTGCGGACTGCGGCGCGGCGGCGTGCGGCTCATATCCTGCCCAACCTGCGGGCGCACGCGCATCGACCTCATCGGCCTTGCCAACGCGGTGCAGGCGCGGCTCGCGTCACTCGACCGCGACATCACCGTCGCCGTCATGGGCTGCGAGGTCAACGGCCCCGGCGAGGCGCGCGAGGCGGACTTCGGCGTGGCCGGCGGCAACGGCTTCGGAAGCCTTTTCATCCGCGGACAGGTCGTCAAGACAAGGATACCGGAGACGCAGCTGCTGGATGAGCTGGCGGCGCTGATCGAAGAAAATGATATATAACGATACATAAGGATTGAGACATTGGATAAAACAGCGTTTTTGGATATGTTCCCCTGCTGCACGGCGCTCGGCGGTGTGGCGGGCGGCTTGGATAAGGCCTACGTCACGGAGGCATCGCTGCGGCGCGAGAGCATGAGCCTACGCGTACAGGCGCATTTTGCGGCGCGTCCCGCTCCGGCGGATATCAGTGCGCTGGAGGGCGCGATCGCGGCCGATTTCGGCCTTGCGCAGGTGAGCATCGAGGCGGATTTTCCGCACAAGGAGAGCGCGCCCGCGCCCGCTGCGGCAAAGAAAACGGCGCAGGTGCTCTACGGAAAGACCATACGCGGCAGCGTCACGCCTATGAGTTCGCTCAGCTCCGATTCAAGCCGCGTCAACGTGGAGGGGCGCGTCTTCGCCGTGGACAGCCGCGAGATACAGCGCCTCGGCGCGCACGTTCTGCAATTCGACATGACGGACGGAAGCGGCTCGGTCCGCGTGTCCCGCTTCTTTGGGCGTGAGGACGACAGCAGCGTCATCGATAAGATCAAGCCGGGGATGTATCTGCTCGTCTCCGGCGCGATGAAATTCAACAGCTATGACAAGGAGCTTGAGCTGGAGCCGCGCCACATCCAGACAGCGGAAAAACCGGAAATACGGCAGGATACGGCCAAGGAAAAGCGCGTGGAGCTGCACGCGCATACACGCTTTTCCTCGATGGATGCGCTGAGTGACCCGGGTGAGCTTGTCAGCCGCGCCGCCGCGTGGGGCATGGATGCCATTGCGGTGACGGATCACGGCGTGGTGCAGGCGTTCCCGGATGCATCCTCCGCCGTAAAAAAGACAAAGGTGAAGGTCATCTATGGCATGGAGGGCTATCTCGCCAACGATGTGGACGAGTTTGCCGCCGTGCGCGGCGAGGGCGACGCGCCGCTCGACGGCGAATACTGTGTGTTCGACATCGAGACGACGGGTCTGTCCGATCAGGATGACCGCATTACGGAGATCGGCGCGGTCATCTATAAGGACGGCCATATGGTCGACCAGTTCCAGAGCTTCGTGAACCCGCAGCGCCCCATCCCGCCGGCGATACAGCGGCTCACCGGCATATACGACCGGGATGTGTTCGACGCGCCGGACGAGGCGGAGGTCGTGGGAAAATTCCTCGATTTCGCGGGCGGACGCCCCCTGTGTGCCCACAACGCTGACTTCGATGTGGGCTTCATCACGGCGGCGGCCAAGCGCATGGGACAGGAATTTCACCCGCTCTACTGCGACACGCTGGCGATGGCGCAAAGCCTTCTGCCCGGTCTCAAGCGCTATAAGCTCGACGTCGTGTCCGACCATCTCGGACTGCCGCCCTTCAACCACCACCGCGCCGTGGACGATGCGACGGTGTGTGCGCGGCTGCTGGAGGCCTTCCTGCGGCGGCTTAAGGAGCGCGATGTGAAAACGCTTGCGGAGGCAAACGAGCTCTGCATCGAGCTGCACAAGAATGGCCGTCCGCCGCGCACGCGGCATATCTCGCTGCTGGTGAAGAACCGCGTGGGACTGAAAAATCTCTATGAGCTTGTCTCCAAGAGCCATCTGGAGCACTTCCGCAAAAGCCCCGTCATTCCGAAAAGCCTGCTCATGCAGCACCGCGAGGGACTTATCATCGGCTCGGCCTGCGAGGCGGGCGAGCTGTTTCAGGCCGTGACGCGCCATCGGAGCGAGGCGGAGCTGCGGCGCATCGCGTCGTTCTACGACTACCTTGAGATCATGCCGCTGGCGAATAACCGCTTCATGCTGCATAACGGCTCTGTGGAGACGGAGGAGGAGCTTCGCGGCTTCAACCGGCGCGTCGTCGCGCTGGGGGAGGAGCTCGGCATCCCCGTCTGCGCCACCGGCGACTCGCATTTCATCGACCCGGAGGACGAGATATACCGCCACATTCTGCTCAACACCAAAGGCTTCTCCGATGCCGATCAGGATATGCCTCTCTATCTGCACACCACAGATGAGATGCTGGACGAGTTTGCCTATCTCGGCGAGGAAAAGGCCTACGAGGTCGTTGTCACGAACACCCGCGCCATCGCGGATATGGTCGAGGGGCAGGTAGCGCTGCTGCCGGAGCTTCACCTCTACCCGCCGGTCATCGAGAACTCGGACGGCCAGCTCAAGGAGCTGGTGTATGGCCGTCTGCGCGAGCTGTACGGCAAGCACCCGGAAAAGCTCATCACCGACCGCGTGGAGCTTGAAATGAACACGATACTCTCGCGCCACTTCGACGTCATCTATATGTCGGCGCAGAAGCTGGTGGCCGACTCCAACGCGCACGGCTATCTTGTCGGCAGCCGCGGCAGCGTCGGCTCCTCGCTCGTCGCCTACCTCTCCGGCATCACGGAGGTGAACTCTCTCCCGGCGCATTATCTCTGTCCCAAATGCTACCGCACGGATTTTGAGTCCGGCAAGGGCTATGGCTGCGGCGCGGATATGCCGGACAAGCTCTGCCCGGACTGCGGCGTGGAGATGAAAAAGGAGGGCTTTGACATCCCGTTCGCCACCTTCCTCGGCATCAAGGGTGACAAGGTGCCTGATATCGACCTCAACTTCTCCGGTGAGTATCAGGCCAAGGCGCACGAATACACCAAGACCCTTTTCGGCGCAGATCACGTGTTCAAGGCTGGTACCGTCGGCACGATCGCGGAGAAAACGGCCTACGGCTATGTGCGGAAATACGCTGAGGAAAAGGGGCTCCACTTCAACCAGGCGGAGATGAACCGGCTGGCACAGGGACTCGTCGGCGTGAAGCGCACCACCGGCCAGCATCCCGGCGGCCTCGTCATCATCCCGCAGGACATGGACGTGACAGACTTCTGCCCGGTGCAGCACCCGGCGGACGACGCGGACTCCGGCATCATCACGACCCATCTCGAATACCACTTCATGGAGGACTATCTGCTCAAGCTCGACGAGCTCGGCCACGATAACCCCACCATGATCAATATGCTTGAAAACCTCACCGGCACGGACGCCAAGACCATACGGCTCGACGATGCGGAAACGATGAGCCTCTTCAAATCCCCCAAGGCGCTCGGCGTGCCGGACGATGACCCCATCATCGGCCAGACCGGCTCGCTCGGCATCCCGGAGTTCGGCACGGGCTTCACGCGCCAGATGCTGGTCGATACCCAGCCGGACAAATTCGATATGCTCGTGCGCCTGTCCGGCTACTCCCACGGCACGGGCGTGTGGCTGGGAAACGCGCAGGAGCTCATCAAATCCGGCACAGCCTCCGTCAGCGAGACCATCGGCTGCCGTGACGACATCATGCTCTATCTTATGAGCATGGGCATCGACGCGAATACCGCGTTCAAGTCCATGGAGAACGTCCGCAAGAAAAACAAGCAGCTCACAGAGGAACAGGTGCAGGCCATGCGCGAGCATCATGTGCCGGAGTGGTACATCGAGTCCTGTCACAAGATAGAATATCTTTTCCCAAAGGCGCACGCCGTGGCCTATGTGCTGATGGCGTTCCGCATCGCGTGGTATAAGGTGCATTACCCGCTGGCGTTTTATTCGGCGCTGTTCTACCGCCGGAGCCAGAAGGACTCCTTTGACGCGCAGATGATGACGAACGGCATCAACCGGGTCAAGAGCAGGATCAAGGAAATACAGTCCAATCCCAACGCCAGCGCCAAGGAAGAAGATCTGCTCACGACGCTGGAAATGGTCTATGAGTTCTATATGCGCGGCTTTGACTTCGCGCCGATCGACCTTTACGAATCGGACGCCAACAAATTCCTCCCGGTAGGGGACAAGCTGCTGCGCGTTCCGTTCGTGGCGGTGTCCGGCCTGGGCGAGACGGCGGCGGAGGATCTGGCGCGCGTCCGTATGCAGCGGCGGGATTTTATCTCCATCGAGGAGATCGCGGCAGCCTGTCCCAAGGTCAGCCAGAGCCACCTTGCCGTGCTGAAAGAGCTTGGCGCCTTCGGCTCCATGCCGGAGGAGAGTCAGATGAGCCTGTTTTAAGGCGGGCAGCGCCGTCTTGTAATCCGACGGGCGCTGTCGTATAATAGGACAAAAATGACGCAAAAAAATCCCCGAAGCACTGTGCCTCGGGGGATTTTGCGGATAAAAGCGAAAGGGAACGGGAGTATGAGCATTACACTGATATTCTGGATCATCGGCCTTATCGTCGGTGCGGTGATGTATTGGCAGGCCTATGCATGGGGATGGGTATGGTGGAAGTGCCTGATCTTTGCCGTCGCTATGATGCTGGCCGCTGTGCTTGTGCTGGGGCTTTGCAGGCTGCTCGTGCTCAAAATCGTCGGAAAGGGGACAGGCCTGCTTGATGCCGTGAAGGCGAAGCTGGGCTGATACCCGCGCTTACAGCTGGGCGAACAGCGCCTGCCACGCGGCGAAGGCGTCACGGAATGCGGCGCGGTTGGCCTCGCGCTTTTCGCGCTCGTTCTTATACAGGCCGAGGATGAAGTCGCGCTCCGCGATCTTCAGCCAGCTGCGGTAGCAGTGGATGCCGTCGGCTGCGCCGAGCTTCCATATCACGTTGATCTCTCCGGCAAGCTCCTCGGAGTCCGTGCCGCCCCACCACTTGAAGATGTAGTCAATGCCGACGAGATCCTTGAAGCCCTCCTCGCGCAGACCGGCCAGTGCGTTGGGATCCTCGGAGAGCGATTCCTCCCACTGGGTCAGACCGAGCGACGTGTTGTTCTGCCACAGGTTGCGGATGCGGTCCGCCAGCTTGTCGGCGCAGACCTGCCATGCCTTTTCCGCCTGCGTCTTCTCCAAAACCTTGCCAATGAGCATATATTCCTAGCCTCCTGTTTTTGTATTCGGAATGTCTGATAAAAATTATATCATCAATTTTTGCGCTTGTCCACAGATGGCGCGTCTATAAATAAAGAAAGGAAACCCATGGATCTCATCAAATTCAAAGAGCTTCTCAACACGCTCCCCAGCTTCAACAGCTTCAACCACATCCAATTCACCGTGATGGAGGAGGGCTACTGCGAGTGTCAGGTCGAGCTGACGCAGGCGGGGCGCAACCCGCAGGGCGTCGCCCACGGCAGTCTTCTGTTCCAGCTCTGCGACTGCGTTACCGGCGCGGCCTCCGCGAGCTTTGACCGCGATATGCTCACCCAGTCGGCGAGCATCCACTATCTGCGCCCGGCCTCCAGCGGCATTCTGACGGCGAAGAGCCGCCTCATCCGCGTCGGCCGCCGCACGGCGCTTTTCGGTGCAGAGGTATATGACGACCGCGATCGTCTTCTGTGCACCGGCGAGTTTGAGATATTCTACGTCGGCGGCGATGTGAAATGGGGCGAGAAAAGCCCCGAGAATTCCGCCGAGGCGGAGTAATAAAGAGATCGTCCCCGACTCGTTGGAGCCGGGGACGCGCATATATCCGGTTCATTCAATGGCCTCGTCAAGCGCGGCGAGTACGTTCTCAAAGGTAGTAAGCTCCTCCGGGGAAAATTGCTGCTGCAGCTTTTCGGCGGCACGAGTGAAGAAATCGCAGCTTGTGTCGTAGTAGCGGTAGAAGCGCTCGCCCACGGAAATATGGCACTCGCGCTTGTCCTCCTCAGAGGCCGTGCGAACGACATAGCCCTTGGCGGAGAGATTGTTGATCTTATAGGTCGCGTTCGGCTGGCTGATACCGAGCGCTTCGGCCAGTGCGGAAACGGTGGGGTTGCCGAGAAGATACACAACGTCCACGGCAAAAGCCTCCGTCGCACTGAGCGAGCCGTCGCGTTCACGAATGCGGCCAAAAAGCTCACGGTAATGGACGAGCCGGAGCTTGCGGTAAAAGTCCTTCAGTTGATCGGTCAGCATGATTTTTCCTGCCTCATTCCCTGCTTGATACGTGATGAAACATAAATTATTTTATCTTGAAGGCAAATGCTTGTCAATATCCGTGCGTGGAGTTTTTTTGGACAAAAAGTGACTACTGCAATATATCATTTTATCCTTAGATATGATATAATAAACCATGTATGACCTGATTTTTTGTCAATCGGAGGCGGAACGTGAATATCCGTAAGCTGCAAAAGAAGCTCAATGCCCGCTTCGGCGGCCGCGTCCATGTCCGCGAGGAGGATGGACTGCGCCGCGTGACGGGGGAGCTTGACGACTGGAACGACGTGGTGGCCGCGTGCTATATGTGCGCGGAGAAATTCTCCAAGACCCACGTCGTCAACGACATACGCTTCACCGGCGGGACGGATAGCTCCGTGCGCCATGCGTCGCTGCGCGATAACGTCCTGGAGGGACGGCGGCCGGATGTACTCGTCATCGGCGGCGGCATCTCCGGTGCGTCGATCCTGCGCGAGCTCACGAAATGGAAGCTCGACGCACTGCTCATCGAAAAGGGAAGCGACCTTGCGGCAGGCGCGTCGAGCCGCAATACCGGCGAGGTGCATCCCGGCATGGATCTCAACCTCGGCTCGCTCAAGCAGCACTATGAAATACTGGGCAACCACCGCTTCGATACACTGTGCGAGGAGCTGGACGTTCCCTTTGAGCGCTCGGGGCAGTATGCCTGCGTGCGCATGGGCGCGCTGCGTCCGATACTGAGCCTGCTCTGTCTGTACCGCCGCGCCGTATGCGGGACGCGCGGCACGCGCATTATGGGCAAAAAGGAGCTGTATGAGCGTAATCCGCAGCTTGCGCCCGGCTATAAGTTCGCCGTCTACGACTGGTCGGCGGGAGTCGTCTGCCCCTACGGGTTGACCATCGCCATGGCGGAGAATGCCGTCACGAACGGTGCAAGCGTTTCGCTGAACACGGAATGTGAGGGCATGGAGCTGAAGGATGGCCGTATCACCGCCGTGCATACAAACCGCGGGACGATATATCCCCGCATCGTCGTGAACGCGGCAGGCACCTTCTGCGAGGAGATCGCGCGCATGGCGGGCGACCGCTTCTTCTCCATCCATCCCCGACGCGGAACGAACTCGATCCTCGACAAGGCGGATCGCGCGCTCGTATCCGGCGTGGCCTCCGGCGCGCTTGACCGCAAGAATGTCCGCGCCCACACCAAGGGCGGCTGTATCGCGCCCACGGCGCACGGCAATCTGCTGGTCGGACCGGATGCGGTGGAGACATGGGAAAAGGAAAACTACGCCACGACGCGCCAGAGCGTGCAGTGGAGCTTTGAGCGCCAGCAGCGTACCGTGCCGGCGCTCACGGAGCGGGACATGATAACCTGCTTCACCGGCGTCCGCGCCCCCAGCTTTGAAGAGGATTTCATTCTCGAACAGGGACGCAAGACGAAGAACATCGTCCACGTCGCCGCCATCCAGTCGCCCGGCCTGACGGCTGCGCCCGCATTCGCCGTGGATATGGCGGCACTGTGCGTGAAGCTGCTGGGCGGCGCGCCGGAGAACCCGGACTATGACCCGAAGCGCCATGGCTATGGCCGCGTGGCGGAGCTGAGCCTTGACGAGCGGGAGGCGCTCATCGAAAAGGCTCCGGACTACGGCGTGATCGTCTGCCGCTGCGAGGAGGTATCCAAGGGCGAGATACTGGACGCGCTGCGCGCGCCCATCTGCGTGCCGACGGTCGACGGCATCAAGCGCCGCGTGCGCCCCGGCTCCGGGCGCTGTCAGGGCGGCTTCTGCGGCCCGCTCGTGACACAGATCATCGCGGATTATATGCATGAGCCGGTGGAGGCCGTCACCAAGGACGGCGGGCGCTCCATCATCAATTTCGGTCCCACCAAGGGGCAGAGCGGGGAGGCAGAGGACGCATGAATTACGATGTGACCGTGATCGGCGGCGGCCCCGGCGGGCTTGCCGCAGCCATTGAGGCAACGCGCACCGGTGCGTCCGTGCTGCTCATCGAGCGGGAGGCCTCGCTCGGCGGTATGCTGAAGCAGTGCGTCCACGACGGCTTTGGCCTCCAGCGCTTCGGCGAGCGTCTGGCCGGGCCGGAATATGCCGAGCGCTTTATCCGGCTGTTCCGCTCGCTTGACATCGACTGCATCACGCTCGGCTTCGTGGCCTCTGTCAAGCAGACGGAAGCGGGCTATGAGCTTGCGGTCGTGACCCGCAGCGGCATACAGACTGTCGACACCAAGACCATCGTGCTTGCCACGGGCTGCCGCGAGCGCACCGGCAAACAGGTATCCATCCACGGGACGCGGCCGTCGGGCGTCATCACGGCCGGTGCGGCGCAGCATTATGTCAACCTCATGGGCGTGATGCCCGCCCGCCGCGCCGTCATCCTCGGCTCCGGAGACATCGGCCTCATCATGGCGCGGCGGCTCACGCTGGAGGGCGCCAAGGTGCTCGGCGTGTATGAGATCTTGCCGTATCCCTCCGGGCTGGCGCGGAACATCAGCCAGTGCCTCAACGACTTCGACATCCCGCTGTATCTCTCCAAAACGGTCACACGGGTATTCGGCGCGGAGCGTCTTGAGGCCGTGGAGATATGCGGTGTGGACGAGAGGCTGCAGCCCATTGACGAGACGGCTGTGCGCGTCGAATGTGACACGCTGCTGCTCTCCGTGGGGCTTATCCCGGAAAACGAGCTTGCGAAGAAGATCGGCTGCGCCATGAACGAAAAGGGGACGGCGCCGGTCTGTTCTGAGACGCTCGAGTGCTCCATGCCGGGCGTGTTCGTCTGCGGCAATGCCCAGCGCGATTTTGACGTGGTGGACTGGGTGTCCAAATCCGGCGACACCGCCGGTCATAACGCCGCCGTGCTGGCGTTGGGACAGGGTGAGGCGGAGATCTTCAAGCAGCCGAAAAATGCCGAGGCGGTCAAAAAGCCCATCGGCGACGGCGATATCGTCTGCATCGTATGCCCGAACGGCTGCATCATGCACGCTGCGGAGGACGGGACGGTCAGCGGCAACCGCTGCCCGCGCGGCGCGGCCTTTGCCGAGCGCGAGCGCAGCTCGCCGACCCGCAGCGTCACGACCACGGTGCGCACGGTCTTTCCCGCGCTGCCGGTGCTGCCGGTGCGCACGGACGGGGAGGTGCCGAAGTCTCGTGTGGGCGAGGTGACACGGGCAGCTGCCGCCATCATGCTTGATCATGCGGTCGAGGTGGGACAGATCGTCGCCGGGAACATCGGCGGCCTCGGCGTTGACCTCGTGGCGACACGCTCCTATGACCCCAAAGGGGAGCAGACATCATGAATGAGCCGCTCATCCTCACCTTTGACGTCGGGACACAGAGTATGCGGGCGCTGCTGCTGGACAAGAGCGGCGCGGCGCACGGCTCCATGCAGCAGGCATACGACGAGCCGTACTACTCCCGTAACCCGAACTGGGCGGAGCAGCGGCCGGATATGTACTTTGAAACGCTGTGCTCGCTGTCCTCGCGGCTGCACACGGCGTACCCAGAGGAATTCCGGCGCGTCATCGCCGTGGCGCTGACGGTGTTCCGTGACACGGTCGTGTGTGTGGACGCGGAGGGAAAGCCCCTGCGTGACGCGATACTCTGGATGGATCAGCGACGCGTCCGCCGGCCGAAGCCGCTTCCGGCGGCTAAGAAGCTCATGTTTGCCGCCGTCGGCATGACCGATACCATCGATATGCTCACGCGCACGTCTATATGCAACTGGCTTGCGGAGAACGAGCCAGCGCTGTGGGAGAAGACGGACAAGTACATCATGCTCTCGACCTATCTCTGCTTCCGCCTCACGGGACGTATGGCGGATTCCGCCGCGTCCATGATCGGGCACATTCCCTTTGACTATAAAAACCGCGTGTGGGACAAAAACGGCCTGACCCGCTGCCTGTACGACATCCCGCAGGACAAGCTCTGTGAACTCGTGCCCGCCGGGTCGGTGCTCGGGCATATACCGGAGGCGGTCGCGGCCTTTTCCGGCATACCGGCGGGGCTGCCGCTCATCGCCACCGGTTCGGACAAGGGCTGCGAGACGCTGGGGCTGTCCGTGCTGCATGAGGATCAGGCGGCGCTGTCCTTCGGCACCTCCGCCACCATCCAATTCGCCTCGCACAAATATTTTGAACCAACGCCCTTTATGCCCGCCTATCCCGCCGTGCCGAACGATTTGTATAACGGCGAAATTCAACTGCTGCGCGGCTACTGGATGCTGACATGGTTCAAGCAGAATTTTGCCGAGGTCGAGTTCGTTCAGGCGGAAAAGCTCGGCTGCAGCGCGGAGGAGCTTTTGAACCGCCATCTGGCGGAGATACCTGCCGGGGCGGACGGACTGCTCGTGCTGCCGCACTGGACGCCCGGCCTCTCCACGCCGGGTGCGCGGGGCGCGATGATCGGCTATTCCGACGTACACACAAAATACCACGTCTACCGCGCCATCATCGAGGGCATAAATTTTGGCCTCATGGAGGGGCTTTACACCATGCAGAAGTCCTCCAGGCAGCATATCACCCGCCTGTATGCGGGCGGCGGCGGCTCGCGCTCGGACGAGATATTGCAGATCACAGCCAATATGTTCGGCCTGCCGGTACACCGCATCCAGACGAACGAGGCCTGTGCGCTGGGGGCGGCCATATGCGCCTTCGTGGCCTGTGGGGAATTTGCGGACTATGACGAGGCTGTCTCCGCCATGGTGCATATCAAGGACGTATTCACGCCGGACGGGACAGAGCACACGCTGTATAAGCAGATATACGACGAGGTTTTCAGCAAATACTATAAAACCCTGTACCCGCTGCACCGGCGGCTTGCGGCGCTGACAAGGAGGGCGCAGCGATGACAAAGCCGTATAAGGGCTTCGAGCCGCGCTGGATACGCGAGCGTGCGCCGGAGGGATCGCTGCGGAGCGTGTTCCGCTGGGGCGACCCCGATTTTGTGAAATACCCGAAGGAATCGCTTTTCAGGCTGATGAAGCAGAGCTTTCATCTGACGGACGAGGATTTCAAGGACTATGCCGTGAACACGGGCTTTGAGCCGGTCGTGCTTGACCGTCCCTCCGCCATGACGGAGGCCGAGCTCGCGTCTCTCCGCGCCATCGTGGGCGAGGACGGCGTTTCCACCGGGGACTATGAGCGCTTTTCCGTCGCCTACGGCAAGACGGGCTATGACATCCTGCGAGCGCGGGAGCACTGCTTTGAGTCGCTGCCGGATGTGGTCGTATACCCGGAGACAGCGGAGCAGGTCGAGCAGCTTGTGGCGTGGTGCGTGGCGCATGGAAAGCCGCTCTATGTATACGGCGGCGGCTCGTCCGTCACACGCGGCGCAGAGCCGGTGTGCGGCGGCGTGTCGCTCGATATGCGGCGACGCTTCAATAAGATTCTGTCCTTCAACGAAATCGACCAGACCATCACGGTACAGGCCGGCATCTCCGGCCCGGAGCTGGAGGCAGCGCTCAACGACGCACCGGCGCGATTCGGCGCGAAGCGGCGTTATACCTGCGGCCATTTTCCGCAGAGCTTTGAATATTCGAGCGTCGGCGGCTGGGTCGTAACGCGCGGCGCTGGGCAGAACTCCACCTACTACGGCACGATCGCCGATATCGTCCTGTCGCAGCGCTATGCCACGCCGGTCGGCGTGATCGAAACGCCGCACTGTCCCCGCCAGTCTACAGGCCCCGATCTCAACCAGCTCATGATGGGTTCGGAGGGGACCTTCGGTGTACTGACCGAGGTGACGCTCAAAGTCTTCCGCTATATGCCGGAAAATCGCAGGCGCTTCTCCTACATCTTCAAGGACTGGAGCACGGCGATGGAGGCCGCCCGCGAGATGATGCAGGCCGAGTGCGGCTTTGCGAGCGTGTTCCGCCTCTCCGACCCGGAGGAGACAAGCCTTATGCTGCGGCTCTATAACGTCGACGAAACGCCGCTGCACCCGCTGCTCGACAAGCTCGGCTACCGCGATATGCAGCGCTGCCTCTTCCTCGGCTTCACCGACGGCGAGCGAGGCTACAGCCGCAATGTGGCGCGTAATATCCACCGCATCGCCCGCCGCTATGGGGCGCTGCCGCTGGGCGGCTTCGTGTGCCGGAGCTGGGAAAAGGGGCGCTTCAATGATCCCTATCTGCGCGACACGATGATGGACTTCGGCATCGTCACCGACACGCTCGAGTGTGCCGTCAACTGGTCGGACATGGCGCGGGTACATGACGAGGTGCGCAAGGTATGCCACGCGCTGCCGGACTGCATCGTCACGACGCATATGTCCCACTGCTACCCGCAGGGGGCGAACCTCTATTTCATCTTCATCAACCGGCTGGCCAACGCCGAGCGCTTCAAGGAATATGTCGATTCCATCCTAGACGCGATACAGCGCTCCGGCGCGGCCATCAGCCACCATCACGGGGTCGGTAAAATGTTCGCGCCGTGGCTGGAGGGCTATCTCGGCCGGACGGAATACGGCGCGGTGCGGGCGCTGAAAAATTACTTTGACCCGGAGTATCACATGAATCCCGGCGGAACGATCGGCCTCGATCTTCCGGAGTCGGAAAAACGTTTTTTGAGGAGGTAAGTCATGGGAAAAAGTCTCGGTGTATTTGACAGCGGCTTCGGCGGCCTGACGGTACTGCGTCCGCTGCTCGGAAACGGTCAGTTTGACCGCTTCGTCTATTTCGGCGATACCGACCGCGTGCCATACGGGACGCGGGACGCGGATACGATACGCGAGTTCGCGCTGGCCGATACGCGCTTTCTGCTGTCACAGGGCGTGGACGCGCTCGTCATCGCCTGCAACACCATCACGGCGGTCGCGCTCGACGCGATACGCGAAGCCTCCGGCCTGCCGGTATACGGTGTGATCGCACCGGCGGCGGCTGCGGCGGCCAAGGCCACGAAAAACGGCAGGATCGGCCTCGTCGCCACGGCGGCGACGGTGCGCAGCGGCGTATATGAGCGCGCTGTCCACGAGATCGATCCCGCCGCCGTTATGACGCAGGTGCCGTGCCCGCTGTTCGTGAACCTGGTGGAATACGGCTTCACCGCGCCGGGCGATCCGGTCACGGCGGCGGCCGCCGAGCACTATCTCGCACCCATACGCGAGGCCGGGTGCGACACGGTCGTCATGGGCTGCACCCATTTCCCCGTCATCGAATCAGCCATCCGGAAGGAGCTGGGGGAGGATGTGACCCTCATCGACTGCGGCGTGGAGCTTTCCAAAACTATCGGCAGCGAGCCGCGGGGCGCGGCGCCCGCAGTGGAGCTTTTCGTCAGCGGAGACCCCGCGCCCTTTGACACGCAGCGGCGGCGCTTTCTGCCGGAGCTTGGCGCTCTGCCCGCGCAGAAGATCGACATCACGAAATATTGAGGGCATACAAAAAGGCGGCGTTCCGAGGCTTTTCCCGGAACGCCGCTTTGCGCGTCTGTGTTTACTTGTCGGAAATTTCGATACGGTCGTTATAGTTGCCCCAGAAGTAGTCGGCGATGAACGAGCCATAATGCTGGCGGGAGACGTAAACCTTGCAGCGGCTGGGGACGTTCTCAAACAAGTCCTTGCCGGGGATAAGGACGTTCTGACCCTCGGCGTCGATGTAGATGCCGGAGAGCGCCGGTGCGCCGTCAAACGCGCCCATGACGATGCGGGTGATGTTCGACTGGATGTAGATGGTCGTCAGCTTGCTGCAGCCGTCAAAGCTGCCCGCGCCGAGCTCCGTGACGGTCGTTCCATCGATCTCCCACGGGACTTCAAGCTCCTTGAGCGCCTTGCCCGCGTCCGTCACGCCGGTGATGCGCAGCCCCGTGTCGCTCTCCTCCGTGAGGAAGTATTCCGCGTCGGCGCTGGAGCCCTTTTCAACGGGAGCGGGCGTGGCCTCGACCGTCTCACTCGTTTCCTCCGTCTCGTCGGTCTCGGTGGTATCGGTCTCCGGTTCACTGCTTGCTTCACCGCTCGCTTCGCCGGA
The DNA here is from genome assembly GCA_963618155.1 of Alloprevotella sp. Taxonomy (GTDB): domain Bacteria; phylum Bacillota; class Clostridia; order Oscillospirales; family Oscillospiraceae; genus CAJOIG01. The sequence continues at coordinate 72,234 of CAVEQW010000049.1, forward strand.
GGGTTCAAGGGAGGTGCCGTCCGGGCGGATAAGCGGTGCGTCCAGCGTCATGTTCACACGCTCACCGTCGCCGATCATGTTGACCAGATCCTGTGTCAGATTCGCCGTGTGGACGGATACGCCGCGGGTGTTGACGTGATAGTTGGTGTCGTAGAAATAGCCCGGCCAGAGGATATAGTCGTCGAGGTTGGAGATGACCTCGCAGTCGAGATGCTCGCGCAGGTAGGTGGCATAGGTCAGCCGCTCCTCGTAATCCTGCTGGACGGCGAGGATGTTCATAGGCGGGTACGACCAGTAGACGGTCGCGCCCTGCCGCTCGCAGTAAGCCACATAGTCGTTCACATAGTCGATAAACTCGTCGTCGATGATGGATGGGTCGAGGTTGATAAGCACCTCATCATCAAACCAGTCGTCCATGTCCACGTCGTTGCGGCGGAACACCATGTCGCCGCGCTCGTTGAAGGAGCTGTGGCTGTAGACGTCGTTCGGCTGCGCCTTGCCGTAGCGGTAGAAGTTGAGCTTTTTCTGGGCATAGGTCCAGAATGAGCCTAGCATCTGGCCGATCTTATCGCCGCGCAGCTTGAAGAGCATGGTGAAATCGGAGTCGCAGCACTGCCAGAAGCCCTCGCCGTTGAAGGTCATGGACATGGTCTGGTGATCCGGCTCGGCGGCAATGACGACGATGTCGCCCTCGCGGATGTGGCCGCGCGTGAGGTCGAGCATGATGGTCGTACCGAGAGGGCCGTAGAGGCCGAAGTTGACGACCGGGCGGCCGAGATAGTTCTCCATCATCTCGGAGTTGACACCAAAGGCCACGCTGCTGCCGCCGATGACGACGATCTTTTCGCCCTCCACCGTGCGCAGCCGCTCGTATTTGTCGGCCATCTCGCCAAAATATACCTCGTCAAAGCGCTCTGGCATGATGAGCACGGCGGCGACGATGACTGTCATGCCGAGTATGATCGCCAGCGCGAGGGCGACGATAACGCGAATCGTTTGTTTCATACGCTCCGCCCCCTTAAAACTGGAAGTAGATGAACGCTGCCGCGCCGTCGCCGGCAAGCAGCATGATCCATGCGCACACGATACACATGACGAGCAGGGCGCAGCCCTCACCCTTGGCGAGCAGTCCGCCGGTCGGCTGGCGCATCGGCCAGTCCTGGATAAAGAGCCGGTCGAGCAGGCTCATCATAAACAGAGACAGCAGCACGATGATGACGTCCATCCCCGTCATATTGAGTTCGGCAAGAATGCCCGTAAAGCGCCAGTTGGTAAACAGGCTTCCGAGCAGTGTGCCGAGGTCGGCCACGGAATTGGCGCGGAAGAAGATGAGCGCAAAGTTGCAGAGCAGGAAGGTGATCGTGCGCTGCCACAGGGCGAAGCCCCAGGAGTCCATGTTGACATGGAGCTTTGTCCAGAATTTTTTGCGGCTCTTGTCCGTCAGACGCTCGATGACCTGATAGATACCGTGTATCGCGCCCCAGAGGACGAAGGTCCATGCCGCGCCGTGCCAGAGGCCGGAGAGCAAAAAGGTGACGAACAGCGCCAGACACTGCGGTATCATCGCGCCGAGGCTGCGGTGGCCGGTGCGCTTGCCCCAGTCACGCGCACGGCGGCTGAGCTTTTTGTTGGTGGCGATAGGGTAGAACACATAGTCGCGGAACCAGCTTGTGAGGCTGATGTGCCAGCGCTCCCAGAATTCATGGATGCTCCGCGCCGTGAACGGCAGACGGAAGTTCTGCATGAGGCGTATGCCCATGATGCGTCCCGCGCCAACGGCGATGTCGGTATAGCCGGAGAAGTCGCAGTAGACCTGGAAGGTAAAAAGAAACGTCGCGAGGATAACAGCGGGCGCGGATGCGCCGGGATTGTCGTTATAGACGGCGTTCACGAAGCCGGCCAGCCCGTCGGCCACCACGACCTTTTTGAAGAAGCCGCAGATCATGCGCTTCATGCCGACATAGAAGTCCTCACGGTTGAATTTGTGCTCCTCGCGCAGCTGCGGCAATAGATTCTCCGGCCGCTCGATGGGGCCCGCAACAAGCTGCGGGAAGAAGGATACGAACAGCGCGTAGTAGCCAAAATGCCGCTCGGCCTGGATGGTGCCGTGGTATACGTCGATGACGTAAGATAGCGTCTGGAAGGTGTAGAAGCTGATGCCGACAGGGAGGATGAGCTGCAAAACAAGGTCGTCCACATCCAGCGAGAAAGTCCGCAGCAGCCCTGTGATCGAAAGGGAAAGGAAGTTGAAATACTTGAAGAAGAACAGAACGCCGAGGCTCGCGATAAGCGTGACCAGCAGATAGCCATGCCGCTTTTTTGCGTCCTGCGTGTCCTCGAGGCGGATGCCCGCCCAATAGGAGACCAGCGTCGTGAACAGAATGAGGAATACGAGCGCCGGATTCCAGCTCATGTAGAAGTAGTAGCTGGCTGCAAGCAGCCACACCCAGCGCCAGCGCTGCGGAAGCAGGAAATAGAGAACAGTGACGACCGGGAAGAAGATCAGGAAGGACAGGGAGTTAAAGGTCATTTCTTGCCACCTCCCAGCCGAAAAATAAGCCCGAACGCGCCGGAGATCAGATAGAACAGCAGCACATATTTCTCACTCAGCATGGTGAAATACAGAATGGGAAGCGCCGCCGCCAGCCACACGAGCAGCAGAACGTCGCCGGCGAGCGACCACGGGCGCGGCAGATAGCTGGCTGCCGCCAGCAGCGCGACGGACACGCCGCACAGGATCAGAAATGTCACAACAGGAGACATCATACCCTCCGATGGTTTGTATTTTTGGGGGCTGTACCGCAGAAAGCGGTGTCAAGATCATTCCACGGACTCGCTCTGCGAGGCAAAATAGGCGTTGAGGTCAGCGGCCACCTGCTCGGTGTAGGCGAGGCGGGAGGTGTAGGAGAGGTGGTAGTCATCGTCAAAGAAGTGGTCGCCGGTGTAGAAGTAGCCGTGGATATCGGAGATAACGGGGATATTGAGCTTATCCTCGATATAATTCTGGAAATCGTTGACCTCCTGCGAGTCGGGCTTATAGAGCATGGCGTTGATATTCAGCGGTGTCCAGCTCATAAGCGGCGTAGCGCCGCGGGCGCGGATGGCATCATAGGTGTAGTTGCAGTAGTTGACCATGTATTCGTAGAGGTATTCGCCGCAGATGGTGATGGTGCGGCCGCCCCAGAAATCGGCGTCGCTGCCGCGGACGTGAACGTTGAGCGTGCCCTGGTCGTTGTAGTAGCCGTTGGGAGCAAGCGTGCACTTGTAGTCCTCGTAGCTCATCGGATCCATGTCCTTGCGGGCCTCCAGGAACTCACAGAAGCAGTCGAGGAAGCTGTAGAAGTAGCGCCCGTCCACCCAGCTGAAGACGTTGTAGCAGCCCTCAAAGGAGCGGAAGGTCTCCCAGCGGCAGATGACGCCGCCGAGCTGCCACGCAGAGTATTCAGGAAGCTGGAGCACGATGTCGCCCTCGTTCAGGTAGCGCATGACCCACCACGAGGTCATATTCCAGAGGTTCGCGCCGTTCGTGCCGAAGTTGATGACCGTCCAGTCGCCGTCCAGCGCTTCCTCCATGTGCTCGCAGTCCACGGCGTAGGTCGTGGAGGAGCCGCCGACGCAGATGATGCGCGGTTTTTCGGAATGGCGCGAGGAGTAACAAAGCACCTCGACCTTCTTGGTGTGGTTGTTGAACCAGGTCGTGAAGCGCGGCGGCGTGGCCGCGTTAAAGAAGTAGGTCTTGAGCGCGTCACAGCCGTCAAAGGCGGCATCCGAAATGTAGGTCAGCGAGTCGAAGATATAGAGCTTTTCCAGCGCAGGGCAGTTCGTGCAGGAGCCGTCGCGCACGTACTCGATGCCGTCGGGGATGACGAGCGTCTTCATGTCCGCGCCGTCCAGCGCGCCGCTGGCAAGGCCGAGCACCGGCTCGCCCTGATAGCTCTCCGGGATGCAGACCGTCTCGTCATGGCCGCTGTAGCCGGTGACGAACCAGCCCTCGAGCGTGTCGTCATGCATAAAGCTGAGCAGAGACTCGTCGGTCTGCTTTGCCCAGATGCAGTAGAGGTCGATGATGCCGTTCGTCTCGACGAGCGCCTTGCCGCCGATGTTGAACGCCTCACCGCTGCCGTCGGGCTTGGTGTTGTAGCTGATGAGGGTATAACCGTCACGCTGAAAATAGTCCATGCTGGCCAGCGTGTTGGGGTAGAGGTAGTATTCCAGCGAGAACTGCTGCTCGTATACGTCCTCGCCCGTGTCTGTCACCGTGCCGCCGTTGGTATGGTAGCGAACGATGGCAAGGTCGTCGCTCTTGAAGTTGGCATACAGCCATGTGTCCGCCGAAAGCGTGAAGGTATAGTCGGCATCATGGCTGATATCCGTGCCGCCATCGGCCAGATAGCCGCCGATGCTCCAGCACATGAAGTCATTCTCCTGCGATCCGCCGGCGTGGGCTGTGATCGTGGTGCCCTCGGCATAATAGCCGTCCTTGCTCTCTGACCACGCATTGCCCTGCGTGCCGTCGTAAACGATGTCAAAGACATATTCCTTCGGCTCGGCAGCGCTGAGCGCAACGGAGCAGCCGCCCTGCAATGCGAGAACGAGCGCCAGCAGCAGGATGATAAAACGCTTTTTCACAGTGGCTGATACCTCTCTTTGCGTCTGTTCGGCAAAATGCCGTCCCGCCCATAGGACAGGCACTTACTAGAATAAGCCCTTTTCTAGTTTTTTTCAACCATTAAATATATGTTTATTAATTGAAATGTGGTAAAGGTGACATCAAGCGGGGCTTTTGTTTAACGAAATTGCACATAGCTTCTTGACTTTACAGGCGCTTTCCACCATAATACAGCATAACGGTAGAAGGCCGTCATGAGGAGTGAATGAAAACGAAAAATGTCATTGATTATCTGGACGCACGAGCGGCGGATATGCCGGACAAGGCCGCTGTGCGGGACGGAACGGACAGTCTGAGCTTTGCCCAGCTTCGGGAGCAGGTCTACGCCGTGGCGCGGCTGCTGCTCGAGCGCGGCGCTGTGCGGGAGCCGGTCGGCGTGTATGCCGGGCGGACAGTGGACGTCATCTGCGCCATGCTCGGCGCGGCTGCCGCCGGCTGCGCGTATGTGCCGCTCAACCCGACGGTGCCGCCGGATAAAAACCGCAAGATTCTGTCCGATGCCGCCGCACATTACGTGATCGGCATGGACGGCACGGAGTATGACGGCGCGGAGCTCGGCTGCGAGTACATCCGCTATGACCACCGTGCCACACCCGGCTGCGCGGAGCGTCCCGCTGTGGAGATCGACGGTCGCGACACCCTGTACCTGATCTACACCTCCGGTTCCACCGGCGCGCCCAAGGGCATACGGAAAAGCCACGGCGCCCAGATCGATTTCATCGAGGCCTATGTCTCCGAATTCGGCTTTACCGCCGATGAGGTCATCGGCAACCAGTCGCCGTTCTCGGCGGATGCCTCGGCGAAAGACCTCTATCTCATGCTCGCCGCCGGGGCGACGCTGGAGATCATCCCGACGAAGCTGTTCTCCTTCCCGGTGCAGCTCGTCGAATACCTGAACGAGAAGCAGATAACATTCATCTCGTGGGTGCCGTCCGCACTCGCCATCGTGGCGCGTCTGCGCACGTTCCGGGATGTGAAGCCGCTGTATCTGCGCCGCGTCTACTTCGTCGGCGAGGTATTCCCCGCGAAGGACTTGGCCGGATGGCGCGAGGCGCTGCCGGACGTTGATTATGTAAACCTGTTCGGCTCAAGTGAGATCGCCGGCATCGCGTGCTACTACCGCATCCCGAAGGGCGAGCCTGCGCCCGAGCCGCTGCCCATCGGGAAGCCGCTCGGCAACTGCCATGTCTATCTCGGAAGCAACGGCGAGGTCGACGGCTCGCAGCAGGGCGAGATCCTGATCGAATCGGCGGCACTGGCCGACGAATACATCGGAAACCCCGAAAAAACTGCCGAGGTATTCTGCACAGCGATGATCGACGGTCAGGAGCGCCGCATCCTGCGCACGGGCGACTTCGCCCGCTATGACGGCGACGGCAAGCTCGTCTATCTCTCGCGGGACGACGGCATGATCAAATACAAGGGCTACCGCATCGAGCTCGGGGAGATCGAGGCTGCCGTGAGCGCACTGGACTTTGTCGTCCGCTGCTGCTGCCTGTACGATGCCTCCCGCGAACGCATCACCGTCTTCCTGAGTGCGACGAGGCCGGAGCTCAAGCTGCGCGAGCTCAACGAGGCGCTGGCCGGGACGCTGCCGGATTATATGCTGCCGAAGCGCCTCGTGCTCATGGACGAGCTGCCGCTCAACCCGAACGGGAAGATCGACCGGGCGCTGCTGAAATCAAAGCTGTGAGGATAACGTATGACTAACGAGAAGCTGCGGGCGCTGGCGGAGCGCTATGGAACGCCGCTCTACATATTCGACGCGGATGAATTTGCGGCGCGGCTGCGCATGGTAAAGGCCGCGCTGGGCAACAAGATACGCCTTTGCTACTCCATGAAGGCGAACCCCTTTCTGCTGGCTTGTCTGCCGACGGAGCTGGGGGCGCTCGAGGTATGCTCGCCGGGTGAACTGACCGTCTGCGAAAACGCGGGTGCCGATCTCAGCCACATTATTTTCTCCGGCGTCAACAAGACCCGCGAGTGCGTTGACCGCGCCATCGAGGACGGCGTGGAGGTATTCACGGTCGAGAGCTGTCTCCACCTTGACAACATCGAGGCGGCGGCGGCCGCCGCCGGGAAGCAGGCCGACGTGCTCCTGCGCCTGACCTCCGACAACCAGTTCGGCATGGACGAGGAGGAGCTTGTGCGGGCGGCAGCCGAGCGTGAGCGCTGGCCGCACATCCGAATGGTCGGACTCCACTATTTCTCCGGCACGCTCAAAAAACGCCCGACGCTCATCGGGCGGGAGCTTGCGCGCATGGAGGCGCTGGCCGAGCGGCTCGAGCGTGAGTGCGGGCTTCATATCGAGCGTATGGAATACGGCCCCGGTCTCTGGATCGACTACTTCGGCTCTGACCCAGATGCAGCCGAGCGCGCACTGCTGGACGAGGCTGCGCCGCTGCTGCGCGACATGGCGGAGCGCTATGCGCTGACGGTGGAGATGGGGCGCTTCTATTCCGCGAGCTGCGGCTGGTACGTCACGCGGGTGATGGACAAAAAGACCAACTGCGGCTTCCATTACGCCATCGTGGACGGCGGCCTCCACCAGATGAACTACGACGGTCAGATGAAGGGCACGGCCGTGCCGCCCATCACCAATCTTATGGGGACGCAGGGCGGGGCAGAGGACTGGTGCCTCTGCGGGAGCCTCTGCACACCGAACGACGTGCTTGTCCGCGCCGTCTCGATGCCGGAGCCGGCGCTCGGCGATATGCTGGCCTTCGGACGGACGGGCGCATACTCCATCAACGAGGGCTTCGCCTTTCTGTTGAGCCGCGATCTGCCCGCGGTCGTCATTGAAAGCGAACAAGAGGGCGCGCGGCTCGTGCGCGGACATATCCGCCTCGACCCGTTTAACACGCCCAACATTACATAAGGGAGGAATATTCATGGATATTGCTTATTTTTCCAACCGCGAGCTGCGCGAAATGGGCTTCAAGCGCATCGGCAAGCGCGTACTGATCTGCCGCACCTGCAAGATCTATCATGCGGACCAGGTCTCCATCGGCGACGACGTCATCATTGACGACTTCACCGTCTTCAACGGCACCATCAACGTCGGCAGCCACGTCCACATCAGCTCCAACTGTGAGCTTTATTCCGGCAAGAGCCACATCGACATCGCCGACTACTGCGGCGTTTCATCCCATGTCTCGTTCTACGGCATCACGGACGATTACGTCGGCCCCTATATGTGCAACCCCACGATACCGCCGCGCTTCCGCAGTCTGACGGAGGAGCCGGTCGTACTCGAAAAGCACGTCCTCATCGCCACACACAGCGTCATTCTGCCCGGCGTCCACATCGGCGAGGGCTGCTCCTTCGGCGCGATGAGCATGATCAATAAGTCCACCGAGCCCTGGGGCGTCTATGTCGGCTCGCCCATCCGCCGCATCAAGGACCGCGACCGCGGTCTTCTGGACAAGTGCCGCGAGCTGGAGGCATCCGAGGCTGGGCGCAGAAAATAAGTCGTTAAACCAAATTTAAATTAAATCGGAGGTATTCACCAATATGAAAGAGCGTGTACTGGAGATCCTTGAGGACGTCGTTCCCGACGTGGACTTTGAAAACGAGACGAGCCTGATCTCGGACAACGTGGTCGATTCCTTTGCAGTCGTCGCTATGGTCAACGAGCTCAACGACGAGCTTGACATCGACATTCCCGCCCGCGAGATCGTTCCGGCGAACTTTGAGACACTGGACGCCATCGTCGCGCTGGTCGAGAAGTATTCCTGAGACAGGACGCATAAAGCTCGCGCCCGCCTCCAAAAGGGGCGGGCGCGTTGCTATATCATAGCCGCATTATTCAGCGGCCTTTTTGCGGCGGCGGCGACGGCGACGGTTGGGATTTTTCTGCTTGGTGCTGAAATATTTCTCCATGCTCTCGTCCGCACGGTAGACAAGGCGGTTCGCGTGCCAGCTGTTGTCCGGCTCGCGGCGGAGGCGGACGCGGAGGAGGAAGTCGCCGTGGTCGGGGCAGCTCGCCATCGACATATAACGGCGGTCGCCCTGGTTGATCCATCGCCCGTGGGCGAGCGTGCGCCCGCAGTCGGGGCAGCTCAGCGCGTTGACGTCGGCGCTCGACCAGAGGTCTTCCTTGCTGTCAAAGGGATCGGTCACGGTATGCTCGATGGGATCGGGCGTATCGTTGTCTTCCGCATGGGCGCGGACGCGGCGGTCAAGGTGGCGGCGCAGCTCGTCATAGTGGGCAAGGCCGTCCTCCATATCGAGCTTCGCGCAGACGAGACCCGTGTTATATGCGTCGCCGAGCGCGTCATGCGCCGTGCGCGTCTGCTCGATACCGAAGTGCTCCATCGCCGTCTCCAGCGATTTCTGATTGCGGTCGCCCTCGGTCTGGCGGTTGTAGATAAGCTGCAAATTGATCCACTTGCCCATCCAGTCGATGTCCATGTCGTGGATGATGAGGTTCTGCTCCATGATGTTATGATCGTCATAGCCCCAGGTCATATAGACACAGTCGTCGCCCGCCCACTCATGGAAGCGCGCCATGGCCTCGGGAAACGGCAGGCCGTTTGCCAGCCGCTCGTTGTCGAAGCCGGTCAGCTTTTTGACCTTGTGGTGCATTTTGCGGAACCAGACGGGCTTCACGTCCGTCTGAAACTCCGAGCAGGGATACATATTCTCGTCGAGGCGCACCGCGCCGATCTGGATGATCTCGCCGTGGAGGTGGATGGGCAGGTAGTTGAATACCGAGGATTTGGAGCTCATCGCCTGGTTCCACTCGAGATCAAGAACGATATAATTCATCGTCAGTTTCCTTTCCAAACGTATACGATGGCATATTAACACACAATCCGAAAAATAACAACACATAATGCATTTGCTATCACGCGGACGCTGTGCTATACTATATCTTGACGTAATTTTGACCGAGGTGAAATATATGAATATCGCTGTGCTCTGCGGCGGCCTGTCCAACGAGCGTAATGTTTCCATATCAAGCGGCACGGGCATCGCCCGCGCCCTGCGTGAGCGCGGACACCGCGTCGCCGTTGTCGACCTCTTTCTCGGCTATACCGAGCCCTTTGGCAAGGCGGAGGATGTGTTCACGACCGAGAACAGCCTCCCGCAGTTCATGGTCGCCGAGCAGGCGCCGGAGCTTTCCGAGCTGCGTGCGCTGCGCCCGGATGGGGTGCTCGTGGGGCCGAACGTGCTGGAAATTTGCCGCGCGGCGGATTTTGTCTTCCTCGCCATGCACGGGGAGGAGGGCGAGAACGGAAAGCTGCAGGCCCTGCTCGATATGTACGGCATCCGCTATACCGGCTCCGGCTATCTCGGCAGCGCCATCGCCATGAATAAAAGCATTTCCAAGACGCTGCTCCGCGCCGCGGGCATCCCCGTACCGCCCGGAACGACCTTCCGCAGGGGCGATGTCTGTGAGGATGTCGGCTTCCCCTGCGTCGTGAAGCCCTGCTCCGGCGGCAGCAGCGTCGGCACGACCATCGTACACGACGAGACGCAGTATGCAGCGGCGCTCGACTTTGCCTTCGGCTATGAGGACAGCGTGATCGTCGAGCGCTTCATCCATGGCCGCGAGCTGACGGTCGGCGTATTGGACGGCAATGCCATGCCGGTCATCGAGATCATCCCCAAGAGCGGCTTCTATGACTACAAAAACAAATACCAGCCCGGCATGACGGTCGAGCTTTGCCCCGCGCCCATCAGCGACGAGACGACCTGCCGGGTGCAGGATCTGGCCGAACGCGTGTTCTATGCGCTGAAGCTCGAGGCATACTGCCGCGTCGACTTCATTCTGGAGGACGACGGCGACCTCTACTGCCTGGAGGCAAACACGCTGCCCGGCATGACGCCGACGAGTCTCATCCCCCAGATGGGCGCCGTCATGGGCATGGACTACGGCGAGCTTTGCGAGAAGCTGATCGCCGTTTCGATGGAGAAGTATGAAAAATCTGACCGCTGAGGTAGCCGCCGTCCTGACCGGGGCGCAGTGCCGCGGACGGCTTCCCGCCGGGGAGCTTAGCGCCGTCACGACCGACAGCCGGAGCGTTATCGCCGGTTCGCTTTTCGCTGCCATCCCCGGCGAGCACGTGGACGGCCACGATTTTCTCCCCGCCGCCATGGAAAAGGGCGCCGTCTGCGCGCTCGTGGAGCGGCCTGTGGAATGTGCGCTGCCGCAGCTCATCGTCCCCTCGACAGAGGAGGCGCTGCAGGCGCTCGCCGCCTACTACCGGCGGCAGTTCACTCTGCCCGTGGTCGGCGTGACGGGGAGCGTCGGAAAGACGACCGCCAAGGAGATGATCGCCTCCGTCCTCGCACAGCGCTTCGATACGCTCAAAACAGAAAAGAACTTCAATAACGAGCTCGGCGTGCCGTTCACGCTGTTCCGGCTATGTCCGGCGCATGAGGCCGCCGTGGTGGAGATGGGCATCTCCGGCTTTGGGGAGATGACGCGGCTCGCCCGCATGGTGAAGCCGGATATCGCCGTATTCACGCTCATCGGCGACGCACATCTTGAATTTCTCCATGACCGCGAGGGCGTTCTCAAGGCCAAGGGCGAGATCGTCAGCGGCATGGCGCCGGACGGCCTCGTGATCGCCAACGGTGACGACCCGCTCCTGCGGCCGCATGATTTCGGACGCGAGACGCTGCTCTTCGGCTTCGGGGAGCACTGCGGCCTCCGCGCCGTGAATGTGCGCGGCGACGGCGAGGGCAGCTCCTGTGAGCTCGCGGGGCTGGGGCGGCATATTCCCGTCCGCATCCCGGCCTACGGTCAGCACATGGTCTACGCCGCCCTGATGGGCGCGGCGGTGGGCATCCGGCTCGGTCTGAGCGATGAGCAGATCGCCGCCGGCATCGCGGGCTATGAGCCCGTGGGGCACCGCAGCCGCGTTCTGAAAACCAAACGCTGGCTCATCGTGGACGACTGCTACAACTCCAACCCGACCTCGGCGACCTCCGCCGTGCGCTCGCTGCTTGACCTTGGCGGCCGCCCTGTCGCCATTCTGGGCGATATGCTGGAGCTTGGCGAGCAAAGCGAGGCACTGCACCAGAAGCTCGGCGCGTTTGCGGCGGAAAACGGCGTATGCATCGTCGCCTGCGGCGAGCAGGCGAGAGCCATTGCCAAGGGGGCGGGGGAAAATGCCCACTGGTTTGAAACGACGGCGGAGCTTATCACAGCACTGCCGGAGCTCGTGACGGATGGCGACAGCATACTTGTCAAGGCCTCGCGCCGCCTTAAATTCGAGAATATAACCGACGCGCTCGTGCGCCTGGGATAAGCTGTCCGTGTCAAATCTTAGATTATTCTTCACAAAACCGCAAATTGTGCTATAATTTCATTCTGTGAGCAAAACCCAATATAACTTTAGGGGGATAGATATGTTCAAAATCGTCAGCAAGAGGCCACTCAATGAGGCGAAGACGGTCGTCGAGTTCGTCATTGAGGCCCCGCTGGTCGCGCGCAAGGCGCTTCCCGGCCAGTTCATCATTTTCCGACTGGATGAGTATGGCGAGCGTGTTCCCGTCACCATCGCGGGCTATGACCGCGAGAAGGGCACCGTCACCATCATGGTCCAGCCCGTCGGCCAGACCACCCAGATGCTCAATCTGCTGGAGGCCGGGGACGAGATCGCCGACTTTGTCGGTCCGCTCGGCCGTCCCACCAACATGGAGGGACTGAAGCGCGTGTGCGTGGTCGGCGGCGGCGTCGGCAACGCCATCGCGTATCCGGTCGCCAAGGGTATGCACGACCGCGGCATCGAGGTCGATATGGTCGCGGGCTTCCGCTCCAAGGATATCGTCATCCTTGAGGACGAGATGCGCGCCGGCGTCACCAACCTCTACATCACCACGGACGACGGCTCCTACGGCGAGGCGGGCTTCAACGTCACCAAGATGAAGGCGCTGCTGGATGCGGGCAATAAGTACGACGAGATCATGTGCGTCGGCCCGACCCGCATGATGCAGCGTGTCTGCGACGCTACCAAGGAGTACGGCATCAAGACCATCGTTTCCATGAACCCCATCATGCTTGACGGCACGGGTATGTGCGGCGCCTGCCGCCTGACCGTCGGCGGTGAGACAAAGTTCGCCTGTGTGGACGGCCCCGAGTTCGACGGTCATCTCGTCGATTGGGACGGCATCCTCAAGCGCGCCACCTACTATGCTGAGGAAGAGGAAGCGGCGAAACAGCATATTTGCCGCATTACGGGAGGTGTGAGACAGCATGGCTAATATGAGAATGGACAAGAACCCCATGCCCGAGCAGGAGCCTCTGGTTCGCAACAAGAACTTCTCCGAGGTTGCTCTGGGCTACACCGAGGAAATGGCGATCGACGAGGCCAAGCGCTGCCTCAACTGCAAGGCGCCCAAGTGCATGGGCGGCTGCCCCGTCAACGTCCGTATCCCCGAGTTCATCGCCAAGGTCGCCGAGGGCGACTTCGACGGTGCCTATAACATCATCGTTTCCACCAATGCGCTGCCCGCCATCTGCGGCCGTGTCTGCCCGCAGGAGAATCAGTGCGAGGGTCAGTGTGTGCGCGGCATCAAGGGCGAGCCTGTCGGCATCGGCCGTCTGGAGCGCTTTGTCGCCGACTACCACATGAACCACGGCCACGCGGACGGCGCTCCCGCCGTTCCGGAAAGCAACGGCCACAAGGTCGCGGTCGTCGGTTCCGGCCCTGCCGGTCTGACCTGTGCCGGTGACCTGGCTCGCAAGGGCTATGATGTCACCATCTACGAGGCGTTCCACAAGGCCGGCGGCGTTCTGGTCTATGGCATCCCCGAGTTCCGTCTTCCCAAGGCCATCGTTGCCAAGGAGATCCAGAAGCTCGAGCACTTCGGCGTCAAGATCGTCACCGACGCGGTCATCGGCCGTGCCGAGAGCATCGACGAGCTGTTTGAGCAGGGCTTCGAGGCTGTGTTCATCGGCTCCGGCGCCGGTCTGCCGCAGTTCCTGAACATTCCCGGCGAGAACCTGCTCGGCGTGTTCTCTGCCAACGAGATCCTGACTCGTACCAACCTCATGAAGGCATATCTCCCCGAATACGACACGCCCATCAAGCTCGGCAAACGCGTCGCCGTTGTCGGCGGCGGCAACGTCGCTATGGATGCCTGCCGTACAGCCAAGCGCCTCGGTGCGGAGGAGGTCTACATTATCTACCGCCGCGGCAAGGAGGAGCTCCCCGCCCGTAAGGAGGAGGTCGAGCACGCGGAGGCTGAGGAGATCATCTTCAAGCTGCTGAACAACCCTGTTGCCATTGAGGGCGACGAGGGCGGCCACGTCACCGGCATCAAGGTTGTGAAGATGGAGCTTGGCGAGCCCGATGCGACCGGTCGCCGCAAGCCGGTCGAGGTTCCGGGCAGCGAGTATGTCATCCCCGTTGACTCGGTCATCATCGCCATCGGCACGAGTCCCAACCCCCTTATCCGCACGACGACTCCCGGTCTGACTGCGACGAAGAAGGGCGGCATCGAGGCCGATGAGAAGGGCGCCACCTCCCGCCCCGGCGTGTACGCCGGCGGCGACGCGGTCACTGGCGCCGCCACGGTCATCAAGGCCATGGGCGCCGGCAAGGTCGCCGCGGCCGGTATCGTGGAGTACCTCTCCAACAAGTAAATCGCACATAAAAAATCATCCTACCCGGTGGCTTCATCGGGTAGGATTTTTCTGTCATAATTTTTTCAGGAAAAAGCGATCCATCGTTCCGTGGAGGACGGCCTCCGGCTTTTCGATCTTATCAAAGCCCAGCTTTTCGTACAGGCCTATGGCAGCCATCAGGCTGCTGTGCGTCTCCAGATACAGCTGCTTGTACCCGGCTTCCCGTGTCCAGTCCTCGATGAGCTGCATAAGCGCCCGGCCATAGCCCCTTCCCTTGGTCGAATCGTCCAGATAAAGCTTCTGCAGCTCGGCGCAGTCGGGGAGATGCTCAAACCGCGCCGCGCCGACACCGCCGGCGACCTTGCCGTCCTCGTCCAGAGCGATGAAATAGATCCGCTCCTCCGGCTTCGCGTCGTAATAAACGCTCAAATGGTCGAGCTCCGGGTCAAAATACGCCGTCCCCGGTATGTCAAGGTGCAGCTTTTCCAGATTATTTCGGATGATCCTGGCGATGGCTTCATCATCTGCCGCCGTTATTTTTCTGTAGTTCAAAAGTCCAAATCTCCCTCAGCGCTCATTTTTCTTGTATATCGACCAAAGACCCCGCATGGCGAGATCCTTGTCAACAGTGATGTTCGGGCGGCGGCAGTAGGGGATGACCTTGTCGGCCCACTCGCCGGTGGCGACCACGTTAGCCGTCTCCCCAAGCTCCTCGTCAATGCCGGTCAGCAGGCCGTCAAGCATGGCGGCCGTGCCGTAGATGATGCCGCCGCGCATGGAGTCGGCGGTGTTTTTGGCAATAACGCGCCCCGGCGCCTTCGGCGCGACGGAGTAGAGCTGTGACGCGCCGCGCGAGAGCGCGATCTGCGACACCATCACGCCGGGCGCGATCACGCCGCCGATGTAGCTGCCCTTTTTGTCGAGCACGCCGATAGCGACGGCGGTGTCCATATTGACCGTCACGCAGGGCAGGGGATAGCGCTCCAGCGCGGAGACGGCGACCGCCACAAAATCGCTGGCAAGCTCGCTCGGCTCGTCAATGCGGATGTTGAGACCGGTCTTCAGGCCGCGTCCGACCCGCAGCGCCCGCTTCCCGGTCAGCTTTTCGGCGGCGGTGCATAAAACCGCCGTCAGCTCCGGCACAACGCTGGAGACGATGCAGCCCTCCATTTCACTCAGATCCACGCCGTAGTGCTTCGCCATCAGATCCATCAGAACGGCGTATTCATCGGCGGTGCGCGTCTTGACGGAGGACATATGGCTGGCATACAAAAGCTCGCCGTCCTCCATCAGACCGACGGCGACATGGTTATTCGATACGTCTATCGCAAGTATCATTTCAATCACTTCCTGCATCCCCATGAAGTCTTTGGACTTCATGGGGACCCCTTTTTATTGGACATCCTCGGGCGGAGTGAATCCACCCTGCGGGAACTCGGCTGCGCCGAGATTCACGGCGGACTCCCGCCGAGGGTCAGAATATCCATTTTGTCTTCTCTTCACATTCAGATTATCAAATATGCGGCTATATGTCAAAGTATACTTGCAAGTAAACGCGCATTGTGCTAAAATTAAAGTGCCTTAAAAGGAAAATTCTTTTTTGGAAAGGAAGCATATAACAATGGCACAGTACAAGGTTCAGAGAAAAAAGGGCGTTGAGGGCAGCACCGTCTATGCGTACACCGCTCCCGGCCACAACGAGTGTGTTCCCACTCGTCTGCATGACCCTGCGGATGTCGATAACGGCAAGCTGATCATGGGCATCACCTACTTCATCCCCGGCGGCGGCACCGACTTCGGCGCGAACCCGCTGGAATCCATCTACTACATTCTCGAGGGCGAGATGACCCTCAAGACCGAGACCGAGGAGACCGTCCTCAAGGCCGGTGACTCCTACCACTGCTGCGGCGGCGCTGCCAAGTCCGTCACCAACACGGGCGACACTGTCTGCCAGATGCTGGTCTGCCTACTGCCCCCGCAGGGCTGATAGACAAAGCGCGCCGTAAATAAGCGCGAAAAACATCATTGCCACTGCGAGCGCCGGAACACCGCTTCCGGCGCTCGTTTCAATTATCCGAAGGACGGCGCGGGCGGCAGCGGCAGCCAACGCGGCGCAGAGAAGCGTGCGGATGAAATACTCCGCGTGAAAGCGCAGCCCGGTCTTTTTGCGAAGCCGCCAGAGGCTCACGATGAAATTAAAAGCCTCGGTGAAGCATATCACGAAAATATATGCCTTGATGCCGCCATGCGGCAGGAGCAGCCACACCAGCAGCGCGGACAGACCGGAGTCGGCAATGTTGACGTACATACAGAACATCATCTCACCCAAGCCCTTGAGGCAGCCGTCCGCGACCATGTCCATGTACATAATGGGGATGATGAGCGCAAAGACGGCGATATAGCGTCCTGCCGCCTCGGAATCGTAGAGCACCCGCCCGAGCGCATCACCGAGCGCGAAAAAGCACAGCGCCGTGCCAAGGGAGAAGACGAGCGACTTGCGCAGGATATCGTCCGTCACGGCGCGTATCTCCCGTTCGTCACCCTGCACCTGCGACTGCGTGAGCTTCGGGACGATGAGCTCCGCGACGGCCAGCATGAGACAGGAGGGGAAGAGCACGACGGGCAGGCTCATGCCCTGTATGACCCCATAGGCGGCAAGTGCGGCGCTGGCATTCAGCCCGGAGCGGCGCAGCCCCCGTGGGATCAGGAGATGCTGGAAGGTCGAAAGCCCGCTGCGGGCGTAGGATGCGAAGGCGAGCGGCAGGGCGATGCCGAGCATACGGTCGGTCATACCGGCGGCGGCTGCAGCAGCCGGGCGCGGGATATGCTGTCTCATGTCGCGGAGGAAGAACAGAAGCGCCGCCAGAAAAGCCAGCGCATCGGCGCTCGTTCCGCCGATGGCAATGGCGCGGCAGGCGCGCTCGATATCACCGCGCACATAGCCGTGCAGCAGCGCGGCGGTGGCCGCGATCATGAAAAGCTCGCGCCCTATCTGGACGCAGACACCCTTCCATACGCGGCCTGTCGCCGTGAAATAGCCGTATATAACGGTGCTGAGCGACAGAAAGGGAAGCCCCAGCGCGAGCGCCCGCAGCGGCGCGACCGTCCTCGCGTCGCCCAGCCACAGAAAGCCGGCGGGCTTGGCAGCCAGCAGCAGCGCGGCGCAGGAGGCGCATCCAAACGCCGCGCCATAGAGCATACAACGCCCCATCGCAGCACGGACGCACCCGTTCTTCCCGCGCCCGAGCTCCTCTGCGACCAGCCGCGTGGCCGTGAAGCGTATGCCGCTGACAGCCAATGTCATGGCAAAGGCCGCCACGCTCATGATGAGCTGGAACAAGCCGATGCCCGTCTCACCGATACGCCCGGCCAGCCACACCTGCCACGCCATGCCGACAAAGCGCATGGCGAGCGAGGCCGCCGTCAGCAGCGCCGTATTCTTCATAAGCTCCCTGTCTCGGAACATATCAAACTCCCTTTCTGCCCGAAAAAAGAAAAAATACCGAAAAATCAAGGCTTTCTCTTGCCTAACGCCGGAAAATTGTTTATAATTTTATGGAAGAATAAAATTACGTCCAGGAGGTGCTGCCATGAGTTACCAGATCGGAGACCGTGTCGCCCATCCGCTG
Source organism: Alloprevotella sp. (assembly GCA_963618155.1). Classification (GTDB taxonomy): domain Bacteria; phylum Bacillota; class Clostridia; order Oscillospirales; family Oscillospiraceae; genus CAJOIG01. The sequence continues at coordinate 90,115 of CAVEQW010000049.1, forward strand.
CACGGCGCGGGCGTTATCTCGGCGGTCGAGCAGAAGCGCATCGACGGCGTTGTCCGGGCTTACTATGTCATGCGTCTGCCGTTCGGCGATATGCTCATCAAATTCCCGCAGGATACCTGTGAGCGCGTCGGCGTGCGTCCTGTACACAGCGCGGAGGAGATGTGCGACATCCTGAGCCGCATCCCGGACATCGAGCTGGACATGGAGTCCAACTGGAACAAACGCTACCGGGAGAATATGCTCCGCATCCGAAGCGGCGACCTGCTCACCGTCTCCGGCGTGGTCAAGGGACTCATGCGGCGCGATACAGCGCGCAGTCTCTCCACCGGAGAGCGCAAAATGCTCCATACCGCCAAGCAGATACTGACCTCCGAGATGGCGCTTTCCATGGATATTTCCTATGACGAGGTCGAGAAAAGACTGGGGGAGGCCGTCGGCTGAACGCCTATGAAGAAGCTATCGGAAGCCATGAAAACCATCCGCCTGCCATACTGCTCCGCCGTCATCGTCGCCGGCGGCAGCTCCACGCGCTTCGGCACAGACAAGCTCCTGGCCGAGCTGGACGGCGTGCCGGTACTGGGTCGGACGCTGACGGCATTCGCGTCCTGCGGCTGCATTCGGGAGATCATTCTCGTCGTGCGTCCGGCCATATTGGAGCGCGCGGCGCGTCTGGCGCGGGCATATGGCGGAAAAAAGCTGCGTCTTGTCGTTCCTGGCGGCGAGACGCGGACGCTGAGCGCCTATGCCGGGGTCATGTCCGTCTCAAAAAGGGCGCGGCTCATCGCCATCCATGACGGGGCGCGGCCTCTGGTGAGCGATAGGATCATCGAGGACGCCGTATGGGCAGCCTACCGCCATGTTGCGGCGGCTCCGGCTATTCCCGTCCGCGATACCATTAAGGTCGCCTGCGGCGGCGTGGTGGAGAACACGCCCGACCGCTCGACTCTCTTTGCCGTCCAGACACCGCAGGTGTTTCAGGCGGACGTTATCCGCGCCGCTCTCTGCGCGGCGGCGGAGAACAGCCAGAGTCCAACAGACGACTGCGCCGCCGCCGAGGCCATCGGCGCGGAGATAACGCTCACACAGGGGAGCGAGGAGAATATCAAAATAACCACGCCGCTGGATCTGGCGCTGGCCGAGTATATCCTCGGCAGGAGGAAAACATGAGGATCGGACACGGATACGACGCGCACCGCCTTGTCGCGGGGCGAAAGCTCATCCTTGGCGGGGTGGAGATACCCCACGAGCTGGGGCTGGACGGCCATTCGGATGCCGACGTGCTGCTCCATGCGCTGGCCGACGCCATCCTCGGCGCAGCGGCGCTTGGGGACATCGGCAAGCTTTTTCCGGATACCGCCGACTGGACGGCCGGAATGGACAGCATAAACATACTCAAGGGCGCTGCAAAGGCGGCGGCGGATGCGGGCTTTACCGTTGAAAACTGCGACTGTACCATCATCGCACAGCGCCCGAAGCTCGCGCCTTATATCGAGACCATGCGCCGCAACATTGCAGCCGCACTTGCCATAGATACCTCCGCCGTCAGCGTCAAGGCGACGACCGAGGAGCACATGGGCTTCACGGGGCGGCAGGAGGGCATGGCGGCGCACGCCGTGGTGCTGCTTCGCTGACACAGCCGGGATTCCTTCCGCATACAATGGTCTGTGACCATGGCGGGAGGAATTTTTATGTATCTTTTTATGTGCAAGAGCCTGACCTACGCCCAGCGGAGCGCACGCCTTCTCGAGCGGAAGGGGATCAGCGCCTTTATCATGCGCTCACCCAGGGATCTGTCGAGCGGCGGCTGCGGCTACTGCGTCCGCGTGGCCGAGCGGCACCGGCTTCGTGCGCTGGAGCTGCTCAGGGGCGCCGGACTTGCGCCTCTGCGCATCTACCGTGCTGAGCCGGACGGATACACGGAGGTGACGGCATGATCTATCTGGACAGCGCCGCCACCTCCTTTTACAAGCCGCGCAGCGTAGCTCAGGCCGTGACCGGGGCTATGCGCAGCCAGTCAAGCCCCGGACGCGGAGCTTACCCAAGCGCCATGCGCGCCGCTGACACGCTGTTGGACTGCCGGATGGAGCTTGCGGAGATGTTCCATGTGCCGCAGCCGGAGCAGGTCGTCTTCTGCTCAAACGCCACCCATGGCCTTAACATTGCCGCCGCGTCACTGATCGGGCGCGGCGACCGCGTTGTGGTGTCCGGCTTTGAGCATAACGCCGTGACAAGGCCGTTGTATGCAGCCGGTGCCGTCATAGACCCGGCGCGTGCGCCGCTTTTTGACGATGAGGCGGTCGTATCCGCGTTCCGTGAGCGCATCGACGGCGCGGCGGCGGTCTTCTGCACGCACGTCTCCAATGTGTTCGGCTATATCCTGCCGGTCGGGCGCATTGCCGCGCTCTGCCGCGAGTATGGCGTTCCCTTTGTGCTGGACGCCTCCCAGTCGGCGGGTGTGCTGCCCGTCGATTTTGCCGCGCTGGGCGCGGCGTTTTGCGCCATGCCGGGTCACAAGGGTCTGCTCGGTCCACAGGGAACAGGCGTTTTGCTGGTGAGCGGTGCATCAAAGCCTCTGCTTTGCGGCGGCACAGGCTCCAACAGCGCCTACGCCGCCATGCCGGATTTTCTGCCCGACCGCCTGGAGGCCGGGACGCATAACGTCCCGGGTATTGCCGGGCTGCTGGCGGGTTGCCGCTGGCTTCGCAGCCGGCCGCAGGACTCTGTCCTTGCCCACGAACAAATGCTTATGCGCCAGCTGGTGGGGCATATCGTCGAAAGCCGCCGCATCGAGCTCTTCCTTGCGCCGCAGCCGGAAAAGCAGGCAGGCGTTCTCTCCATGCGCTTTGACGGGCTTGATGTGGAGAGCGCTGCACAGGCGCTTGCGGCCAGGGGCGTCGCCGTCCGTGCCGGACTGCACTGCGCCCCCTATGCCCATGAGACAGCCGGGACATTGGAGAGCGGGACACTGCGCGTGAGCTTTTCTCCGTTCAATACGCTCGCGCAGATCCGAACGGCCGCCGGATATTTGATGGAGCTTGCCGGATAATTTGCCTTGCCATGCAGAGATATTTGTTATATAATGAGACGATAAGCAAAATGTACAATGAGGCCGCTTATGCAAACGATATCGAGATTTATAACTGAATCCGCACGGCTCCTCGGCTCGATCGGGCTGTCTGACGTGGTCGACATCCTCATCATCGCCGTGGGCATCTACTGGCTCATCGGCTTCATCCGCCGCACAAACTCGGCGAAGGTCGCCAACGCCATCGTGATGCTCGTGCTGGCGCTGTGGCTGTCCGGCGTACTCAACCTCAGCATGACGAACTATGTTCTGAGCGCCGTGTTCAACATCGGCGTGCTTGCCGTCATCATCCTCTTCCAGCCGGAGATACGACGGGCGCTCGAAAAGGTGGGGAGCCACGGCCCCTTTATCCTTGGCCGCGACCAGAGCTCAAGCATGGACTCTGCCATCATGCAGACCGTCTTTGCCTGTGAGGCCATGTCCCGCAGCCGCACCGGCGCACTCATCGTCTTTGAACGCGACAACCGCCTCGGCGAGGCCATCAACTCCGGCACGATACTCGACGCGAAAATATCCGCAGAGCTGCTGCGCAACATCTTTTACGACAAATCTCCGCTGCACGATGGCGCCGTCATCATCAAAGACGGCCGTGTCACCGCTGCCGGCTGTATGCTCCCGCTGTCGTCCAACGGCAATCTGAGCCGTGATCTCGGTATGCGACACCGCGCCGCGCTCGGCATCAGCGAGCAGACCGATGCAGTCGTGGCCATCGTCTCGGAGGAGACGGGCGCGATATCCATCGCCGTGGACGGAATGCTCAAGCGCCATCTGAGTCAGGACACCTTTGAGACGCTGCTGCGCAATGAGCTTCTCTCCGAGGAACCGGAGACGAAGCCCTTCTGGACAAAGCCCTTCCGGAAGCGCGGCGAACAAAAGAGGAACGACCATGCAGAATAAAAACGATAAGCGCTGGATAAACCGCTTCTTTTCAAACCGTGCCTGTGTCGCCGCGCTGTCCGTGTTCGGCGCGATCCTGTTCTGGTGCTTCTACACCACGACCTACGGCGCCAAGGAGACGCGCACCTTTACCGGCGTCGAGGTCAACTACGCCGGGGAGGCGACCATGCGCGAATCTCTCAGCCTCATCCTGACCTACGAGGACACGGAGACCGTGACCGTCACGCTCACGGGGCCGCGCCGCTATATCGCCAATCTCACCTCGGAGGATCTCATTGCCTCGGTCGACCTCTCCAAGGTCACACGCACCGGCGATAAGACCCTCAGCTATTCCATCGTCTACCCCAGCAATGTGGACAGCTCATCCATGACCGTGACCCGCAAATCGCCGGAATATATCTCCCTCGTTGTCTCCAAGCTCGCCACAAAATCCGTCGTTGTGAAGGGCGAGTTCGTCGGCACGACCAAGGAGGGCTATGTCGCGGACAAGGAGATGAACTTTGAACCCGCCACTGTCACGCTTATCGGTCCGGAAGAAGAATTGGCCGAGGTCGACTGCGCCTTTGTCACCATCGACCGGGACGATGTGAATTCCAGCTTCACGGCGGAGTCCGCCTTCACCCTGCGCAACGCGGACGGGGAGGAACTCAACTTTGAGGACGTACAGTGCGATGCGGAGACCATCTCCGCCGGACTGACCGTGAACATGATGAAGGAGGTAGCGCTGGACGTCACCCTGGTGGACGGCGGCGGCGCCACGAGCGCGAATGTCATCCGCCATATTGAGCCGAGCAGCATCATGCTCGCCGGTGACAGTGCGACGCTCGCCGGGGTCAACACGATATACCTCGGGACCATTGACCTCTCCGACTATCAGAGCTTCCCGGAGACGGAGTACACCATCCCGCTCCCGAATGACACGGACAATCTCTCCGGGGTGACGACGGCAACGGTCTCGCTCGAATTCACCGGCCTTGCCACCGCCTCGTTCACGGTCTATAACCTTGAATACATCAACTGCCCGGAGGGCTACAGCGCCGAGATCATGACGCTGGGCGTCCCGGTCACCATCCGCGCCCCGGAGGAAACACTCGCGCAGATATCAGCCAGCAACCTCCGCGCCGTGGCGGATCTGAGCGACATAACCGTGACCTCCCGCGCGCCGACCACCATCTATGTGGACGGCTTCCCCGATGCGGGCGCGGTCGGCGACTATACCATGACAGTCGTAATGACGGAGGATACAGCGTGACACAGAACGGCGTTGTGACCAGAAAACTGGATAGCGGACGGGCGGAGGTCTCCATCCTCCGCGGAACGGCCTGCGGCGGAAGCTGCGGCAGCTGCGAGGCGTGCCAGTATAACTCCCACCTCCTGATCGAAGCGGAGAACCCGATCCATGCCGACGCTGGCGACCGCGTGGTCGTGACGAGCAGCACGAGCCATATCGTGGGTCTGACCTTCCTCATCTACATGCTCCCGCTGGCCGTGTTCTTTATCTGCTACGCCGTGGCCTATGCCGCCGGCGCCCAGCAGGGGCTGTGCATTGCCGTGAGCTTTGCCGGGCTGGCGCTCGGCGCGCTGCTCATGGTCTGCATCGGCCGCCGCCGCAAGGCGCCGCGCTACGAGCTCACGGGCTATATCCGCTGATGTACGGCTATGTCCGCCCGCTCAAGGGCGAGCTGAAGGTCTCGGAATACGAGGCGTTCCACAGCATCTACTGCGCCCTGTGCCGCGAGCTGTCCCGGCGCGGCGGCCTTACCGCCCGCTTTGTCGTCAACTATGACTTCGCCTTTCTCGCCATGCTGCTGTCCCATGCGGACAAGCCCGAATGCGAGACGATGCACTGCCCGGCGCGGCTGGGACGCAAGCGTCCCTGCGTGCGTGCGGACGAAACCATGACTCAGGCGGCGGATGAGAGCCTCATACTCGCGTGGTGGAAACTGTCGGACGCCATTGCAGATACAGGCTTTATCCGCTCACTGCCCATCCGCATCGCCCGCGCACTGCTTCACCCGGCCTATAAAAAGGCTGCCGGCGCGCAGCCGCTCTTTGCCGGGGTCGTCCGTGATTCCATCGCCGCTCTGACGGCGCTGGAACGGGCAAAATGCGCAAGCCTTGACGCGGCGGCGGATAAATTCGCCGTGATACTGCAGGCGGCGGCGGACAGCGAGGGCGACGAAAAGCGCCGTCGTGCGCTGCGCTCGCTGCTCTACCAGCTTGGCCGCCTCATCTACATTCTGGATGCAGCGGACGATCTTGCGGACGACTGGAAAAGCGGGGCGTATAACCCCCTGATATACCGCTACGGGCTGACCGATGGCGTGCTTTCGCCGGAGCAGCGGCAGCAGCTTCGTGAGACGCTGTGTCGGGCGCAGAACCGCATGGCGGCGGCTTTCGCGCTGATCGAGCCGAACTGCTGGCAGCCGGTGCTTGCAAACATCGTGTATTATGGCTTGCCGTGGGCGTCGGAATCGGTGCTGAGCGTCGAGTGGAACAAGAGAAAACGGGATAGGAGAATCCATGAACGATCCTTATAATGTCCTAGGCGTCTCGCCGCAGGCGAGCGACGATGAGGTAAAAAAAGCATACCGCGATCTCGCGCGAAAATATCATCCTGACAACTACGCCAATAACCCTCTGGCAGACTTGGCACAGGAAAAGATGAAGGAGATCAACGAGGCCTACGACACCATCCAGCGGCAGCGCGAGGGCGGCGGCTCCGGCGGCTATTCCTCCTACGGCGGCGCACGGGGCGCGTACCAGCGCCAGAGCAGCGGCTATTCTTCCTCGTCACCCCAATATGCACAGATACGCGCCCTTATCAACGCCGGAAGCCTCGACCAGGCGCAGTCCATGCTGAACAACATCCAGACGCACGACGCGGAGTGGAACTACCTCATGGGAAGCATCTACTGGCGGCGCGGCTGGATGGATGAGGCGAGCCGCTATTTCCGCACGGCGGCCTCCATGCAGCCGAACAATGCCGAATACCGCGACGCCGTCAACTACATGAACAACAGCGGACAGGCCTACTATAACCCCAATTTCACCGGCTCCCAGATGAGCCAGCAGGATATGTGCAACTGCTGCTCCTCCGCGATTTTGGCGGACTGCTGCTGCGAGGCCATGGGCGGCGACCTCATCCCGTGCTGCTGAGATGTCGAAACGCACAAAACGGCTGACCCGACTTGCCGCTCTCGCCGCCATCGGCGTAGCCTTTCTCTTTCTCGGCTCGGTGCTGCCCTCGGCGCGGCTGGCCGTCACGGCGCTGGCCGGGTTTTTCGCGGCGGCGGCGCTTTTGATGTACGGCTTCGGCTGGGCGCTCGGCGTGTATGCCATCACAGCGGCGCTCTCGCTGCTGCTTCTTCCGGCCAAGCTCTGTGCCATTTTATACGCCGGCTTTTTCGGCCTCTATCCACTGCTCAAGGCTCTTCTTGAGTCCCGCATCAAGGCACTGCCTCCATGCTGGGCGGCCAAGCTCGTCGTGTATACGCTCGCCTTTACGGTCTGGTGGCTCATCACCGCCGGGATCGGTCTGCCGGAGGGGCTGCTGTCCCGCTGGTACGTCCTCTGGCCGCTCGGTGCGGCGGCGTTTGCGGTATATGATATCTGCTTCAGTTTTCTCATTAAGCTCTATATACAAAGAATATCGGGGTACTTTCAATGATCTACAGTATGACGGGCTACGGCGGCGCAAAGGGGGAGCTCGACTCCATCGCCGTCTCCGCCGAACTCAAAAGCGTCAACAACCGCTTTCTGGACGTGTCCGTGCGCCTTCCGAAAAGCTATCTCTTCGCGGAGGAGGCTGTCCGCAGCGCCGTGGCCGCCAAGGTATCGCGCGGAAAGGTCGATGTCTTCCTGAGCGTCGATTCTTCTGCCGCCGATACGGTCACCATCAAGGTCAACCAGCCGCTGGCGGAGGCGTATGTGAGCGCCGTGCGCGGTCTTTCCGAGCAGTACGGTCTGCCGGACGAGCTCAGCGCGCTCTCGCTGGCACATTTTCCGGAGGTGCTCTCCACTGATCGCGAGGATGCCGACCGCGATACCGTGACAAGGGCGATCGTGACCATGCTCGACCGCGCGCTCGACGACTATAATGCCATGCGGATACGGGAGGGTGAGCGGCTTTGCGCCGATCTGCTGGACAAGCTCGACCGCATTGAGAAAATGGTAGAACAGGTCGAGTCGCGTTCGCCGCTGACGGTCGCGGAATACCGCCAGAAGCTGACGGATAAAATGCAGGAGGTGCTTGCCTCCGCCGCCGTGGATGAGGCGCGCATCCTCCAGGAGGCTGCCATCTACGCCGACCGCGTCGCCGTGGATGAGGAGACCGTCCGTATGCGAAGCCATCTTGCCCAGTTCCGCCAGATGCTCGCCGACGGCTCACCCATCGGACGGAAGCTTGATTTTCTGGTGCAGGAGATGAACCGCGAGGCCAACACGACCGGCTCCAAATGCGCCGACAGCCAGATCGCCAAGATCGTCATCGACATGAAGGCGGAGATAGAAAAAATACGCGAGCAGGTGCAGAACATTGAGTAATCTTATCAACATCGGCTTTGGCAACTATGTTTCGCTTGAGCATATCGTCGCCATTGTGGATCCGGAATCAAACCCCATCAAGCGCGTGGTGAGCCAGAGCCGCGAAAACGGCCGTCTTGTCGACGCCACCTACGGCCGCAAAACGCGCGCCGTCATCGTCTCGGACAGCGGCCATGTCATTCTCTGCCCGCTGCTGCCGGACACCTTGAGCCAGCGTATCGCCGGAAAGACAGGGGGCGACGGAAGTGAAGGATAAGGGACTGCTGCTCGTTGTTTCCGGGCCATCCGGCGCTGGAAAAAGCACCGTGATCGGCAAGGTCATGCAGGATCGGGACGATGTATGCTTCTCCGTCTCCGCCACGACCCGCGACCCGCGCCCTTATGAGGTCGACGGCCTCGACTACTACTTCATCACGCGGGAGCGCTTCGACTCCATGGTCGAAAACGGCGAATTTCTCGAACACGCCGAATACGTCGGCAACTGCTACGGCACCCCTGCCGCGCCCATTGACCGCGCCATCGCCGACGGCAAGTGCGTCGTCCTCGACATCGAGGTGCAGGGCGCGTCGCAGGTTCTCGCCAAGCGCAGTGACTGCGTGAGCGTATTTCTCTGCCCGCCGACGCTAGAGGAGCTGGAGCGCCGCCTGCGCGGACGGGACACCGACACGGAGGAGCGTATCCGCAAGCGGCTGGAGACCGCCGCCCGCGAGTATGCGCTCGCCTCCCGCTATGACTACATCATCATCAACGAAGACGCCATTCAATCGGCGGCGCAGCTTGAGGCGATCATCACCGCCTATCGCTGCCGCTCCGAATTTCAGATCCAGTATATTTCAGAAGGAGGCAATGCCTTATGATGCTCTATCCCCCCGTAGCCGATCTCGTCAACAAGATCGGAAGCCGTTATATGCTCGTCAACCTTGTCGCCAAGCGTGCCCGCAAGATCGCAGCGGAGGCCGAAAAGGCCGGTGAACCGCTCACGAAGAAGCCGGTCTCCAGCGCCATCGACGAGGTGTATACCGGCAAGCTCAGCGTGAACGACGAGGTGCCGCTGCACCACGACGAAGAGGAGGCTGCGGAGCCCGTCTCCGAGGAAACAGACGACATCATTATCGAATAAAGGCGGGATGCCCCCGCCTTTTCCACGTAGACGGCGGACACGATATGGGAAACGATACGATCGCGCGCGTCGCTGTCTCGGCTGTCAGCTATTGGTTTGACCGCCCCTACAGCTACGCGGTGCCCGAAAACTTCATATCACGGCTTCGCCCCGGTATGCGCGTCGCCGTGCCCTTCGGCGGCAGCCGTCCCCGTGAGGGCATCGTGCTGGCGCTCGAAGCGGGCGACGGGAGCGCGCTGAAAAGCGTGCTCACCCTGCTGGATGAGACGCCGATCCTGACGCAGGAGCAGCTACGTCTGGCGCTGTGGATGCGTGAGCGCTTTTTCTGTACGGTATCCGAGGCCGTTCGCTCCATTTTGCCCGCCGGTCTGTGGTATAAGATCAGCGCACTGTATACGCTTGCGCCGGGCATCGACCGGGATGCCGCCTATGCTGCCGCCGGACGCTCCAAGGCGGAAGCGCTTGTGCTTGACACGGTATTCGCCCATAACGGACGTTGCCCGCTTGCAGATATCGAGGCCGTGTTCGGTACGAAAAACGCCGGCCCGGCGCTGGCCAGCCTCGTGAAAAAGGGCGTGCTGCTCGCCGAGAGCAGTCAAAGCCGCCGCACGGGTGACCGAAGCGTCACGAAAGCGTCGCTTGCCGTCAGCAGGGAGGAGGCCATGGCCGCCATCGAGGCGAACCGCCGTGCCGTCCGCCAGACGGCGGTGCTGCGCGTTCTGTGTGAACTCGATAAAGTATCGGTCGCCGACCTCTGCTATTTCACCGGCTCCGGCCGGGACAGCATCAAGCGCCTCTGCGCCAAGGGACTCGTTCGCCTGACGGAGGAGGAGCTGCTGCGCCGTCCCCGCTATGAGGCGGGGGAGGCAGCGCCGCTCCCAAAGCTCAATCCACGCCAGTCCGAGGCACTGGAGGGGTTGTGGAAGCTGGCGCAGGCGGACGAAGCCAAGGCCGCGCTTTTATACGGCGTGACCGGCTCCGGGAAGACGACTGTCTACATCCACCTGATCGACCGCGTGCTGCGGGGGGGCAAGTCCGCCATCCTGCTCGTGCCGGAGATATCGCTCACGCCGCAGATGCTCAAGACCTTTTCATCCCATTTCGGGGATGAGATCGCCGTGCTGCACTCGGCGCTGTCGATGGGTGAGCGCTACGACGAATGGAAGCGCATCCGAAGCGGCGCCGCCCGCCTCGTCATCGGCACACGCAGCGCCGTGTTCGCGCCCGTGCAACAGCTCGGCTGCATCATCATCGACGAGGAGCAGGAGGACAGCTACAAGTCCGAAAACGCCGCCCGCTACCATGCGCGGGACGTCGCCAAATTCCTCTGCGCACAGGCGAAAGCTCTGCTGCTGCTCGGCAGCGCCACGCCGGATATCCGCTCGATGTACAGCGCGGAGACGGGGCGCTACCATCTCTTCCGTCTGCCGGAGCGCTATAACGCCATGCAGCTTCCCACTGTCCGCATTGTGGACATGAAGAAGGAGCTGCGCGACGGAAACGGCGGCGTTATATCCTCTGTACTGCGCCGGGAGCTTCAGGAGAATCTCGAGCACGGCGAGCAGTCCATTCTCTTTCTCAACCGCCGCGGCGCGAATAAGCTCGTCACCTGCATCGAATGCGGCTTCACCTACAGCTGTCCCAACTGCTCGCGCGCATTGACCTATCATAGTGTCGGAAACCGGCTCCTGTGTCACTGCTGCGGCCACAGCCAGCGGCCGGACGCGATATGCCCCGCCTGCGGCGGCAAGCTCAGCTATGTCGGTGCGGGCACACAGAAGGTCGCGGAGGAGCTCAATCTGCTGTTTCCCGGCATGGAAGTACTGCGCATGGACACCGACTCCATCACGCCGGCGGCGGGACATGGGACGTTTCTGGAGAAATTCCGAAGCCAGCGCATCCCATTCATGGTCGGCACCCAGATGGTCACCAAGGGACTCAATTTTGAAAACGTCACGCTCGTTGGCGTGTTGTCCGCCGACCAGAGCTTATATTCCGGGAGCTACCGCGCCTCGGAGCGCAGCTTTTCCCTCATCACGCAGGTCATCGGACGTTCCGGCCGCTTTGAAAAGCCTGGCCGCGCCGTGCTCCAGACCTTCACACCAGAAAACCAGGTCATCCGTCTTGCCGCCGCGCAGGATTACGAGGGCTTCTACCACGCGGAGCTCTCCGTGCGGCAGATCACCGGCTCACCGCCGTTCGGCGATCTCTTCGTCCTGACGGCCAGCGGGGAGGATGAGGCGGCCGTTCTGCGCTGCTGCGCGGATATACGGCGGCTGCTTCTGCATGAAACGGCCGGGCTGGAGAGCACAAAAGTCCTCGGCCCCGCACCGCTTCCCGTGGCAAGGCTCAACCGCACCTGGCGCTACCGCGTCACGGTAGCGAGCGCACAGAGCGCCGAGGTGCGGCGCATCGTGGCGGCGGTGCTGCTTTCCTGCAACAACGACAAAAAATACAAGGGCGTATCGGTCTATGCCGACTTCGACCCCTTAGACTGAATGGAGATATAATGGCTCTTAGAACGATACTGGAAACGGGCGACGAGATGCTCCGCAAGCACTGCCGCCCCGTAACGAGCTTTGACCAGAAGCTGCATGACCTTCTGGACGATATGGCGGAGACGATGTGCACCGCGAACGGCGTCGGACTGGCTGCACCACAGGTTGGCATTCTGCGCCGCGCCGTCGTGGTTTTGGAGACCAATGTGGACGAGGACGAGGATGAATACATCATCGAGCTTGTCAACCCGGAGATCATCGATCAGGAGGGCGAGCAGGACGGGCCGGAGGGATGCCTGTCCGTGCCGGGCGTCTACGGCATGGTGAAGCGCCCGGAGTATGTCAGGCTCCGCGCACAGGACCGGGACGGCAGCTTCTTTGAGATCGACGGCTATGGCCTCACGGCGCGGGCCTTCTGCCACGAGCTTGCGCATCTGGAGGGACAGCTTTTCACCGACATCACGACCCACATCCTGACGAAAGAGGAGCTGGACGCGTATTACGACGAGCAGGACGGCGCGGAGGCGGAATAATGAAGATCGTATTCATGGGCACGCCGGATTTTGCGGCGGTATGCCTCAAGGCGCTGCTGGACGAGAGCTACGAGGTCGTCGGCGCATTCACCCAGCCGGACAAGCCTAAGGGGCGCGGCCACAAGCTGGCGGCCTGTCCTGTCAAGGAGCTTTCCATCGCTCATAATATCCCCGTGTTCCAGCCGGAAAAGCTGCGTGACGGGTCGGCGCTGGCCGATTTGACGGCGCTTGCGCCCGACCTCATCGTTGTGGTGGCCTATGGGCGCATACTGCCGGACGATATTCTTGCGCTGCCGCCGCTCGGCTGCATCAACATCCACGGCTCCGTGCTCCCGAAATACCGGGGCAGCGCCCCGATACAGTGGTCGGTCATCAACGGCGACGAGACCGCCGGTGTCACCAGTATGTATATGGCGACGGAAATGGATGCCGGGGACATCATATTCACAGCGGAAACCCCTATTGGCGAAAAGGAGACGAGCAGCGCCTTGTTTAAGCGGCTCGCGCCCATGGGAGCGTCGCTGCTGCTGTGCACGATCCGCGCCATCGAGGACGGAACGGCGCCGCGCACTCCGCAGGATGCCTCTCTCGTGACCTTTGCGCCCATGCTCTCCAAGGATCTTTCGCCCATTGACTGGAATCGTGAGCCGCGCGCCATCCTCAAGCAAATATACGGCCTGCAGGACTGGCCGTGCGCGACGGCGGTGCTTAGCGGCACGGAGTTTAAAATATACGACGCCGACCTCACGGAGCATACGACGGACAAAGCGCCCGGCACGCTCGTCAGTGCCGGAAAGCAGGGCATCGAGGTCGCGTGTGCCGGAGGGCGGACGCTCATGCTGCGGGAGCTGCAGGCCTCCGGCGGCAAGCGGATGAGCGCGGCGGCCTATCTGCTCGGTCATCCGATGGAGGTCTGATATGCCGCGAAAAACCGCACTTGAGGCCTTGGAGCGCTGCCGCCGCAGCGGCGCATGGAGCAGTCAGACGCTCTCCACGCTGCTGGAGCGCCGTGCGCTGGACAGCCGCGACGCGGCCTTCTGCTCGCGCCTGTTCCTCGGGACGCTCCAGAACCTCTATTATCTCGATTTCTTCATCGACCGCTATGCAAAGGGCAAGCTTGAGCCGAAGCTGCGCGATATCCTGCGCCTCGGCGCGTACCAGCTTCTGTTCATGGAGCGTGTCCCCGCGATGGCGGCGGTGAATGAGTCGGTCAAGCTCTGCAAAAGCATCGGCTATACGCGGGCGGCCGGGCTTGTGAACGCCGTGCTGCGCCGCCTTGCATCAGAGGGCGCGCCGGTGATACCGGGCGAGGGGAGCGCCGAATACCTCTCCATCCGCTGGAGCCACCCGCTGCCGCTGGTCAGGGAGCTCATAAAGCTGCGCGGCTATGACGGCGCGGCTGCCGTGCTCGCGCTCAACAACGAGGCCGCGCCCACCTATATCCAGACAAACTACCTGCGCACAACGCCAGAGGCGCTTGCGGAGCATCTGGGGGCAAAGCACTTCGACGGCGTGGCAGGATGTATGACGCTCTCCGGCGGCTCTGTCGCCGGACGGCAGGAGTTTCAGGACGGGTTGTTTTACGTTCAAGACCCCGCCGCCCGCGCCGCCGTGTATATGGCCGGGGTGAAGCCGGGTATGCGCGTGCTGGACGCCTGCGCCGCCCCCGGCGGCAAAAGCTACGCCGCCGCGATGGATATGCGCGGCGAGGGCGAGATCGTCTCCTGCGACGTGAGCGGCGCGAAGCTCGCGCTGGTGGCGGAGGGCGCGGAACGCATGGGCATAGACTGCATCGACTGCCGTGTCCGCGACGCACGGGAGCTCGACGAGGGCTTATTCGATCTGGTGATCGCCGATGTGCCGTGCAGCGGTCTCGGCGTGATACGGAAAAAACCGGAGATACGCTACCGCGATGCGACGGAGGCGGCCGGACTTCCCGCCCTGCAGGGCGGGATACTGCGCCATCTGGCTTCCTCGGTCAAGCCGGGCGGCAGCCTCTGCTACTGCACCTGCACCTGGCGGGAGGCCGAGAACGCTGCTGTGACGCACGCTTTTTTGGCGGAAAACAGTGAGTTTGAAATGCAAGAGGAAAGGACGTTCTGGCCGGATCTGGACGGAACAGACGGGTTTTATTCATGCCGGATGCGCAGGAAAAGCGAGATATAAAGCAGCTGCTGCCGGAGGATCTGGAGGCGGAGCTCTCAGCGCTCGGCCTGCCCAAATTCCGTGCAAAGCAGATATTCCGCTGGCTTTCACGCGGGGCTCGCTCCTTCGAGGAGATGACCGATCTGTCCGCGCCGCTGCGGGGGCAGCTTGCCAGCCTCTATACGATACCCTCGCTCCATACCCTGCGGCGGCAGGAATCGGCACAGGACGGAACGATAAAATTCCTCTGGGAGCTGCCGGACGGCGAGAGCGTCGAGACGGTGTTCATGCGCTACAAGCACGGCAACACGGTCTGTATCTCGTCCCAGGTCGGCTGCCGTATGGGCTGCGCCTTCTGTGCGTCCACGCTGGGCGGACGAGTGCGCGATCTGGCGGCGTCGGAAATGCTTGACGAGGTGCTGCGCACCGAGCTTGAGGCCGGCGACCGCATCTCCAACATTGTTCTGATGGGTATCGGCGAGCCGTTGGACAATTTTGATAACGTGATGCGCTTTTTGAAGCTCATCAACCACCCGCAGGGGCGCGATATCGGGATGCGGCATATCTCGCTGTCCACCTGCGGTCTGACCGAAAAGATTGACAAACTGGCCGAGCTTAATTTACAATTGACCTTATCGGTGTCGCTGCACGCGCCGGACGACGAGACGCGGAGCCGGCTCATGCCGGCAAACCGAGGCCGCGGGGTGGACGAGGTTCTGTCCGCGTGCCGCCGCTATTATGAAAAAACCGGCCGCCGCATCTCCTTTGAATATGCGCTCATACACGATGTGAACGACACACCGCGTCAGGCGCATTTGCTGGCGGATAAGCTCAAAGGGACCGGGGCGCACGTCAATCTTATCCGCCTCAACTATGTCTCGGAACGCGATCTGCAGCCCTCCACACCGGAGGCGCTCAGGGAATTTGAAAGGATACTGACGGAAAGCGGCGTAACGGTCACGGTTCGCCGCCGCCTTGGCAGCGATATTGATGCCGCCTGCGGCCAGCTTCGTCGAAAGAAGATGAGTGAAGCATGAAAATTTTTGGGTTAAGCGATATCGGAAAGGTACGCCTGGAAAACCAGGACTGCTTTGCCGTTCGGACACTTTCCGGCGGGGCGCTTGCCGTTGTCTGCGACGGGATGGGCGGCGCGGCAGCCGGACGTACCGCCAGCGACATTGCCTGCCGCAGCTTTATCGAGCACGCCTCCGCTGCACTGGAGGCCGGGGGCGGCAATAAGATCGCGGAGAGCCTCAGCGCCGGTGCGGACAGAGCCAACCGCGACGTATACAGCCGTTCCATGGAAGACCCGGAATGCGAGGGCATGGGCACAACGCTTGTCGCACTCTATGCCAACCGTGACGGCGTGACGCTGCTGAACGTCGGGGACAGCGGAGCATACCGCATCTCCAACAGCGTTATGACCAAGCTGACGCACGACCACTCGCTCGTGCAGGAGCTTATGGATCTCGGCCGCCTCACCCGTGAGCAGGCGCGGAAGCATCCGCGAAAAAACATCATCACCCGCGTCGTCGGCGGCGATCGCTTCGTCCGAAGCGATCTTTTTGAGGCGGAAGCCAGCGAGGGCGACATTTTCCTCCTGTGCTCCGACGGTCTGACAAACGCCCTGAGCGACGAGGACATCACAGCCTGCTGCCCGCAGGGCGGCGACCCGGAAAAAATCTGCGGCGCACTGATCGAGGCGGCGCTCTCTGCCGGTGCCAGAGACAACGTGACGGTTGTGGCACTGACGTTTGAAAAGGAGGCGGATGAGCATGAGCAATAAAGTCAATTGGCGTATCGGCAAGATGCTGGACAACCGCTACGAGATCAAGGACGTCGTGGGTGTCGGCGGCATGGCCGTAGTATACAAGGCGACGGACGTGAAGCTCAAGCGCAACGTGGCCATCAAGGTCCTGCAGGACGACGTGGCGATGGACGCGGAGTCCCGACGCCGCTTCCGCACGGAGTATCAGGCAGTCGCCATGCTGTCGCACCCCAACATCCGCGCCGTCTATGACGTTGTGTCCTCCGGCGACACGGAGTATATCGTCATGGAATACGTGGACGGCATCAACCTCAAGCAATATCTGAAAAAGAAAAAGGTCCTGAGCTGGAAGGAAGCGCTGCATTTTGCGACGCAGATCGCCCGCGCGCTGTCCCATGCCCATTCCAAGGGCATCATCCACATGGATATCAAGCCCCAGAACATCATGCTCCCGAAGGACGGCACCGCCAAGGTCGCCGACTTCGGCATTGCCATGGTCGAAAACGCCCCCGACCAGTCCGGCTCGGATGAGGCGGTCGGCAGCATCCACTACATTTCTCCCGAGCAGGCACGCGGTGAGAACATCGACGCCCGGACAGACATATACTCCCTCGGCGTTGTGCTCTATGAAATGCTCACCGGGAAGCTCCCCTATGACGGCGCCAGCGCGGCGGAGGTCGCCGTGCAGCAGATGTCCGTTGTGCCGGATGCGCCCACAGCCATCAACCCGGAGATCCCGGAGGAGCTTGAGGAGATCACGCTCAAGGCCATGCAGACAGATCCGGCGGAGCGCTATCAATCCGCCGACGAGATGCTGGCCGCCCTGGAGGACTTCCGCAAAGGCATGACCTCGCCGCTGGTCGAGCGGCGCACGATACTCCCGGAGGAGGCCACGCCTGCACAGCGCGGCGAGATGCTGCACATCCTCCGCCGTGACGTGCCGCGCATCAGCCGCGCCGGTGAGATGTCCAAGAAGGCCTATGTCCGCCGCCGCACACGTGCCAGCAAGATCAGCCTGCTCCTCGGCATCGGCCTTGTGCTCTGCTTTGCCATCCTTCTTGGCAGCTTTGTCTGGAACTACTGGCTTCGCGGCATTTTCCGCGATCCGGAGCGTACGGCGGTCCCCGATTTCTCCGGCCTGTATGCCGAGTCGGTCGTACAAGACCCCGCCTTTACGGAGCTCTTTGATTTTGAGGTCGTCTATCAAGCGGACGACAGCTCGCCTGTCGGCACGGTCGTCCGCCAGGATCCCGAGGCCGGTGCGAGCCGCATGATAACGGACGAGGGCATCCCCGTCAAGCTCATCGTGTCCTCTGGCATCGAGCTCGTTACCATCCCGGATATCATCAACGACTACTATCCCGATGTGCAGGAAAAGCTGCAGGAGCTCGGCCTCAACGTCATGACAGAGCTCTCGTCTTCGGACTCGGTGACGGAAGATTTCGTCATAAGCTGCAAGCCCGCCGTCGGCTCCGCTGTGGCCGCCGGCACCTATGTCACCATCACGGTCAGCGCCGGTCCTTCCGTGGATTATGTTGATATGCCCAACCTGGTCGGCGCGAGCAAGGCAGAGGCACTGACCCAGCTTTCGGCGCTCGGACTTATCTGCACGGAAAACGAGGTCACCTATGTTTCCTCCACGGAGGAGGAGACCGACCTTGTCCTATGGCAGAATTATGACGCCGGGGAACAGATCGTCACAAACACCAAGATATACCTCCATGTCGGCAGCGGCCCCGTCGAAACCGAGAGCAGCTCTGAGAGCAGTTCTGAGGGCGAGTAAGCTTGGAAGGCATCGTCATCAAGGCGCTGAGCGGCTTCTACTATGTCCGTTCGGAGGGGCAGACCTATTGCTGCCGCGCCCGCGGCCGCTTCCGATTGGACGGGCAAAGCCCGCTCGTCGGCGACCGCGTCCTCTTCCAGCCCGCTGCGGGCGGCGACGGAACAGTGACAGAACTGCTGCCGCGCCGGAACTTCTTTGAGCGTCCGGCTGTCGCAAACGTCGACCGGCTCGTTATGATCGTCTCCGCTGCGATACCGGTTACCGACCCCTATCTCATCGACATGGTAACGGTGCAGTGCGAGAAAAAGGGCTGCGGTGTACTGCTCGTCGTCAATAAATGCGACCTCGACCCCGGCGGCGCACTCTGTGCCATCTATGCAAAGACCCCATATGAAATTCTGCGCACCAGCGCGGAGACAGGGGAGGGCATAGGCGCGCTGCGCACGGCGATCCGTGGGCAGGTCTGCTGCTTTACCGGAAACTCTGGCGTCGGCAAGTCCAGTCTGCTGAATGCGCTGGACTGCCGCTTTGCACTGGCGACCGGCGAGATCAGCCAGAAGCTCGGCCGGGGGCGCCATACCACGCGCCATGTTGAGCTCTTTGACCTTGGCGAAAGCACCTATATCGCGGATACGCCCGGCTTTGCCGCCTATGACGACGGCGCGGCGCTCGGACTGAGGAAAGATGAGCTTGCCTCGCTGTTCCCGGAGTTCGGCGCGTATACCGGCGACTGCCGCTTCCTCGACTGCGCCCATCTGGCCGAGCCCGGCTGCGCCGTGACAGCGGCGGTCAAGCGCGGCGAGATCGCCGAAAGCCGCCACCGCTCCTATCGCCGCCTCTATGAACAGGCGGCGCGCATCAAGGACTGGCAAATAAAATAGACCCGTTTCCGCCCTCCCGCATAGAATATTGCGGGAGGGATCCTTTATGCGCCGAAACAACTGCGGACGCGGCGGCTGCGGGCGAGCCGGAGGCTGTATCGCCATCGCGGTCGGTACACTCATCCTGCTGGGGCTCATCCTGCCGTCCGGCTTCTGGTGGGTGATATGTGCTGCGGCACTTATATGCGGCGGCATCGCCGTTATGCGCGGCTAGGCATATCGCCGTGCGCCGTCTCATAATCTGATACCAAACCGATGCAAGGAGAATGAAGATCATGGATACGGCGTTTGAAAAACAAGCATACATGGATCACAGGCTGATATGGTCCGGCAGTATCGGCGGCGAGGAAAACGCCGAATGCGTCGTGCCGGACAGCATGCCCGATCTGGGCGTCATCGTGGACAGCGACGCGATACTCTCGCTACGCAGCAAGGAGCTGTCCGGCGGGCGGCTTTCCATAACGGCGGATATCTCCGTGAAAATACTCTATCAGCCGGAGGGGCAGAACGTCCTGCGCAGCCTGTCTGTGAGCATGAGCGCGTCGCTGACGGCGGCCGTCACAGCGGAGGATGATTGCATCCCGCTCGTCCGTCTGCGGGTGCGGTCGACGGAGGCCAAGCTGCTCAACTCGCGCAAGGCAGCCGTGCGTGTCGAGCTCGCCGGTATGGGCTACTGCTACCAGAAGCGCAGGCTGGAGCTCGTGAGCGGCGTGACGGCCTGCGACTGCGCGGTGGAGACGCTGAGCGGCAGCAGCACGGCCTGTCTCGTCTCCGATGTGCGCGAAAAAACCTTTGTACTGACGGACGATCATGCACTTCCGGCCGGTCTGGATGAGGTGGACGCCATCCTGACCCAGCGGGTCACGCTTGCGGCAGACGATATGGAATTTGCCGCCGACAAGCTGGTATTCCGCGGCCGTGCCTGCGTCTTTCTGCTGCTCCAGCAGGGAGAGAGCGTCTATCCGTGCAGCTATGAGAGCAGCTTCTCGCAGATCATGGAAATAGACGGTGACACAGAGCCCGCGCCGGACATTACACTCGCGCTCACCGGTGCGTATTTCGACCTGCCCGACCGCAGCGGCGGTAAGCTCGGCATGGAGCTGCACCTGCTTGCGCAGGTCGTGTGCCGGAAAAAGGCCGAGCTCTGCTATGTGGCGGATGCCTATTCCAACCAGCGTATGCTGAAAACAGACTTTTCAGAGACGGCGCTATGCTGCCGCCAGCGGGACACGCTGCTGCGGCACAGCACAAGCTGCACCGCCGATGCCCCGCGTGAGATAAGCGATATTCTGTTCGCCAAGGGAAGCGTCAGCAGCGCGGTCATTGTCGAGAGCGGCGTGGAGCTGTCGGTGAACCTGCGCGCCGTATACCGGCGCTCCGACGGTGGCTACGGCTGCGTCAGCCGCCGGGTGCAGGAGACAGTCGCCGTCGAGTCCGGGGCGGAGGAGTGCTTGATCATCACCGGCGCGGCCGTCACAAATGTATTCAGCGCCGTGAGTGCGGGCGGCATCGACCTGCGTGCCTCGGTCGAGCTCCGCCTACAGGCGCAATGCCTCGGCTCGCTGCGTCACCTGACGGGACTGGAAGCCGAGGAGGAGTGTCTGCCGGATGCGCCCTCGCTGACGCTGCTTTACGCCGGTGGGGAGGATGAGCTGTGGCAGCTCGCCAAAACGCACCGCTCGACCCGCGCCGCCATTCTGGAGGCAAACGCCGGACGCAGCGAAGGGCTTATTCTTATTCCAAAGTGTAGGTAATGGTTGCTATCCGGAGGATGTTGTGCTAAAATACCTCTGATATACACGAATACACAGGGGGAGTTAGAATGTCCGGACATTCCAAATGGCATAATATCCAGAAAACAAAGGGTGCAGCGGATGCCAAGCGCGCGCAGGCCTTTACCAAGATCGCCCGCGAAATGATCGTGGCGGTCAAGGAGGGCGGCAGCGGCGACCCGAAGAACAATATGCGTCTTGCCGCCGTCATCACGAAGGCCAAGGCCGCCAATATGCCCAACGACAACATCAAGCGCACCATCGAAAAGGCGCTCGGCAGCGGCGATACCTCCAACTTCGAGTCCGTCACCTATGAGGGCTACGGCCCCGGCGGCGTGGCTGTCATCGTGGAGGCTATGACCGACAACCGCAACCGCACGGCAAGTGAGGTGCGCCATTGCTTTGACAAATACGGCGGAAATCTCGGCGCGACCAACTGCGTGAGCTGGTCGTTCGACCGCAAGGGCGTTATCGTCGTCGATAACGAGGACGGCGATCTTGAGGAGGACAACGTTCTCATGGACGCGATGGAGGCCGGTGCAGCCGATATGGAGACCGAGGAGGGCTGCTTCACTATCTATACCGCTCCGGACGACGTTACCTCCGTGGCGGACTACCTCACCGAGCACGGCTATAAGCTCCTGTCGGCGCAGGAGGAAATGGTCCCGCAGTCCTACATCACCCTCAGCGCCGAGGGCGACCTGAAGAATATGCAGAAGATGCTCGACGTCTTCGACGACAACGAGGATGTCCAGAACATCTGGCATAACTGGGAAAACAACGAATAAAAGCCAAGACAAAAGCAAGATGAGCGCCTCGACCACAAAGGGTCAGAGGCGCTCATCGTCATCTTTATAGGTCATAATATCAGCAACGTTGCAATCAAGAAGCTTGCAAAGCTGGTTGACCGTGTTCGTCGAAATGCTTTTCCCGCTTTTAATGGCGTAATAGGTCGCCCGCGAAAAGCCTGCCTTTGCCAACGCATAGGAGGATATTTTCTTTCGTCGCATAGTTTCAAACATTGGGTCGAAGCTGATCAATAGAAACACCTCGTATACAATATGTACAAGTATACGAGTAGATTTTTTACTTGAATATGTGCGAATATCCGAGTATAATGCAGTATATGTTAAATCCGTAAATTTGACGGGAGGTATGAAGTAAATGAGCAGAAGCAGTAAATGGTGCAAATATTGCAGAAGTGAGCTTCCGCCGGGAGCAAGGGTGTGCCCACAATGCGGGCGAAAGCAGAAAAAAGGTGCTTTGATGTGGATACTCATCGCGCTCGCTCTTGTGGTCGTTATCGCTATTGTCGGCGGCAGCGGCGGAAGTGACGAGGGAACAAGCACCCAAGATATAACAAATACTGCGAGTGCAGCTGTTGAGACAGCAGATGAGGCCACCACAGAGACAAAAATCGTTACAGAAAAGTCTATCCCCGAAGCACAGGAGAATACCATCTATCACGTCGGCGATACCGTGACTGCCGGAGATTTAAAGATAACCTATACGCAAAGCGGTATTTACACGGAAGATAACGAGTTTATGCAGCCGAGGGATGGCTATCATTATATTTTCCTGCGCTTTGTCTTTGAAAACATATCCGAAAAGTCGGATTGCTCCGTATCCAGCTTCAGCTTTGATTGCTTTGCGGACGGCTACGCGGCGGAAGCTCATTATACAGATGATGATTTGTCTGCAACACTGTCTGCGGGACGTGCAACGTCCGGAAACATTTGTTTTGAGGTGCCAGACGAGGCGCAGTCTATTGAGGTCGAGTATAATGAAAATATTATAACCGGCAAGAGAGTAGTTTTTGCCTATGATGGAGAGAAGGATTCCGGCTACGTCTTTGACAGCGCTCAGACAACAGCCTCCGAAAACGTCCATGCTGTCGGCGAGACCATAGAAACCGGAAAGCTGAAGATTCAGTATCTCTCTTGCTCGGAATATGTAAGTGATAATATGTTCGTCGAGCCGAAGGACGGGTATCATTACGTCAGCTGCGAGTTTGAATTTGAGAACATGGGCGATTCAGATGCCAGTGTAACCTCATGGGATTTTGACTGCTATGCTGATGGTGTCAATTGTAATGGGTGCTATATCCGCGACGACGATTTAAGTGCTACGCTGTCTCCTGGACGCAAGGTCAAGGGAACTGTCACGTTTGAGATTCCCGCCGACGCGAGCATTGTTGAGCTGGAGTTTGTCTCTAATTTCTGGACATCTGATCGTGTAGTCTTTGCGGTTACTCCCTGATAAAGTATACTCAGTACTTGCAAAGCGATGGCGGATGTACTAAAATAGATCGCGTTGAGTTTTCTGAACGGCCGCGGGCACGAGCCGAAAGGCTGTGCGTGAGGAAAGTCCGGGCTCCACAGGGCAAGGATAACGGGTAACGCCCGCCGATGGCGACATCAGGACAAGTGCAACAGAAATAGACCGCCGTCCTTTGGACGGTAAGGGTGGAAAGGCGGTTTAAGAGACCACCCGACGCTCTGGCGACAGAGCGCCGCTGTAAACTCTATCCGGAGCAACACCGTGGTTGGGGAATATGCCGGCCCGGCACCCCATTGGAGGTGGCTTGAGCACGGCGGCAACGCCGCGCCTAGATAGATGGCCGTTTTAACAGGACCCGGCTTACAGGAAGACTCACATAACAGAAGCAGACATTGTGCATCTCTCCATTCGAGGAATACGCGGTGTCTGCTTTCTTGTCGCTTTTGTTTCTATTCGTTGCTTGCCGCAGGGCGCGGGCGGTTATATAATGGGAAGGTAAAAGGGGGCATTTGTGCTTTGACACTGGATGAATATATAAACTCCCTGCGCTCTCAGCGCGTGACGGTCATCGGCGCGGGCGTGTCGAACCGGCCTTTGATACGACTGCTGTGCCGGGCGGGCATCGTCCCCACGGTCTGCGACCGCTCCGAGACGCTCCACCCCGAGCTTGACGGACTTTCCATACAGACCTCGCTGGGCGAGGGCTATCTTGACCATCTTGACGCGGATATTATCTTCCGCACACCGGGGCTGCACCCGGACGTGCCGCCGCTTCGCGCCGCACGGCAGCGCGGGGCGCTCGTAACGAGCGAGATGGAGGTTTTTCTGCAGCTTTGTCCGTGCCGGACGATCGCCGTCACCGGCAGCGACGGCAAGACGACCACCGCCTCGCTGATCGCGGCGATGCTGCAGGCCGCCGGACGGCACGTCTATCTCGGCGGCAACATCGGTACGCCGCTGCTTGAAAAAACGTCGGAGATGACGGCGGAGAATCTGGTGGTGCTCGAATTAAGCTCCTTCCAGCTCCACAGCATGGTCTGCTCGCCGGATGTGGCGCTCATCACGAATCTCTCGCCGAACCACCTGGATGTCCATCCAAGCTATGAGGACTATGTGGACGCAAAGAAGCAGGTTTTTCTCAACCAGCGCCCGGACGCACTGCTCGTTCTCAATGCTGATAACGCCGACACCGCCGCCTGTGCCGGTGAAGCGCACTGCGCCGTCCGCTGGTTCAGCCGGAAAAAGCCCGTTGAAAACGGCGTTTACCTTGCGCCGGACGGGAACCTCTATCGCGCCACAGATGGCGCAACACGGCTTCTTATGCCCGCGTCCGAGATACGGATCCCCGGCGTTCACAACATCGAAAACACAATGGCGGCGATGGCGGCCGTTGCGGATATCATGCCGGAGGAGACGGCCTGCCGCGTGGCGAGGGAGTTTTCCGGCGTGGCACACCGGCTGGAGACCGTGCGCGTCTGGAACGGTATCCGATTCATCAACGACTCCATTGCTTCCAGTCCGAGCCGCACCGAGGCGGGGCTTCGCTGCTTTGACAAAAAACTCATTCTGATCGCCGGTGGCAAGGACAAGGGCGTAGCCTTTGACGAGCTTGGCCCCGTTATTTGCGAGCACGTCAAAAGCCTTTACCTCACCGGCCCGACAACAGGGAAAATACGCGCCGCCGTGGAGAGCGCACCGAATTACAAGCCGGGAATGCCGACGATCCACTGCAAGAACGATTTCAAGGAAACCGTTCTTGCGGCGGCAGGGGAGGCGCAGGCGGGGGACACCGTGCTCCTGTCGCCGGCCTCCACGTCCTTTGACCGCTTCCGCAATTTTGAGGAGCGGGGAAATACCTTCCGAAAGCTAGTGGAGGAGCTGTGATCATGGAACTGAAGGAACTGACAAAGCGCCTGTGCGCCGCATCTGCGCCGTCGGGCTTTGAAGCGCCGGTATTCGAGCTTGTAAAAAAATACCTGACGCCCTTTGCCGACGAGATAAAGACCGACGCGCTCGGCAATCTGATGGCATACAAATACTGCGGCCACGAGGGCGCGAAGCGCGTGCTGCTCAACGCGCACATGGACGAGATCGGCCTCATCACCACGGGTGCCAAGGCCGGCTTCCTGAGCTTCGCCAGCTTGGGCGGCGTTGATCCGCGTATGCTCCCGGCGCGTGAGGTGCGCGTGCTTGGGGAGAAACCGTTGTACGGCGTTATCGACACGCTGCCGCCGCATCTTCTCGATAAGGACAGCGAGGACAAGGCCATTGACGCTGACAAGCTCTATATCGACGTCGGCCTGAGTCAGGAGGCGGCGCTCAAGGCCGCGCCTGCCGGAACGCCCGTCGTCTATGTCTCCGGCTGTGAGGAGCTCGGCGACCACTGGCTCTGCGGCAAGGCGCTGGACGACCGCAGCTGCGTGGCGATCATTCTGAAGGCCTTTGAGCATCTGAGCGCCCGCGAGCTGAACATCGACCTCTGCTGCCTCATCAGCACACAGGAGGAGGTCGGCCATCGCGGCGCGACCGTCGGCGCGTGGAGCATGAGGCCGGATGTCGCCATCGTCGTGGACGTGACGCACGGGAAAACGCCGGATGCCGCGGATGAGCCGCTCGAATGCGGCAAGGGCGCGGTCATTGAGCTTGGGCCGAATATGAACCGTGCGCTGGCGGACGCACTCGTATCCATCGCGGAGGAAAAGGAGCTCAAATATCAGCTCTCCGTCTCACCCGGCGGAAACAGCGGCACAGACACACACGCCATCCAGATATCCCGTCAGGGCGTTGTGACCGCACTGCTGTCGCTGCCACTGAAATATATGCACACGCCGGTCGAGATGGTGCATCTCGACGATATGGCAGCCATCGGGCGGCTTATATGCGAGTACATCATCAAAACAGGGGAGGCGGACGCAAATGCTTGACACCATGGAAACACTCTGCTGCCTTGACGGTGTATCCGGCGCGGAGAACGAGGTGCGGGACTATATCCTCGAGCGCACCATGCCGCTGGCCGATGAGATCATCACCGATGCGATCGGCAACATCCTTGTTTTCAAAAAGGGCGCAAAGACCCCGGCACAGAAGCTCATGCTCTGTGCCCACATGGACGAGGTCGGCCTCATCGTCACACGCATCACCGACGACGGCTATCTCCGCTTTGACAATGCCGGCGGCATTGACCGCCGCGTGCTGTTCGGCAAAAAGGTCTATGTCGGCGCGTCCCGTGTCCCCGGCTTTATCGGCACCAAGGCCATCCATCTGACAACGGCGGAGCAGCGCAAAAGCGTCCCGCTCCTCAAGGATATGTTCATCGACATTGGCGCGGCCGACGCGCAGGAGGCAAAGCAGCTCACGGCCCTCGGCGACTGGGTCGCGTTCGACGACACAGTGATACGCTTTGGCGACGGCTATATCAAGGCCAAGGCCATCGACGACCGCTGCGGCTGCGCAACGATGCTGGAGCTGCTGGAGGGCGAGCTGCCCTGCGACTGCTGGTTTGCCTTTACGGTGCAGGAGGAGGTCGGCTGCCGCGGCGCGTCCGTGGCGGCGAACATCATCCAGCCGGACATTGCGCTCATTCTGGAGGGCACGACCGCCGGAGATCTGCCCGACGCGGAGGGCGCTGCCCGCACCTGTGAGCTTGGCGGCGGCGTTGTCATCCCGTTCATGGACGGCGGCACGATATACGACCGCAGCCTCTATGCGCAGCTCGGCGCGCTGGCGGAGAAAAATGGCATACGCTGGCAGACCAAGACGCGCGTCGCCGGTGGGACAGACGCCTCCGTGGTACAGCGCAGCGGAAGCGGCTGCCGCGTGGCGGCTGTCTCTGTGCCCGTCCGCAATCTCCACTCGCCGTCCTGTGTCGCCCGTGTGGACGAGTGTGAGGATCAATACCGGCTGGCAAAGCTGTTTCTGGAGGCTATGGCAGAATGAACATCCGACCCGAGGTAAAGGCCGCCGCCGCATCCATCCTGCCGGCGCTGCAGGGGCGCTTTGCCGAGATCGACGCTGTGGCGCTGGATAACACGGAAAAGGTGCTTGACGCTTTTCGGAAATTCCGCATATCCGAGGCGCATTTTGCCGCTACGACCGGCTACGGCTACGATGACCTTGGCCGCGACACACTCGACAAGCTCTTTGCCCGCGTGTTCGGTGCGGAGAGTGCCCTTGTGCGGCTCGACTTTGTCAACGGGACGCACGCGCTGTTCTGCGCGCTGGCGGGCTGTCTCGCGCCGGGGGAGAAGCTTCTCTCCGTGACGGGTGCGCCCTATGACACCATGCGCACTGCCATCGGCATTGACGGCGCTGCGCCCGGCTCCCTGAAATACTACGGCATCGGCTATGAGGAGGCAGCCATCGGCGAGAATTTTTCGCAAAAGCTGGCCGACCCCGCCGTGCGACTTGTATACATCCAGCGCTCACGCGGCTATGACAGCCGTGACGCGCTCTCCATGGACGACATTGGCGAGCTTGTCCGCCGCGTCAGGGCGCAGTGCCCGGAAACCATCGTCATGGTCGATAACTGCTACGGCGAGTTTACGGACAGCCGCGAGCCCTGCGATGTCGGCGCGGATATCTGCGCCGGCTCGCTCATCAAAAACCCCGGCGGCTGCATCACGCCGCGCGGCGGCTATGTCTGCGGCCGTGCGGAGCTGGTCGAGCGGGCGGCATTCCGCCTGACAAGCCCCGGCATCGGCGGCGAGTGCGGCGCGTCATTGGGGCAGAATCGCCTCCTGTACCAGGGACTGTTTCAGGCACCCCACGCCACGGCGCAGGCGCTGAAAACGGCAGCCTTCTGCGCCGCTATGCTGGGGCACTTCGGCTTTGAGACCTCGCCCGCGCCCCTCGCCGCACGCAGCGACACCGTGCAGACCATAACGCTGCGCTCCGCCGAGCGGCTCGTGGCATTCTGCCGCGGCATACAGAGCGCCTCACCGGTCGACTCCTTTGTCACGCCGGAGCCATGGCAGATGCCCGGCTACGACTGCGAGGTCGTCATGGCGGCGGGGACGTTTATCGGCGGTTCCACCTCGGAGCTGAGCTGTGACGGGCCGCTGCGCGAGCCATACACGGCGTATATGCAGGGTGCGATGAGCTTTGAGGCCGGGCAGCTTGCCGTCATGTCGGCCATTTCGGAAATGCTCGGCGCGTAGGTGCATACACTGGACATAGGGAGGGATCCTTATGTCTCAAAAGCGCTGGCCGAGCCGCGCATATATGAACCGAAGCGCCGTGCGGCGGCATAGAGGACTGTTTCCGCTGCTCGTGCTTCTGCTCGCCGTCTCCATGCTGACTGCCGTATCGCTGTTTCTGCGCTCTCTGTCCACCGAGCTGGCCGTCTCCTCGGCGCAGGACGCGGTGGTCGCCGCCGTAGGCGATATCGTCAAGGAGAAGATGACGACGGCGGGCGCGGACTACGGCGCGCTCACCACACTGGAAAAGGATGCGGATGGCGAGATCAGCGCCGTGACGACGAATGTGGTCGCGCTCAATGCGCTGGCCAGCGATATTCTGATGTCCGTGACGGCAGCGACCGCCGACCACGATATCGTGATTTCCATTCCCATTGGCAGCCTCACGGGAAGCACACTGCTGCTCAGCCGCGGGCCGCATATCCGGATCCGCGTGCAGGTGCTGAGCTCGACCTTCTCCGGCTTTAAGACAGACATTTCCTCCGTCGGCATCAACCAGACGCGCCACCAGATTTCCTTAGAGCTGCGCGAGGAGCTGACGCTGCTCATGCCGTGGCGGGCGGTGAATACGAGCGTCGTCACGGACATTCCCGTCGAGGAAACCATCATTGTCGGCAAGGTGCCGGAGAGCTATCTGAATTGGGGGCAATAACATGGACGAACAAAAGAGGGAATATAATGAGCTTGTCGAGACGCTGCTGAAGCTGAGCGTTGCCTACTACGACAAGGACGCGCCGCTCGTCTCGGACTTTGAATACGACCGCATGAACAACCGCCTGAAGCAAATAGAGGCGGAGCACCCCGACTGGGTACGCCCCGACTCGCCCACGCAGCACGTCGGCGGCCATGTCAGCAATCTGTTCGCGCCGGTCGAGCATCCCGTGCCGCTGGAAAGCCTCATGGACGTGTTCTCCTATGACGAGCTGGACGGCTTCTGTGCCCGCATGGACGCGGCGCTCCCGGCAACGCATGATTACGTCACCGAGCCGAAGATCGACGGCCTTTCCGTGGCGGTGGAGTACCGTCACGGCGTTCTCTATCAAGGCGCGACACGCGGCAACGGCGCAGTCGGCGAGGATGTGACGGAGAATCTGAAAACCGTCCGAAGCCTCCCCAAAACGCTGCAGAATGCACCGGAGCGCCTCATCGTCCGCGGCGAGGTCTATATGAGCCACGAGGTCTTTGACCGGCTCAATGCCGAGCGTGAGATCACGGGCGAAGCGCCGCTCGCCAATCCGCGCAACGCGGCGGCGGGCTCGCTGCGCCAGACTGACCCCAAGGTGTGCGCCCAGCGCCAGCTTGACATCATCTGCTTCAACATCCAGCTCGCCGAGGGTATAGGCTGGACGAGGCACTATGACACGCTGGAGGCGCTGGAGGCCATGGGCTTCCCGGTCGTGCCGCATACGCTGTGCCGGACGGCGGACGAGTGCAAGGAACGTATCACCACCATCGGCGAGGGGCGCGAGAGCTATCCCTACGACATCGACGGCGCGGTCATCAAAATCAACGACCTCGCCCAGCGCGAGGCGCTTGGAAGCACAGCCAAATACCCCCGCTGGGCGGTCGCCTACAAGTACCCGCCGGAGAAAAAGGAGAGCCGCGTGACGGACATTGTCGTCCAGGTCGGGCGCACCGGCGTTCTGACCCCCAAGGCCGTCGTAGAGCCGATACGCCTCGCCGGTACGACCGTCACCAATGCGACGCTGCACAACCAGGATCAGATCGAAAAGCTCGGTGTCAACATCGGCGACACGGTTCTTGTCCAAAAGGCAGGGGAGATCATCCCCGCCGTGCTGGCCGTCACCAAAAAGGGCGAGCGGCAGGACTTTTTCCGCCTCCCGTCCGTCTGTCCCGTCTGCGGCAGCCCCGTCATGCGCGACCCGGACGGCGCGGCTATCCGCTGCACCGGCGCAGAATGTCCGGCGCAGACGCTGCGCAACATCGTCCACTTTGCCTCCAAGGAGGCTATGGATATTGACGGGCTCGGCCCCGCCGTTGTGGAGGCGCTCGTGGGCGCGGAGCTCATCCGGACTCCGGCCGACCTCTATTACCTTGAGCCGCAGGCCGTGGCGGCGCTTGACCGCATGGGCAAGAAATCGGCGGAAAAGCTCATGTCTGCCATTGAGCAAAGCAAGCAGGCAGGGCTTGCACGGCTGCTCTGCGCGTTCGGCATACGTCAGGTCGGCGCCAAGGCCGGAAAGGTGCTGGCGCGTAAATTTTCCGATCTGGACGCGCTCATAGCGGCGGGGCTGGACGAGCTTACCGCCATCGACGACATCGGCTCCATTACCGCCGAATACATCGTCGGCTGGTTTGCCAACCCGCAGTCCCGGCACCAGATACGGCGGCTGCGCGAGGCTGGTGTGAGCTTTGCCAGCAGCGAGAGCGTGAGCGACAACCGCTTCCTCGGCAAGACCTTTGTCCTGACCGGGACGCTTGCCGGTATGACGCGCCAGCAGGCCGAGGCGCTCGTGGAGAAGCTCGGCGGCAAGACCTCCGGCTCCGTCTCCAAGAAAACGAGCTACGTCCTCTTGGGCGAAAACCCCGGCTCGAAATACGACAAAGCCCTCCAGCTTGGCATCCCCATCCTCAGCGAGGAGGATTTCCTGAAAATGACCGGGGAGCAGGAGTAAAGGATTCTGCAAACACATCGAGAGAGCGTGCACGCCGGTACACGCTCCTTTGCTATACACGGAGAAAATGTAATGCTCCCCAAATTTGTGCATTAGTCAATGAGGGAAATACTATCTCGATGTAAATAACCGTATTATGAAAATGCTTGTTGATGCGGCCGGATAATCTGACCGTAATTTGCAAGCAACCAAAGCAAAGGCGATCAACCGTGAGAGGTTGGTCGCCTTTGGCCACAACGACTGCTTAGCCCTGCAATATCTATGTCCCGTCCCGTATAAGCACACCGCCGGTCGAATTGACCGGCGGCGCGGATTTATGGGCTTATTGCTTGTCCGGCTGGCGCTCGTCGCCTAGGAAGAAGGCGGCGACGGTGCCGGGGCCGCTGTGGGAGCCGATGATGGTGCCGATGTCGCAGAGGCGTATCTGCCCCTTGAGCTTGGGAAAGCGCTCCTCGGTCGCCTCGATCAGCATGGCGGCATCCTCCGGGCACTGGGAGTGGCAGATAAAGCATTTGCCGTCATAGTCCTCGCCGTCCCGCGCATGGACCGCCATGGTGTCCACCGTGCGCTGGACGGCATTTTTCTTGCCGCGCACCTTGTCATAGGCGATGATGCGCCCCGCATCGTCCAGGCGCATGATGGGGCAGACGGACAGGATCGTGGCGATGGCCGCCGCCGTACCGGAGACGCGCCCCGTGCGGCGGAACTGGGTCATGTTAGAGGAAAAGAATTGGTGGTGGACTCTGTTGCGGTTTTCCGTGACCCATGCGGCAACCTCGTCCATGCTGCTTCCGGCGTCGCGCATATCGGCGGCATAATCCACCAGCAGCCCGAAGCCGGAGGAGGAGCAGAGCGAGTCGATGACGATGAGGCGGCGGTCGGGATATTTCTCCCGCAGAATATCGGCGGCCAAAAAGGCGTTATGGACAGAGCCGGACTGGCCGGAGGTAAACGCGATATGCAGAACATCGCCCTTTTGCAGCAGCGCCTCCAGATATTCCTCATAGTCGCCAACGTTGATCTGGCTCGTCTGGGGCAGGTGTCCCTGCGCCAGCAGCTCATAAAAACGCGGCAGCGCCTTGGGGTCACGCCCCATGTCGTCGATGTATTCCGTGTCCTCGATGATGTATTTGTAGAACAGAACGGGGATATTCCGGCTTTCCAGATAGGAGTAGGGGAGATCGACCGTCGATTCACAGGATAGAATGAATTTCTCTTGCATGGTGTAGCTTCGACCTTTCTGTTTATTTGGCGAGGATTTTCTTCAAGCGGGCGTAGCGGGGGAGCGAGCCCTCGGTCGGGCGCTCCGGCTGACCCTGGATGAGCGGCAGCGCGTAGGCGATAAACTCATCGGTCACAAAATTCTTCTCCGCCGTTATCCAGTCTGCGGGGACTTTCTTCTCCGCATTGGCGACAGAGGTGAGGGGGATAAGCCTTGTGTGGCAGACGTACTGTCCGTCCCGCTCGTTGCGCTCAAAGGCGACCATCTTTCCGGTCGTTCCGGCCACCGCCGCCTCCACCGCAGTGCGCCCGGCCAGCTCCGCCTCGTCCAGGTCGGTCTTGGAGGCCAGGTGTGCGCCGCAGCGCTGGAGCAGCGAGAGCTCAATGGGACGTACCTTTGCGCCGGTATGCTGCTTCACGAGCTCCGCAAGACGCGCCGCCAGCCCGCCGAGCTGGGCATGGCCGAAGCCGTCCGTGGCGCTGGTCTTGGCCTCCGAGACAAAGCCCCCGTCGGCATAATGCAGCCCCTCGGAAACGGCCACAAGGCAATTTTTCTTCTCGTTATATATGCGCTCTACATCCGCGAGGAACGCGGCCTCGTCAAAATCGCATTCCGGCAGATAGACCAGATCCGGCCCTGCGCCGAATTTTGTCGCCAGCGCCGCAGAGCCCGCAAGCCAGCCGGCGTGACGACCCATGATCTCGATGATAGTGATCTGTCCCGTGGGGTAGACGCTCGAATCCTTGGCGACCTCCATGCAGCTCGTGGCGATGTATCTCGCGGCGCTGCCAAAGCCGGGGCAGTGGTCGGTGCCGACAAGGTCGTTGTCGATGGTCTTGGGAATGCCCATAACGCGGCAGCCCCAGCCGGAACGCGCCATAAAGCGGCTGATCTTGTCACAGGTGTCCATGGAATCGTTGCCGCCGTTATAGAAGAAGTAGCGGACGTTGTGCTTCCTGAACACCTCAAGAATACGGCGGTAGTCGCCGTCGTCCACATCGGGATCGGCCATTTTATAGCGGCAGGAGCCAAGCTCCGAGGCCGGGGTATTCTTCAAGAGGGCAAGCTCCGCCGCGTCCTCCAGCCCCATATCAAAGAGCCGGTCGTTCAGAACGCCGACGATGCCATGCTCGGCGGCGAGGACCTGGGTTATCTCGGGCGCATCGAGCGCGGCGCGGATCGCACCGTAGGCGCTGGCATTGATAACGGCGGTCGGGCCGCCGGATTGTCCGATCACGCAGGCGCCGGTCAGTTTTCCTTCCATAAAAACCTCCACACAGATTTGATCATATTTATATTGATTATATCACGGATACCGTGTAAAATAAAGACATAATAGAGATGAAATTTTCATTCAAGGAGTGACTTCAATTGCCCATCGTTACAAGCAAGGAAATGTTTGAAAAGGCCTATAAGGGCGGCTATGCCATCGGTGCCTTCAACGTCAACAACATGGAGATCGTGCAGGGGATCACCGAGGCGGCGGCGGAGGTTCGCGCCCCGCTCATCCTTCAGGTCTCCGCCGGTGCACGGAAGTATGCCAAGCACGCCTATCTCATGCACCTGGTCGAGGCCGCCGTGGAGGACACGGGGCTGCCCATCTGCCTCCACCTTGACCACGGCGCGAACTTCGACATCTGCAAAAGCTGCATCGACGGCGGCTTCACCTCCGTCATGATCGACGCATCCTCCAAGCCCTTTGATGAGAATATCGCTCTGACCCGCAGGGTCGTCGAGTACGCCCATGACCACGGCGTCGTGGTGGAGGCGGAGCTTGGCACGCTCGCCGGGGTGGAGGACGATGTGAGCGTCTCGGCGGAGGATTCGAGCTATACGCACCCCGAACAGGTACAGGAATTCGTGAGCCGCACCGGCTGCGACAGCCTTGCCATCGCCATCGGCACGAGCCACGGCGCCTATAAATTCAAGCCCGGCACGAAGCCGCAGCTTCGCTTTGACGTGCTCGAGGAGGTCGAGAAGCGTCTGCCCGGCTTCCCCATCGTGCTGCACGGCGCAAGTTCCGTCATTCCCAAGTATGTCGACATCATCAACGCCAACGGCGGCCAGCTCGTCGATGCCATCGGCGTGCCGGAGGATATGCTTCGCAAGGCCGCATCCATGGCCGTCTGCAAGATCAACATCGACTCCGACCTCCGCCTCGCCATGACCGCCGGTGTCCGCCAGCATCTGGCCGAGCATCCCGACCATTTCGACCCGCGCCAGTATCTGACCCTTGGACGCGACTATATCCGCGAGCTTGTCAAGGATAAGCTCGTCAACGTGCTCGGCTGCGACGGAAAGGCGTAATGAATCTGTTTCACGAGATAAAAGAGGCCGTCGAGGGACACGGCCACAGCTGCACCTGCGACGGCTGCATGGAGGAGCATCACGACCATCATCACCACGGCTTTGACCGTGTGATGGTCGTGCGCCTCGTGCTGGCCGCGGTATTATTCGTCGCCGGTATGCTTCTGGAGGAGGCACAGCCGACGGCGAGCCTCATTGTTTTCATTCTGAGCGTGCTTGCCGCCGGATACGACGTCTTTATCAGCGCCGTCTCCAATCTCCTGCGCCGCCGCCTGTTTGACGAGTCGCTGCTCATGAGCATCGTGGCCGTGGCCGCCATCGTCATCGGCGAGGCGGAGGAGGGCGCGTCTGTGATGTTCCTGTTCCAGCTCGGCGAGCTGTTTCAGGGCTATGCCGTGGCGCGGGTGCGGGAGAACATCGAGGGGCTGATGGAAAACCGCTCGCCGGAGACGACGGAGGTTCTGTCCGAGGTGCGCTCCAACCGCTCCGAAAAGGGTCAGACCGAGGAGTTCATCACCAAATTCTGCCGCGTCTATACACCGGTCGTGCTGGGCATCGCCGTGGTCGTGGCCGTCGTGCTGCCGCTCTTTTTCCACCATACCGTGCTGGAGGGCATCTATAAAGCCCTCGTCATCATGGTCATCGCCTGTCCCTGCGCCATCGTCATCTCCGTCCCGCTCAGCTATTTTGCGGGCATCGGCGGCGCAACACGGCGGGGGATACTCTTCAAAAACACCGGCGCGATGGATGCCGTGAGCCGCACGCTCTCGGTCGTATTCGACAAGAGCGGCGTTCTCGACTCCGGCACACGCAAGGTCGCGTCCATCAAGTGCGAGAAAATGGACGCCTCCGTGTTCCTGCGCATCGCGGCGCACGCCTGCGCCTACTCCACATCGGCGCACGCCGAGAGCATCAAGGCGGCCTATCCCGGTGTCATCTACATCGAGCTTATCGAGGCCTTCGAGGAAACGCCGGGGCAGGGGATCACCGTCAGCGTCAACGGCGTTTCCATCGTCCTTGGGAGCGCGGATTTCCTCTTTGCGCGTGATATTGACCCCGCCGAGGATACAAGCGAGGAGGACGCCGTCTACATGGGCATTGACGGCCGCTATACCGGCCGCATCCAGTTTGCCTCCGCCGCGAAGCCGGACGTCCAGGGCACCATCACCGTCCTGCGCTGGGACAGCAACAAGGAGCTTGCGCTCCTGACGGAGGACAGCCCCGCCGCCACGGAGAAGTTCGCCCGCCAGATCGGGATCGGAAAATATTATTCCGGCTGCGGCCTCTCCGACAAGGTCGCGGTCGTGCGCGACATGGAAACGCGCTGCCGCAGGGGAACGCTCCTCTTTGTGGGCGACCCGGAGCGCGACAAGGCCTGTCTCGACGCCGCCGATATCGGCGTGGCGCTGCGCGGCGCGGACTCCGACGCCGCGATCCGGGCGGCCGACGTCGTCATCATGGACGACTCGCCCTCCAAGGTCATCACGGCCATCGAGGCGGCGCGGCATACGCGCTCCATCGTCTGGCAGAACATCGGCTTTGCGCTGGCGTTCAAGCTCATCATTCTTGTGCTCGACGTCTTCGGCGCGTGTCCGCTTTGGCTCGCCGTGTTCGCCGACGTGGGCGTGGCTCTGCTCGCCGTCCTCAACAGCCTCCGCGCCTTCCGCATCCGCGAGCCCGTCATCCCGCAGACGCAGGACGAATGAGATAACGCGTCGGGACAGGCCGCCCGCCTGTCCCACAAAAAGAAGACCGCCGGGAATTCCCGACGGTCTTTTTGCGATCCTCGCCCAGCAAACAAAAGGCGGGGATCAAGGGAGGACTGTGGTTAGGTTGTTTTTGTTTCGATTGTCACGTCTGTGTCGCTGCTGTTGTTGGATACAGTAGCTGCACTGTTATAATTTTCACCAACGACTTTATTTACATTGCAATCACTGTAAGTGGATTTGCTTTTATAGTTAACCGTGTTATCCCAGATGATCGTGGTGTCGGATACGGTGTTGTTGGTAGCGGCACTACCAGTACCAACTATACGACCAATCAAACCTCCGACTTCACTATATCCCTGGATGGTGCAGCCTGTAACTGTGCAGTTTTTCACAGAATTACGATCGTCAACAAGTGCGCCGGCTATCGCGCCTACCTTTTCGCTTCCTTCAGTAGTAGTGCCGTTTATCCATGTCTTCCCGGTCACAGTAGAATTTTCTACCTTGCAGTTTTCAATTTTAGTGCCCTGTCCATAGCCGACAAGCGCTCCGACATACTTGTAACCCGTGACAGTGGCGCCGCGGATCGTCAGGTTTTTAATGGTCATTCTAGTGGCATCGCCGAAGAAGCCTGTTTTTGTTTCGCCTTCTTCCGCGGCAGTTACCTTGAAGTTGGAGATAGTATGGCCTTTTCCGTCGAAGGTCATGCTGCCGGCGCTATCCGCCTGGCCGCTTTTATACCAAATCAACGGAGTCCATTCCTGGCCGCCGAGATCGATATCATTTTCAAGGGTGACTGTAGCGTCTTTGAATCCGCTTGCGTCACTATTCACCGCTTTGACAAATGCGGCAAGCAGCGGCGCGGAGCTGATCTTCACGGTTTTTTTACCACCAGCATCGGTTTCTGTAACATTATTAAGCTCCTCAGTCGTGGCAACTGTGCCGTCCCAGGGGTACTCTGCTTTCGCGTCATAGGCATTGTCCTCGCTGTCGTACTCGACGGTATCCTGCTTCGCAAGGACGGTGACGGCGATCTTTTCGATAGACAGATCCTGATACTCGTTGCCGGCGGCAGTGTCCATCGTGAACTTGAGGGTGATCGCACCGCTGTCTTGATTGGCCCCCAGCGCGCCCCATGCATAGCCGTCGGGGTCGGTGGTATTCATGGCGTTTTCCAGCACACTGGCCAGCGTTCCGACGGACTTCGCATCCCCTTCACCAATTTTCATGGTCACGTTAATGACCTCGGCAAGCTTCAGATTCTCAGCGTTGGTGTCCACGGCG
>CAVEQW010000050.1:0-10706 GCA_963618155.1 Alloprevotella sp.
ATTGCATTTCCCTCGTGTTTGTGCTAGGATATGGATACCACATATTGATTCCCATGCCGTTTCGCAGAGAATGTAACTCTGCGAAATTTTTTGCGCCGCTTTTTCTGTCAAAAAGCCCCCGTTTTCGACCTGCGAAAACGGGGGCTTTGACTGTGCGCTGTGGTTTTATGCCGCGTCGGTTTTGGCGAGCTTCTTCTGGAGCCAGTCCTTGCCGTCCACATAGCGGGCGACGATATAGGAGACAACATAGTCGCCGGCGGAGTTCACCATGGTGGCGGGAGGATCGACGAGGTTGCCGATGGCGAGGGCGATGGGATAGGCCACGGCAAGCTGGTCGGGGAAGAAGATGGTGCAGATGACGAGCTCGCCGGTGCCGCCGCCGCCGGGGATGCCGCTCATGGCGACGGAGGAGAACACCGCCACGATGATGGCAAGGATGGCCTTGCCGGTGGAGAAGTCCATGCCGAAGATGCCGAAGAGGAACGCGACCTTGATGATGGCCGACATGGACGAGCCGTCCATATGCATCGTCGCGCCGAGGGGGATGACCATCTCGCTGACGTCCTTGGAGATGCCCGTCTCCTCCGCGACCTCCATGTTCGTGGGGATGGTGGCGACGGACGAGCAGGTGCCGAACGACATGGCCGCCGGACGGAAGAGCTTGGAGAGCATGAGCTTGGCCGCGCCCTTGCCGCCGCCGAAGCGGGCGTAGAGCGGGAAGAAGATGAACATATAGGCGAAGCTCATGATGTAGTAGATGATGAGCGTGCGGCTGTAGTCGCCGATGAGCTCGGGGCCGTAGGTGGCGACGAGATAGGCGAAGAAGCCGAAGAAGCCGATGGGCGCATAGTAGGTGATGAGCTTGACGGTCTTCATGATGCACTCGGTGATGTCCGCCAGGAACTGCGCCGTTTTTGTCTCCGGGCCGCCGGCCATCTGGGTGCCGAAGCCGAAGAGCACGGCCGCCACGATGAGCGGCAGAATGGCGCGGCGGCTCAGAAGCTCCGTGAAGTCCGGCTTGGTGAAGAAGTTCACGATCATATCGGAGAAGCCGAGCGTGTCGCCGATCTCACCCTCCGCCACGACATACTGGCCGTCCACGAGCGGGAAGATGCGGCAGACGATGTACATGAGCACACCGGCGATGGCGGCGGTCACCAGGAAGGTGGCGATGGTCGTGCCCATGATCTTACCGGCACGCTTCACGCTCTTCATGTTGGCGATGGCGGACGCGATGGAGCAGAACACCATCGGCACCACGACGCAGAACATCATGTTGATGAACAGCGTGCCGAGGAACTCGATCTTCAGGCCGAATTCCGGCCATACGCCGCCCACGACGCAGCCGAGGATGATGCCCAGCAGCATACAGATGATGAAGCTGTAGTTTTTCCAGAAGGATTTTTTCATGTTGAGTGCTACCTCCTTTTGATTTTGTCACATTGTAGTTGCTCGCGCCGCAAATGTACAGAGGATAACGCCTTTTGCGCAGTTATTGCGCGGTTTTGCGCATTTTATGCGCTGTGTGCCGTCCCATGCGCGTGTAATATATAAATGTAGGATGCCCGCCGCTCCGGCGGCGGTATCAAATACAGGAGGTATCTATGAAGCTCTCAGATATATTGAACGGCATCGACATCGTGCGCCTGTGCGCCGACGGCGATATGGAGATCGGCTCGATATGCATCGACAGCCGCAAGGCGGCGCCCGGCTCGCTTTTTATCGCTATCCGCGGCTTTGAGTCAGACGGACACAAATACATCCCCGCCGCGGTCGAGCATGGCGCGTCTGTCATTTTGTGCGAGGAGGAGCCGGGGATCGATACGCCCTATGTGCTCGTGCGGGACAGCCGTCTGGCCGAGGCGTGCGCCGCCCGGAATTTCTATGGCGACCCGGCGTCGAAGATGACCATGATCGCCCTCACCGGCACGAACGGCAAGACGACGAGCACCATGCTGATCAAGCATATGCTCGAGAAGCAGCCGAATATGAAGGTCGGCCTCATCGGGACGAACCAGAACATGATCGGGGACGAGGTGCTGCACACGGAGCGCACGACGCCGGAGGCCATCGAGCTGCAGGCGCTTTTCGCCCGGATGCTCGCCAAGGGCTGCACCCACGTCGTCATGGAGGTGTCGAGCCACTCGCTCGTGCTCGACCGCGTGGCGGGGATACGCTATGCCGTTGGTGTGTTCACCAACCTGACGCAGGATCATCTCGACTTCCACAAGACCATGGAGAACTATGCCGCGGCCAAGGCGATCCTGTTCCGGCGCCAGTCTGACCGCGCCGTCATCAATCTCGACGACGAGTGGTCGCAGTATATGCTCGAGCGGGCAAGCTGCCCGGTGCTCACCTATTCGACCAAAGATCCCGACGCGGGGCTTTTTGCCGACAACATCACGCTGCGCGCCGACGGCATCGAATACGACGTACACCTCGGCGCGGAGACGGCGCATATCCGCTTGCCCATCCCGGGGATGTTCTCGGTGTATAACTCGCTGGACGTGATCGGCTGCGGGCTGCAGCTCGGGCTGTCGCTGGCGAGCTGTGCGGAGGCGATGCGCGATGCGAGCGGCGTCAAGGGACGCGTCGAGGTCGTGCCGACGGACGGGGATTATACCATTTTGATCGACTATGCCCATACGCCCGACTCGCTGGAGAACATACTCCGCGCCATGCGCGAGGTGTCGTCGGGGCGGCTCGTGGCGCTGTTTGGCTGCGGCGGCGACCGCGACCGCACGAAGCGCCCCATCATGGGAGCCATCGCCGCCAAGGGTGCGGACTTCGTCATCGTGACGAGCGACAACCCCCGCACAGAGGAGCCGCAGGCCATCGTGGACGAGATCGTGACCGGCCTGGCCGATTCGGAGACGCCGCATATCGCCATCACCGACCGCATCGAGGCCATCCACTATGCCATCGACCACCATCAGCCGGGGGATGTCATCGTTCTCGCCGGCAAGGGACATGAGACCTATCAGGAGATCAACCACGTCAAGCACCATATGGACGAGCGCGAGATCGTGGCCGACTGGCTGCGCGAGCGCGCGGCGCGCGTCTGAGTGCGGAGGGGAGCGACGATGCGTTTTACCAAAATGCACGGGGCAGGCAACGACTTTGTCCTCATCAACAACATGATCGAGCATATCCCGGAGGAGAAGATGAGCGCGCTGGCGCGGCATATCTGCACGCGGCGGCTGAGCGTCGGCGCCGACGGGGTCATGTTCGTTGACCGCGCCGAGGCGGACGGCGACTATCGTATGCGCTTTTATAATGCCGACGGCAGTCTGGGCGAGATGTGCGGCAACGGGGCGCGCTGCATCGCCCGCTATGGCTATGAAAACGGCCTTGCCGGCGAGGTGCAGCATATTGAGACGACGGCGGGGCTCGTCACCGGCCGGCGCGTGTCGCAGCGGCTGTACCGCGTGCGGCTGAATGACCCGAGCGTGCTTGAGCTGTCGCGCCCCGTGGACGCGGGCGGGCGGCGTTTTGAATGCGGCTATGTGGAGCTCGGCTGCCCCGGCCTGCCCCATGCGGTCGTGGCGCTGGACGACTGGGACGCGTGGCCGGAGGACGAGCTGCGGGCGCTCGGGCGTGAGCTGCGGTCGCACCCGGCCTTCCCCAAGGGCGCGAACGTCACCTTCGTCCGCAGGACGGGGGACAACGCCCTGAAAGCGCTCACCTTCGAGCGCGGCGTGGAGGACTTCACTCTCGCCTGCGGCACGGGCTGCGGCGCGACCACCGCCGTCATGACGCTGCGCGGCGCGGTGTCCGGCCGGGACACGCGGCTGCTTATGCCCGGCGGGGAGCTCTCGGTCACGCTAACGCAGGAGGGCGGCACGGTGCGGGATATCTTCCTGACCGGCCCCACCAACATCGTCTGCGAGGGAGATCTGACCGATGAGGATCTGACGCTTTGACGCGGCATGGCGTATTTTTTTGAAAAAAGCCTTGACAATCAGCGCGGGATTTGCTATCATAACAAAGCTCGCGTGGGGGTATAGCTCAGCTGGGAGAGCGCTTGAATGGCATTCAAGAGGTCAGCGGTTCGATCCCGCTTATCTCCACCAACAACAGACCGTAAGGCCGACGCCTTACGGTCTTGTTCTATCTGCCTGTAGTTTTGTTGCATATCCAAATCATACGCCAGCAGCCGGCTCTTCTCAAGAGCCGGCTGCCGTTATTCTGCTTATTTCCGGGCTGTCTCCAGTGAGACAGCCCCCATAATTGATCTCGCCTGCCGTCAGCGGGTGAGGGTGCACTCGAAGTCCGTGACGCTGTCGTCGGCGAAGCCGTAGCGATGGCCGCTGACGTATATCTCCGTGACGTTCTCCACATCCACCAGGCGGTTGAGGGCAAAGCAGGTCCCATCGTCGCGGATGAACGCCACCGAGAAGCTGACGAGATCCTCGTCCTCGACAACATATTCGCTGCCATCGGCATAGCGCAGGACGAGCTTATCCTCGACCGTCTCGCCGCTCGCGCTGTCCCAGCCGCGGAGGACGAGCCCCACCGGGGAGAGGGAGGCGCTGATCTCGCCGTCCGTAAAGCTGCCGCTCGCGGGGACGAACTCCGCCGCCGGAAGTGTGAGCGCCGCCTCCTCATAGCGGGGAAACTCGTGCGTCTCGCCGTCCACAATCTCGGTGTCCATCGTCTCGCTGTCCCACGCCCTCACATGGAGCGTTATATCGTCTGTCGCCGCACCGTCCAGGATGAAGTAGCAGACATAGCGGAGCAGGGTATCCGTGGAGGCCGCCTCGTCGATATAACAGCGGTCATCGGCAAAGAGCGCTGCGTCGCCCTCGCCCTGCGTGACGGAGAAGCTAAGGAACGGGCAGTCGCCGTCCTCCGCCCGCTTCACGCCGTCCGGGTTCTCCGCGTCGATCGTCACCGCGCCGATGCCGTTTTCGTCGACGACGCTCTCGCGTACCGTGACAGTATAGCCGTTCAGCGTGACGCTCTGGCCGATGGCGCTGACATAGCTGCCGATGAGGGAATCAGCCTCCTCCTCGTCCACGGGGGCGCGGTCAAAGGCGGGGTAGTGCTCGGTCTTGTCGAGGCTTCCATCCTCGCCGTAGTAGCTCACGTCCTGCGCCTCGCGTGCGGGGATGCCGTCGCCGAATACCGAGGCGAAAAAGCCGCTGTGCGCCACGGCCAGCGCCGCCACGGACAGCACACACACCGCCGCCGCCAAAATAAGCGCCGTGCGCACACCGCGTTTTCCATATCGTTTCGTATGCTTGCTCTGCATGATAGCTCCTTTCCGGCTCTGCCGCCGAACGTCCTCATAGCAGCCTGCCAGCCGCTCGTCCAGCGAGCGGGGTATCTCCACCTCGCGGGTGAACAGGTCATAAAGCCGGTCGTTCGGGTCGTATTTCATCGTAATTCCTCCTGTCCGACGAGTGCCGCGAGCTTTTCGCGGCCACGCTTGAGTCTTGCGGTGACGGTTCCGATGGGGATGTCCAGAAGCTGCGCGATCTGGCGGGCGCGAAGCCCCTCGCCGTAATACAGCGTCAGCACCGGCCTTGTCCGCTCGTCCAGCAGCTCCATGAGCGAGCGGAAGCCGAGGTCGCCGGGGTCGGGGTCGTCCGCCGGACGCTCCGGCAGCGTGTCGGTATAGCTCACGCGGGCGCCACTGCGCCGGATGTCGCTGCAGTTGTTGATGAGTATGCGTATCAGCCATGTCTTGAAATAGGCCGGATTTTTCAGCGTTTTGAGCTTTTCCCAGCAGTCAAGCACGGTCTGGCTTACCGCGTCCTGCGCGTCCATCTCCTCGGAAAAGAAGCTGCGGGCGATCTTATACAGGCTCTGCTTGCTGGCCTCCATCAGCCGGATGAACGCCTCGGCATCGCCGTCCCGCGCCCGCTCGATCCACTCTGTCACACGTTGGCCTCCTTTCGTCGTTGTAAGCCGCTTACGTCCATTAGACGCATGGGGGATATCGTTTTATTGCAGGGAAACAAAAAAGCCCTCGAAAAGGAGGGCTTGTGAGTGATATAGCCGGTTTAGTGTACGCCCATGCGGCGGCGGAGCGCGTCGGTGACGGCGGTCTCGAAGACGCTGCACGCGGCGCGGTGGAAGTCGTCGAGCTTTCCGGCGATGGCCGATGGCGCGAGCGTCTGGGGGCAGAAGGTGTCGATGTCGAGGATGAATTCCCGCCGCCGGTTCGGCTTGGGGTATTCCGCGTTGAACACGCCGTATTTCACCGTGGCGCGGTCGCTGCCGTAGTTTAATTCAATGCTGTTCATCTGCCGTGCCAGCGTCCCGTCGTTCGCGGCAAAGCGCAGCCCGCCGAGCAGCAGCTCGTTGACATAGTTCTTCCAGAAGTCCGCGCCGAGCCCCGCGCCCGCGTCGGCCTCCGGCAGGGCGATATTGTTGACATAGCGCATACCGAGCCGCCGGATCATGAGCCCCGGTGTCTTCGCGGCCGCCGCGTCCAGCACGGCAAGCAGCTCGCCTGCAGCCTCGGCATAGGGAACGTGTCCCTGCACCTCAAGGAAGCTGTATTCACTGCAGAGCACGAAGCGGCGGCGCTTGTCCGCCGTCCAGAAGTTATACTCCGTGAACGGAAGCGTGCGCGTGTTCTTCACCGACCCCTGCGGCGACTTTTCAAAGCGTATCTCGTTCCGCGTCCGGCGGACGGCGCTGCGCAGCGGATAGTCCGTGAGCGGCGCGGTCAGGCTCTCGTCCGGGGCGG
Organism: Alloprevotella sp.; assembly: GCA_963618155.1. GTDB lineage: Bacteria > Bacillota > Clostridia > Oscillospirales > Oscillospiraceae > CAJOIG01. The sequence continues at coordinate 6,701 of CAVEQW010000050.1, forward strand.
CCTCCAGCGGGAGGCTGCCGGAGACGAAATCGGCGCGGATGAGCGTAAGCGTGATAAAATTGCGGTCGTAATGCGGCATAATCCATACCTCCTTCCGTGCAGACTTATTATAGCACATCGCGGCGGCAACACCAAGAGCGGGCTTGGAATATGGTCAAGCGCATCGTGCGGCGCGGCTATGACGTGAGGCTGATGAAGGAGGTCATCCTGCTTCTGGCGGAGCAGAAGCCCCTGCCGGAGCGCTGCCGCGACCGCAGCCTGTCCGGAGACTTCATCGGCTGCCGGGAGTGCCATATAACCCCGGATTGGCTTCTGATCTATGAGGTCAACGACGATGAGCTCATCCTCTGCCTGACCCGAACCGGGTCACACAGCGACCTGTTCTGATATCCCCCCAACATACAAAAGCGTCCCGTCCTCGTGCTTTGCGAGGACGGGGCGGCTTGCGTTATCGGGCGCGTCAGGAGAGCAGCATACGGTCGTTGTCGAGGGCGCGGCCCACGCCGGATCTGAACCTTTGGAGCAGGTCGTCCACCGTCATTCCCTCGCGCTCATCTCCGGCGACGTCGAGCACGATGCGTCCGGCGTCCATCATGAGCGTCCGGTTGCCGAGCTCCAGCGCCGACTGCATATTGTGGGTTATCATCATGCAGGTCAGGCCGCCGTCCGCGACGATCTCGCGGGTCAGCGCGATCACGCGCTCCGCCGTGCCGGGGTCGAGCGCCGCCGTATGCTCATCGAGCAGCAGCAGCTTCGGCGGCACCATGGTCGCCATCAGCAGCGTCAGCGCCTGACGCTGGCCGCCGGAGAGCTGCCCCACCGGGCGGTTCATCCGATCCTCCAGCCCCATGCCGAGCAGCGCGAGCCGCTCACGAAATTTTTCGCGCTCCGCACGGCCGACGCGGGAGAGCCAGCCCCCGCCGCCAGCCGCCAGCGCGAGGTTTTCCTCGATGGTCATGCCGGGCGCGCTCCCGCGCATGGGATCCTGGAACAGCCGCCCGATCTGGCGCGCGCGCTTGTATTCCGGCAAAAAGCTGATATCCTGCCCGTCCAGCACGATGCTGCCGCTGTCCGTGAGGAAGCTGCCCGCAATGGCGCCCAACAGCGTGGATTTGCCCGCGCCGTTCGCACCGATGATGGTGACGAAATCGCCCTTGTCGAGATGCAGGCTGAGGTCGTTGATGGCGAGCTTTTCATCCGGCGTACCGGTGTTGAAGGTCTTGGTGATATGGGAGAGCGTCAGCATATCAGCGCCCTCCCTTCTGCGCGGCGGCGCTGTGCAGCCGCCGGTGAAGCTCCGGGTAACGCGTCTTGAGATAGGGGCCGGAGATGGCGATGACGACGATGACCGAGGAGACGAGCTTGAGCATGGACGCCGGCATATTGAAGCGCAGCGCCACGGTGTATACGAGGCGGAAGATGAACGAGCCGAGCACCACGCCGACGGCGCGCTTGGCGATGCTGCCGCGCCCCATGAAGCTGCTGCCGATGAGCAGCGAGGCGAGCGCGACCGTCACCATGCCGCTGCCGATGTCGATGTTGACCGACTTCTGCGACTGCGCGAGCAGGCAGCCGGACAAAGCCGTGAACGCATTCGCCACGCAGAGACCAACCGTCGTCGTGAAGATGGGGTTGATGGACGAGGAGCGCACCATGTCGGGGTTGTTGCCCGTGGCGCGGATGGCGAGGCCGAGCCGCGTCCGCAGAAACAGCGCGAGAAACACGACCACGAGCGCCGCCGCGATGAGCGCCACGAGCAGCTTATACTGCCCGACGAGGGGCGTCCCCTCCAGCAGCGCCCGCGCCTTGGTGAACACCGTCTCGGTCTTGTTCATGTTCAGAAGCGAGGAGTTGCCCATGATGGCGATGTTGATGGAGTAGAGTCCCGTGTTCACGATGATGCCGGCAAGCAGGCTGTCCACGCCCATGCGCGTCTGCAGCAGCGCCGTGACGAAGCCGGAGAGCATACCGGCCAGCATCGCCGCCGGGATGGCGAGGTAGGGGTGTCCCGCAATGGCGACGACAGCGCCCACCGCCGCGCCCAGCGTGAAGCAGCCGTCCGTGGACAGATCGCAGACGTTGAGCATGGAATAGCTCAGAAACAGCGCCAGCACCGTCAGCGAGCAGAGCAGCCCAAGCTCAAGCGCCGTCTGTCCGAGGCTTAAAACAAGCGTCAAGGTCATGTCCTCCCGTGCGCTCAGCCGAGGTCGCCGAAGCTCTCTGCCGTGGTGATGGTCTGCACCTTGGTGCAGAGCGGGGCGAACAGCGCCTCGATCTCGTCATAGTCGAAGCCGAGCGTCGCGCAGGTCTCCGTGTTGACCGTGGCCGTGCCGTTGTCGAAGGTCATGACCGGCGTTGTCGCAGGGTCATTGCCGTCCAGCAGGATACCGGCGATCATGTCCGCCGTCTCCACGCCGAGGTTGGCGTAGTCCACGCCGTAGCCGAGGAACGCGCCGTTGAGCGCAAAGGAGTCCGCGCCGGTATAGTGGGGGACGCCCGCCTCCGCCAGCTTTTCATAGATGGAGAGCTCCGCCGTCATAATGGTGTTGTCGGTGGGGGTGAACACGGCGTCCACGCCGTCCGCAAGGATGGCGTCCGCCGCGAGCATGACCTCGTCCACGGTCGTGCCGGTGTATTCCTTATAGGCCACGCCCTGGGCATCCAGATAGTCCTTGGCCGCGGCGATGGCCGCCGTGGAGGAATCCTGTCCCACGTCATGCAGGAGGCCGATGAGCTTCGCGTCCGGCTGGGCGGCGAAGATGAGCTTCATGATGGCCGCGGTGTCGAGATAGTCCGAGGTGCCGGTCAGATTCGCGCCCGGCGCATCCAGCGACTCGACAAGCCCCACGCCCACGGGGTCGGACACCGCCGAGAACACGACGGGGATGGCGTTATCCGCCGTCGCGGCCTGCATCGCCATCGCCACCGGCGTGGCCACGCCGACCATGAGGTCAACACCGTCGACCATGAAGTTCGACACGATCTGCTCCAGAACCGTCGCATCGGCGTTGCAGTTGTCGTATTCGATGTCAAACGTGACGCCGCGCTCCTCGCCGAGCTCCGCGAGGCGGGACTCGATGTTCTCGACGATCTGGTTGAGGGAGGCATCGTCCACATAGTTGCAGATGCCGACGGTATAGACCGCGCCGTCCGCCGTCGCTTCGGCCTCCGCGGTCGTTGCGGTCGAGGCGGCGGTGTCCGTCGTCTCATTCTGTGCGCCGCAGGCGCAGAGCGCCAGCACAAGGCTCATGGCCAGCAGTATGGTGAAAAGCTTTTTCATGATATTTTCTCCTTAATAGATTATCTGTGTTGTTTGTTATTCTCTCTGTGAGGCTGTCGCAAAAACAGCACGGACGCTTACGGCGCCCCGGCTTTCTTGTGTAAAGGATGGCTTTGGATCGGCGCAGGGTCAGAGAAGCTGCGCCTTTTGACAGGCGGATCCCTCAGCGAGTAAGTCTATTATCCCCGGCGGCGCGCCGCCATCGCTTTGTATGCATAGTAAAAACCTCCGAAAAAACAAAACCCGCCCCAGCAATTCTGCTGGGACAGGAAATAATGCTCCTGCGGTACCACCCGGCTTGGCGCAATGCGCCCACTCAGTCCGTACTGTCATACGGCGGCTTTTTTCACGAAGTGCCCCTCTCCGTCGCACATAGGGCAGCGCGGCTGCCTTCCGATTGCCCTCCGGAGTCCATTCACACGATCCAGTCTGCGCCGCGATCTCAGCTGCCGCGGCTCTCTGTGCCAGCCACAGGTCGGTTACTTACTCTCCATCAACGGTTTCATTCAATTTTGCGTCATTATACTCCCGTCCCGCCCCGGCGTCAAGCATAATTTGAAAAATAACAAAGCGCCCGCCCACGCTTCCTCGCGCCTGCCCATTGCCGATACATCATATGGTATGACAGCCCGGCGGAAAAGCCCGCATGGCGCGCCGGAGGACAGGCATCCGAAATGGATGCCTGTCCTCCCAAACTTTTTTCGCAGAGTATGTATCTCTGCGAAA
>CAVEQW010000051.1:0-25220 GCA_963618155.1 Alloprevotella sp.
CATTCTCGATACATCTCGAAGCATAGGTAGCTAGGCGGACGCCTTTTTCGAGGCGGTAGCTTGAGACGCCCTTGATGAGGCCGACGGTGCCGATGGAGATGAGATCCTCCGCATCAGCGGAGGCGGCGTAGTATTTCTTGGCGATGTGTACAACCAGCCGCAGGTTGTGCTCGATGAGCTTGTTCCGCGCCTGCGTATCCCCCGCCAGCCAGGCCTCGACGCAGCGGCGCTCCTCCCGCGCCGGGAGCGGACGCGGAAACGAACCGGCCGTCTCCCCCAGCCGCAGCATCAGAAACGCGCCCGAGACGAGGAGCATAAACGTCGTGGAGAGCATATGGCAGACCCCCTTTGCTTCTACCATATGCCGCAGACTTTTGTCCAAATTCGCGCTTTTTCCTGCGCTTGAACTGGCGCGCCGCTTCGGGTATAATGGTCGGGCAAAACACGCGGAAGGAAGAGACGCATGAAAAAGATACTTCTGATCGCCACCGGCGGTACGATCGCCTCCAAGCCCACGAGCGAGGGTCTTGCTCCCAGTATCTCCTCCGGGGAGCTTGCCGCCTGTGTGCCGGAGATCGCCTCGCTCTGCCAATTGGAGGCGATGCAGCTTTTCAATCTCGACAGCACCAACATGGACCCCAAGCACTGGCTGGCGCTCGCCGCCGCCATCGAGGAACGCTACGGCGACTATGACGGCTTCGTCGTCACGCACGGCACGGACACGATGGCCTATGCCGCCGCCACGCTGTCCTACCTCATCCAGAACAGCCCCAAGCCCGTCGTCCTCACCGGGGCGCAGCGAACGATATACGACCGTGACTCCGATGCGCGGCAGAATCTGGCCAACGCCATCCACTATGCGGCGGACGACCGCGCCGGGGGCGTTACGCTGGTCTTCGACGGACGGGTCATCACAGGCACGCGCGCCCGCAAAATGCGCACCAAGAGCTTCAACGCCTTTTCGAGCATCGACTACCCGCCGCTGGCCGTGATCCGCTCCGGTGAGCTTCACCTCTTTATCCCCCACCGCCCGGCAGGTCCCGTCCGCTTCTTCCACCGGCTCGACCCCTCCGTGTTCGTCCTCAAGCTCATTCCGGGGATGCAGGCCGACATCTTCGACTATCTCGCCGAGAACTGCCACGCCGTCATCATCGAGAGCTTCGGTGTGGGCGGCATCCCCTATTACGACAGCGACGAATTTGCCGACAAGATCGCGCTGCTCGTCCGGCGCGGCGTGAAAGTCATCGTCACGACGCAGGTGCCGCACGAGGGCAGCGACATGGAGGTCTATTCCGTCGGACTGCGCATCAAAAAGCGCTATGAGCTGCTCGAGGCCTATGACATGACCGGCGAGAGCGTCTATGCCAAGACCATGTGGGCGCTCGCCCACAGTGACGACGAGGCCGGCTTCCGCCGCCTCTTCCTCACGCCGGTGTATATGGATATTGTGTGAGCTAACTTTTGAATTATTTATGAATGAATTGTGAATAAATCATTGACAGCACCGCCGCTTCTGTGGTTTACTGGAGTCGAATTGTGAACAAATTGTAAACGGTGGTGTCTTCATGGAAACTCTGGCGAACACAAATCCCGCTCTGCCCCGGCGCTGGTACCGCGCCGACAACATCCGCTGGCTCCTGCTTTTCAACGTCATTGCGGAACACATGATCACGCTGACGGGCTGCTTCCCCCATCCCGTTCTGGAGCTGGTCGCCACCTGGTCGCGGCTCGTGACGATGCCGGGTTTCTGCTTCCTGTCGGGCTATTTCTCCAAGAACACGGACAAGGGCTATGACAACGCCCTTATGGATTTCCTCGTGCCATACATTATATTTAACTCCCTGTTCACGCTGATCTTCGGCAGCGACTATCCCACCATCTTCTCGCCCACGTTCCAGTATTGGTACCTCCTGAGTATGTTCTGCTGGAAGCTCACAGCAAAGACCCTCGTCAGGATCCGCGGGATCATCCCCATGTCCATCGCGGCGGCGCTGCTTGTCGGTATATGCCCGGACGTGACGAATTTCCTGTCGCTGAGCCGCACCATCGTCTTTCTCCCCTACTTCCTCGTCGGCCTGAAAATGAGCCGCGAGGATGTTCGGAAAATAGAACAGCTCCCAAAGCCGGCGGTCGGCGCGGCGGTCGTGCTGGTACTCGCCGTGATGGGCTGGCTGAACTGGCACGGCTATTTCGACCACCGCTTCTACTACAACTGGAACTCCTATTTCTACTACCACCTTCCCCCATGGACGGGTATGTTCTGGCGCGCCGCCGGCTTTGCCGTCTCGCCGGTGCTCGTCATCGGCCTGTTCGTGTTCGTGCCGGATCGCAGCCTCCCGGTCATACGCGACGGCGGCACGCGCACGATGGTGCCCTATCTGCTGCACAGCTATGTCGTTATGTGGGTGCGCTATCTGCTCTTCTTCATCCCGGCACTCGACCGCTGGTATATCCTGCTCCCCTTTGCCGCCGTTTCCGGTGTGGGGCTGATGTATGTGCTGGGGCTTCCCGCACTCGACGAGCTTTACAAAAGCCTGTTCGGCGGCCTCAGGCGCAAAATGTTCGCCCCGCCCGGAGCGCTCACCGTCAGCAGAGAGAAATAAACGTATCCCCCGCGCAGCCCGTTCCAAGGCCGCACGGGGGATATTTCTACATTTTTTAATGCTTTCTGATTTACACGTTTCCCTCGCGCACGCGGTCGAATTCTTCCTCGATCTCCGCGCCGGGCTCATGCGTGAGCAGAGACACGACCACGATGACGAGCGAGCTGAACAGGAACGCGGGCAGCAGCTCGTAGATGGCAAGCACGCCGCCGAGGGGCTTGATTGCCAGCTTCCAGACGAACACCATCACGCCGCCGGAGAGCATCCCGGCGATGGCGGCGGGGTAGGTCGTGCGCTTCCAGAACAGGGAGAACAGCATCAGGGGACCGAAGGCCGCGCCGAAGCCCGCCCAGGCAAAGGACGTGATGCCGAAGATGGTGGAGTTGGAGTTCCACGCCACGGCGATGGCGATGAGCGTGACGACCACCAGCGTGATGCGCGAGCACCACATGACCTGCTTCTCCGTCGCGTCCTTCTTGAGCACGCTGCGGTAGATGTTCTGGCTGACCGCGCTGGCGGAGATGAGCAGATAGGAGTCCGACGAGGAGATGGCGGCCGCCAGCACACCGGCGCAGGCAAAGCCCGCGAGGATGGGGGGCAGGAAATGCGTGGCCGCGTCGATGAACACATTCTCCGCGTCCGCATTGGAGAGATAGTCAAGACCCGTGACACTGCGGGCAACGACGCCGATCAGGATGGCAGCCGCCATGGAGATGGTGACCCAGATGATGGCGACGCGGCGGGAGCGGCCAAGCTCCTTCTCCGAGCGGATGCCCATAAAGCGCAGCAGCACCTGGGGCATACCGAAGTAGCCGAGACCCCATGCGAGGCAGGACGCGATGGACAGCGCGCCATAGCTCTTGCCCGCGCCGAAGACGTTGACCTCCGTCTCCGAGGGCGTGGAGGTGGTGAAGAACGAGAGGTAGCCGTCAAAGCTCCTGGCGTTCTCGATCACGACCGACATGCCGCCGGCGGCGCTCACGGACAGGACGAGGATGAGAACGAGCACCGTTATCATGACGACCGCCTGCATGAAGTCAGACGCGCTCTCGGCCAAGTAGCCGCCGAGGAAGGTGTACACGAGCACGAATATGGACGCGACGATCATCATGCCGCCGTAGGGCAGGTCGAACAGGTTGGCGAAAAGCTTGCCGCAGGAGCTGAGGCACTGGGCAGCGTAGACGCAGAAGAAGACGATGATAATGAGAGAGGACAGCGACATGAGCCACTTTTTCTTCTCATGGAAACGGCGGGAGAAATAGTCCGGGATGGTGAACGCATCCACCGCGATGCTGTAGCGGCGCAGACGACGGGACACGATCAGGAAGTTGAGGTATGTTCCCAGCGCGAGACCGATGCAGGTCCAGCCGACGTCCGCAAGACCCGTCCAATACGCCAGACCGGGCAAGCCCATCAGCAGATAGCCGGACATATCCGAGGCCTCCGCGCTGAACGCCGTCACCCACGGGCCGAGACTGCGGCCGCCGAGGAAGTAGGCCTCCGCGTTGCTGTTGGCGCGCTTGGCGAAATATACGCCGATCGCGACTACCGCCGCCATGTATACCACCATGGCGATCAGATGCTGTACATTTGCTCCGATCATTTTACAAAACCTCCGCTTGACATTTGACGTATTACGATTTATAATGTTTAGTATTACAAATCCTAAAACTTCATGGCGGTATATTACCACCATCAAACGACAAATGCAAGAGGTTTTTTTGCAATGGACACAAAAAAATACGCCGTTTTTGTAAAAACCGTCGAGCTTTCCTCGCTGACACGCGCCGCGGAGGAGCTTGGACTCACCCAATCGGGCGTGAGCCACATGATCGCGGCCATTGAGTCCGAGCTTGGCCTGACGCTGCTGCGCCGCTCGCGCACGGGTGCAAGGCTGACGGCGGAGGGCGAGCGGCTCATGCCCATCCTCCGCGAGATCGTGCACCAGGACGAGCGCCTCCACCGCGAGGCCGCCGAACTCACGGAGCTTGTCGCGGGGCCGATCCGCATCGGCACCTTCACGAGCGTCGCCACGCACTGGCTCCCGGCCATGATGATGCAGTTTGAGCAGGAGCATCCCCAGGTCGAGTTCCGCCTGTTCAACGGCGACTACCACGATGTCGACCAGTGGCTGGCCGACAGGAGCATCGACCTCGGCTTCATCACGCTGCCGACCGAGCTGAAATGCGAGTGCATACCTTTATATGAAGACGAGCTCGTCGCCATCTTCCCGGAGGGACACCCGCTCGCCGCGCAGGAGCGCTGCCGCGTCGAGGATGTGGCGCGGGAGCCCATCATCTCCCTGCTCAAATCCTCCGACCACGACGCCCGCCGCGCGCTCGAACGCGGCGGCCTCAAGCCGAACGTCCGCCTGCACTGCAAGGACGATTACGCCGTCATCGCCATGGTGCGACAGGGGCTCGGCGTGAGCATCATGCCCTCTCTGCTCCTGCGCGGCAACAGCAGCGGCATCGCAGCGCGCCCCACCGTACCCCCATCGAGCCGCACCATCGCGCTTGCCGTCCGCGAGGAGGCCGGCCCCGCCGCGCGCCGCTTCGCCGCCTTCGCCGCCGGCTGGGTACGCCGCTGGTCGCCCGATGAACCGCAAAAAGGAAGCGCCCCGTGACACGCGGAGCGCTTCCCTTATTTAGTAGTTACTTCAGCAGCCGCAGCGCTTTTTTCTCAGCGCAGCCGCCATGGTGCAGCCGCTGACCATCACGAGCGCGATCCACAGCGCTCCATGATCCTCATGCCCTCCACGGGACATACGCCCTCAATGTTAGTGGCGAGCTTCAGGCTGTTGTGCTCACATTTAATCTCCCCGTCGGCTTCATTTTTATCTTCCGCCGCAAGGGCAGGAGCGGACACAAGCATCGATAGGATGAGTACCCCCCCAGTATAAAATTACCAAGTCTCTTTTTCATAAATCATGCTCCTTCAAAGTCCCTCATAAGGCATTCAACACAGAGCAAACCGTTCCGTAATGCCGCATAACACGATCATCCACCCCTGTGTTAAAGTCCCTATGGACAAAAGATGTTACATTTCGGTTACAATCTGGAGACAGAATAACACAAAAATTTCATATTGTCAACATTTTTCTTTCCTTCTCTTTTTCTCTCCCGTTCCACGACAAAATGCTGCAATTATGCTTTGACAGACAGCCACGGTTTGTATATAATGTAAGGCAGAATACGCCCAAGGGCAAAAAATTTAGGAGGAATTTCATGAAAAAGGCACTCGCAATCGTTTTGGCACTGTGCATGCTGCTTTCCGTGTCCGCGTTCGCCTCCGGCGAGCCCGGTCTGACCATTAAATCGGTCACCTACGGCGACAACTACATTGCCACCACCGCCACGGAGGACGACACCATCAACAGTCCGTCCGCCTCTTCCAACATCACCTCCGTCACTCTCTCTGACGGCAGCGTAGTCAAGGCCAAAAACGGCGGCGTTCTTACGCTCGTTGTCGACGGCGACCAGTACGATATCCTCGACTATGTGGAGGACGGCACGGCGCTCAAGGACGGCTCCTACTCCTTTGAGACGACCTCCGGCGCGACAGCCAGCTCCGAGATGGCCAAGTTCATGAACATGGCCGGCAATACCGCCCAGTACACCTACCGCTCCGCGCTGTATGTCGATGAAAACGGCATCAACGACGACGAGACCATCCCCGCTCTGCTCACCAAGGCCACTTATGACGACAAGGGCATTTCGAGCGGCGAGCTCAACTCCTACGGCGCGTTCTTCAACGGCATCATCGTTGACTCCGCCGAGTACACCATCTCCGACATGAGCATCACCGGCAACGGCGACGGCGCGAACGACTTCACCGGCAACGCCGCCATGGTGCTTGCCAAGGGCACCGCCGACGTGACGATCGAGGACTCCACCATCTTCACCGAGGGCGTCATCCGCACGGCGGCGGCCGCCAACGGCAACGGCATCCTCCGCATCAACAACTCCGTCATCTACGCCCAGGAGACCAACGACACCCAGGAGGAATATGACGCGCTCGTCGTTCCCATGATGAAGCGCACCCCGTTCGCGCTTGGTCTTGAGGGCGTTATCCGCGCCACCAACGTCCTCGGCGCCGGCCAGGGCATCTATACCGACTCCCTGATCGTTGCCACCGGCTGGGGCGTGCTCTCCACCGACTCCGGCAACGGCTATGACAAGGTTGGCACCTATGCGCTCGACGTCTCCGGCACGACCGCCGGCACCGGCACGGTCGAGGTCGTGAAGAACGGCGCGAGCACCGAGGGCTACTTCGACGTCAAGACCGTCGACGGCGTGACCTACGGCTATATCGCGGGCGGCTCCGGCTATGTCGCCTATGCCGACTCCGGCGTGTGGGACCGCTTCGACAACGTGAAGTTCTACGGCGGCAACGAGGTGCAGATCATGGCCTCGTCCAACTCCTCCGCGTTCTACACCAACTCCCTGCTTGAGTCCGGCCACATCGGCGTCATGACCCAGCAGAACGCCGGCGGCACCATCTCCATCACCGACTCCACCCTGAACGTCGGCGAGACCGGCATCCAGATCAAGTCCGGCGCGGCCAACAACGGCTATACCAACGTCGTCCTCGACAACACCGAGGTCAACTTCACCGCCGACTCCATCTGGGGCGGTACGCTGGTCGAGCTCGTTGAGTCCGACGACGCGGGCAACCCGGGCAACACAACCTTCACCGTGAACGACCTCGGCGACGAGGCGACCCAGGCGACCGCCACTGCGGCTGTCTCCGACTCCAACGCCACCCTCGCCAACGGCGAGTACACCGGCAACATCTGGAACAACATCTATAACAAGTTCCAGGTCCTCAACGTCACCCTCGATGCCGCCACCGTGAACGGCACGATTTCCTCCTCCTACGGTTACCATCTCAACGACGACGGCACCCGCATGGAGAACGGCACTGTCCTCAACGCGGACACCACCGGCAACTACCTCAAGTCCGGCGTCACCGACTACCACAAGATCGGCGCACAGTACAACGTCGCGAACGAGCAGGTCAGCAACCCCATCAACGTCACTCTGACGAACAAGTCCGTCTGGAACGTCGTTCTGGCGGACGGCAGCAACGGCGAGGCCGATGCCTGCTATGTCAACGACCTGACCGTCGAGAAGGGCAGCAAGCTCGACTCCGCCAAGCCCGTGACCATCCACGTCTACGGCGAGCTTGACGTGAAGGGCACGGTCGGCAAGAACGTCACCATCGTCGAGGAGGACTATGTCGCCCGCGACTTCAACGGCAACACTCTGACCGCCTTCGACATGGCCGACCCGCGCCACACCGCCACCTTCGTCTTCGTGACGGCGGACGGCAAGGCCGTCAACGGCGTGGCCTCCTTCGCCGCCTACAAGGCGTTCGCCACCTCCTACTTCACCCTCAGCACCGGCAGCTATAAGGTCGTCTCCATGGATGTCACCGAGGGCGATGCCACCATCAGCGCCATCACCCCGGACAACCCCGACGGCTACTACGGCGAGTATGACTACAACATCGCCATGAAGAGCGACTGCACCGTGACGGTCGTGCTGGAGGGCGGCTCATCCTCCGCCTCCGGCGAGGCTTCCGGCGAGGCTTCGTAAGCAAAAACCGGCTGTGGGACGTGAAAGCGACGCTTATGCGTCCCACACAGAGAGCAGGGCGGTGCCGCGTCGCATGACCGGCACCGCTTTTTGATTGCATACTAATTTAAGGGGGATCCTGTTATGAAAAGACGTATCATCGAGATCGACGAGAAAAAATGCAACGGCTGCGGCGCCTGTGCCGCCGCCTGTCACGAGGGTGCGATCGCCATCGTGAACGGCAAGGCACGGCTCATGCGCGACGATTACTGCGACGGTCTGGGCGACTGCCTGCCCACCTGCCCCACCGGCGCGATCGCCTTTGTGGAGCGCGAGGCTGCGGCCTATGACGAACAGGCCGTGCTTGCGAACAAGCAGCGCAAAGCGCAGGCCGAGGGCGCGACGCTGCCCTGCGGCTGCCCGGGAAGCCAGTCCCGGACGATCGAGCACGCGGCCTGCGCCGTGCCGGAGCCGTCCCATGCCGAGCCGGTCAGCCGCCTGTCCCAGTGGCCGGTGCAGATCAAGCTCGCGCCGGTGAACGCGCCGTATTTTGACGGAGCGCGTCTGCTCATCGCCGCCGACTGCACCGCCTATGCCTATGCCGCGTTCCATGAGCGCTTTATCAAGGGGCGCATCACCCTTGTCGGCTGCCCCAAGCTGGACGGCGTGGACTACGCCGAAAAGCTCACCGAGATCATCCGGAGCAACGACATCCGCGACGTGACCATCGTGCGCATGGAAGTCCCATGCTGCGGCGGTCTGGAATTCGCGGCCAAGACCGCGATACAGCAGAGCGGCAAATTCCTCCCGTGGCAGGTCGTGACCGTCTCCACGGACGGGCGGCTGCTCGACTGATATGGCGGACGACACCACCGCGCTGCGCGACACGCTGACCGGGGCGCTCATCGGACTGGCACGTGCCGCCGACAGCGACACGCTGGCGACGGCAGACACATGGCGGCTGATGATCGAGAGTCTGGCCGCCGCCGTGCCGGACGGCCGACATGACGAGACGGCGCTCCGCGCCCTCCTCGACCGCGTACACGCGGAGAAAACGCGGCTCATGCCCGACTGCGCCGTCTGCCCCTCCCCCTGCGGCCGCGTGGCCGACTTCGATATGGCGCAGCTCAACGACGCGCCGGAGGGCGCACGGGGACTGCGCGCCGCCCTGCTTCTCGGCTTGCAAAGCCTCGCGCTTCACGTCACGGCACTCGGCCGCTCCAACGAAGCGCTCGACCGCTTCTTCGGCAGGGCGCTCTTCATCCTCGGCGAGGACTGGGACGCGGACGAGCTCGCGCCCATCCTCATGGAGCTCGGCGAGACGAGTCTCCGATACAAAGCGCAGCTTTCATAAAAAAACTCCTCACCGCCGCGTCTGGTGGTGAGGAGTTTTTATACAGCGGCATCACGCCTTGGGCAGGCTCCAGCGGAAGTGCGCCGCGCAGAGGCGGAGCACGACGGTCAGAGCACTGCCGGAGAGCATGGCGAGCGTGCTGCCGAGCGGCCACAGTGCAAGGCAAAGCATCGCGCCCGCCAGCGACGCGCAGGCGTAGAAGTGCTTGGTAAAGATGTAGGGCTTCTCCATGCAGCACACGTCCCGCAGAAGCCCGCCGCCCACACCCGTGAGCACGGACAGGAACAGCGTGAGGAATATCTCATCGCCCAACCCGGCGCGCTCACAGACGAGGACGCCGTGGGCGGTGAAGATACCAAGGCCGATGGAGTCGGTCAGACGGAGCGCCATTTCCGTGGCGCGATTGTCCGTTGTGATGTTCCACCGCCGGTGCAGCAGGAACAGCAGCAGCGATACGACGATGGCAAGCAGCGCCTGTGTCGGGTCGAGCAGCGCCGAGGGCGGCGTGATGCCGAGCAGCAGATCGCGCAGCATACCGCCGCCGACCGCCGTCGTCATGCCCATCATGGAAACGCCGAGCATATCCATGCTCTTCTGTATGCCGAGCGCCGCACCGGACACAGCAAAGGCCGCCGCGCCGATCAGCTCCAGCACAAGCTGAAATTTCTCCATGCTTTCCCTCCCGCCAGCGTGTCAGAACCGCTTTTCGTAGCCGATGCGGCGCTTGCATTTTTCTCCGCCGCTGTGGAGATAGACGACGCCGCAGGGCGTATAGCCCCGACGCTCCAGTATATGCTGCATGACGCGATTGTCCTCATGCGTGTCCACGCGCGCCGATGGGAAGCCGGAGCCGAGAATGATGTCCTCGGCCAGCGAGAACATCTCCCCCGCGAGACCGCGTCCGCGGTACTCCGCCGCGATGGCCGCGCGGTGTATCACGCCGTAGGGCGTGCCCTCCGTCAGCCATTTTCCCTCGATGGCGGGATAGTCGGGGTCGGGCTCCAGATACACGACGATGACCCCGGCGGGCTTGTTCTCATGGGTGAACAGCCAGCAGTTTCCTTTCCCGATATCGCGGGCAAAGACCTCCGCGTTCGGGAAATTATCCTGCCACTGATCCACGCCGTTTTCGCGCAGATAGGCCGAGCCCGCCGCGCCGAGCGCCAGCAGCGTGTCCATATCGTCCATCGTCGCCTTGCGGCAGTCGTACACGAGCTCTTCCCGCCCCGTCAGCTTGTCATACACGCGTTTTTCCTCCTTCGTCTGCGGCTGGAAGCGCTCGAACATATCGGGGCGCTTCTGTTGGGTGCGGATGAGCTGCTGCTCACGCCGCCAGGCCGCCACCACCGCATGGTCGCCGCAGCGGAGCACAGACGGCACCTCCATGCCCTCCCATGTCTCCGGCCGCGTGTACTGCGGGTATTCGAGCAGACCGTCCCAATGGCTCTCGCCCTCATAGCACGCCGGGTCGGACAGCACGCCCGGCACCATCCGGCACACGCAGTCCGTCACGGCCATGGCCGCGATCTCGCCGCCGGTGAGGACAAAATCGCCCAGCGACAGCTCCTCGTCGCAGCATTTTTCGATAAAGCGCTCATCCACGCCCTCATAGTGGCCGCAGACGAGGACAAGGTGGTCATAGTCGCGGACAAGGCGGCGCGCCTCGTTCTGGTCAAAGGGTCTTCCCTGCGGTGACATATAGATGACGCGGCGGCGCAGCTCGCCCGCCCTCGCGGCAACGTCGTCGAGGCAGGACTTGAGCGGCTGCGCCATCATGACGCAGCCCCAGCCGCCGCCGTAGGGGTAGTCGTCCACCTGCTGCTGCTTGTTCTCGGTGTAGTCCCGTATCTGGACGGCGTGGATGTCCAGTATGCCCTTTTTGGCCGCACGTCCCAGAATGGAGCTTTCCAGCATGGGCATCACCGCATCCGGAAACAGGGTCAGTATGTCTATCTTCATTCACATACCCTCGATGAGACGGACGGTGACGATGCATTCGTCCGCGTCCTTGTTCAGCACAAAGGCCGGCACGTCGGGAATGAGTATCTCCCGCTCTCCCTTTACGACCAGCACGGACGAGGCCGGCTCGTCCAGCACATCGGCAAGCACGCCAAGCTCCCGCCCGGACTCATCCACGACCCTCGCGCCGAGGATATCCTGGCGAAAGACCGTTCCGGCCGGAAGATGGGCGTCGTCGCGGTCGATGAAGATGACCCGCCCCTTGAGCGCCATGGCCGCATTGATATCGTCCACGCCCTCGAGCGCAGTGATCACCAGCGACTTATGCACCCGGCACGAGCGCACCGCGACAGCCTTGCCGTCCATATAAAAACGTTTGAAGCGGGTAAGGAACGCCGCCTCGTCCGCCCAGGGCTCGATCTTGACCTCGCCCCGGACGCCGTGGGTGTTGACGATCCTTCCCGCCTCTAAATATTGCTTCTTCACTTAATCGAGTATCTCAACGGATACCTTTTTGCCCTGGCGCTGCGCCTGGGCTTTCATCAAAACGCGGATCTGGCGAACGATGCGGCCCTGACGGCCGATGACCTTGCCCATATCCCCGTCGGCGACGCGCACCTCGTACACAGTTTCGCCGGCGGTCTCGCGCTCGACAACAGAGACCTCGTCGGGATGATCCACGAGGCTCTGCACCATATAGGTCAGAAGTTCTTTCATCCAAAGGCTCCTTATTCGGCCTTTTCTTCAGCCTTCTTCAGCAGTCCGCGAACCGTGTCGGTGGGCTGGGCGCCGTTGGCGAGCCAGTACTTGGCGCGCTCCATGTCGATCTTGATGGCGACGGGATCGGCCAGGGGATCATAGGTGCCGATCTCCTCGATGTTGCGGCCGTCACGCGGCGCGCGGCTGTCAGCCACCACGATGCGGTAATAGGGAGCCTTCTTCGCGCCCTGTCTCTTCAAACGGATCTTGACCATGGTTGTTTCCTCCAAAAAATTATATAGATTTTTGTGTATAAATGCGGTTTTCAGAAACCGAACATTCCTTTTTTCTTCGCCATGCGGCGCATTTTGCGGCCGCCGGAGCCGGACATCTGGCGCGCCATCGCGCCCATCGCGTCAAAGCCCTTGAGAAGGCGGTTGATCTCCACGACGCTCGTGCCCGAGCCCGCCGCGATACGCCGCTTGCGCGAGGCATTGAGAATGGAGGGGTTATCGCGCTCCTGCGGGGTCATGGAGAGAATGATGGCACGGGTGCGGTCCATGGCCTTTTCATCAACCTTCGCGCCCTTGAGCTGCTTCGCGTCCACACCGGGGATCATGCCCATGATATCCTCGAGGTCGCCCATGTTTTTGAGCGAGTCCATCTGTTCGAGGTAGTCCGTGAGCGTGAAGCGGTTTTTCATCAGCTTCTCGGCCATCTCGGCGGCCTTTTTCTCATCGACGGCCTGCTCCGCCTTTTCGATGAGGGTGAGCACGTCGCCCATGCCGAGGATGCGGCTCGCCATACGTTCGGGATGGAAGACCTCGATCGCGTCGAGCTTTTCGCCCGTTCCGGCGAATTTGATGGGCTTTCCCGTGACCGCACGGACGGAGAGCGCCGCGCCGCCGCGGGCGTCGCCGTCGAGCTTCGTGAGCATAACGCCGTCGATGCCGAGCGCCTCGTCGAACGCAGCCGCCGCATTCACGGCGTCCTGTCCCGTCATGGCGTCCACCACCAGCAGTATCTCCGAGGGCTGCACGGCGGCCTTGATGTTCTTGAGCTCGTCCATGAGCTGCTCGTCGATGTGGAGGCGGCCGGCGGTATCGAGGAACACCACGTCGTTGCCGTGGCGCTTTGCGTGCTCCACCGCGGCACGGGCAATGTCAACGGGATCGGACTGCCCCATCTGGAACACGGGGATGTCAAGCTGGGCGCCGACGGTCTCGAGCTGGCGGATGGCGGCGGGGCGGTATACGTCGCAGGCGGCAAGCAGCGGACGCTTGTTCTGCTGCTTCTTCACCAGCGCGGCGAGCTTTGCGCCGTTCGTCGTCTTGCCCGCGCCCTGAAGTCCGACGAGCATGATGACCGCCGGGGTCTTCGAGCCGAAGCTGAGCTTGACGTTCTCGCCGCCCATCAGCGCCGTCAGCTCGCGATTGACCACGCCGATCACAGCCTGCGCCGGGCTGAGGCTTTCCAGTATCTCCTCGCCCACGGCCTTTTCCGAGACGGTCTTTACAAAGTCCTTGACGACCTTGTAGCTCACGTCGGCCTCGAGCAGCGCGAGCTTTACCTCGCGCATGGCCTCCTTGATGTCGGCCTCGCTCAAGCGGCCCTTGCCGCGCAGCTTTTTGAATACGTTATTGAGTTTGTCGGATAATCCCTCAAAAGCCATTATAACAGTCCATCCAGCCGGGTCAGAAGCGCCCGGGTCGTGTCGTTTTCCGGCAAAAGCCCGTCCAGCTCCCGCCGGATCGAGGCGATCGCCGCCCGGCGCTCCAGATAGCGGCGGACGATGCCGGTCTTTTCCTCCATGTGGCGCATGCTTTCCTCCGCGCGGCGGAGGATGTCCCACACGCCCTGACGGGTCAGGCCGCCGAGCTCCGCGATCTCCGAGAGAGAGTAGTCCTCGTTGTAGCGGAGGTCGAAATATTCCTTCTGTTTGTCCGTCAGAAGCTCGCCGTAGAAGTCGAAGAGAAGCGCCCTTGTGACTGTGTTGTCGTCCATCGCGCCCTCCTGTTAAGGAAAAATACTTTACAGCCTGCCTATCATACTAAACCCGCGCCCGTTTGTCAAGCAGAATATTTCCAAGCGGACAGGGCAAAATGAGCGATATGGATAGTATAAGAACGGATGCTCTCGCCGCCTATGGCGAGCAGGCCGCGCAGGCGCTTCCTGCGCACGGGAAAACGAGCGGAAAGCGGGAGGCGCGGCGCATACGGCGGGCGCTCCGCGCCGTCCTTGCTCTGGGGCATGATACAGAGGGCGGCGCATGGTATGCCGACAATGCATGGCTCGCCCGCGAGGCCGCGTCCCAGGCGATCGCGGCCTTCCGTCACGCCGGCCGCCTCCGCGCCTCCGGCCATATCAGCGCGGTCACGGCGCTGGCCATGCGCTTTTGGGATGCCGGTGATCTCACGGAGGCGCGCCTTGGCGCGTTCCTGACCGGGGCGCGGCGGGTCGGCCGTCTTTCGGAGACGGAGGTATGTCTGTTCGGTGCGGGACTGCGGGCAGCGCTGCTGCGGCGGCTGGCGGAGGAACTCGACGAGACGGAGTCCGGACGCTGCTTCACCGCGCTGCGCGCCGTATGCTCGCTCGATATGGGCGAGCTATTGGAGCGCAGCGACCCGGTGGATGCCGTACTCCGCCGCGACAAGATATACCCGCGCATGGACGAGCAGAGCCGCGCCGACTACCGCCGTCGCGTGCGCGTGCTGGCGAAAAAGCGCGGCGAGGCGCCGGTGCTGGTCGCATCCGCCGCCGTCAATGATGGGCTGCACGAGGCGCTGTTTCCCCATAAAGAGCGCAGCGGACGGCTCTACATCGCGCTCTATGCGGCGCTGACGCTGCTGCTCGCACTGGCCGCCGGTCTGTGGGATGGGCGCATGGCCGTGGCCGCGCTGCTGCTCCTGCCGCTGTCGGAGCTCGTGCGCAGCGTGTCGAACGCCGTGCTGCTGCGGCTCGTGCCGCCGCGCCGTCTGTTCCGGCTGGCGCTGGACGAGGGTGTTGGGACAGATGGCCGGACAGTCTGCGCCATATTCGCGCTTCTGACGGACAAGGCCGACGGCGCATATTTCGCCCGGCGGCTCGAGCAGTTCCGCCTCGCCAACCGCGACGGCGGCGAGAACCTGCTGTTCGCGCTCGTGGCCGATCTGCCGGAGTCGAGACAAAGCCCGCCGCCCGGCGGCACGGAGGCACTGACCGCCGCTGCCGGAGCCATCGACGCGCTCAACGCCAGATACGGCGGCGGCTTCTTCCTGCTCACGCGGGAGAACGTATTCAGCCGGCGTGATAAGCTATGGCGGCCATACGAGCGCAAGCGCGGCGCGATGGAGGCGCTGGCGCGGCTCGTCTGCGGCAAGGTGTCCGCCCTGCGCTGTGCCGCCGGTGAGCGCAGCGAGCTGCACGCAAACTATATTCTCTGCCTCGATGCGGACACGTGCCTCACCCCCGGCTCTGCCCGCGCCCTCATCGGCGCGGCGCTCCATCCGCTCAACCGCCCGGTCATCGAGGCGCGTCGCGTCGTGCGCGGTCACGGGCTGCTGCACCCCTGCATGACGACGGAGCTTGACTGCGCCATGGCGACGGATTTTGCCCGTCTGCATATCGGCCAGGGCGGCACGGAGCCATACGGCCTTCTGCGCCCGGAGCTGTTCTTTGACCGCTTCGGACGCGGCGGCTTTGCCGGCAAGGGGCTGATCGACGCGCGCGCCTACCTCGCCTGTATGGAAAACCGCATCCCGGACGAGCAGGTCCTCAGCCACGACACCATCGAGGGCGCGTACCTGCGCGGCGGCTATATGGGCGATGTGGAGTTCACGGACACCGCGCCCGTCAACGCGGCGGGCTGGTTTCGCCGTTTGGAGCGCTGGACACGTGGAGACTGGCAGAATGTGACTTTTCTCTTTGCCGAGGGGTTCACGCCCGTCGACCGCTTCCGCATTTTCGACGACCTGCGCCGCTCACTGGTGAGCGCGGCCTCCCTCGCGGCGCTCATACTGGGGCTCTGGCGCGCGGATATGCGTCTTGCGGCGGCGCTTGCACTACTGTCGCTCGCGGCGGACTGCCTCATCGAGAGCTTCAATCGCCTTTTTCTGCGCCGCAGCGATGCGCACGCACGGCTGCGCAGCGCGGTGCTGCGCGGGGTCGGCGGGGCGCTGGCGCGGCTCATGAGCAGGCTTGTGCTCCTGCCGTGGGATGCGTGCTGCCGTCTGCTCGCCGCACTGACGGCGCTGTGGCGCATGACGGTCAGCCGCCGCAGGCGGCTGCAATGGGTCCCGGCGGGGCAGGCTGTCCACGGCGGCAAGCCCTCCGCCGCACTGCTCTTGTCCATGGCGATGGGTGCCGTGCTGCTCCTGCTCTGCCCCGGCTCGCTCGGCAAAGCGGCGGGGCTCATCTGGCTCGCCGTCCCGCTCTTCACCACGGCCTCCGGCTGGGAGCGCAAGCCCCACGCCGAACTCACGGAGAGCGACCGCGCTCTGCTCAAACGCGAGGCTCTGGCCGTCTGGGACTACTTCTCCACGCTCTGCCAGCCCTCGGACGGCTTCCTCCCGCCGGACAACTTTCAAACGCAGCCGCCCAAGGGCGCGGCACGGCGCACCTCCCCCACCAATCTTGGTCTGGGACTCATCGTCTGTCTTGCGGCGCTCGATATGGAGCTATGCCCGCCAGAGGAGGCGCTCACGCTCATCGAGCGTATGTTGGTGACCATCGAGGCGCTTCCCAAATGGCGCGGCCACCTCTATAACTGGTACGATACCGCCACACGCTCGCCATTGCAGCCGGTGTATGTCTCCGCCGTCGATTCCGGCAATTTCTGCGCCTGTCTGCTCTGCCTTGCCAACGGGCTTTTGGAATACGACCGTCCCGACCTGGCCGCCCGCGCACGGGCGCTCTGTGACGCGACGGAGCTTGCCGCCCTGTATGACGGCAAAAAGCACCTCTTTCATATCGGCCTCGACCCCGTGCGCGAGCGCAGCAGCGAGGCGCATTACGACCTCATGGCCTCGGAGGCGCGGCTCACGAGCTTTCTCGCCGTCGCGCGCGGCGACGTGCCGCTGCGGCATTGGGCGGCGCTCGGCCGCGCCCAGCTCTCGCTCGATGGCTGGCGGGGGCTTGCAAGCTGGTCGGGCTCTGTCTTTGAATATCTCATGCCGGAGCTGTTCCTGCCGCTCTGCCGCGGCTCGCTGTTCTGGGAGACGGCGCGCTTCTGCCTCTATGCCCAGCGGCGGCACGCACGGCGGCATAACGCGCCGTGGGGCAATTCGGAGAGCGCCTTTTTCGCGGTGGACGCCTCGCTCGACTGGCGCTATAAGGCGCACGGCACGGGCGCGCTTGCCCTCGATCGCGGCATGGATGCAGATCTGGTCGTCTCACCCTATTCGAGCTTTCTCGCGCTCTGCGTCCACCCGCGCGCCGCGCTCAAAAACCTGCGCTGGCTCAAGTCGCTTGGGATGTGGGGGCGCTTCGGCTTTTACGAAGCCCTCGATCTCACGCCCGGCCGGGCGCGGGACGGCGGAAGTCCCGTTCTCTGCTTCATGGCGCACCATCTCGGCATGAGCATGGCCGCCATCGACAACTGCCTCTGTGCGGGCGCCATGCGGCGGCGCTTTATGGCCGAGCCCTGCTGCGCGGCCTTTTCCGGGCTGCTGCGCGAGCGTGTCCCGCTGGGCGGGCGCGTGCTGCGCCGGGGCGCTCCCACCATGCCGAGGCCGGAGGCGGTGCGGCAGCCTATCCCCGCCTTTTCCCTCTCCGCCGACGCGCCGGATATGGCAGCGCCGCGCTTTTTTCCGCTCTCGAACGGTGTCTACTCCCTGCTTGCCGGGGAGGACGGCTCCTGCCGCGCCGTGAGCGGCGGCGTGCTTCTATACCGCCCCGACCGCTTCCGCCTCTGCGCGGACGGCCACGCCCTCACGCCCGCCGGTGCGGACGGCCATGCACACAGCTGGCGCTATGCCGCCGGTGTCCTGCGTTTTGACGGCACATGGGGCGACAGGGTCATGTCAACCACGCTGGCCGCCGCCGCGTCAGAATGCGGCGAGCTGCGGCTCATCTCGGCATGGCCGGGCGCGGTCGTCGAGCTGCGCCTTGAGCCGGTGCTCGCCCGGCTGACGGACTGGGAGGCGCACCCCGCCTTCTGGACGCTGGGGCTCGAATGCCTCGCACGCGACGGTCTTGTCCTCGTCCGCCGTCTGACTCGCGGCTCGCTGCCGGAGCTGTGGCTCTGCCTCGGCGCGACCGTGCCGCTGCGCGTGACGGAGGGTCTTGGCTGGCAGATGCTCGGCGCTATTACCGTGCAGACAGCACTGCCGGAGGGCGGCTGCCTCGCGCTGGCGATCGCCCTCGGCGCGGACAGGGACGAGACCGCCGCCGCTGCGCGGCGCATTCTGGCCGGCGGCACGGCGGACATGGCCGGGACGATGGCCGCCCTGCTCGGTCTGGGCGAGGCGGGGCTTGCCGACTGCTTCCGGCTGTGCACGGCGCTGGCGCGTCCGCGTGTGGCCGCCAACGAGCTTGCGACCCGCAAGGCGCTTTGGCGCGGGGGCATATCCGGCGACCTCCCGCTCGTATACTGCGACGCACAGGCGCACCCGGACGAGGCGCGGGCGCTCATACGCCGCCACGCGCTGCTCACCGCCTGCGGCCTGAGCTTTGACCTCGCGCTCGACACCGGCGAGGACGGCGAATATCTCCACCCTCGTGCACAGGCGCTGCGCCGCTATCTCGACCACTACGGCCTCACGCCCTTTGAAAATGCGCGGGGCGGGACGCACCTCGCCTCCGGTGCGGCGCTGCGTGCCAGCGCCATTTCAGCGCCGGAGCCGCGCCGTCCCATGCCGCTCGCGCTCCCCACGCTGCCGGAGCGCGGACACGACGCGCCCGCCGTCCGCACTCTCGCCAGCGGCGCGGTATGCTTCGACACGCCGCCGCTGCCGCCGCGTGCATGGCAGAACGTTCTCTCGAACGGGCGCTTCGGCTTTATCGCCACGGACGGCGGCACGGGGCATATATGGCTTGAAAACGCCCGCGAGGCGCAGATCACGCCGTGGGAGAACGACCCGCTGGCCGTGCGCGGACCGGAGACGCTGGAGCTTGTGACCCCCGGCGGACGGCGCAGCCTCTTTGCCGACGGGCTCTCCGGCTGCCGCGTGAGCTTCGGCTTCGGCTGGGCGCGCTGGGAACGTGCCGGGACGAGCGTCACAGCCTTTATCCCCGGCGCATATGCCGCACGGCTGCTCATCATCGAGGGCGGCGACGGCGGCGATATCCTCTGGCACCTCCGGCTTCGCATGGCCGCCGAGAGCGCGGACGCACCGTTCACCATGACGGCGCAGAAGGGCGGCGTGCTGCGCGCCTATAACCCACGCAGCCCGCGCATGGGTATCTTCCGGGCGCTCTGCTCCCACAAGCCCACGGCCACCGGTCTTGATGAAACGGCCTTTCTGCGCGGCGAGGCGGACGACGGAGACGGCAAACGGCCGTGCTTCACCCTTCGCGTTCCCGGCGGCGGCGTTCACGTGATCGCCTGCGGCTTCGAGGACGAGTCAACGCTCGCGGCGCTGGCCGAGCCGGAGCAGGCGGCGCGTGAGCTCATAAAGACCCGCGACGGCTGGAAAAACCGATTGAGACGGCTGCATATCCGCACGCCATACCCGGAGCTTGACGCGATGATGAACGGCTGGGCGGCGTATCAGACGCTGTGCGGGCGCATCCTCGGCCGCAGCAGCATCTACCAGTCCGGCGGCGCATACGGCTTCCGCGACCAGCTTCAGGATGCCGTCAACCTCCTCCCGCTCACGACCGCTCCCGCCAGGCGGCAAATTCTGCTCTGCTGCGAGCGGCAGTTCACGGAGGGCGACGTGCTCCACTGGTGGCACGAGGGCGGCGATGCGCCGCGCGGCGTGCGGACGCGCTGCTCCGACGACCTGTTGTGGCTGTGCTGGGCGCTGTGCGAGTACACGGAAAAGACCGGCGATCTCGCGCTCTGCGCCGTGCTGCGTCCGTGGCTCGCCGCGCCGCCGCTTGCAGACGGCGAGGACGAACGCTATTTCCAGCCCGCGATCAGCGAGGAGCGTGCCGGCGTTTTGGAGCACGCACGGCGGGCGCTCGCGCTCGTCCGCCGGCGCGGCACGGGGCCGCACGGTCTATTGAAAATGGGCAGCGGCGACTGGAACGACGGCATGGACCGCGTCGGCGGCGAGAGCGCGTGGCTCACGATGTTCTGTGCCCACACCGCCGCGCGCTTTGCATCGCTGCTCATGCGGCTCGGCGAGCCGGACGCGGAGGACACGGCGGCCTTTGCCCGCGCGTGTACGGCGGCAGCCGGACGCGCATGGGACGGCGGCTGGTACCTGCGTGGCTGGTGGGAGTCCGGCGCGCCGCTCGGCGCGGCGGGCGCGCGGGAGTGCGAGCTTGATTCCATCGTCCAGAGCTGGGCGGCCTTTTGTCCGGGACTGCCGCCGGAGCGTGTGCGCAAGGCGCTGCGCACGGCCTATGAGCGTCTGTTCGATGAGGCGCACGGCATCGTCCGCCTGTTCACACCGCCCTTTACCGGCGAGGGCAGCGACCCCGGCTATATCCGCGCCTGCGGCCCCGGCTTCCGCGAAAACGGCGGCCAGTACACCCACGGCGCCGTCTGGCTCGGCATGGCGCTGCTGCGCGCCGGTCTGCGTGAGGAGGGCGAGAAGCTGCTGCTGGCGCTGCTTCCGCAGCGGCATGACGGCGCGATATGGCAGGCCGAGCCTTATGTCATCGCGGCGGATGTCTCCGCCAACCGCGACCATTACGGGACGGCCAACTGGAGCTGGTACACCGGCAGCGCGGGCTGGTTTTTCCACGCCGTGCTGGAATCGCTTTTGGGGCTTCGGCTCGAAAACGGCCGGCTCCGCGTGGAAGCGCCCGCCTTTGACTATGAGGCGCGGCTCGGCGCGCGGAATATCCGCGTAAAAAACGGCAAAGCGACAGTCACATGAGCGTTTTTGCCCCTACCCAAGACGCCGGGTGTGTGCTAGAATATAAGGTAACAAAAGTACAGCTTGGAGGCGACTATGGAACAAAGCCGCAGGGAAATACGACCCGGCGTATTCCTGACCTGTCTGAAAACAGAGAAATTCAAGACCGGGCTTCTCCGCCTCAATCTGCTTGCCCCGCTGACGCGGCAGGACGCCGCCAAAAATGCGCTCATACCAAGCGTGCTGCGGCGCGGCTGCGCATCCTGTCCCGATATGGACGCGATCTCCGCACGGCTCGACGAGCTGTACGGCGCACGTATCGAGCCGGTCGTGCGCAAAAAGGGCGAGATCCAGTGCTTCGGCTTCTGGGCGGATTTTGCCGACGACCGCTATCTCCCCGCCGACGGCGGCGAGCTTCTGGAGCGGGTCGCGGCCTTTATGGGCGAGCTGCTGCTCGACCCGAACACGCGCGGCGGACTGTTTCTGCCCTCCTATGTCGAGAGCGAAAAGGAAAAGCTGCTCCAACAAATACGCGGCCGGGTCAACGACCGCATCAGCTACTCCCTCTTCCGCCTGACGGAGCTCATGTGCCAGACGGAGGCCTATGCCGTGGACGCCATCGGCGGCGAGGCGGAGGCCGAGAGCATCGGCTATGTCGCACTGACGCGGCACTATAACGAGCTTCTGGCCAGATGCCCCATCGAGCTCTTCTACTGCGGGAGCGCCGCGCCGGCGCGGGTGGAGGCAGCCATGCGCGACGCGCTGGCCGAGCTGCCCCGCGGGGAGCTTGACTGGGAGCTTGGGACGGATATCCGCATGAACTCGCTGGAGGAAGCGCCCCGCCGCTATACCGAGTCCATGGACGTGGGACAGGGTAAGCTCGCCGTCGGCTTCCGGCTCGGCGAGTGCATGAACGACCCCGATCCGGCGGCCATCCGCGTGATGAACGCAGTCTATGGCGGCGGCAGCGCCTCCAAGCTCTTTATGAACGTGCGCGAGCGTATGTCGCTCTGCTATTTCGCCAGCTCCTTCTGCAACATCGCCAAGGGGCTCATGTATGTCATCTCCGGCGTGGACTTTGAAAGCTTCGAGCCCGCGCTCACGGAGATACTCGCCCAGCTCGACGCCGTTCGCCGCGGCGAGATCACGGACGAGGAATTCACGGCCGCCCGCGCCGGTGTCGTCTCCGACCTGCTGGCGGCGGCGGATTCGCCCGGCGCGCTCGAGGATTTCTGGCTGGGGCAGACGCTGCTCGGCCTTGAATACGGCCCGGAGGAAATGGCGGCGCTCGCCGAGGACGTCACGCCCGACGAGGTCGCAGCCATCGCCTCCGGCATCGAATGCGACGCCATCTATTTCCTGACCGGCAGCGAAAGCGAGGATGAAGATGAACAAGCTTGACTACGCCGCCATCGGCGAGACGCTCTATACCCACACGCTCCCCAACGGACTTCCGATCTTCGTCCTGCGGAAGACAGGACTGCGAAAGTGCTTCGCGGCCTTTGCCGCGCGCTACGGCGGCGCCGACCGCCGCTTCCGCCTGGACGGCAGTCTGCACGACACGCCCGCCGGCATCGCGCACTATCTCGAGCATAAGATGTTCGATATGCCGGACGGCAGCGCCATGGCGCGGCTGGATGCGAACGGCGCAAGCCCCAACGCCTTTACCAGTGACGCCATGACCCTCTACCACTTTGAATGCACCTCCCGCTTCGACGAGAACCTGCGCGAGCTGCTTCGCTTCGTCTCCACCCCCTATTTCACGGCGGAGAGCGTCGCCAAGGAGCAGGGCATCATCGCGCAGGAGATACGGATGTACGAGGACAGCCCCGACTTCCGGCTTTACATCAATCTCATGCGCTCCCTCTTTGCACACAGCGCCCTGCGCGACGGCGTGGCCGGAACGGTCGAGTCCATCGCCGAGATCACGCCGGAGCTGCTGTACGACTGCTACCGCGCGTTCTACCGCCCGTCCAACATGGCGCTGACTGTGGTCGGGGACGTTGACCCCGGCACAGTGGCGGAGACGGCGGAGGCGCTGACCGCGCCCGAACGGCATGAGCGCCCGGAGGTGGACTACGGCGCACCGGAATCGCCCGAGCCGCTGGCCAGCTGCATCGAGGAGGCCATGGAGGTCTCCATGCCGCAGTTTGCGGCGGGCATCAAGACCGGCTCCGCGCTCTATGGCGAGGCGGCGCTGCGCGAGCGTATGTTCTCGTCGATGGCGCTGAAATGCCTGGTCGGCCGCTCCACGCCGTTTTACAACCGCCTCTATGCCGAGGGACTCATCAACGGCGAATTTTCCGTGGATGCCGACAGCGCGGCGGGCGAATCCTTTGTCCTCTTCGGCGGCGAGTCGAACGACCCGGACGCCGTGGTGGACGCCATCCGCGCCGAGCTTACGCGTGTCGCAGCCAACGGCCTTGACGAGGCGTTCTTTGCCCGCCAGAAAAAGGCCAGCTACGGCGGGCGCATACGGGCGCTCGGCAATTTCGAGGGGCTCGCCGTCTCGCTTGTCGAGGGCTGCTTCAACGGCTACCAGCCGCTCGACGCCTTTGCCGTACTGGAGAGCCTGACGGCGGACGAATGCGCCGACTGGCTCCGCCGCCGTCTTGCTCCCGACCGCATGGCCATGAGCGTCATCCGTCCCCGCGACTGAACCCATTCCCAAACAAGGAGTTATACCATGGATCCCATTATCAGCTTCCCCATACTGGGCGATCTCCAGCTTTCCTTCCCCAGCTACTTCACCCTGTTCGGCCACGACTTCTATTGGTACGGCGCCATCATCGCCTGCGGCTTCCTGCTCGCCGTCTGGTACTGCTTCTCCCGCTGCCGCGAGTTCGGCATCTCCCAGGACGACCTTCTCGACACCATCCTCTGGGCCGTCCCGCTCGGCATCGTCGGCGCACGGGCATACTATGTCATCTTCTACGGCAACTACGACAGCTTCTGGGATATGTGCAAGATATGGGAGGGCGGCCTTGCCATCTACGGCGGCGTGATCGCGGCCACCATCACCGTCTTCATCGTCTGCCGCATCAAGAAGATAAGCCCCTTTGCCATGCTCGACATCGCAGGCTTCGGCCTGCTCATCGGCCAGTCCGTCGGACGCTGGGGCAACTTCACCAACCGCGAGGCCTTCGGCTATGAGACGGACGTTTTCTGCCGCATGGGGCTGACCTATGCCGACGGCCGCACCATCTATGTCCACCCCTGCTTCCTCTATGAATCGCTTTGGAACGCGGTGGGACTGCTCCTACTGCACATTCTCTCCAAAAAGACGCGCCGCCGCTTCGACGGCCAGTACTTCCTCTGCTACCTCGGCTGGTACGGCCTTGGCCGCGTCTGGATCGAGGGGCTGCGCACCGACTCCCTCTACATAGGCAGCCTCCGCGTGAGTCAGCTCCTCGCCGCCGTGTGCGTGGCCGCCGTCGTCATTATTTTCTGGCTTAAGCTCAGAAGCGGCACCTGTACGCCCGACCGCCTCTTCGTAAACCGCGTGGCCGCCGCCCATACGCCCGCCGCAGCCGATGAAGCCGCCGCGTCAGGTGCCCCCGCCGCAGCCGGCGACAGCTCCGACGCATCCGGCGAAAATGACACAAAATAAACTATTTACAAAAGAAACAAATTCATGTATAATAGTTACGAATAGAAACAATATTTCAAAAGGAGGCACATATCTATGTCTGCATTTGATCTCAACGAGCTGAAGGAAAAGGTGAGTGAGCTTGCCGCCACCGCCGCCGGAAAGGCGAAGGATCTCGCCTCCGCCACCGCCGAACAGACGAAGCGTCTCAGCCGTATCGCCAAGCTGAATCTCGAGATCTCCACAGAGCGGGACAACGTGAAGAAGTCCTATATCGAGATCGGCAAGCTGTATTACGAGACGCACAAGGACGCGCCGGAAGGCTTCTTTGCCCAGCTTTGCGAGGAGGTCACCGCCTGCAACGCCCTCATCGACGAGAAGGAAGCCGAGCTCGAAAGCCTCAAGGCCAGCGTCTCCGACACCGACGAACCCATCTTCGACCCCGACTTTGAGACCGTAGTCTCCGAGACCGAGGCCGCCGCAGAACCC
>CAVEQW010000052.1:0-6783 GCA_963618155.1 Alloprevotella sp.
TTGCTCAGTGCCTGCTCCAGCAGGGCGCATTTTTCCGGCAGCGCCTCGTCGAGACGGACGCTTGTGAGTCCGCCGGAAAGGCCGCGCTTCGTCCAGACGTGGAAGCTTGTCGCGCGGTTCACGCAGGTATCGCCGGAGAAGCATTCATACTGCAGCCTGAGCTTCTTCCCGTCCAGCAGCAGCAGCGCCGTCCGCACCGTGACGCGGCCGGGGTAGTACAGCGGCGCGAGGTAGTTGAGGTCGAGGTTCACCATGGCGGGGTCGAGCCCGCGCTCGTTCATCTCCTGCCACGCGAAGCCGTTTTTGGCGAAGAAGTCCATGCGGGCGATCTCGTACCAGACGGGATAGACGGCATGGTGGACGATGCCCATCGGGTCGCAGTCGGGGTAGCGTATGTCGATCTGGATCTCGGTCATGTGTTCCTCCTATGAAAACGCCGTGCCCGCGGAGGGCACGGCGGTGCTTGCTTGATCTCAGCCTCCGAACAGGCCGCGCAGGAAGGCGACGATGCTGTCGCGGATGTCGGCGTATTTGTCCTTGATGTCGTTGCGGAGACCGTCGGCCTCGTCCTCTGTCTCGGGTGCGGCGGTCGCGACGGGTGCCGCCGTGGGCTGTGCGGCCGGGGCGGGGGCGGTCACGCCGGCGGGCGGCGTCGTATCCGTCGCTGCGGCGGGTGCAGCCGCTGCGGTGGGCGCCGGCGTGGCTGCGGCTTCATTGGACGGCTCGCCGGAGGGGCGCTTGGCTGTCTCCTCAGCGGTCGTTTCCTCGGCTGCAGTCTCGGTCTCCGTCTCGGCATCCGTGGCCGTGGCGGCGGTATCTGCCTCGGCGGAGGGCTCGCCGGAGGCGGCCCCGTCCTTGCCGGTCAGCTCGGCAACGGCCTCGGCGGCGGCTTCGGTCTCGGCGGCCTTGATCTCCGCCTCCTCCCGCAGCACCAGCGCCAGCGCGAGCGGATAAGCCGCCTGCATGGCGCTGTCCGCCGTGCAGACCGTATAGTCGGTGCGCCACGCGGTGAAGCCGTCGGCGTGCTCATAGAAGCCCTCCAGCTCCAGATAGGCGGCGACCTGCTCCAGCGTGCCGAGCATCTCAGCCTTCAGCACGGTGCCATAGGGGTCGAAGCTCTGCGCGCTGCGGCCGGTCATCAGGCCGTTCGACACGGCGGCGTCGATGGCGGCAGCGTCGTCCCCGGCCAGCGAGCAGTCCGTGAAGCTGCTCTTATAGCCGCTCGCGGTCTCAAGCTCGCACAGCGCTGCGACGAGCTTCGCGAGCTCAAGGCGCGTGTAGGCGCGGCCGGGACGGAAGCAGCCGTCGCTGTATCCGGCGATAAAGCCGCGGTCGATCATGTAGGTGAGGGATACCTCGTTTTCCGAATAGGAGAGGTCGGAGAACTGCTCCGACAGGGGCGCCTCTGCCTCCTCCGAGGCGGGCGCGGCGGCCTCCTCCGCGGGCGCGGCCAGCGCGAAAACGCTCAGACAGAGCGCCGCCAGCAGCGTCAGGAGGAGTATGAACAAAGGCTTGCTATGGTTTTTCATCGCTATTCTCCCAGCCTAAAATCAGATTAGTGTACAATCATCATACTCCAACACCGCCCGCGTGACAAGCCCTATTTTAGTTACAGTTTTTGATCTTTTTTTGCATTTTATATAAAATACTTCTTGCATATGGGGCGAAAATTGTTATAATAGCTGCATATTTGGAAAACAAGGAGAGAACAAAATGAAAAAACTGATCAGTCTGCTGCTGGCGCTCGTCATGCTTCTTGCGCTCTGCGCCTGCGGCGAGGTGGAGGTCTCCGTCCAGACGGAGGAGCCCGCCGAAACGACAGCGGAGGCAGCCATGGAAACAGCCGAGCCCGCAGCGGAATCGGCGGCGGGTGACGCAAGCGGTGAGCCGAGCGGCGAAGCCTCGTCCGAGGCCTCCGGCAGCGCATCGGGCGCGGCCATTGCCGCCTCGGCGCAGGCGGTGCCCGACCACGCCGAGCCCATTGAGGCCGAGCTTGACGAGGGCGCGAGCTACCTCGCTTTCACCGGCGACCAGCACGGCGAGACGCCGGGCTACCGCGTGTGGCTCGAGGATCAGCTTCTTGTCTACGGCGACCAGCTTGCGCTTCTGAGCTACTCCGGCGACATCTGCGACAAGTCGTGGATCCAGTCGGTGTTTGACGAGTGGCACGGCGTGCTCGATGAGCTCGTTCCCGGACGCTATAACGTCACGACCGGCAACCAGGAGTTCAAATCCGGCGCGCCCGGCCCCAACTGGGACGAACTCGGCGAGGGCTTCACGCTCTGCGGCGAGGTCGTGCGCACCGAGGATTACGCCGTCTATAACATCGGCGCGACGAGCGAGACCATGCTCTTCCCCGAGGAGGAGCTTGCGGCCATCGACGCCTATCTTGACGAAGCGTCCGCTGATATCCCCGTCTTTGTCCTGAGCCACTATCCCCTGCACCTCTCTATGGCGACGGCGACGCACGGCATCCCCGGCACGGATCACCGCCAGACGGAGAACAACGGCGCGCTCATCGACATTCTGAACGGCCATCCCAACGTCGTGTTCCTCTGGGGTCACAACCACACCTTCCAGGATCCGCGCTACGGCACGATCTGCCCTGCTGGCTCAAAGATGACCTGGAGCTATGAGGACCCGACCGACAAGAAGGAGATCAATTTCACCTATGCCAACTACGGCTCGTTCTGCCGCGGCGACAGCTACGGCATCGTCGCCGAGGTGCTGCGCGGTGCGGACGGCGTGGACGTGATGTTCAACTACATCGACACGAACGTCCCCATGACGGCGAAGGACTCCGCTGTGCTGCACTATGCTGCGGACGGCACTGTGACCGCCGAGGTCACGGCGGGTGAGGGCATTGACTATGACGAGATCCTCGCCATGTCCGGCTATGCCGACGACCCCAGCTTCCGCGACGAGCTTCGCGCCGGCGCATAAGTACAAACAGAAATCGCTCCCTCGCCTGGATCTGGCGGGGGAGCGAATTTATATCCCGATGTCAGCCCTCGATGACGGTGCCGCAGCGGCCATCCAGCGCCTCGCCCGCCTTTTCGAGCGAGGTGATGACGGCGCGGCCGCCGGTGCGGGCAAAGCGGAGGGCGGCCTGCACCTTGGGAAGCATACTGCCGGGGGCAAAATGACCCTCTGCGCAGTATTTCTCCGCCTCCGCCGCGCTCATATGGGCGAGCGGCTCGGCCTCCGGCGTGCCATAGCGGAGGACGACCCGATCCACGGCGGTGAGGATGAGAAGCTGGTCGGCGTGCAGCTTTTCAGCCAGCAGCTCCGAGGCGAGATCCTTGTCGATCACGGCGGCCACGCCGCCGTATGCGCCGTCACGCAGCACGACGGGGATACCGCCGCCGCCCGCAGCGATGACCGTATGCCCGGCATCAAGGAAGCTCCTGATGCCCGCGAGCTCCACCACGTCCAGCGGCACGGGCGAGGGGACGAGCCGCCGCCAGCCGCGTCCGGCATCCTCCGCCATCGTCCAGCCGCGCTCTGCCTTGAGCCGCCGCGCCGTGTCCGCGTCGTAAAACGCGCCGACGGGCTTGGTCGGATGGGCAAAGGCGGGGTCGTTCTCCGAGACGAGCACCTGTGTCACGAGCGTGGCGACCTCCCGCTCGAGCCCGCGTGCGCGCAGCTCGCTGCGCAGGGCGTTCTGCAGGTGGTAGCCGATATAGCCCTGGCTCATCGCGCCGCATTCGGGCAGCGGCATTGCCTCCGGGATGATGCCGGCCTCGGCAGCGGCGGCGAGGCCGAGACCGATCATGCCGACCTGCGGGCCGTTGCCATGGGTGATGACGAGCTGGTGTCCGGCGGCGAGCAGCGAGGCGAGCGGCTTCGCTGTCTGACGGACGAGCGTAAGCTGCTCCTGCGGGGTGCGGCCAAGGGCGTTGCCGCCGAGAGCGATAACGATACGGGACATGGAAAGCCTCCTAGATCCATTCATGCGCCCGCCATCGTACCACGCTTACTGGGCTTTGTCAAAAAGAAAGCTGATATGCCATTCGGCGAGGCTCGGCGCGGGATGGCTCCATACCGGCCACGCGTCTGCATCCGTATCGTCGCGAGCCGCACGGGCGTCGGGATAAAGCTCCTCCAGATAGGCACTGTCCAGCTCGGAAAGCCGCCCGCTTTCATAGGCGCGGACGTTCCACCCGGCGACCAGCCCGGCGGGATCTGCGAGACAGAACAGGCACCATGCGGCGAGACCGAAGCCGATGAAGACGCGCCCAAAGCGTGTGGACGGGCGCAGCAGCCGCACGGCGGCCGTCACGAGCAGCACGGCGATGAACAGCATGACCCAAAGCGTCATGAGCCGCAGCAGCGACAGGCCGAAGGCGCGGATGTAAAGCCCCATGCGCCACGCGGCGGAGGCGAGAATGACGGCGCTGGCCGCAAGCAGAAGCGCGTCGCCCCGGAAAAGCGCCCGTCCGCCCTTGGCGGAAAGCCGCCCGCCGCCGGAGCTTATGAGGCAGAGCAGCAGGTTGATGGCGGCGACGGCGACGAGCTGGAAGAAGCCGGAGCGGGCGTACTCAGCCCAGCCGCCCGCCATGGCCGCCGACTCCGCGCCGCCGAAAAGATAGGCGATCTGGATCACGATGAACACGAGATACACGCCGTCCAGCAGAAGAACGGCGACGAGGAAGGGCAGCGCGTTCGGCGCCTTTGCCGCGCGCTCATGCGTTGGCTGCGCCTCCGGCGCCTGCCCGAGGAAGAACAGCGCCGAGGAAAGAAACAGCGCGAGCAGCAGCACCCGCAGAATGTGCCAGAGCGAGAAATCGAGCCGCTTGACCGCGTCGAACAGTCCGGTGAAAAGCCCGCCGAACACCGCATCCGCCGAGGACAGCAGCACGAGCACCAGCGCGAGCAGCGGAACGGCAAGCAGAATACCGAGCAGCAGCCCGCCACCCTGCCCATCGCGCCGCCCTGCGGCGAGGCCGATGGCCTTGAACACGCGGCCGAGATAGCGCGTCAGCGCCCGTGCGGTGAGCGAGGCCGTCTCACAGATGGCGCGGCCGCTGTCCCACGGGAGGCGGCTGTGTCCGCTAAGGCGGAAGGTCGCGGCGGCGGAGACGCAGAATAGCAGCGCACAGTTGATGAGCGCCGTGAGCCACGCGGCGTAGAGCCCCACGCAGACGGCGAGAGTCAGCGCCGCCGCCATCAGCCACAGTCCGGCGCGGTCGGGCGGCGCGTCATGACGCCGGAGCAGCAGCACCGCCGCAAAATGCAAGAACACAATGGCGGTCACGCCCACGCCGGGCATATAGTTGTATGTAAGCAGCCGGTCGAGGCCGAACACCGAGAACCACAGCGCCGCCAGAACGAGCGCGGCCAGCGGTGCGGCGATATCGCGCCAGCCGGGCGGCGGCGTTTCCCGCCCGTTTTCGGGCAAAACTTTTTCGTCCATGTCAGTCCTCCGTGTATTCGAGTATGTCGCCCGGCTGGCAGTCGAGCGCGCGGCATATCGCGTCCAGCGTGGAGAAGCGGACGGCCTTCGCCTTTCCGGTTTTGAGGACGGAGAGATTCGCCATCGTGAGCCCCACGCGCTCCGACAGCTCCGTAAGGCTCATCTTCCGCCGCGCCAGCATCACATCAAGATTCACGATTATCATGGCGCGTCCCTCATATCGTCAGGTCGTTCTCATCCTGCAGCTGCGCCGCCTTGACCGTAAGATGGCTTAGCGCGGCGGCAGCCACGGCAATGCCCGCGCCGACGGCGGCGAGCAGCAGCATGAGCAGAAGCATCCCTGGCACCAGCGCGCGGACGAACAGCAGCGCCAGCATGACAACGACGCAGAGCAGCGTGTCCGAGAGCGCGAGTATGCTGATGACGCGCAGACGCCGGGCGTTTTCCATGCAGAAGCTGTTGTCACGTCCGATCTCCGCGAAAATTTTCCATGCGAAGCCGAGCGCCGCGGCGACGATGCCGGTGCCGAGCCAGAGCGCAGCGAGACACGGCCACCTGAGCCACGCGAAGCGCGGCTCGACAAGAACAGCTTCCGCCGCCAGCAGCGGCCCGATCACAAAGGCGAGCAGCGCACAGACGACCCAGCCGACGGCCACGACGACGCGCAGCCAGCGGGACAGCTCCTTTTGCTTCATAAAAACACTTCCCTTCACCCCGGACGATAGCACGGGGCATCACGAAAGTCAAGAAAATTTTATCGAAAAACGATAAATCTGCATTCGATCGACAGGGAGCGCATATACTTGGCCGGAGGGATGTATATGTTGGGAAGGTTCTCCGACTTCCGCTATAAGGAGGTCATCAACGTGCGCACGGGCACGCGCCTCGGCTATGTCTGCGACGCGGAGTTTCAGTCGCCGGAGGGACGCATCACGGCGCTCATCGTGCCGGGGCCGAGCCGCTTTCTGGGGCTGTTCGGGCGCGAGGACGACTATGTTTTGCCGTGGGAGTGTATCAGCCGCGTGGGACAGGACATCATACTGGTCGAGGGCGAGCACGGGATACGGCGCGGAAAGCGCCCGAAAAGGCCGTGGCTGTGAGGATTTTTTGAGAAAAAGGACTTGAAATGAGGCGGACTCTTTGCTATAATCATAAGGCTTGCCAATTACGCACGGATGCGGACGCACGACCCTGTGCATTTTTTTCGGAAAGTGCTGGTCGCAAGGACGATGCATCCGGAGGGTAAAAACGGATTAAATAAGGAGGAAAAACGTAATGGCAGTAGTATCCATGAAACAGCTTTTGGAGGCAGGTGTCCACTTCGGTCACCAGACCCGCCGCTGGAACCCCAAGATGGCCGAGTACAT
>CAVEQW010000053.1:0-10972 GCA_963618155.1 Alloprevotella sp.
GTGTAAACTTCAACGCTTGGACGGTAATGATATGACTGAACTTGAAAAACAGATACGGCGGCGGCGGACGTTTGCCATCATCTCTCACCCGGATGCGGGCAAGACGACGCTGACCGAAAAGCTGCTGCTGTACGGCGGCGCGATACAGCTCGCGGGGGCGGTCAAGGGCAAGGCCTCCGCCCGCCACGCCACGAGCGACTGGATGGAGCTTGAAAAGCAGCGCGGCATCTCCATCACCAGCTCCGTCATGCAGTTTGAATACGATGGCTACTGCATCAACATCCTGGACACTCCGGGACACCAGGACTTCTCCGAGGACACCTACCGCACGCTCATGGCGGCGGACAGCGCCGTCATGGTCATCGACGCGGCGAAGGGCATCGAGCCGCAGACGCGCAAGCTCTTCAAGATATGCGCCATGCGGCACATCCCCATCTTCACCTTCATCAACAAGCTCGACCGCGAGGCGCGCAGCCCCTATGAACTCATGGAGCAGCTGGAGACGGAGTTCGGCATCGGCACCTATCCGATGAACTGGCCCATCGGCTGCGGCGTGGACTTCAAGGGCGTGTACGACCGGCAGGGGCGGGAGCTGCTCGCCTTCGGCGAGGCGCACGCCGGCTCGCGCGCCATCCGCGCCACGGAGTGCTCGCTCGACGATGTGGAGGGACTCGATGCGCTGATCGGCGAGAAATTCCGCAAGACGCTGCAGGCGGATATCGAGCTGCTGGACGGCGCGGGCTATGACTTCGATCTGGACGCGGTGCGGCGCGGGGCGCTCAGTCCCGTGTTCTTCGGCTCGGCGCTCACCAACTTCGGCGTGGAGTATTTCCTGCGCCACTTCCTCGAGCTGACGACCTCGCCGCTGCCCCGGCAGACGGCGGACGGTCTTGTCGAGCCGACCGACGACCACTTCTCTGCCTTCGTGTTCAAGATCCAGGCCAACATGAACAAGGCGCACCGCGACCGTATCGCATTCCTGCGCATATGCTCCGGCCGCTTCGAGCGCGACACGGAATATTTCCACGTCCAGTCCGGCAAGACCATCCGCCTTGCGCAGCCCCAGCAGATGATGGCGCAGGAGCGTCAGATCATCGACGAGGCCTATGCCGGGGACATCATCGGCATCTTCGATCCCGGCGTGTTCTCCATCGGCGACACGGTATGCGACAAGGCGCGCCGCGTGTGCTTTGAGGGTATACCCACCTTTGCGCCGGAGATATTCGCCTCGGTCGAGCGTGTCGACACCATGAAGCGCAAGCAGTTTGAAAAGGGCATTATGCAGATCGCGCAGGAGGGCGCCATCCAGATCTTCCACGCGCCGCACAGCGGATTGGAGGAGGTCATCGTCGGCGTCGTCGGCGTGCTGCAGTTCGAGGTGCTCGAATACCGGCTGAAGACCGAGTACGGCGTGGATGTGCGGCGGCGCTCGCTGCCGTATCAGCTCGTGCGCTGGATCGACTCGGAGACCGATCCCGCCGCGCTCAACCTTGCCACCGACACGGTCTGGGTCAAGGATTTCCGCGACAACGACCTGCTCCTCTTCGGCGGCGAATGGGCCATCCGCTGGGCTTTGGAGAAAAATCCCGGCCTCGTTCTGCGTGATTTCCGGCAAAATTGATGCGATTTAATACTTTTGAAATAATATCGCTCTTTTTTCTGTAACATCTTCGGTTTACTATAAGAATCGCAAGAGACGATTTCATCTTTTTCATTTTGTCCTCATTCCCTATAGAAAAAGCTCAGGCCACGGCCTGAGCCTTTTTCTTTGCCCGATCGTGCTTTTGAGCGATGGAATGATTGATGGAATGAGGGATGGGTGTTATAATACAGAACAATAAAACTATACTGCGAGGTTCTTATGAAACAGCCGCCATCAATGCGAGCAACAGCGCCGGCGAGTCCACCGCGTTCATCGAGTTTATGCTTTCCGCCATCAAAGCATCGCTCATAGATGCCATCAGAACGAGTGATGGAATGAGCGATGAAAAGCCGGACAAGACGGCGCTCCGCTGGCAGAAAATTGAGCGTTTCCTGCGGACGCATGAGTACGTCATGAATGCCGATGTGCGGGCGCTGTGCGGCGTATCCTCGGCAACGGCCAACCGGCTGCTTTCGGGGCTGGTTGCGTCGGGCAAGCTGGTTAAATCTCAAAAAAACGGGCATTGGGTGTACGAATACAGCGAGGGACGGCAGTGTTGAGGCGGTGGTCTTGGCTGCTGCTTGTGTTTGTGTTGTAGTTTGTGCCGGATTTTTTATTTTCCTGCAATCCAAAGGGGGCGGGGTCTGCGCCCCGCTCCGTGTTATTTTTTGGTGCTTTATGTTTTTACAGGCGTGCGCGTCTTACGACAGCGCGGTGAGGATGGGTTGGAGCTGGGTGCTCATGGCGGCGGCGCGGATGGCGGGGATGATCTTTTGATAGTCGAGGCTGAGGGAACGGGGCTTGGCGGCGGGGTCGTCCTGGCCGAAGGGGACGAAGTAGACATGGCGGCGGGCGAGCAGGCGGCCGATGTTTTCCGCGCTCGCGCCAAGCCCGTCGTTCGTGGAGATACCGAGGACGAGCGGCTTCTCGTTGCGCAGGTGCCCCTTGGCGGCCATCGTCACGGCGCTGTCCGTGACGGCGTGTGCCAGCTTCGCCAGCGTGTTGCCCGTGCAGGGCGCGATGAGCAGAACGTCCAGCGCACCGCTTGGGCCGAGCGGCTCTGCCGCGGCGATGGAGTCCACCGCCGTCCGGCCGCAGGCCGCCTCGAGAGCGCGCCGCCAGTCCTCCGCCGCGCCGAAGCGGCTGTCACGGCAGGCGTTTTCCGACAAAATGGGTACGACGTCGAACGCCTCACACAGCGCGTCGAGTACGCCGAACAGCTTGGAAAACGAGCAGTAGGAGCCGGTGAGCGCGAGGCCGAGCTTTAATTTCTCCATAAATTTTCCTCCTTGATGGTTTCATAGATCGCGTCGCGCACGATCTGCGCGGCCAGCTTGGGGGCGTAGCGTCCGGGCAGGCCGGGCGCCTTCTGCACCGGCGTTTCATCGACCCAGCCGCCGGGGGCGCTGGCGAGGTCGAGGCAGAGCGCCCCGCCGAAGTCGCCGCGCAGCAGCGGGACGGGCACGGTGTTGACGACGGCGTCGTATGTCCCGCCGAGCGATGTTATGTCAACTGCTCGGCAGCCCTCGCACGTTGCCAGCGCGCGGCTCTCCGGCCTCCTTGCCGCCGCGATGACATGAGCGCCGAGCGCGGTCAGACGGCGGGCGAGCGCCCGCCCGATACGGCCATAGCCGACGAGCAGGACATCCATGGCCATGAGCGCGCTGTCGCTCTGCTGCATGAGGAGCAAGACGGCGGCCTCCGCAGTGAGCGCGGCGTTGCGCACGGCGTAGCTTTCGTTGCGGTAGTAGGGAAGACCGCGCCCAGCTCGCGGCGGCGCGATCGGGATGCCGCCCGCACCGAGCGTGTGGCCGTCGGCGGCCAGCAGCGCCCGAAGCGCCGGAAAGCGCGGGTCGCTGTCCTGTAAGTCAAATTGCATGGAATCACCTCTTGCCATCTTATGCGCGGTCGTGTAAAATTGTCCGTGGTCAGCCACCAGCCAAAGCCTCCCTTTACGCAAGAGAGCCGGGGCGCTGCCGCGTCCGTGCGATTTTATATGGCAGAGAACGATAACAGAGAACGATGACAAGGAGCAACAGGACATGAAAAATATATTTACACCGGCGGATATTCTGCTGCCGAGGCGGGGGACGGAGATGGAGAAGTGGGCGGTCGTGGCCTGCGACCAGTTTTCCTCCCAGCCGGAATATTGGGCGGCGCTCGACGCCTTTGTGGGCGACGCGCCCTCGGCGCTGCGGCTCATGCTGCCGGAGGCGTATCTGAACGCGCCGGATGTGGCGGAGCGCAAGGAGGCCATGTGCCGCGCCATGCATGAGTACGCGGTGGGGGATGTATTTGAAACCGTCCCGGATTCTTATGTATATGTGGAGCGGACGCTCCCGAATGGAAAGCTGAGACGCGGTTTGGTGGGGAAGCTCGACCTGGAGGCCTATGACTGGACGAGCGGCTCGGAGAGCCCGGTGCGCTCGACGGAGGCCACCGTGCCGGAGCGTCTGCCCACGCGGGTGGAGCTGCGGCGGCGCAGCGAGCTGGAAATGCCGCATATCGTTTTGTTCATCGACGACGAGGCGGATACTGTGCTCGGCAGCGCGGAAAAGGGCGAGCTTTTGTACGACTTTGCGCTCTACGGCGGCGGCGGGCATATACGCGGCTGGCGCATAACCGGCGCGGCGGCGGCGACCTTGAGTGCGGCGTTTGACGCGCTGCCGGACGACCTCGCCTTTGCCATGGGGGACGGCAACCACAGCCTTGCTGCCGCCAAGAACCGCTGGGAGGAGCTGAAGGCGGCGGGTGCGCCCATGGATCACCCGGCGCGCTGGGCGCTCGCGGAGGTGGAGAATCTGCGGGATGAGGCCGTGGAGTTCTACCCCATCCACCGCGTCCTGTTTGACACGGACGAGGGCGGCTTTGTCCGCGAGCTGTCCGGCGGCGACACCGGCGAGCTTGTCGCATGGGCGGACGGCTTCTGCCGCGACTATATCGCGGCGCACGGCGGGCGCGTCGACTATATCCACGGCGAGGCCGAGTCGCGGGAGATGGCCGCAAGACCCGGCGGCGCGGCGCTGCTGCTGCCGACGCTGCCCAAGGCGGAGTTGTTTTCGCACATCCGGCGCTTCGGGAATTATCCGAAAAAGAGCTTTTCCGTGGGCGAGACGCTCGACAAGCGCTGGTATCTCGAGTGCCGCCGCATCACGGCGGACGGCCTTGACTGAAAACCCGAGGATCCCGGTGAGGAATTTGCGGCTTTGCTGCGGATGGGGCTTGCAAATCGCGGGCGCTTTGCTATAATGAAAAAGTCGGGTGTTAGCCGACTAATCAAAGGAATCAAATAAATTAGAATATAGAGGAGAGTAGACCATGGCTTTGACCTACGAAGACTACAAAAAGATCTATGAATCCAAGAAGGGTACGGTGGATCAGGCGCTGGATCTTATCCAGTCCGGCGACGTCATCTGGTGCTCGAACAACTACAACGAGCCGACCACCCTCTTCGGCCGCCTGCACGAGATCGCTCCGCGTGTGGAGAACGTGATCGTGTACAAGAGCCGCATCGGTGAGTATCCCTTCCTCGTCACCCCGGGCATGGACGGCCACATCAACTGCGCCAACTATTTCTACGGCCCGAGCTACCGCAAGGCGCACAAGCTGCGCAATGCGATGTTCATTCCCGTTGACCTGCCCAACTACTACCGCTCCGTCAATATGCACCGCCCCTGCAACATCTTCACGGCGCAGGTGTCCCCCATGGACGAGCATGGCAATATGTACATCGGCATGAACCAGACCATCGAGTATTACGCCGTGCGCGATGCCATCGAGCAGCACAAGAAGATCATCGTCGAGGTCAACCCCAACCTGACCTACATGAATGGCTCCGTGGCCATCCCCGTCGAGGCCGTCACCCTGCTGTATGAGGTCAACACCCCCGAGTACTGCATCGGCGGCATCCAGACGACCGAGCTTGAGGACCGTATCGGCAAGACCGTCGCCGGTCTGATCGAGGACGGCGACACCATCCAGATGGGCATCGGCGGCATCCCCGATACCGTCGGCCGCTATCTTGTGGACAAAAACGACCTCGGTCTGCATACCGAGCAGTTCACCACCTCCATGGCCGGCCTTATCGAAAAGGGCGTCATCACCGGCAAGAACAAGGTCTTCGATAAGGAGCTGCACGTCGGTGTGTTTGCCGACGGCACGCATGAGCTCTATCAGTACCTGCACAACAATCCCAAGTGCGTCATGAAGCCCGGCCCCGAGGTCGTGAATCCGTTCAACATCGCGCGTCAGGATCACATGGTCTCCATCAACACGCTTGTGGAGATCGACCTCACCGGCCAGATCGCGGCGGAGTCCATCGGCCCCGTGCAGTACTCCGGTTCCGGCGGCGGCTTCTGCTTCACCCTCGGCACCTACTACGCCGAGCACGGCAAGGGCATCATGGCCTTTACGAGCCGCACCAACAAGGGTCTGCCCAAGATCAAGGCGCAGCTCACGCCGGGCGCTATCGTCACCCACCAGCGCAACTACGTCCAGTACGTCGTCACCGAGTACGGCTGCGTGAATCTGCGCGGCATGGACGTGCGTGAGAGAGCCAAGGCGCTCATCTCCATCGCCCACCCCGACGACCGCGACGCGCTCGACGCCGCTGCCCGCGAGCTTTTCTACTATTGATTTTTCTCCGGGACACCCCATTCCCTTGCGGAACGGGGTGTCCTTCTGCTGTCCTCATATAAAACAAAGGATATTTGATTTTGCTATGGAGCTGCTTGAATTTCTGACGCAGGTGCTGCACAACCCCATGCTGCTGGTGTCCACTGTTCTGACGCTGGGCGTTATTCTGGTCAATGGCTGGACGGATGCGCCGAACGCCATCGCCACCTGCGTTTCCACCCGCGCCATCGAGGCGCGCAAGGCCATCGTCATGGCGGCGGTGTTCAACTTCCTCGGCGTCCTCGTCATGACCGCCATCAATTCCTCCGTTGCCTTTACCATATACAATATGGTGGACTTCGGCGGCGACTCCCATGAGGCGCTCATCGCCCTCTGCGCGGCCATGGCCGCCATCGTGATATGGGCGACCGCTGCCTGGTATTTCGGTATCCCCACGAGCGAGAGCCACGCCCTCATCGCCGGCATTTCCGGCGCGGCTGTCGCCATCCAGAACAGCTTCGCCGGCATCAACGGCGCGGAGTGGATCAAGGTCATATATGGCATCGTGCTGTCCACGCTGCTGGGCTTCGGGCTGGGCTTTGCGTCCTCGCGGCTGACGGTGCTGTGCTTCCGGCATCAGAACCGCCTGAGGGCGGGGCGCTTCTTTTCCAAGGCGCAGGTGGCGGGCGGTGCGGCCATGGCGTTCATGCACGGTGCGCAGGACGGCCAGAAGTTCATGGCGATCTTCCTGCTCGGCGCGGCCTTTGCCGGAGGGCAGGCTGACGCAGCAAGCTTTACTGTCCCCCTGTGGCTGATGGCGCTGTGCTCGGCGGTGATGGGGCTCGGCACCTCCATCGGCGGCTACCGCATCATCAAATCCGTGGGCATGGACATGGTGAAGCTCAAGCCCTATCAGGGCTTTGCGGCCGACCTTGCCGCGACGCTCTGTCTGCTGCTGTCCACGCTGACCGGCATCCCCGTCAGCACCACGCATACGAAAACCACCGCCATCATGGGCGTCGGCGCGGCGCGGCGCATGAGCAACGTGAACTGGAGCATCGTGCGGGAGCTCGTGCTGACCTGGGTGTTCACGTTCCCCGGCTGCGGCCTGCTGGGCTTCGGGATGGCAAAACTGTTTCTGCGGATTTTCGCATAAGGAGAAGGAAAAATGGCGAAGAAAAACAACGATTATTTTGAGCTCATTCGGAAGCAGACGGGCTATTGCGTGGCAGCCTCCGACCTGTTGGAGGACATACTCTGCCGTTTCCGCGCCGGGGAGGTGGACAGCTACCGCAGCCAGATGCACGAGATCGAGCACCAGGCGGACGAGGTGCACCACGACATCCTCAAAAAGCTGTCCACCGAGTTCATCACACCCATCGACCAGGAGGACATTCTCCGGCTCGTGCAGATCATCGACGACATCACGGACGCGCTGGATGAGGTGATACTCGACGTATATATGTATCATATCGACGTGATACCGGAGCGCACGGCAGAGCTTTCGCGGGTGGTGAATCGCTGCGTCAGGGCGCTGCATGAGGCTTCGGCGGAGCTGAAAAACTTCAGGAAGCCGGAGAAGCTGCACGCGCTGCTCGTCCGTGTCAACGACATCGAGATCGAGGGCGACGGCGTGTATACCGACGCCATCCATGCCCTGTTCGCCTCCGAGGCGGACGGGAAGACCCTGCTCGGCGCCAAGGCTGTCTATGAGGGGCTGGAGGACTGCTGCGACCTCTGCGAGCACGCCGCAGATGTGATCGAGCAGATCGTCATCAAGAATACCTGAGCCGGACGGGACAGGGCATTTTCGACCATGCGGAGGCGCCTTCGGGCGCCTCTTATTTTTCGGAATCAGTCTCAAAAAGATAAAATAGTTACAAATCTTACGCAGCTCTTGACAAAGCGGAGAGAATACTATATATTGTGCTATGCACACAGAGGAAACCGAGGCTTGAACAAGATGTATAAACAATGAAAATATACGGGTTACAAAAGGTTACACTCCTTGAT
This sequence comes from Alloprevotella sp., assembly GCA_963618155.1. GTDB lineage: Bacteria > Bacillota > Clostridia > Oscillospirales > Oscillospiraceae > CAJOIG01. The sequence goes on from CAVEQW010000053.1 coordinate 8,270, forward strand.
TTTCCGGGGGAGGTGGCCTGCACGGTGTTCACGGGCGGCTGCGATCTCCGCTGCCCTTTCTGCCACAACGCCTCGCTGGTGCTGCCGGAGGCAAGGCCGGAGGCGCTGGACGAGGAGGAGCTGTTCGCCTTTCTGCGCAAGCGGCGCGGGATCCTGGACGGTGTGGCCGTTTCCGGCGGCGAGCCGCTGCTGCATCCCGATGCGGCGGACTTCCTCGCCCGCATACGGGAGCTTGGGTATAAAATCAAGCTTGACACGAACGGCGCGTTTCCCGAGCGGCTGCGCGCTGTTGTGGAGGCGGGACTGGTCGACCGCGTGGCGATGGACATCAAGAACGCGCCGGAGAAATACGCCGCGACGGTCGGCATTCCGGGCTTTGACCTGAACCCTGTGCGGGAGAGCGCCGCATTCCTGATGGGCGGGGCGCTGCCCTTTGAATTCCGGACGACGGTGGTGAAGCCCCTGCACCGGCGGGAGGACTTTGAGGCCATCGGCGCGTGGCTGCGTGGGGACGAGCCCTATTATCTGCAGGGCTTTATCGATTCCGGCGAGCTGCTGGGCGGCGCGGGGCTTGCCGCGTGGGACAAGGAAAGCATGGAGACATTCGCGGAGACGGTGAGAGCCTATGTACCGCATACATATCTGAGAGGCATTGAATAAGGAGAGAGAAAGATGTATCAGGTAAGCAAGAGAGACGGAAAGATCGTTGAGTTTGACATCGAGAAGATCTCGGCGGCGATCACGAAGGCCTTCGACGCCACGGAGACGAATTATACCCCCAGCGTCATCAATTTCCTGGCGCTCATGGTCACGGCGGACTTTGAGCCGAAGATCAGCGACGGCCTGATCTCGGTCGAGGCCATCCAGGACAGCGTGGAGTCCGTGCTGAGCCGCGGCGGCTATGAGCACGTCGCCAAGGCGTATATCCTCTATCGCCGCAACCGCGAGAAGCTCCGCAATATCAACTCCACCTATCTCGACTATAAGGACACCGTGGATTCCTATCTGCGGGCGATGGACTGGCGCGTCAAGGAAAACTCCACCGTCACCTATTCCGTGGGCGGGCTTATCCTGTCGAACTCCGGCGTCATCACGGCCAACTACTGGCTCAGCGAGATATACGACGACGAGATCGCCTCGGCGCACCGTGACTGCGATCTGCACCTGCACGACCTGTCCATGCTCACCGGCTACTGCGCCGGATGGAGCCTCCGCCAGCTCATCGAGCAGGGGCTCGGCATCCCTGGCAAGATCAATTCCTCGCCGGCCTCGCACCTCTCCACGCTCTGCAACCAGATGGTGAACTTCCTCGGCATCATGCAGAACGAATGGGCGGGCGCACAGGCGTTCTCCTCGTTTGACACCTATCTTGCGCCCTTCGTCAAGGCGGATAATTTGACCTATAAGGAGGTCAAACAGTGCATCCAGTCCTTTGTCTACGGCGTGAACACGCCGAGCCGCTGGGGCACGCAGGCGCCGTTCTCCAACATCACGCTCGACTGGACCGTGCCGGCCGATCTCAAGGATCTGCCCGCCATCGTCGGCGGCAAGCCGCGTGAGTTCACCTACGGCGACTGCAAGGCCGAGATGGACATGGTGAACAAGGCGTTCATCGAGATCATGGTCGAGGGCGACGCGCACGGACGCGGCTTCCAGTACCCCATCCCGACCTATTCCATCACCCGCGACTTCGACTGGTCGGAGACGGAGAACAATAAGCTGCTCTTCGAGATGACCGCGAAATACGGCACGCCTTATTTCTCCAACTATATCAACTCCGATATGGAGCCGTCCGACGTGCGCTCCATGTGCTGCCGCCTGCGCCTTGACCTGCGCGAGCTGCGCAAGAAATCCGGCGGCTTCTTCGGCTCCGGCGAGTCCACCGGCTCCATCGGCGTCGTGACGCTCAATATGCCGCGTATGGCTTATCTCGCCGCGGACGAGAAGGACTTCTACCGGCGGCTCGACCACCTCATGGACGTGGCGGCGCGCAGTCTTGACATCAAGCGCCGCGTCATCACGAAGCTGCTCGATGCGGGGCTTTACCCCTACACCAAGTTCTATCTCGGCAGCTTTGCCAACCACTTCTCCACCATCGGGCTTGTCGGCATGAACGAGGCCTGCCTCAATGCCAAGTGGCTGCGCTGCGACATGACGGACGAGCGCGCGCAGAAATTCACGGGCGAGGTGCTTGACCATATGCGCGAGCGCCTGAGCGACTACCAGGAGCAGTACGGCGACCTCTTCAACCTCGAGGCGACCCCCGCCGAGTCGACGAGCTATCGTCTCGCCAAGCACGATGTGGCGAAATATCCCGACATCATCACCGCCAACGAGGAGGGCGGCACGCCGTACTACACCAACTCCTCCCATCTGCCCGTCGGCTACACGGAGGATGTGTTCACGGCGCTGGATGTGCAGGATGAGCTGCAGACGAAATATACCTCCGGCACGGTGTTCCACACCTTCCTCGGCGAGAAGCTGCCCGACTGGCAGGCGGCGGCGGCGCTGGTGCGGAAGATCGCGGAGAACTACAAGCTCCCGTACTACACCATCAGCCCGACCTATTCCGTCTGCAAAAACCACGGCTACCTTGTCGGCGAGCAGTACGTCTGCCCCGAGTGCGGCGGCGTGACGGAGGTCTACTCCCGCATCACCGGCTACTACCGCCCCGTGCAGAACTGGAACGCGGGCAAGACGCAG
>CAVEQW010000054.1:0-54174 GCA_963618155.1 Alloprevotella sp.
GAACAGTGCCATATCACTTAACTCCCATGTAATAGACTTTGCACGACCCAAAGCCCCCCTTTACACAAGGGAGCCGGGGCGCTGCCGTGTCCGTGCGATGCTTTTAACCATCGTGCAATAATATTAATGTATCAATTCTCCGCCGTCTTCTGCGCCTCGGCCAGATCGAGCTCGATGACGCGGCTGACGCCCTTTTCCTGCATCGTCACGCCGAAGAGCACGTCGGCCTGCTCCATCGTCCCGCGGCGGTGGGTGATGACGATGAACTGCGTTTTATCGGACAGCGTGCGCATATACTCCGCATAGCGCGAGACGTTTTCCTCATCCAGCGCCGCCTCGATCTCGTCCATGACGCAGAACGGCGTGGGCTTGACCTGCAGGATGGAGAAGTACAGCGCAATGGCGACAAAGGATTTCTCGCCGCCGGACAGGAGGCTGATGCTCGACACCGCCTTGCCGGGCGGCTGCACCCGGATGTCGATGCCGCAGTTGAGCGGGTCGCTCTCATCCTCCAGACGAAGGCTGGCGCGCCCTCCGCCGAACAACTCCAGAAAGGTCTTGGTGAAGCGCTCGGAGATGAGCGAAAACTCCATCGTGAATATCTGCTCCATCTCGTGCGTGATGTCGCCGATGATGGTGAGAAGCTCGGTCTTGGCCTTGACGATATCCTGCCGCTGGCCGGAGAGGTATTCATAGCGCTCAGACACGCGCTCATACTCGTCGATCGCGCCCAGATTCGGCGTTCCCAGCGCCGATATGCTCCGGCGCAGCGCGGCGATCTCGCGGTTGGCCGCCGTCACGCTCGCAAGCTCGGTGCGCAGCGCCTGCGCCGCCGTGCGCGTCAGCTCATAGTTCTCCCAGAGCTTATCGACAAGCTGCTGCTCCTCCATCTCGGCGGCAAGCGTCTTGCGCTCGATGGACGCGACGAGGCGCTCAAGCTCCACGATGCTCTCATTGCGGCGCTGGTTCTCGCGCTCCGCCTCCGTGCGCCGCGCCTCCAGCTGGAATTTCTGTTCCGTGACGGTGCGGATGCGGCTGCGATAGCCCTCCGCCCGCTCGGACAGCGTTCCGGCGCGCGCCGTCTTTTTCTCAAGCTCCGCGTCGATCTCCGCGTTGCGGCGCTCATAGCTCTCGATGAGGGCGCGGCGCTCGCCGCCGCCCGCCAGCATGGCGTTTTTGACGGCCTCAAGCTGCCCCACGCTGGTCTTCTTCGCCTCCCGCTCCGCACCCAGCGACGCGGCTCTGCTCCGCACCGAGGCAAGCTGCTCCCCCGCCGTGTCCATATCGTAGCGCGCCGCAGCAAGCTCCCGCTCCGCCGTTTCCAGCGCCGCGGCCTTTTCCTCCCGCCGCGCCTCCGTCTCCGCGCTCTGCTTCTTCAGGCGCTCAAGCTCGTTGGCGCGGGACAGCGTCCCCGTGCCCTTGGCTGCCGAGCCGCCCGTCATAGAGCCGCCGGCGTTTATCATCTGGCCGTCCAGCGAGACGATGCGGAAGCGGTTGTCGTATTTCCTCGCAATGGCCACGGCGTCGCCCAGGCTCTGCGTGACCACGGTGCGCCCCAACAGGCTTGCAAAGACCCCGGCATAGGCACTGTCGTAGCGGCAAAGCTCGCTGGCAAGACCGAGATAGCCCTGCTCCCCGCGCGGCGGCTGTGCCAGCACCGTGCCGCGCACGGCGCCGATGGGCAAAAACGTCGCACGGCCGGCATCCTGCCGCTTGAGGTATTCGATGGCAGCGCGGCCGTCCTCCTGCGTGTCCACCACGATGTTCTGCGCGGCAAAGCCCAGCGCCGTCTCGATGGCGAGGGCAAAGCGGTCGTCGCTCCGCACGAGATTCGCCACCGGCCCGCGTATGCCGGGAAGCGTCCCGCGCTTCGATTCTCGCATGACGGTCTTGACGGCGCGGGAATAGCCCTCGTAGTCCTTCTCCATCTCCGTGAGCATATGGATACGGCTCTGCATACTCCGCCCGTCCACGGTCAGCTTCGTGAGCTCATCCCGCAGCGCCGCAAGGCGGCCTTCGCGCCCGGACATTTTCATGCGGTGTCCGTTCACGACGTTGGACAGCGACGCGATCTCCGCGCCAAGCTCCCGCTCGTCACCGGCGATGGCCTCGATGCGGCCGTTCAGCTCGTCGATCTGCTTCTGCACGGCGGCGATGCGCTCGCCGTCCGCGTCCATATCGCCGCGCACACGCTCCACGGAGTCGAGATTCGACTGACGCTGGCTCCGCAGCACGGCCATCGCGCTCTCATTGTCGGCAAGCTCGCCCTCCGCCTCGGAAAGGCGGCGGCGCAGCTCCTCAGCCTCCACGTCCTTGGCGCGCATTTTCTCCGATATGCTCTCGCCAAGCTCATAGCTGTCGGCCAGCGCCTGCCGCGCCTTGCCGAGCTCGTCCCGCGCCTGCTCCAGCGACTCGCGCACCCCGGCGGACTGCTCCGCCAGCCGGTCGAGCGACAGCATCCAGGCCGAGACCTCCAGGCCCTTGAGCTGCTCGCGCAGGGCGAGATATTTTTTGGCCGTCTCCGACTGCTTTTTGAGCGGGCCGACCTGCAGCTCCAGCTCCTCGATCTTGTCGCCCACGCGAAGCAGGCTCTCATCCGTGGCGGCGAGCTTTCGCTCGGCCTCCTCCTTGCGGTAGCGGTAGCGGCTGATGCCCGCCGCTTCCTCGAATATCTCGCGGCGGTCGGTCGATTTGGCGGAGACGATCTCCGCAATGCGCCCCTGCCCGATGATGGAATAGCCGTCGCGGCCGAGGCCGGTGTCCATGAGCAGCTCGTTGATGTCGCGCAGACGGACATTCTCGCGGTTGATGCGGTACTCGCTCTCGCCGGAGCGGTAGTAGCGGCGCGTGATGACGAGCTCGTCGGCATCGACGGCAAAGCTTCGCGCGGAGTTGTCCAATATGAGCGACACCTGCGCAAAGCCAAGCGCCCCGCGCTTTTCCGTGCCGCCGAAAATGACGTCCTCCATCTTGCTGCCGCGCAGCGAACGCGCCCGCTGCTCACCCATGACCCAAAGGATAGCGTCGGATATATTGGACTTGCCGGAACCGTTCGGCCCGACGATCATCGTCATATTTTTTTCAAATTCCAGAACCGTCTTCTCCGGGAAGGACTTGAAGCCCTGGATCTCAAGAGCCTTTAGGTACAGACGCTCATCCCTGCCTTCTTACTCGCCGCCGGGGCATCCCCCGTTGGCACAATTACATTACATTGTACCACGCCGCTCCGCTCTTTTCAAGATTTTAAACCGCCGTCACGCCCCCGATATACGGCAAAGGGAGTCTCCGCGCCCGGAGACCCCCTCTTTGCTTTTGTCAGTGCCGCGCCTTGTGCCTTTTGCGGCGCAGCAGGAGCACGACGCCGGCGATGACCGCCGCGAGCAGCACGACGGCCGCAATAATAAGCACAGCACGCCCCGTCTCCGGCGCGCTCTCCGACGCTTCCGCCGGCTTATCCGACGCCTCGTCTGCATCCGCTCCGGCAGTATCCTCTGCTTCAGCAGTCTCCGCCTCCGTGTGCGTATCATTTGCCTGCGCGCTCTGCTGGCCATAGCGCTTCGCCGTCAGCTCATCGTCCGCATTGGCGGCAGCCGTGGCCGCGCCGGATGCGGCGGCATCGCTCTGCGGCGTTCCGGCTTTCTCCGTGTCCGAGGCGTCTGCCGCCGAAGCGGCCTTGTCCGTGCCGCTCGTCTCCGAGCCGGCCGTGTCCGGCACAGGGACCGTCCCCTCCGAGATCTCCACCATGCCGCTTTCCGTCCGGCAGTCGACCGCCACCGAGTCATAGTTATAGAGCGACGCCTCAGAGAAGCCGATCTCGGCCTCCCCCTGCGCAAGCGCCTTGAACTCAAGCCGCGCGATCACGCCGTCATAGTCGACATCCTGCAGGGTGACGAGCATAACGCTGCCCGCATCCGCGTCGGCAAGGCTTATCATGAACAGCTTCGAGACCTCTTCGTCAAGGACGAAGTCGACCGGCCGCAGCTTGGTCACGTCATAGTCGATGCGTATCTGCGCTGCGGCAATGCCCGGATTGTTCTCCAGCGTCAGCTCCGCCACGACCGTTTCCCCCGCCTCCGCCTGCACCACCGGCAGCGACAGCACCGCCGTCTCCGCCGCCATGCCGGAGAGCGGGAGCAGTCCCAGCGCCAGCACCAACGCCAGCAGCCATACAAGAATTCCTTTTTTCATAATACGCTCTCCTTATATTCAATAATTTTCCTCGCTCTTTTGAGAAAAAACAGGCGTTTCATGGGGAAACGCCTGTCTTCTCGATCCACTTACGCGGGATTTGCTTTCATTGGATTCAGTTGTTGCGGCGCTTCCTGTCCCAGAGGACAACGCCGGTCACAGCGGCGCCGCAGCCGATCACGAGCACGCACCAGAGCAGCACGTTGGAGGAATCGCCGGTCTTGACCGGGGATTTTGTTGTGGTCGCGGTGGCCGTCGGGGCGGGTGTCGCGGTATCAGCGGGCTTCTCCTCCACAGTCAGCGTGACGATCAGATCCCTCATCGCGACCCTGTCAAGAGTCGCATCATCGCTGTTCTGGAGGAAGATCTGGATGTCGTACTTGCCGACCCTGAGGGTGTTCAGATAGTCCTTCGTGAGGGTGACGGCAAGGCCTTCGGAATCGTCAACCGTATAGTTGGCGGCATCCAGCTTGTCAGTGCCGACATAGACAGCGTCGAGGTTCGCCTTCGTAAGCTTCAGATCCTGGAGTCCCTTGGCGACCGAGATGGTGAGGCCGTTCGAGGCATTGCCGACGGTGAACTTGTCGGTCGTGGCTGCGAGCGCATATTTCCATCCCGCAGTCAGCTTCATGTCTTTCTCGACCTTATCCTTGGCGAAGTCCCAGAGCGTCCCGTCCTTGTACCAGCCGGCAAGGTCATAGCCGGTCTTGGTCACCTTCGGCGCGGTGACCGTGCCCTGCCAGCCAAGCTCCTGCTTCGTATCCGCAGCCGCAATGGTGCCGCCATTGGCGTCGAAGCTGACAACGAGCTTCGCTCCGGCCTCGACCGTCACCTTGGTGACAGGAGAGGCATCGCAGTTGTCCGTCTCCGCGAGACGGATCTGGTATTCACCGGCCGCAAGCTTCTCGGCGCTCGTGCCGGTCACCTTTGTCCAGGTCTTGCCGTCCAGGCTGTATTCCATAGCGGTGGTGAGGCCGTTCAGCTTGCCGTCGGCCTTGCCGGAGATGGTCTCGGCCGTGGCCGTGATGCCGGTGGGCGCAGTCTGCGTCGCCTTGGCGATCACAAATTTGTAGCTGAGATCGTCGGACTTGCCGGAGGTCTTCCACACACAGTTTGTCTTGTCCGTAAGCTCGATCTTCACGCTGTATGTACCGGCGTTGGTCTGCGTGTTGCCGCTGACGGTGTAGAGCGTGCTGCTCGCGACGGTGTAGGTCTTCGCACTGCCGTCGTAGGTGAAGATCGTATCATCCTTCTCAGGAGCCGCGACCGCCTTCTTATCGATCACAAGGCCGCCCTCGATGATCTTGTCATAGGCCTTCCAGTCATCATCCTTTTCGCGGCTGATCCTCACATCACAGCTGCCCGCATTGGGCGGGACTTCTGTTGTCCATTCTCCGCCCACCTTGTACTCGACTTTAAAGGTGCTTGCCTCCGGGATCTCACTCGTGCCCGCAGCCTTGACCGCAAAGGCGATGTTTTCTTCGCCGTAGGTAAAGCGCTGCGGCGTCTCATTAAGCGTGATAACGCCCTTTTCCACCCAATGCGCGGTCAGCATGTGGTCAGCATTCTGAGCCAGAGCTTCTCCCTGTTTGACCCCAGACTCACCGCAGAACCAACCGGCAAAGTTGAAGCCGTCCCTCGTGGGAACCGGCAGCTCCGGATATTTACTGCCATAGGTCACAGAGACTGACTCTTTGCCATTATCCAAGGTGCCGCCAGCGGCGTCCAGCGTTATGGTATAGGTCTGCTTTTTCCACTTGGCGTACGCAGTGTTATCGCCGTCGGGCATAATCGTAATCTCGGTTGTATAGTTTTCGTCTGTATACCAGCCCTTGAAATCCCATCCTTCGACCGCCGCGGGCTTCTCGGTTATGTCGGTGCCAGTTGCCCCCGTAACTGCAGCGGGCGCCGTGCCTATATCGCCTACGTTAAAGGCAAGACGGCTGTCAAGCTCTAAAACCGCTGACTTAGTCGTTACGGCATATTCCTTCGGGCTACTCGACGTTTCCCCAATCTGGTAACACATCATGGTTTTGGCTTCGTTGCCATAGCTATCTTTAATACCGCTAGTCTGTTTAATACCGATAGTCTGTTTGCCGTATGCATCATCCTTGACTTCGAAAGTCAAGGTTGCCAGCTTGCCATCCCCGGCCCATGCATATACACGATCCTCGTCAGAATCGAGAGCGAAGCCAATAAATCCATTGATTTTATTGGATTTGACAAGCGCTCCTTTTTCACCGATATCATTCCTGATAGAGATTCCCGTCAACTCCAAACCAGCTGGGACATCAATGTATATTTGCCCGCCTGCGATACCTTCACTGGCCGCTCCGACCACAACATCCGCCGTTACGGTGTCATTTTCTTTTTTCACATTGTCAATGGACACCGTGACCCCCGGCGTCTCGTCCGCGAGCGCGCTGACGCCGAGGACGCTGAACAGCGCCGCCAGCAGAACCAGCGTCAGAAGCCAGCTTCCGATCCTCTTGGTTTTTGATGAATTCATCATAACAAAAGCCTCCTATTTATTCTGCGGCGCAACGAAACATTGCGCACGATCCGCATACCACGACCCTGTTTGCTCCTATGCTACCATACCCCGCGAAAAAAATCAGGTGCTGTTTGCTGGATTCAGGAATTTTTAAGAATCCGCCCCCTCCGCAGCCCCCGCCGCCGTCAAAATACCTTGCACGGACGTGCGCGGCACCGTCGTATGCATGACGCTCTCCAGCAGCACGATCCTGCCGCCCGCTTCGGGGCAGGGCTTTATGCGCAGGCTGCGGAGGGACTGATCACGGCGGATGGCTTCTATGTTGGCGCGGTGCTGGCCTGTCATGGCGGAGACGCGCCGGGGCGATACGCCGAGCGTCACCGACGCGCCCGGCGGCACGTCATGCAGCAGCGCCATCGCCTCCCGCCGCATACGCTCCGAGCGCACAAGCTCGCCCAGCGCGGGATGATACGCGCCGCCGGCGGCCTGCCCCCCGGAGAGCTCCTCCGTCGGGTTGAGTCCCAGCCGTATCACCGGGATATCCGCCGCCTCGAAGACCGGCAGAATATCCGCGCAGACGCGCACGGCGTCCGCGACCGTATGCTCACGATAGCGACCCTCGCGCCACATATTATATAATGGTGTGTCCCGGACGATGACCGTCGGATAGATGCGCACGGCGTCCGGCGAAAGCGCCGCGATGCGCCGCGCCGTCTCGATGTCCTTTTCGTCCGACGAGCCGGGCAGGCCGGTCATCATCTGCAGCACGAGCCGCAGTCCCGCCGCGCGGACGAGCGCCGCCGCACGGACGGTATCCGCCGCGCTGTGGCCGCGCCCGGAGGCCTCGAGCACCCCGTCGTCCATCGACTGGCTCCCAAGCTCCACGGTCTCGACATGACAGCGCCGTAGGCGCGACAGCGTCTCCACATCCACGGCGTCCGGCCTTGTGGAGAGGCGTATGGAATCGATGACGCCGCTTTGGATATAGGGCTGCGCCGCGTCCAGCAGCGCATTCTGCAGCGTCTCCGGCACAGCGGTGAAGCTCCCGCCGTAAAACGCGAGCTGCGCCCCCCTTATCCCCTTGGCCGCCGCCGCATCCAGCGCCGCGCACACATCGGCGGCACGGGCAGGCAAAGGGCTGCCGGAAATGCGCTTCTGGTCGCAGAATACGCATTGCATCGGGCAGCCCAAATGCGGTACGAACAGGGGGATGATGCTCCGCCGCGCCATCAGCCCTTGAGCCGCTCCCAGGCGGCTCTGGCCGCGGCGCGCTCGGCCTCCTTCTTGGATTTGCCGACGCCGTCGGCATGACCCTGCGGGAAATTGACCCGCGCCTTGAAGGTCTTGTTGTGGTCGGGGCCGGACTCGCCGATGATCTCATAGCCCGGCGCCGCGCCGCCGTTTTGCTGGAGCAGCTCCTGGAGCATGGTCTTATAGTCCTCGTGCACGAAGCGGCGTCCCTCAAGCCCGTCGGAGAGTATCTGCTCATAGATGAAGCGCTCGGCGCATTCGAGGCCGCCGTCGGTGAAGATGGCGGCGATGATGGCCTCCACCGCGTCCGCCAGAATGGACGGGCGGCCGCGTCCGGCGTTGCCCTCCTCGGCACGGCCGAGGCGCAGGTAGCTGGACAGGCCGAGCGAGAGCGCGACCTGATGCAGGCTCGCCTCACAGACAAGCTCCGCGCGCAGGCGGCTCATCTCCCCCTCCGGCATATCCGGGCGGGTCGAAAAGATGGTCTGTGCCGTATAGAAGCCGAGCACCGCGTCGCCCAGAAATTCAAGGCGCTCGTTGGAGTGCTGCGGCGGATGCTCGTTGGCGTACGACGAGTGGGTCAGCGCCGTCTCGAGCAGGCTTCGATCCCGGAAGCGGTAGCCGAGCTTTTGTTCCAGCGCGTCCATCACACGTCGCTGTGCGCCTTGACGTACTCCACGAGGTCGCCCACCGTGCGCAGCTTCTTCAGCTCCTCCTCGGGCACCTCGCCCATGCCGAACTCCTCCTCCATCTCGATGGTGAGCTCGACCACGTCGAGACTGTCGGCGCCGAGGTCGTCCACAAAGGAGGTCGCCTCGCTGATGTTGTCGGGCTCAAGGCCGAACTGGGTGCAGATCTTCTCAACGATTTTTTCGTAAACCATTTGTTTTGCTCTCCTTATTCCGCAGTGATTTTCATGGAATCGATGTTTTCTTCTATCGCTTGTATAACGCCGGCCTCGGCAAAGGCGATGGCCTGGCGGACAGCGCTTCGTATGGCGCGGGCATCGGACGAGCCGTGCGCCTTGACGACGGGGCGCGAGATGCCGAGCAGCGCCGTGCCGCCGATCTCGTTGACATCCATCGTGCTCTTGAAGGCATAGAGGTCTTTCTTGATGACCGCCGCCGCGAGCTTGTTTTTGAGGCTTTTATAAAAGATGTCCCGCATACTGCCGAACATGAATTTGGCCGCGCCCTCCACGGTCTTGAGCATGACGTTGCCGGCAAAGCCGTCCGCCACCATGACGTCGACCTCGCCGCGCAGCAGGTCGCTGCCCTCGCGGTTGCCGATGAAGTTGAGGCGTCCGGCCTCCGCCGCCATGCGGAGCTGGGCGTTGGTCTGCCGGCGCAGCTCGTCGCCCTTCTCATCCTCCGCGCCAACGTTCAGCAGCGCCACGCGGGGGCGGCTCACGCCCAGTATGCGCTCGGCATAGAACGAACCCATGTAGGCGAATTGGAGCAGATACTCCGGCGTGCACTCGACGTTCGCGCCGCAGTCGATGAGCATGACTCCCGCGCCGCCGTTTGGCAGCACGGGCGCAAGCGCTGCACGGCGTATGCCGCGGATGCGCCGGACGATGAGCGTCGCGCCGGTCAGCAGCGCGCCGGTCGAGCCGGCGGAGACGACCGCGTCCCCCTCCCCGTCCCGCAGCAGATCCAGCGCCACGGTCATGGAGGCGTCCTTCTTGCGGCGGGTGGCGGTGCTCGGGTCGTCACTCATGGTGACGACCTCGCTGGCCGGATGAATCGTTATGTGTGTATTGTCGGCCGCGCCGCAGCCGGCGAGGCAGCGCTGCACCGCCTCCGGCTGTCCCACCAGCACGATGTCCACGTCGAACTCGCGCTGGGCGTCCACCGCACCCTGTACGATGGCCTGCGGCGCGTTGTCGCCGCCCATTGCGTCGATGATGATCTTCAAAGCCAGTCCTCCCTTTCCGTCACGGCGTCGATAAATTCCAGCGAGCGCCGCGCAATGGCGAGATTTTTCTCGCGCTTGTTCCGTATGCGCTCCTCCAGTCCCTCGATAATGCCGAAGTTGACGTTCATCGGCTGGAACTCGCCGGACACGGAGCCGTTCTGTATGTACAGCGCCAGCGCGCCGATGCCCGTAGTGCGCGGGAAGTCGATGGGCTCGCGCCCCTGTATACGGCGGGCCGCCTCCACCGCGGCGAGCAGGCCGCTGGCGCAGGACTCGACATAGCCCTCCACGCCCGTCATCTGCCCGGCAAAGGCGATGCGCGGCTCGGAAATAAGCCGGTAGTAGCGGTCGAGCAGGCCGGGCGATTTGAGGAAGGTGTTGCGGTGCATTTTCCCGTAGCGCAAAAACTCCGCCCCGGCAAGCGCCGGGATCATGCCGAACACGCGCCGCTGCTCAGGGAAGGTCAGGTGCGTCTGGAAGCCGACGAGGTTATACACCGTGCCCTCGGCGTTGTCGCGCCGGAGCTGGACGACCGCATAATTGCTTTTGCCCGTCTCCGGGTCGCGCAGGCCGACGGGCTTGAGCGGCCCGTAGCGCAGCGTATCGTAGCCGCGCCGCGCCATGACCTCGACGGGCATACAGCCCTCGAACACACCGGAGTCCTCGAAGCCGTGGACGTGCGCCTCCTGTGCATGCGCCAGCGCGTCGACAAAGGCGGCGTACTCCGCCTCCTCCATGGGGCAGTTGATATAGTCTGCGTCGCCCTTACCGTAGCGCGAGCCGAACCACGCCCTGCTCATGTCGATGGAGTCAAATGCGATGAGCGGAGCGGCCGCGTCATAGAAATGGAGAAAATCATCTCCGGGGCAGCGGGCGGCGATAGCCGGAACGAGCGCGTCGCTCGTCAGAGGGCCGGTCGCCACGATGACCTCGCCGTCCGGAATAGCATCCAGCTCCCGCTCGACGATCTCGATATTCGGATGATCCCGCAGCGCCCCGGTGACGGCGGCGGAAAACGCCTCGCGGTCGACCGCAAGCGCGCCCCCGGCGGGGACGCGGTGCGCCTCCGCACAGCGCATGATAAGGCTGCCGAGCCGCCGCAGCTCCTCCTTCAGAAGCCCCACCGCGTTGGAGAGATCGTCTCCGCGCAGAGAGTTGGAGCAGACGAGCTCGCAGAACAGCGGCGAGCTGTGCGCCGGGGTCATATACGATGGCTTCCCATCGATCAGACGGACGTGCAGTCCGCGCTCGGCAAGCTGCCACGCGGCCTCGGAGCCGGCAAGCCCTGCGCCGCATACGGTGATATCCGGGGTCATGCTTCCTCCGTTCCGGCGGTCTTCTTCGCCGTGGTCTTTTTTGTTGTGGTCGTTTTCTTGGCCGTCGTGGTCTTTTTTGTTGTGGTCGTTTTCTTGGCCGTCGTGGTCTTTTTCGCGGTCGTGGTCTTTTTGGCCGTTGTTTTCTTGGCCGCCGTTGTCTTCTTAGCTGTCGTTTTCACCGCCGTTTTCCTGGCGGCGGGCTTCTTTTCCTCCGGCGTCTCGCCGGTGGTCGGCTCGCCGGCCGCCTCCGCATTTTCATCCGTCCTGGCGGCACGGCGGCGATAGCCGCGCTTGTCCTCCGGCAGGAAGGCGGGGCATTCCCCGTTGATGCAGAACGGCTTGCGCTGTCCCTTGCCGGAGAGCTTGAACATGGTCTTGCCGCACTCCGGGCATACGTCCTTGGTCGGCACGTCCCAGGTCATGAAGCCGCAGGTCTTGTTGTTTTCACAGGCATAGAACGGATAGCCCCGGCGGCTCGTGCGCTTGAGCATACGCCCGCCGCAGCGCGGGCACTTGCCCGGCATTTCCACGACGATGGGCATGGTGAACGAGCATTCAGGATAGCCCGGGCAGGCCAGAAAGCGCCCGAAGCGGCCGCTTTTATAGACAAGGTTGCGCTTGCAGAGGGGGCAGACCTCGGTCGATACCTCGTCCGGCACCTTGAGATGGATGCCCTCCAGCGCCTTTTCGGCCTTGTCCAGTGAGTCGCTGAAGCCGCCGTAGAACTCGCTCAGCACGCCGCGCCACGGGCGCTCGCCCTCCTCGACCTTATCGAGCTCGGACTCCATGTTCGCGGTGAATTTCACGTCCACGATGTCGGGGAAGCGCTCCTCCATGAGACCGTTGACCGTCTCGCCCAGCGGCGTGGGACGGAGGTATTTTCCCTCCTTGACGACATACTCGCGCGCCGTGATGGTCGTGATGGTCGGCGCATAAGTGGACGGGCGGCCGATGCCCTTTTCCTCCAGCGCGCGGATGAGCGTCGCCTCCGTATAGCGGGCGGGCGGCGAGGTGAAGTTCTGCTCGCGCTTGAGCTCGCGGCAGGCAAGACTCTCGCCCTCCTCGAGCTCCGGCAGCGGCTTTTTCCCGCCGTTTTCCTCCTCGTCCTTGTTTTCCTCATAGACGGCGGTATAGCCGGGGAATTTGATAGCGGAGTGGGAGGCGCGGAAGCTATAGCCCTCGCACTCGATGCTGACGGTGATGTTGTCATAGACGGCGTTCGCCATCTGGCAGGCCGTGAAGCGCCCCCATATCAGGCGGTACAGGCGGTACTGCTCCCCCGTGAGGCTCTTGCGCACCTGCTCCGGCGTGAGGCTGGGGATGCTGGGGCGGATGGCCTCGTGCGCATCCTGCGCGTTCGAGCCGGTCTTGAAGCGGCGGGGCTTGCCGTAGTAGTAGTCCTCGCCGTAGTGGCTTTTGATGAAGTCGGCGGCGGCGGCCAGCGCATCCTCGGACAGACGCAGCGAGTCGGTACGCATATAGGTGATGAGGCCGATGGTGCCCTCGCCCTCGATGTCCACGCCCTCATAGAGCTGCTGCGCGATGGACATGGTGCGGCGCGGCGTCATGCCGAGACGGCGGGAGGCCTCCTGCTGCAGGGTGGATGTGATGAACGGAGGGGACGGACTGCGCTGCTTGGAGCCGTGCTTCACGGTCTGGACATGAAAGGGCTTGCCCTCGACCGCCTTGACGACGCTGTCCACCTCCTGCTCGTTCTTGAGCTCCTTTTTCTTGTCGCCCTCGCCATGGAACGCCGCCGTGAAGCGGCTGCCGTCCTGCTTTTCAAGCTCGGCGTTGAGGTACCAGTATTCCTCCGGCTTGAAGTCGCGTATCTCCCGCTCGCGGTCGATGACCATGCGCGTCGCCACGGACTGGACGCGTCCGGCGGACAGTCCCTTGCGCACCTTGCGCCACAGCAGCGGCGAGAGCTTATAGCCCACGATGCGGTCAAGGATACGCCGCGCCTGCTGCGCGTCCACGAGATCCTGGTCTATGTCACGCGGGTGCGCGACGCCGTCGCGCACGACGTTTTTGGTTATTTCGTTAAAGGTTATGCGCCGCGCCTTGTCGTCCGGCAGCTCCAGAAGCTCCTTCAGATGCCAGCTGATCGCCTCACCCTCGCGGTCCGGGTCGGTCGCAAGATAGACGGTACCGGCGCTCTTCGCGGCCTTTTTCAGCTCGCTGATGACCGTCTCGCGCCCCTTGACGGGCTGGTAGTTCGGCTCAAAGCCGTGTTCAATATCGACACCCATGGTGTTCTTCGGCAGATCCCGCAGATGTCCCATCGAGGCGACGACCTTATAGTCGCTTCCAAGATATTTCTCGATCGTTCTGGCCTTTGCCGGGGACTCCACGATCACCAGGTCCTTTTTTGCCATGCTGCTGTTATCCTTTCCGCTGTGCCAAGTGTGCCAAGGAATACCGCCGGTTCTCCTGCCGCACGATGCCCGCGATCTCAAGCAGGGTCAGCGCCGCCATGACGCGCTGGGCAGGGAGGCCGGTCTTGGCCGTGATATCGTCCGGGAGCATATCGGGTTCTGTGATGGCAAGCGCAACGCTGCGCTGCGGCTCGTCAAGCTCCCTGATTTTTTCTACTAGGTCAATATAAAGCAGGTCCTGCCCCTTGTCAATCTCTTTTTTTAATTGTATGGGTCGCTCCTTTGCCGCCGTCGGGGCGAAATCCGTGCGATAATGCTCCATCACGTCGCTTCCGCTCGTGACCGGCACAGCCCCCTGCCGCAGCAGCCGGTTCGTCCCGGCACAGGCCACGGCGTCCGCATTGCCGGGCACGGCGAACACGTCGCGGTTCTGCTCCAGCGCGTGCCCCGCCGTCACCAGCGAGCCGCTCCGCGCCGGCGCCTCCACAACGACCACGCCGAGCGACAGCCCCGATAAAATACGGTTGCGCTCCTTGAAGTTCCACGGCATCGTGCGCATACGCGGCGGGTACTCGCTCAGTATCGCGCCGGTCACGGCGCACTGGTCGAAAAGCTCGCGGCTGCTCCGGGGGTATACCTCGTCCACCGCCGTGCCGAGCACGCCGATGACCGTGCCGCCCGCACAAAGCGCGCCCTCCATCGCCCCGCTGTCCACGCCCGCGGCAAAGCCGGAGACGACCACGCCGCCCTCCGCGGCGAGCTGGCCGCCGAGAAGCCGCGCCATGCGCGCGCCGTAGGGCGTCGTCTTGCGCGTGCCGACCACGGCGATGCAGGCCATATCGTCCACCGGCGGAAGCTTCCCCCGGACGTACAGCACCGCCGGCGGGTCGGGTATCTGGCGCAGGCGCTCGGGGTAATCCGCGTCCTGCAGCGTGAAGACGCTGATATTTTGCCGCTCGCAGTCGGCGAGGATCCGCGCCGTGCGCTCCATGCTCTTATCGCTGAGCAGCGAAAGCTCCCGCTCCGAGAGCCGTGCGGCGGAAAGCTCGTCCCTGTCCGCAAAGAAGATGCGCTCCGGGTCGCCGAGCGTATCCAGCAGACGGCGCTTGACCGCCGAGCCGATGTTGAAGCTCGACAGCCACACCCAATACTTCGTCCTTGCCATCAGCGCACCAGCTCCCACATACACAGCGCGGCGGCGACGGCCGCGTTGAGCGATTCCGCCTGGGGATGCATGGGGATGATGACCTGTCCGGCGCAGTGCGCCAGCAGCTCCTCCGTGAGCCCCCGTCCCTCGTTGCCGATGGCGACGGCGCTATTTTGCCCGGTCAGCGTCCGTATATCCCGCGCCTCCGGCGACAGCGCCGCCCCATAGAGCGGCAGCCCGCCGAGCACCTCGTCCAGCCCGGACGGCGCGGCGCGGACGACATTCTGACGGAACACCGCGCCCATGCTCGCACGGACAGCCTTGGGACTCCAATGGTCGGCGCACGCGCCGCAGAGCACGACAAGCTCCACGCCGAGCGCATCCGCCGTGCGCAGCACCGTTCCCACGTTGCCGGGATCCTGGACGTTTTCAAGCACGACCGCCCGCGCGGGCTTCACCGCGTCCGTTTGGCGCATACGCACGGAAAACACCGGCCCCGGCGCATTTTTCAGAGGCGACACATAGTCGAGCAGCTCCGGCGTCACGAGCCGGAACGGGCAGCCGGACACGCTCTCCGTCCCCAGCGCCATCGTGACCTCCGCGCCGGCCGTCAGCGCCTCGTCCAGCAGCTTCTGTCCCGCGCCGATAAACTCCCCCTGCTCCCGCCGGAGGTCGCCGTCCGCGCCGAGAGCGCGGAAGCGCCGTATAAGCTCGTTTTGTCTCGAACGGATGATCTCCATCGCCGCGACCTCACTTACATCAAAAATCTGATATATCTTATTCTCATCATTATATCATAAATTCCCGCTTGTTCAAGACCGCCGCGCAAAATCCGCAAAACCGGGCAAATCGCACCGTCTGCCCATTGACACGCGGGTATGTATTTGATATAGTATTGGAAGCTTTTGAGGGAGTAGCAGGCGCATTTTTTTGCGCAGCAGGTCAACAACCTCGGCCGTTTGCGGTCTGGCCTGCTTTAATTTGCCAGACTCATGTATAGGCGTTCGGGCTGTACATGGGGCGTTTGTCTTTGTTTACCGGTGCAGTCCATGCGGCTGTGCCGGTTTTTTCGCGCCGGACACGATTAAGTCAGGAGGAAAACGCATGAAGTATTACTGCGAGGGAGTCGAGCAGGTATTCGCCGATCTCGGCTCAACGGAATCGGGTCTTTCCCGGGAGGAGGCTGCACGGCGGCTTGAAACCAACGGGAAAAACCGCCTGGCGGAGGCCAAGGGCAAGAGCCTCATCGCCCGCTTCTTTGAGCAGCTGGCCGACCCCATGATCATCATCCTGCTGGTGGCGGCCGCCATCAGCGGCGGACTCGCGGCCGTGGAGGGCGGCGGCTTTGCCGATGTCATCGTCATCCTCGCCGTCGTCATCGTGAACGCCGTCCTCGGCGTGTATCAGGAGAGCAAGGCGGAAAAGGCCATCGAGGCGCTGCAGGAGATGGCCGCCGCGACCTCCAAGGTGCTGCGTGACGGCCAGCTTTACACCGTTCCGAGCGAGGAGCTCTGCGTCGGCGACGTCATTGTGCTCGAGGCCGGCGACGCCGTTCCGGCGGATGCCCGTATCTTTGAATCGGCAAGCCTCAAGGCGGAGGAAGCCGCGCTGACGGGCGAATCCGTCCCGGTCGATAAATTCATCCGCGCACTCGGCCTCACGGACGGCGAAAAGGACGTGCCGCTCGGCGACCGCCGCAATATGCTCTACATGGGCGGCGCCATCGTATACGGCCGCGGCCGTGCCGTCGTGACCGCAACGGGCATGGACACCGAGATGGGCAAGATCGCCGGCGTGCTCCAGCAGACCGAGGAGGGCGACACACCGCTCCAGCGGCGTCTGCGCGAGCTTTCCGGCATCCTCACGAAGCTCGTCCTCGGCGTGTGCGCTCTCGTGTTCGCCGTGCAGCTCCTGCGCTCCAGGCAGCTTGACCTCCCGTTCATACTCGACTCGTTCATGATCGCCGTCTCGCTGGCCGTCGCCGCCATCCCGGAGGGGCTGGCCGCCGTCGTGACCGTCGTTCTGTCCATCGGCGTGACCTCCATGTCGAAGCGCAAGGCCATCATCCGGCGGCTGACCGCCGTGGAAACGCTCGGCTGCGCCCAGATCATATGCTCGGATAAGACCGGCACGCTGACCCAGAATAAGATGACCGTCGTGGACAGCTATGGCGAGGACGAGAAGCACTGCGCGCTGGCCATGGCGCTCTGCAGCGATGCAGAGCCGGACGGCCACGGCGGCGTCACCGGCGAGCCGACGGAGGCCGCACTCGTCGCTTGGGCGGGCAAGCTCGATCTCGACAAGACCGCGCTCAAGGACGCCTACCCGCGCTGCGGCGAGGCACCGTTCGATTCCGGCCGCAAGCTCATGTCCACCGTCCACCGCAGCGAGCAGGACATCATCCAGTTCACCAAGGGCGCGCCCGACGTCGTTCTCGGCCTCTGCACCCACTACCGCAAGGACGGCAGAGCCGTCCCCATGACGGAGGAATACGCCGCCCGGATCGTCGCGGCCAACCGCGAGATGGCGGGTCGTGCGCTGCGCGTGCTGGCCTGCGCCGAGCGCGTGTGGGACGAAGCGCCCGCGGACTGCTCCCCGGCGAATCTGGAGCAGCAGCTCTGCTTTGTCGGCCTCGCCGGCATGATCGATCCGGTGCGTCCGGAGGTCAAGTCCGCCATCGTCGAGTGCCGCGAGGCGGGCATCACACCCATCATGATCACCGGCGACCACATCGACACCGCCACCGCCATCGCCAGGGAGCTCGATATGCTGCCCGAGGGCTGCCGCGCCATCACCGGCGCCCAGCTTGACGAGCTGGACGACGAGCAGTTCGCCCGTGAGCTTGAGCACATCCGCGTCTACGCCCGCGTACAGCCGGAGCACAAGACCCGCATCGTCAAGGCGTGGCAGGACACGGGACACGTCACCGCCATGACCGGCGACGGCGTGAACGACGCGCCCTCCATCAAGACCGCCGACATCGGCGTCGGCATGGGCATCACCGGCACGGACGTGACGAAGAACGTCGCGGACATGGTGCTGGCGGACGACAACTTTGCCACCATCGTCTCCGCCGTCGAGGAGGGGCGGCGCATCTACGACAACATCCGCAAGGCCATCCAGTTCCTGCTCGGCTCGAACATGAGCGAGGTTTTGAGCATTTTTGCCGCAACGCTGCTTGGCTTCACCATTCTGGAGCCCGTCCACCTACTCTGGATCAACCTTGTGACCGACTGCTTCCCGGCGCTGGCGCTCGGCATGGAAAAGGCCGAGGGAGACATCATGAAGCGCCCGCCGCGCGACCCCAAGGCCGGTATCTTCGCCGGCGGCATGGGCTTTGATGTGGCCTATCAGGGATTCGTCGTCACCGTGCTCGTGCTCGCGTCCTACTTCATCGGCCACTTCATCGAGACCGGCACCTGGGCCATCACGGACAGCGCCGACGGAACGACCATGGCCTTCCTCACCATGTCCATGGCAGAGATATTCCACAGCTTCAATATGCGCTCGCAGCGCGGCAGCCTCTTCAAGCTGCACTCACACAACCGCGCCCTCATCCTTGCCGCCATCGGCGCGCTTGCCGTCACGACCGCCGTCTGCGAGATCCCGTTCCTCTCGGCGCTCTTCGGCTTCACAAGCGTCGAGCCGCTCGAATACCTCGTCGCCATCGCCCTCGGCTTCCTCGTCATCCCCATCGTCGAGCTGGTGAAGCTCATCCAGCGCCGCACAGCAAAATAAACAAAAGTACGCCCCATTTGTCGTACAGTGTGCTATACTGAACGGCAGATGGGGCGCTTTCTATGCCTGTTTACAATTATTTTACACGCACTTCACAGAGAAGTGCTTGCAGCGCGCAGCGGCAGCTGGCATAATAACAATTAATAATACAACGCAAGGAAAGGAGAGTCTGAATGATAGATTTCAACAAGAAAAAAGGCTTTATCTGCGATATGGACGGCGTGATCTACTACGGCAGCCGGGTGCTGCCCGGCGTGGCGGAGTTCATAGATTGGCTTCACAGGGAGAAGAAGGAATACCTGTTCCTGACGAACAACAGCGGCTACACCCCGCGTGAGCTGCAGCAGCGGCTGGCACGGCTGGGGCTGGAGGTCTCCGAGGAGCATTTCTATACGAGCGCCCTCGCGACCGCGACGTTCCTAAAGGAGCAGGCGCCCGGCTGCTCCGTCTACGCCATCGGCGAGGCGGGACTTCTGAACGCCCTGTATGACGCCGGTATCACCATGAACGACGTGAATCCCGATTATGTCGTCGTCGGCGAATCCAAGGGCTATTCCCTCGAAACGCTCACGACCGCGACCAATCTCGTGCTCGCGGGTTCGAAGCTCATCGGCGCCAACTCCGACCTGACCAGCCCCTCCGAGGGCGGGCTCGCCCCCGCCTGCCGCGCGCTCATCGCCCCCATCGAAATGGCCACGGGCAGGCAGGCGTATTTCTGCGGCAAGCCCAACCCTCTGATGATGCGGACGGGTCTGAATCTTCTCGGCTGCCACTCGGCGGAAGCCGTCATGGTCGGCGACCGCATGGACACGGACGTGATCTCCGGCCTCGAAAGCGGTATGTCCACCGTGCTGGTGCTGTCCGGCGTCTCCACCCGGGAGACGGTCGATAAATTCGCCTACCGCCCGACCGCCATCCTCGAGGGCGTGGGCGATATCGCCGCCCTCGCCGAGGCAGCCAAGGGAAATTAAACCCAAGGGCATAAATAATCCGGGCGGGGTCATCCCCGCCCGGCTCGTTTTCTTATTGGCTCTTTACAGATGCTCCTTGGCGTTGAAGGCTTCGGCCTTTTCCTGACCGGCCTGGTTCATGCCGCCGAACGCGCCCGCGCCGATGGTGCTTCCGGCGCTGCGGACGTTGCCGCTCATGACCTGCCGCTTCATCGCCTATTGCAGGAAAGCCGAATATTGACTTATGTACACCTTTGCAAACACAGGAGAGCCTCCAGAAAAATAAAGTATACAAAAATCAAATGGGACGAGATGGTCTTGGGCTCATACCTGCCAGAGCCTCCCGCAAACAGAGGCGAAATCCACCAAAACGCTTCCGATCTGCTTTTGGTTGATATTAAGAACGTCGCCGACAAGTGGGAAAGCGAGGATTTGAATAACACAGAGCTTGCCTACTATATCGACGTTCAGGCAAGGGTCAGCAAAAAGCTCCTTGAGGTTGCGGGCTGATATACAACACTCGCATGACATTTTGACAGATTCTATGGAAACCTCATCCGCGATAGAAGCGTACTTCCATGTAACGTCCTTCCACTTCTAAAACTTTTTGTTTTTAGCTAAGTTGCAACCTGATTTTTATGATTATACGAATGGAGGAACAGTGATGAAAAAAGCAATATCTCTGCTATTGTTAATCGCAGTAATGAGCATCATGTTCTCAGGGTGCAGCATCGAGGCCGATAATCTTATCGGCACTTGGAAAGCTAGCAGCATTGAAGCGGATGGGGTCAAATATACCATCCCCGAAATTGAAGCAATGGGTGATGGCAGCACGAGCGATATACAAATCGTTATCAAGGATGGTGGTAAGGCTTGCCTCATCGACAGCGTCAGCAGTGACATTGTTGACTGGGAGAAAACTGATTCTGGTATAAAAATTGGCGAGGCGGACTGCACTATTGTTGATGGAATGATTTGTATTGAGTATGGTGCGTGCTATATTTACTTCATAAAAATCTCTGACAGCCAGATAATTGGTGCCACGCAAAATAGCAATAATACGCAAGATATGGATGAATAAACGGTAAGAAGCCCCAGCACTCCACTCCGTTTGTTAAGCTCCCCTGATTTCAATCGACTACTGCAAAAAAGTCATATACAGAGAGACAGGCCGGAAACAGCCTGTCTCATCTGTATGATCCATACGTTTCAGTGGAGATCCACCGTCATATCACATAATCCCCGCCGTCGGGGCGCTCCAGGAGGTCGGTGAGGGGGATGGCGTTGAAGTAGTCGTTGGTCATGCGGAAGAAGCCCTCCCACACCGGCAGCGTCCGGCAGCCTGCAGCGCGGGGACAGGGCTCCGCATTCTGCTCCAGGCAGGCCACCGGCGCAAGGTCGCCCTCCGCGGCGCGCAGTATCTCACCCAGGTTATAGCTCTCCACGGGACGGCAGAGCCGGTAGCCGCCGCCCTTGCCCGCCACGCCGTATACCAGACCGGCCTCCCGCAGCAGCGGCATGATGCGCTCGATATATTTCAGGGATATATCCTGACGCTGCGATACCTCCTTCATGGGGATATAGCCGCCGACATTGTGCTCGGCCAGATCTATCATAACACGAAGCGCATAGCGCCCTCTGGTTGAAATCATGCTCTTTTCCTCTCTTTTCTCGTTGTTGTAAAGACGGAACCGCACAGCGCGTATGCGTCGGACGTTTTCGGGTCATGCTACATAAAATACCCCTGTTTGCGGCTCAGGTCAAGCGCTTTTTAATAATTTACGTTTATTTTTAGACAATAAGCCCCACATTGTCGTACATTTTCACCACGTTTTCTCCTGTTTGGCAGGGGGCGGCCTCATCGGCCGCCCCCCGCTTTGTATGTTATATGGATCTGTCGGTATATCAGTCCGCGTACATCGGCGTGGACAGATAGCGGTCGCCGGTGTCGGGCAGCAGCGCAACGATGGTCTTGCCCGCATTCTCCGGCCGCTTGGCGAGCTCGATGGCCGCCCACAGCGCCGCACCGGAGGAGATGCCGACCAGCACGCCCTCACGGCGGCCGATCCGCTTGCCGAGGGCAAAGGCGTCCTCATCCTTTACAGGGATGATCTCGTCATAGATAGCGGTATCCAGCACCTCCGGCACGAAGCCCGCGCCGATGCCCTGTATTTTATGCGACCCGGCCACACCCGTGGACAGCACCGCCGAGCCCGCAGGCTCGACCGCCACGACGCGGATGGCCGGATTTTTGGACTTGAGATAGCGCCCCACGCCCGTCACGGTGCCGCCGGTGCCGACACCAGCCACAAAGATATCCACCGCGCCGTCGGTATCCTCCCAGATCTCCGGGCCGGTCGTCTCAAAATGCGCTTTGGGGTTCGCGGGGTTCACGAACTGTCCGGCCACGAAGCCGCCGGGTATCTCCCTCGCAAGCTCCTCCGCCTTGGCGATGGCGCCCTTCATGCCCTTCGCGCCCTCGGTGAGCACCAGCTCCGCGCCATAGGCCTTCATGAGCTGGCGGCGCTCCACAGACATGGTCTCCGGCATGACGATGATGATGCGGTAGCCACGGGCGGCCGCGACAGAGGCGAGGCCGATGCCGGTGTTGCCGGAGGTCGGCTCGATGATGACGGAGCCGGGCTTCAGCACGCCGCGCGCCTCCGCATCGTCGATCATGGCCTTCGCCACGCGGTCCTTGACCGACCCGGCGGGGTTGAAGTATTCCAGCTTGGCAACGAGCTTCGCGCCCAGATCATATTCCTTCTCGATGTTCCGCAGCTCCAGCAGCGGGGTCTTTCCGATAAGCTGATCGGCAGAGGTATAAATAGCAGACATGGTATTTTCTCCTTTACGGCATTGTTTTTCAATATATTAAGCGCTTTCTCTCAAATTTTCAAGTCGTTGCCGCCCGACATCGCCGCAGCCGCATATCGCATTCTTCCTTTCAACCAACTAATTCGGTAGGTTGGTCGTATTATAGAACCATCCTTCCATTCTGTCAAGCCCTTTCGCGCATATTTCCGAAAAAAATTCCCCGCGCCAATGGCACGGGGAAAAGGAGCTTATTTCGCGTCGGCGGGCTTGGGGCGGTAGGGCTCGCAGGGCTTGGACTCGAAGGGGTTGACCTCCTCGCCGGCCTCGACCTTTTTGAACCACTCGAAGGGCTTGGTGCGGAATCCGTCCCAGCTCTCCCGCGTGGGCGGCTGCTGCATCCAGTCGTGGCAGTAGCGCCAGTCGTTTGTCTGGCTGATGTATTTCTCGTCCTGCTGGCCGTCATGGACATCGCCCATCGTGCCGCCGAAGATGCTCAACAGCGAGCCATACTGCTCGGAGACGGTGTGCAGCTTGAGATCCTCGACCAGCAGCTTCTTGAGCGGGCGCTTGGCCAGATTGGACATGATGGTGCGGTTTTCATAGCTCATATGCTTCCACATACGGGCGATCTCCCACGCGCGGTCAAGCACCGTGCCCTTGGGGACGACCTCGCTCACCATGCCCCAGTCGAGCATCTGCTGCGCCGTCCACTGGCGGGCGGTCATCATATAATAGTTGCCGCGCTTCGTGCCGAAATAATGCTGCGCCATCAGACCCATGCCGTCGCCGGGGACAAGGCCGCCGTGGGCGTGGGGCACCTCCATCCAGGTGTCCTCGGAGCAGATTGTGAGGTCGCAGAGCATGGCGCTGTCCCAGTGGAAGCCGGGGCCGGGTATGGCGCCGATGGTGGGCACATCGAGGTCGAAGACCATGTTCTTGATGAGGTTGGTGTCGTCAAAATACTGGTGCTGGAAGCGTTGCGTGGGCAGCTCGGAATAGGTCTCCCAGCCGTTGGGATCGGATTCGGTCATCCAGCTGTCGCCGATGTGGGTATAGATGATGATCTCGTTTTTCCAGTCCATCGAGATCATGCGGGTGAGCTGGCTCATGGCGCGGTGGCTCATACCGCTGTGGTGCATGGGCAGGTTCTTGGTCTTCCACGTGACCTGCAGAATGCCGTCCTCGCGGTAGAGGTCCGCGAAATCCTTAAACCATTCCTTATACTCGTCAAGCTCCGGCAGCTTGACATAATCCGCCATAGGCTGTCCCATCGTTCTGTTCCTCCTGTCATTTTTTATATCACGCCTCGCGGCGAGCTTCTTTGATAACATATTATCAAGGCCGTCATGCTCTATCAATTCAAATACACGAAGAACAATCTTCAAATTCCTTGAACTCTGTGCTATACTTTCTCTGCCAGTATCCCGAAAATGCGAGGTGCGCTGCGAATGGATCTTCAAAAGCTTCAATATTTTCTCTGTGTTGCGAACAGCGCCAGCATGGAGGAGGCCGCCGCCGTGCTCAACGTGTCTCAATCCACGCTCAGCATGGCCATCAAGCGGCTGGAGGAGGAGCTCGGCGTGGCGCTCTTCCGCCGCAGCGGACGGCGCAAGGAGCTGACCGGCGCGGGCGAGGCACTGCAGACGGAGGCCGCCGCCCTGCTGGTGCACGCGGAGAACATCCGCCAGCAGATGCGCCAGTTTCAGGAGGGTCCCGTGAGCCATCTCATCATCGCGACCGAGGCGCCCGACTTCACGGCGGCCGCCGCCATATTGTACCGCAGCCGCGACGCCGCGTTCAGCACCGTGCAGGACCTGCCCCAGCGCAACGCCGTCAAGCCGCTGCTCCAGTCCGGCCGCGCCGACTTCGCCCTGACGCTTTTCGACGACAGCGACTCCGAGCTCACCTCCGAGCTTCTGTTCTCCGAGCCGCTGCTGCTTCTCATCCATGCGGAGCACCCGCTAGCCCGCTGCGAGCGCATCGACTTCCGCCAGATACAGCACGAGACGCTCGTCTCGCTGCCGGAGGGCTATGCCTTCCGCTTCCTCTGCGAGTATTTCTTCACCA
Source organism: Alloprevotella sp. (assembly GCA_963618155.1). Taxonomy (GTDB): domain Bacteria; phylum Bacillota; class Clostridia; order Oscillospirales; family Oscillospiraceae; genus CAJOIG01. Next base: position 24,264 of record CAVEQW010000054.1, read on the forward strand.
TGAACGGCGCGCGCGTGCGGCGCGTGCATGAGCTGCGCGATCCGGAAATGACGCCCCGCGCCGTGGCGGACGGCTTCGGCGTTGGCTTCTATCCGCGCTCCCTGTGCAGCCGCGACCACACCTCGGACATTGCCGTCGTCGGTGTGAACGGCAACTTCTTCCGCCGCCAGCTCTACCTGACGCGCCTGAAGGACCGGCGCCTCCCGCCGGAGACAGAGGACTTCTTCCTCTTCCTGCGCGAGCTCGGCCGCTATTTCGGCATCCATGGCCGCTACCCCGCCTCCGCAGACGAGCTTGGCATAAAATAGAAAAGCTGGGCGGATCCACTCCGCCCGCGCAGATCGAATTTTATTCCAAAACGAAGTTTTGGAATAAAAAAACCGCCGCTTGCCAATGGAAACAAGCGACGGCGCACACTACTGTGCATGGAGGGGGAAATGAGGCTATTACACCTTAGCCGGTCATCACTCCGGCCAGCCGTCCGCGAAGGTTCGTCCACCCTTCCCGTTCGGTGTGTTTAGCATATCACAAACGATCTAGCAAGTAAAGCACATCTTTTTTATTGAAAGCATGAGAAAAAGTATGTATAATGTTTAACAAGGGAGGCGTTGCCTATGAGTCTGGCTCAGTATCAGATATTTTTGAAGGTCGTGGAATGCGGCAGCTTCACCAAGGCCGCACAGCTTCTCAATTTCACCCAATCCGGCGTCAGCCACGCCGTGAACGCACTGGAGCAGACGCTCGGCCTGCCGCTGCTCTCGCGCAGCCGCGGCGGCGTGGCGCTGACGGCGGACGGGCGCACGCTGCTCCCGTATATACGCCGCCTCTGTGCCCAGCAGCACCAGCTCGAGCAGGCGGCGGCCGACCTGCGCGGCATGACGGAGGGGCTTGTGAAGGTCGCGGCCTTTTCCAGCGTCTCGGCGCAATGGCTGCCGTATATCCTCAAAAGCTTCGCCGATCTCTATCCGAGCATCGAATTCGAGATACTCACCGGCGACTATTACGACCAGATCGAGGGCTGGATATCCAGCGGACAGGCCGACTGCGGCTTTCTGCGCCTGCCGGGCACGCGCCCGCTCGACACCTGGCCGCTGCACCGCGACGAGCTGAAGGTCATTCTGCCGCCGGCGCATCCGCTGGCGGGCTGCGGGATCTTCCCGCTCGAGGCGTTCAGCACGGAGACCTTCATCCAGCTTGAGGAGGGCGACGACTGCGAGATCACCGCCGCCTACAATGCGCTGGGCGTGCGGCCCTACGCCCGCTACACCATCAAGGAGGATCAGAGCATCCTCGCCATGGTGTCGAACGGTCTCGGCATCAGCGTCATCCCCGACCTCATGCTCGGTCACAGCAGCTATCCTCTCGCCGTCTGCTCCCTGCCGCAGCGCTTCTGGCGCGAGATCGGCATCGGCGTGCGCGATAAGGCGGAGCTCTCCCGCTCGACCCGTCTTTTTGTCCAGCACGTCCGCGACTGGACGGCGGCGCGCTACGCCAACGACGGCGCGGGCACGGACGACTAGTCCCGAAAATACTCGCGGAGATGGCCGACGGCGCGCTTTTCCAGCCGCGAGACCTGCACCTGACTGACGCCCAGCACGCGGCTCGCAGCCGTCTGGGTCATACCATGCCAGAAGCGGAGATACAGCGTCATGCGCTCGTCGCCCGGCAAGCTGTCGAGCGCCTGGGAGAGCGCAACGTGCTCGAGCAGCCGCTCCTCCCCGTCCGGGTCGGACAGGGTCTGCTCGAGCCGCAGTCCCTCCGCGCCGAGCTCCTGCTGCAGCGAGGCGGCGGGCTCCGCCGCGCCCTCAGCCATGGCGATCTCCTCCGGACTCAGCCCCGTGAATGCCGCAAGCTCCGACACCGTGGGCACACGGCCGCCGCGCTGCTCCAGCTCGCTGCGGGCGCTCCGCACGGCGGCATACTGCTCCTTGAGCGTCCGGCTCACCTTGACCGCCCCGTCGTCACGCAGGAAGCGGCGTATCTCGCCGGATATCTTCGGCACGGCATAGGTGGAAAAGCGCGTGCCGTAGCCCTCGTCAAAGCCCTCGATGGCCTTGAGAAAGCCCACACAGCCGAGCTGATAGAGGTCGTCCGGCTCACAGCCGCGCCCGAAAAAGCGCCGCGCCACCGCCCATATCAGCCCCGCATTCTCCTCCACCATTTGGCCGGAGGCGTCCCGGTCGCCGGATTTTGCCCTCCGCAGCAGGGCGACCTGCTCGTCCAAGTCAGGCGCGGACACGGACGGCGAGCTTCTTCGCCATCGTGACGGTCGTGCCCCTGCCGGGCGCGGATTTGACACGGATCGAGTCGGTGAAGCTCGACATGATGGTGAAGCCCATGCCGCTGCGCTCCTCGCCGCCGGTGGAATACATCGGCTCCATGGCGCGGGATACGTCGCTTATGCCGCAGCCCCGGTCGCTCACGCGGATCTCCAGCACGTTCCCCTCCAGAATGCGCAGGCGCATCTGCACAAGGCCGATGGACTCCGGATAGGCATGGACGATGGCATTCGTCACCGCCTCGGACACCGCCGTCTTGATGTCGCCCAGCTCCTCGAGCGTCGGGTCCATCTGGACGGCAAAGGCAGCGGCCGCCGCCCGGGCAAAGCCCTCGTTGGCGCTCTGCGCCGGAAATTCAAGCTTGATATAGTTCTGTCCCTTCATTCTATGTAGCTCCTTCTCATTCCGCTGCGGTGCATACCCGCAGCAGACGGTCTATGCCGGAGGCGTCCAGCACCTTGAGCGGCTGGCTTCTCGCGTTCTCCACCCATGCGCGGCCGCCCGTCTCGCCCATGAGCTTGTTGACCTTCAGCACCAGCGCGATGCCGGAGGAATCCATGAACGTGAGCCCGCCCATATCCACCACGCAGTCACGCGGGAGATAATCGTCCAGCGTGCGGGCAATGCGCCGCAGCGCCTCGTGCGCCTCGTGGTGGTCGAGCTCACCCTGTAAATACAGCGTCAGCCGCCCGTCGCGGTATGTCGATAAGACCTTCATTTGTACCGTCACCTCTGTGTTCGTATAAAAAATGCACCGTACCTCGAGTGGGTACGGTGCAATTTTATCGTTTTCCGTCCGCGCTTTCCGTCGAAAGCCGTCGTCAGCCTAAGTTTTTCAGACTCTCCTCCAGATTCGCGCACAGCGCCTGCGCCTTGGCGAGCTTTTCGCGCTCGGCGGCGACGACGCGCTCCGGCGCGCGGGAGACAAAATTCTCGTTCGCGAGCTTCGCCTGCTGGCCGGCCACGTCCTTTTTCGCCTTTTCAAGCTCCCGCTCGATGCGGGCACGCTCGGCAGCCAAATCGACAAGCTCCGCCATCGGCATGAACATCTTCGCGCCCCCGGTCACGACGCTGACCATGCCGCTCGTATCGGACGGCACGTCGCGGAGCACCTCCACGCTCCCCGCATAGGCGAGGTTGGAGAGGTAGACGCGTCCCTTTTCAAAGACCTCGGGGCGGTCGGTGGCGATGATGAGCTGCGGCCGCTTCGACGCGGGAACGTTCATCTCGCTGCGGCGGCTGCGCACGGCCTTGACCGCCGTCATGATGGACTCAAAATCTGCCTCGTCCGCCGGGAACGACAGCGCGGGGTCATACTCGGGATAGGCCGCCACGATCAGGCGGTCGCCCTCATGCGGGATGGCGCTGTAAAGCTCCTCCGTGATGAAGGGCATGAACGGATGCAGCAGCTTGAGGATGTCGGTCAGGACATAGAGCAGGACATACTGCGCGTCGCGGTCGCCCTCGCGCAGGCGGGGCTTGGTTATCTCGATGTACCAGTCGCAGAAGCTGTCCCAGATGAAGTCGTATATCTTTGTCGCGGCGATGCCGAGCTCGTATTTGTCAAAATTCTCATTGACCTCGCCCACGAGCGCGTTGAGCTTGGAGACGATCCAGCGATCCTCCAGCCGCAGCGTCTCCGGCAGACGGTTCTCCGTCACATCCAGATTCATCATAACATAGCGGGCGGCGTTCCAGAGCTTGTTGGCAAAGTTGCGCATGGCCTCGCAGCGCTCGACATAGAAGCGCATATCGTTGCCGGGCGAGTTGCCGGTGATGATGTTGAAGCGCAGTGCATCCGCGCCGAAGCGGTCGATCATTTCCAGCGGGTCAACGCCGTTTCCGGCGGATTTGGACATTTTCTTCCCCTGACTGTCGCGGATGAGGCCGTGGATGAGGACGGTGTGGAACGGCTCGCGCCCGGTCTGCTCCAGGCTGGAGAAGATCATGCGCGCCACCCAGAAGAAGATGATGTCATAGCCCGTCACGAGCACATCCGTCGGGAAGAAGTATTGATAGTCCTCCGCCTCGGTGTCCGGCCAGCCCAGTGTGGAGAACGGCCAGAGGGCGCTCGAGAACCATGTATCCAGCACGTCGGGGTCGCGCTCGATGTGGCGGCTGCCGCACTTTTCGCAGCAGACGGCATCCTCGCGGCTCACGGTCACATGGCCGCAGTCGGCGCAGTACCACGCGGGGATCTGGTGTCCCCACCAGAGCTGGCGGCTGATGCACCAGTCGCGGACGCTGTGCATCCAGTTGAGATAGGTCTTGGCAAAGCGCTCCGGTACGAATTTGACCGTCCCGTCCTCCACGACCTCGATGGCGCGCTTGGCGAGCGGCTCCATTTTGACGAACCACTGGTCGGAGGCCAGCGGCTCCACGTCGTTGTGGCAGCGGTAGCAGGTGCCGACGTTATGTACGCAGGGCTCGATGGAGACAAGATAGCCCTCGGCCTCCAGCTCCGCGACGATGGCCTTGCGCGCCGCATAGCGATCCATACCGTCCCACTTATAGCCGCCGGTGACGCACCCCTCGCCGTCCAGCATGAGGTACTGCGGCAAATCGTGGCGCAGGCCGACCTCGAAGTCGTTGGGGTCGTGGCAGGGTGTGATCTTCACGCAGCCCGTGCCGAACTCCATGTCGGCGTGCTCGTCGCCCACGATGGGGATCTCCCGCCCGACGAGCGGAAGCGTGACCGTCTTGCCGATAAGGTGCTTATAGCGGGGATCCTCCGGGTTGACCGCAACGGCCGCATCGCCCAGCATGGTCTCCGGACGGGTCGTGGCGACCTCCAGAAAGCCGCTGCCGTCCGTGAGCGGATAGCGGATGTGCCAGAAGCTGCCCTGCTTTTCCTCATACTCCACCTCGGCGTCGGACAGCGCCGTGGTGCAGTGGGGGCACCAGTTGATGATACGCTTGCCCTTATAGATGAGTCCCTTTTCGTAGAGGTTGCAGAAGACCTCGCGCACAGCCCTGGAGCAGCCCTCGTCCATCGTGAAGCGCTGGCGCTCCCAGTCGCAGGACGAGCCGAGAGTCTTGAGCTGGGTCACGATGCGGTCGCCGTATTTGTTCTTCCAGTCCCAGACACGCTCCAGGAATTTCTCGCGGCCGAGGTCGAAGCGGGTCAGCCCCTCGTTGTTGCGGAGCTGCTCCTCGACCTTGATCTGGGTGGCGATGCCGGCGTGGTCATAGCCGGGCAGCCAGAGGGCGGAAAAGCCCTTCATGCGCTTATAGCGGATGAGCGTATCCTGCAGCGTCTCGTCAAAGGCGTGACCCAGATGGAGCTGTCCCGTCACGTTGGGGGGCGGGATAACGATGGTGAAGGGCTTCTTCTGCGGGTCGCGCTCGGCGTGGAAATAGCCGCCGTCGCACCACATTTTATATATGCGCTGCTCGACCTGCTTGGGGTCATACTGTTTCGGTATCTCGTTCATTTTGTCATCTCCTCCAGCTTTTCCATCGGGGCGAGCCCCACCTGCTGCGCGACCGGCCTTCCGTCACGGAACGCGATGAGCGTCGGAATGGACATCACGCCGAAGCGTATGGCCAGCGCCTGCTCCTCGTCCACATTCACCTTGCCGACCTGCACCTCCGGATGCTTCGCGGCAAACTCGTCCACGATGGGACTCTGCATCCGGCAGGGGCCGCACCACGCGGCCCAGAAATCCACCAGCGTCGTGCCGCTGGAGACGGCGGCGTCAAAATCGGCCGCCGTAAAGCTTTTAACGGACATATATTGGCTCCTTTTTATTGTTTCTTCTGAAGATATTCGGCGGCGGACAGCGCGGCCGTGCAGCCCTGTCCGACGGCGCGGGCGATCTGGTACGGCGCGCCCGTGCAGTCGCCGGCGGCGAACACGCCGGGGATATTCGTCTCCAGCTGTGCGCTGACCCGGATCGCGCCGCCGTCTGTTGCAAGACCCGGCACGAGTCTCTCCGGCTTCACCGCATCGCGCAGGATGAACACCGCGTCCACGGGATAGCTCTGCCCGTCCGCCTTCAGCGCAGTCACACGATCCTCGCCCTCGATCTCATAGCGTTTGGCGCGCTTGAGGTCAAAGTATTCCGCCTCGCATCCGATGCTGCGGAGGAACTGCGCCTCTTCCTCCGCGTCGGCTGCGAGGCCGATAACGGCCACCCGCCGCCCCCTGTAAAGCATACCGTCACAGGTGGCGCACTGGCTCACACCCCGCCCCAGCAGGCGTTCCTCGCCGGGAAAGGTATGCTGCGGGGCAAGCCCCGGCGCCAGTATGAGCGCGCGCGCGTCGTATACCCGCTCGGCGGTGCTCAGCATAAAGCCGCCGCCGGACGGCATGACGCCCGTGACCCGCCCGTATTCCGGACGGCAGCCCAGCGTCTCGGCAGAGGCATACATTTTTTCGAGCAATTCCGCGCCGCTGATGCCGGCAAAGCCGGGATAGTTGTCGATGGAGGCCGCCCGCGCCAGCCGCGAGTGCTGCGGAGGGTTGGTCAGCAGGAGCGCGTCAAGCCCGCGCGCGTGCGCGCTGAGCCACGCGGAAATGCCCGCCGGCCCGCCGCCGATAATGGCGATATCCGGCATTTTTGCCGCCTCCCTTCGATGCTTAATTGTTTCGTAATATTATATCCTTAAATTTAGGGCTTGTAAACAGCGAAAAAAGATAGTATAATGAACAAAAATTACAAAAGTAAAACAAATAGTAACCAACATACGAACCAGGAGGAAACCATGAAAAAACGCTTTGTATCTGTCATACTCACTCTGCTTCTGCTCATCGGCTGCTCCGGCTGCTCGGTGTTCAGCGACATGGCCGACCAGATCCTCGGCCAGCAGGCCACGCCGGAGCCCATCGTTCTGAGCGAATATTATGACCCCGTCAAGGCGCAGCAGGAGGCGGAGGCCGCGGAAAAGGCCGCCCGCACGCTCTACAGCGCCGACGAGCTCAAGAGCCTCATCGCGCCCAGCATCGTCAAGGTCAACGCCTATAACAAATCCGGCGACATCATCAGCACCTGCGGCGGCTTCTTCGCCTATGGCAGCGTCTTCACGAGCATGGACAGCATTCTCAATGCAGAGCGCGCCACCATCGCCCTGAATGACGGCGGCGAATATGAGGTGACCGGCGTTCGCTACTACAACGCCGACATGAACATCGCCGTGCTTGCCTGCTCCCGCCAGGACTCCCCCGACCTCGCGGCCGCGAAGTGGGGCGCGGAGATCGGCGACACCGTCTATGCGCTCGGCCCCGACGGCGCGAGCACAGAGGGCAGTCTGCTTGCCGCCGGTGTGAACATCAACGGCTTTGACTGCGTGCAGATATCGGCCGCCATCAACGAGAGCAACGCGGGCGGCCCGCTCGTCACCGCCTATGGCGAGCTTCTCGGCTTCTGCGTCATGGACGCCGCCGGCGACGGCCAGAGCTATGCCGTCAGCACCGCCTCCATGGAGGGCATAGACCAGAGTCAGACCATCAGCATGGAGGACTTCCGCGCCGCCAATACTGTTGTCCCCGAAGGCACGAAGGTGCTCACCGGCGACAGCGGCGAGAAGATCTATGACAACGCAGGCTACTATATCGAGGTCGAGCCGAACGACACCACGGACGAGGCCACGGAGCTCGTGGAGGGCGCGTGGACGGCAGCCTTCATCAACCGCGAGGGTCATGGCGAGGGCGACACCGCCGACAGCGTGGACATCTTCTCCTTCACCGTGGAGGAAAAGAGCACCGTCGAGATCCTCCTCCGCAGCTATTATAAAGAGGACGCGAAGTACCTGGACGGCACCTGGGTCACGAACGCCGACCTCGATCACCTTGCGGACGAATACGGCAACTACACCGGCTACATCACCGCCTATGACCAGGACGGCAACTCCTACCAGCGCGGCGAGTGCGAGGTGGAGGCCGGCACCTACTACGTCGTCGTGAAGCTCACGAGCGGCTACAGCGAGGACAACGGCGCCTACTACAGCATCTGCTACAACGTGAAATAACTGGCCGCACGGCCAAACGGCGGGGTCGGAGCTTCCCGGCCCCGCGTCTCATATTTCAGACCAATGATAAGGGGATAAGAAAAATGGCTGAGGAAAACGTCTCGAAAAACTTTATTCTGGATTTTGTGGCGCAGGACATCGCGCCCGGCGGCGATTACGAGGGGATGCAGGTGCATACGCGCTTCCCCCCGGAGCCGAACGGCTATCTCCACATCGGCCACTGCAAGGCGCTGTGCATCGACTTCGGCACGGCGGAGCGCTTCGGCGGCATCACGAACCTCCGTATGGACGACACGAACCCCGCCAAGGAGGATACCGAATACGTCGACGCCATCCAGCAGGATATCCACTGGCTCGGCTTCGACTGGGGCGACCGTTTCTTCTACGGCAGCGACTACTTTGAAAAGACCTACGAGCTGGCCGAGGGGCTCATCCGCAAGGGGCTTGCCTATGTCTGCGAGCTCACGCCGGAGCAGTTCCGCGAGTACCGCGGCGACACGACGCACCCCGCCCGCTCCCCGTGGCGCGACCGCCCCATCGAGGAGAATCTCGATCTCTTCCACCGCATGCGCGACGGCGAGTTCCCGGAGGGCAAGTATACTCTCCGCGCCAAGATAGACCTTGAAAGCGGCAACTTCAATATGCGCGACCCCGTGCTCTACCGTATCCGCTACATCGAGCACCACCGGCAGGGGACGAAATGGTGCGTGTTCCCCATGTACGACTTCGCCCATCCCATCCAGGACGCGCTGGAGGGCATCACCCACTCGCTCTGCTCTCTGGAGTATGAGGATCACCGCCCGCTGTATAACTGGGTCATCGAGCATACGGACGTGCCCTGCCGCCCGCGCCAGATCGAGTTTGCCCGTCTCGGCATCAACTATACCGTCATGTCCAAGCGCAAGCTGCGCCGTCTCGTCGAGGAGGGCTACGTCTCCGGCTGGGACGATCCGCGTATGCCCACGCTCTGCGGCCTGCGCCGCCGCGGCTATACGCCCACGTCCGTCCGCAGCTTCATCGAGCGCATCGGCGTGTCCAAGGTCAACTCCACCGTGGACTACTCGCTGCTGGAGGCCTGCCTGCGCGACGAGCTGAACGCCAAAGCGCCGCGCCGTATGGCCGTGCTGCGCCCGCTCAGGCTCACCATCACGAATTATCCCGCGGACAAGACCGAGCTTTTCGATATCGAAAACAACAACCTGGACGAGGCCGCCGGCACGCGTCCCGTCTCCTTCTCGCGGGAGCTTTACATCGAGAGCGACGACTTCATGGAGGAGCCGTCCAAGAAATATAACCGCTTCTACCCCGGCAACGAGGTGCGGCTCAAGGGCGCCTACGTCGTGCGCTGCACCGGCTGCGAAAAGGATGCGGACGGCCATGTCGTGAACGTGCTCTGCGAGTATGATCCCGCGACACGCGGCGGCGATACGCCCGACGGGCGCAAGGTGCGCGGCACGGTCCACTGGGTCGATGCCAACCACTGCGCCGACGCGGAGATCCGCCTCTATGACTATCTCTTCGCCGACCCCGAGCCGGACGCCGCCGAGGACTTCATCACCTGCCTCAACCCCGACTCTCTGGAAACGCTCACGGGCTGCAAGGTGGAGACCGCGCTGGCGGATGCCGCCGCGCCGGAGAGCTTCCAGTTCCTTCGTCTCGGCTACTTCGCCGTCGATAACCGCGACAGCGCCCCCGGCCACCTCGTCTTCAACCGCGCCGTCGCCCTCAAGGACAGCTTCAAGCCCAAGGCGTAAGCCGGAATATAGCAAAAGCAGCGGCTAAAAACCGCTGCTTTTTGCTTATGTGATAAAACCTACTGCGCCTTTTTCGGCTTCAGATTCAGCACGGCGACCGCCGCAAGGACGAGGGCTATGCCGAGGAAGCCGGTCAGGGATATGCCCTCATGGAAGGCCAGCGCGCCGACGACCGTGGCGACGACCGGCTCGAGCGTGCCCATCATGGAGGCACGGCTGGCCTCCATGCTCCGCAGCGCCCAGTTATAGAGCAGCGCCGGAGTGAAGCCGGAAATGGCCACCATCCAGAAGCAGAGGCTCCAGCCCGCGCCGTCCGCGAACGCCGGCGCCGCGCCGTGAACGCCCCATATCAGTACGCAGAGAATGGTGCATATGAACCAGCCGTAGAAATTGAGCTGCCACACCGAGCAGCCGCGCTGGCTCAGAAGCTTGGAGAAGATATTGTAGAGCGCATAGCCGAAGCCGCTCAGGATCCCGAACACCGCCCCAAGCGCGGAGAACGCCGCTCCGCCGGACACCAGCCCCGAGACGAGCGTCACGCCGCCGAGCGCCATGAACAGCGAGAGCAGCTTCTGCCCGCTGAAGCGTTCATGGAACACGAACAGGCTCATGATCATCACGAACACCGGCGCGGTGAACATCAGCGTGCAGGCCACGGACATACTCGCAAGCTCGATGGCGCGGTAGTAGCAATAGGTGAAAAACAGCGTCGTCACGCCGAAGGCAAGCAGCAGCGGCAGATCGCGCCGCCGGATAAGAAAGCCGGACGGCCCGCTGATCGCCAGCGCCACGGCAAAAAAGACGGTGCAGCCGCAGGCGCGCACCAGCAGGATATCGCCCGAGCCAAGTCCCCGCTCCCCCAGCTGCCGCGTGAACAGCCCGATCATGCCCCAGCCGCAGGCCGCCAACAGCACGGCAAGCTCATTTTTGTGCTTCATCCGTATAATTTCCTCTCGTTTTTTCGAGAAAATATAATATCCCGCCTTGCACGCTTTGTCAACTTCCGCTATAATGGCGAGGTGTATGTGCGGGTATGGTGAAATTGGCAGACACGCAGGATTTAGGTTCCTGTGCAGCAATGCGTGTGGGTTCAAGTCCCACTACCCGTACCACCCCATGAAGTCTCCGGACTTCATGGGGACCCCTTTACATTGAACATCCTCGGCCGGCAAAGCCGCCCTGCGGGAACTCGGCTTCGCCGAGATTCACGGCGGACCTCCGCCGAGCCCATGAAGTCTCCGGACTTCATGGGGACCCCGTTCTTTGAATCTGCTTGGGCGAAGTGAATTCGCCCGGCATAATTCAAAAGCCTTGCACGGACGCAGCAGCGCCCCGGCTCCCTTGTGTAAAGGGAGCTGTCGGCGGAGCCGACTGAGGGATTGAAAAGCGTCGACAACCGCCCTTTTTCCGGTAAAAACAGCAGACCTTCCAGCGTTCAATCCCTTCGTCACGGCTTCGCCGTGCCACCTCCCTTTACACAGGGGAGGCCTTGAATTCTGCAAATCCGGAGAAGAAAACACCTTTTTTGACACGCCGAAAATCGGCAAGCGCCGCCAGACGCTTGCCGATTTTACTTATTCTTGAAGCCGGCACAGCGGAGCGTGAAAATCTCCTTGACCCTCAGCGCAGTGTTTTGGGATAGTCGCCGGCGGCGTGGAGCTTTTCGAGCGCCAGCATGGCCTTCTCCCGGTCGTCGCGGTAGGTCACGCCGAACCACTCCGCATCCGTGCTCAGCACGTTCACGCGCAGCGTCCCGGCGTGGATCATATCGTCCACCATGTTCGGCAGCACGCACTCCTTCTTCACCTCGTCCGGCGCCAGCGAGCGCAGGAAGACGTTGAAGTACTCGCGCATGGACGGGATGATGGACGGCATAAAGCCCCAGAAGTTCATCGAGACAAGGGACTCCGGGTCGAGCTTGCGCCCCTTTTCGTCACGTATCGTCGAGCCGGAGACGGCGATGCCGTAGGTCTCCTCGACGCGGCGCAGCACGCCGTCCCGCGACTGACAGACGCCGCGTGTGACCGTGCCGTAGCGGCTGATGGTGTTCTTAAGGCGGTAGCCGACCATGTTGGCCGCGCCCTGCTGCGGCAGGGTCTTGAGCCCCTCATATATTTTGCGGAAGGCATCCTTGCCATAGTAGTCGTCGGCATTCACGACCGCAAAGGGACAGTCGATGTGCTCCGCCGCCGCCAGAACGGCATGGACCGTGCCGTAGGGCTTCGTCCGACCGGCCGGGGGCGCGAAGAAATACGGCAGATCGGTCATTCCCTGGATGGCATAGCGCAGATCGGTCAGCTTTGCGATGCGGTCGCCGCAAAGGCGCTTCACATCGTCCAGAATATCCTCCTTGACGACCAGGACAACGCGGTCAAAGCCCGCCTCCAGCGCGTCATACACGGCGTATTCCAGCAGTATCTCCCCGGCGGGACCCAGACCGGCGATCTGTTTGATGCCGCCATAGCGGATACCCAGTCCGGCAGCCATAACCACAAGTGCAGCGTTCATAGCGTCTCCTTAAAATCCACAGTATTTCGTGCTGATTCCACACGTTGTCTATGTTTATTATAACACAAACATCCCCACCACGCAAGAGGCCTGTTTCTTCCCTGAAGGCGACGCTTCCCATCGTCAACGAATTTCTCTCGTACAGGACTATCCGCAAAAAACGGATCGGCAGCTACGTCATGTATATTATCTTCCTGACGCGAGAAAAAAACATCTACATACTGCGTGTATTGTATGGCCGCTGAAATTTGGATGAGTTTCTTCGGGAAATAGACGACAAGCTGCCCCCATAACGAATTATGACGGACACTGCCGCCTGCGGGGGTGTCCGTTTCGGCGGTTTCGATATTGTATTTTGACGCAATTGGTGGTACGATAAAAAGAAAACACCGGAAGGAGCGTGCTTCCATGAAAGCCATTGAAAGTTCGGACAAACTCAAACTCGTCCACAGCGACATCCGCGGTCCCGTTTTTGAGAAGGCGCAGGAGATGTCCCGCGCCGGGATCAGCGTCCTCAAGCTCAACACGGGCAACCCCGCCACCTTCGGCTTCAAGATGCCCGACAGCGTGAAGAACGCGCTGCTCGCCAACGCGGACAAGGCCGTCGCCTACTGCGACTCCAAGGGTATGCCGGAGGCGCGTGAGGCGCTCTGCGCCTACCACCTCTCCCGCGGCCTGCAGGACATCACGCCGGACGATATCTTCATCGGCAACGGCGTCAGCGAGCTTGCGCCCATGCTCGTGAACTGCATCCTCTCCGCCGGGGATGAGCTGCTCATGCCCGCCCCGAGCTACAGTCTCTGGTCGAACGCCTGCTATCTGGCGGGCGGCAAGCCCGTCTTCTACTACTGCGACGAAAAGGCCGACTGGCAGCCCGACATCGCGGACATGGAGAAGAAGGTGACCGACCGCACCCGCGCCGTGCTCCTCATCAACCCCAACAACCCGACCGGCCAGGTCTATTCTCCGGAGCTTGTAAAGCAGGTGACGGAATTTGCGCGCCGGCACGACCTGCTCGTCATCTCCGACGAGATATACGACCGACTCATCATCGACGACGTGCCGTTCCGCTCCACGGCGGCCATCGCGCCCGACGTCCCCGTCGTCACGCTCAACGGCCTCTCCAAGAGCCACATCGTCTGCGGCTTCCGCTGCGGCTGGGCCGTCGTGAGCGGCCCGCGTGAGCTCACGGCGAGCGTGCGCGAGAACATGGGCAAGCTCTGCTCCATGCGTCTCTGCGGCAACGCGCTGACCCAGCTCGTCATCCCCGCCGCGATGAACGACCCCGAGAGCACCAAGGCCATGCTCGTGCCCGGCGGCCGCATCTATGAACAGCGGGAGGCCGCCTGCCGCGCCCTCGACCAGCTCGTCGACGCGGGGCTTCTCACCTACTGCCGCCCGCACGCCGCCTTCTATGTCTTCCCGCGCCTGTCGGATAAGCTCGGCATCCACGACGACCGCCAGCTCTGCTTCGACCTGCTCGCGGAAAAACACATCCTCATGGTCGCCGGCAGCGGCTTCGACTGGCCGGAGCCGAACCACTTCCGCCTCGTGCTGCTGCCCGAGCCGGAGGCGCTGTACCGCGCCGTGCTCGACATAGGCGATTTCCTGCAGCACTACCACCAGTAAGCGGTCATACGCGCCGCGCCCTTGCTTGACGCGGTGCGGCGGCTGTGATACACTGACGCTGATGCAGAAGGCGGTGACTTGAGATGGACTATGAACTGAACGAACAGCAGGAGGAGCTTCTGGGTGAAGCGGAGCGCAGGGTGCGCCGCGAAAAGCTGCGGGACTTCATCAACAGCCCGCGCGAGTTCTTCCGCCGCCTGTTCAGCGCCTACTATGACGAACAGCTCGTGCTCGAGCTCCGCTGGCTCTCCGCACAGGATGAGCCGCCCTATGACGAATAAGCAGGCATAAAGCTCCCACGGCCGAAAAACGGCCGGGGGAGCTTGCTTATGTCGTATATCGTTATGTCATCGGCTTAAGCGACGGGGAGATGATGAGCTCCGCCTCCGTGGCGGCCTGCACCTGCTCCGGGGTGTATTCCGGGTTGATCTCCTCCAGAACGAGTCCCGCATCCGTCACGCGCATAACGCCCATCTCCGTGACGATCATATCCACGCACTCGACCGCCGTATACGGCAGCGTGCAGTGCTTCAGGATCTTCGGGCGGCCCTTCGCCGTATGCTCCATCGCCACGATCACGCGCTGCGCACCGACGACAAGATCCATCGCCCCGCCCATACCGGGCACGAGCTTGCCGGGAATGATCCAGTTGGAGAGGTTGCCCTTTTCGTCCACCTCCAGCGCACCGAGCACCGTGCAGTCGATGTGGCCGCCGCGGATGAGCGCGAACGAGGTCGAGGAATCGATGAACGCGCCGCCGGTCTGGACGGAGGCCGGCTTGCCGCCCGCATCCACAACATAGGCAGGCTCCGCCTCCTCGCCGGGATGGCCGCCCGCATGGATGATGCCGTTTTCCGCGTGGAGCGTCACATGAACATCCTCCGGCAGGAACGAGGGTATCATCGTGGGCAGGCCGATGCCGAGATTCACCACGTCGCCGTCGTGCAGCTCCTTCGCCACGCGCCGCGCGATAAAGGGCTTGATATCCTCCTTTTTCAAAGCTCCTCGCCTCCCTCTACGATATAATCCACCACAATGCCGGGCGTCATCACGTCCTCCGGCCGTATCGCGCCGGAGCGGACGCGGTTGTCCGCCTCCACGATCACGAGCTTCGCCGCCATCGCCATGACCTGGTTGAAGTTGCGGGTCGTGCCCTTATACCAGATGTTCCCGTGGTCGTCCACCTCATAACCGGAGATGAGCGCCACATCCGCCCGCAGCGGGCGCATGAGCAGATATTTCTTCCCGTCCACGTCCACGACGGAGTGGACAAAGGGCGACTGCTCGATGATGGTGCCGAAGCCGGTCGGGGTCAGCACGCCGCCAAGCCCCGCGCCGCCGGCGCGTATCATCTCCACAAACGAACCCTGCGGGATGAGGTCGACCTCCAGGCTGCCGTCGTTCATCTGCTGCGCCACCTCCGGGTTGAGGCCGACGTGGGTGGCGATGAGGCGCTTGATCTGGCGGTTGCGGATGAGCTTCGCCACGCCGTAGCACTCGCTCCCGTCCGGCCCCGTCAGCATGGCGCCGTCGTTGCAGATGACCGTGAAGCCGCCCTTGCCGCTGCGGGACAGCGCGTCAAGAATGCCGTGCGTGTTGCCGCAGCCCATGAAGCCGCCGACCATGATGGTCGCGCCCTCCGGGATCATTTCTACCGCCCGCTCGGCAGTGATAACTGTTTTCATAGACTGTTTTCTCCGTATCTCAGATTTATGCGGGGTCAACAGATAACACTATACCGTATTTTCCCCTCCGGCACAAGAGAAAAAACGCCTCCGCGGACCGAACGGCCTGCGGAGGCGCTGTGTGCTTATGCTCAATCGCTTGCGTAGTTGGAGAAATAGTTCTGGATGAGGACGATGGGGGTGCCCTTGTCGCCGGAGCCGGAGGTGAGGTCGGCGAGTGAGCCGAGCAGGTCGGTCAGGCGGCGCGGCGTCGTGCCCTGGGAACTCATCTGTCCCTTGAGGTCGCCGGACTTGGCGGCGACGGCAGCCTTGACGGCGGCGGTCAGCTCCTCGCCGGAGAGCTCGGCAAAATCGTTGTCCTCCAAATACTTGATCTTCAGCTCGTTCGGAAGTCCCTCCAGGCCGCGTGTCCAGCCCGCGCCGACCATCGGATCGGCAAGCTCCCATATCTTCCCCACAGGATCCTTGAACGCGCCGTCGCCATAGACCATGGCCTCCACCGACACGCCGGTGCGCGCCAGCAGCTCGGCCTGTATACGCTCCGCGACGGACTGGGCGTTGCGCGGGAAGAGCTTGATCCTCGACTCCGTGGCCTTGTTGGATCCAAGCAGCCCGAAGGGGCTGAAGCCGGAGCCGTCCACCGAGGCGTTCATAATGTCGCTCAGCGTCAGCACGATCTCGCCGCCGGCGGCCTTGACACGGCGGGCGGAGAGCTCACGGCTGTGGATGTCGCAGCAGAGCACCTTTTTCGTATAGTCGAGGATGGCCTCCGGGCGGTTGGCAAAAATGATCTCGCAGTCCGCGCCCTCCTCGCGTATGAGCTTCTCATAGTAGTCCACATAGTCCACGCCGGTGAACGGATGCGGCTTACTCCCGAAGAACTCGCGGTAGCGCGCCAGCGTCAGCGTCTCGCTGTACGGCTGGACGCCGCTGTCAAGCAGCTCGTCCTCGCTGATGAGGTGGTTGCCGACCTCATCCGAGGGATAGGACAGCATCAGCACGATCCTGTCCGCACCGCGGGCGACACCGCGCAGGCAGATGGCGAAGCGGTTGCGGCTCAGAATGGGGAAGATCACGCCGATCGTCCCGCCGCCGAGCTTGGCGCGGACATCCCTGGCAATATCATCCGTCGTGCAGTAGTTTCCGTCCGCGCGGGCGACCACCGACTCCGTCACGCAGACCACGTCGCGCTCATGCAGCGCAAAGCCGTCGGCCTTCATGGCCGCCTCCACCGCATCGGCCACGATGCGGACGATATCGTCTCCCTCGCGCACCATCGGGGCGCGTATCCCGCGGGATATAGTTCCGGGCATTGCTAACTTCCTTTCCGGCAGGGCATACGCCCCGCATTATATTAGTCCTGAACAGAAATATTGTACACGATCTCCCCGCTTTGTCAAGGCTTGCAGAATACGCGATCCTGTTATATTATTATGCAAATCATGCTTTTACCAAGGAGGGAGACATGGACGGGACAGGCTACCGGCAGTGCGGCTATCTCCGGGAGGATTACCGCATATTCCACCTGCGGGACGCGCTTGGCCGCGAGGTGGACAGCCACTACCATGAATTTCACAAGCTCGTTTTCTTCCGCTCCGGACGCGTCAGCTATTCCGTGGACGGGCGCAGCTCCGAGCTTCAGGACGGCGACATCGTCCTCGTCCCGATGGGCAGCGTTCACCGCGTGACCGCCGGCCCCGACGCGGTATATGAGCGCGTCATCGTCTATCTCTCGCCGGACTTCATCCGCCGCGTCTCCACGCCGGATTGTCCCCTTGACCGCTGCTTCACGGCCAGCCGCGAGGCGGGGCGGCACGTCCTGCGCCCGGAGCGCGAGACGCTGCGGCGGCTCTGGCGCATCATGGAGCGGCTGGAGGCGAGCACCCGCAGCGCGCAGTTCGGCGCGGCGCTGCTCGGCGACAGCCTCATGACCGAGCTGCTCATCGAGCTGGCGCGCCCCGTGCTTTCGCAGGGCGACCGCCTCGCGCCCGTGCAGAATGCGGACAGCAAGGCCATCGACATCCTGCACTACCTCGACGAGCACCTCGCCGAGAGCCTCTCCATCGACGCGCTGGCCGAGCGCTTTTTCCTCTCCAAATACCACATGATGCGTCTGTTCCGCAGCGAGACGGGCTTCACCATACACGCCTACCTCACGGAAAAGCGCCTGCTGGCGGCGCGTGAGATGATATTCGAGGGCAAGAGCGCCGCCGACGCCTGCTATGACTGCGGCTACCGCGACTACAGCGCCTTTTCCCGCGCATTCAAAAAACAGTTTGGCTTCTCGCCCCGCGGCGGGCGGAGACCATGAAAGGAGCGGCACGATGAATATTGCCATCATCGGCGGCGGCGCATCCGGCATGGCCGCGGCGCTTGCGGCGTGCGAGGACGAGAAAAACCGGGTCGTGATATACGAGCGGCAGGCTCGCCTCGGCAAAAAGCTCATGGCGACGGGCAACGGCCGCTGCAACCTCACCAACCGCAGCCCCCTCGCCCCGCACTATCATGGCGGCAGCGACTTCGCCGCCGTTGCACTGCGGCGCTTTGACGCGGCGCGGACGCTCGAATGGTTCGGCGCGATGGGTCTGCTCACCGTGACAGAGCCGTCCGGCCGGGTCTATCCCGCCTCGGATGCCGCGTCCAGCGTGCTCGACTGCCTGCGCTTCGCGCTCGACGAACGCGGCGTGCAGGTCGTGACCGAGGAGATCCGCTTCGCGGCATTCACCGGGCGCGATTTCGTCCTCCACGGCGGCGACGGCGAATACCGCGCCGAGCGGCTCATCGTCGCCTGCGGCGGCGCGGCCGGAGCAAAGCTCGGCGGCGGCATGGGCGGCTATCGCCTGCTGGCCGCGTTCGGCCACGAATGCACCGCGCTCACGCCCTCGCTCGTCCAGCTCAGGACCGGCAATCAATGGACACGCGCCCTCAGGGGCATCCGCGCCGTGTGCGCCGTCCGGCTGACGCGGGATAAGAACACGCTCGCGGAGAGCTGCGGCGAGGTGCAGTTCACCGACTACGGCCTCTCCGGCCCCGCCATCTTCGAGATAAGCCGCGCCGCGGCGCTCGCCGGGGATAACGCCCTCGTCGCGCTCGATCTGCTCCCGGCGCTCGATTTGGTTGACATAACAGAATATCTCGCCAACAAGCGCTCCTGCTTTCCCAATATCAAAGCGGAGAATATCTTCACTGGCGCTTTACATAACACTATATCCCGCACGCTCATCCGCCGCGCCGCCATCCCGCCGGAAACGCGGCTCTGGGCGCTGGACGATGCCGCGCTTGACACGCTCGCGGCACTTTGCAAGCGCTTCACCCTTCCCCTGCTCGGCACGCTCGGCTTCGACAGCGCGCAGGTCACGGCGGGCGGCATCCGCACGGAGGGCTTCGACCCGGTGACGATGGAGAGCCGCCTCTGCCCCGGCCTCTACGCCTGCGGCGAGCTGCTGGACGTGGACGGCGACTGCGGCGGCTATAACCTCCAATGGGCCTGGTCGAGCGGCCGTGCGGCGGGCTTGGCCGCAGGAGGTGTCTATTGATCCGCCTGCGGGGGCTGACGCTGCGCCCCGGGGAAGATACGGCACGGCTCTGGGAGCTTGCCGGACAGCGTCTGGGAACCGCGCCGCGCAGCCTCACGCTCGTGCGGAAAAGCGTGGACGCACGGCGCAAAAGCGACGTACACTTCGTCTGCACTGTGGACGTAGAGGCAGCAAACGAGGCACAGATCCTGCGCAAGCGCGGCAGCGCCGACCTGTTTGCCGCACCGGTGACGCAGTATGAGCCGCCGCGTCCGGCGGCGATCCCGGCGGAGCGGCCGGTCGTGGTGGGCTTCGGCCCCGCCGGGATGTTCGCGGCGCTCGTGCTGGCGGAGGCGGGGCTGCGCCCGCTCGTTCTGGAGCGCGGCGACAGCGTGGATAAGCGCACGCAGAAGGTCAACGCCATGCGCCAGAGCGGCACGCTTGACCCGGAGTCCAACGTCCAGTTCGGCGAGGGCGGCGCGGGCGCGTTCTCCGACGGCAAGCTCACGACCGGCGTCAAGGACGAGCGCATTCCATGGGTGCTCGCCCAGCTCGTCGCGGCGGGCGCTCCGGTTGACATAACCTACGACGCCAAGCCCCACATCGGCACCGACCGTCTCCCCGGCGTGTGCGCCTCGCTGCGCCGCCGTATCGAAGCCCTCGGCGGCGAGGTCTGCTTCCGCGAGCGGCTGGACGGGCTTGATATACGCGGCGGGTCGCTGACCGCCGCCGTGACGGACAGGCGGCGCATACCCTGTGACCGTCTCATCCTCGCCTGCGGCCACAGTGCGCGGGACAGCTTTGAGATGTTATGTCAACTCAACATCCCGCTCGAGCCCAAGCCCTTCGCCATGGGCGTGCGCATCGAGCATCGGCAGGCCGACCTTGACCGCGCCCAATACGGCGCGTTCGCCGGACACCCCGATCTCCCGCCCGCCGACTATTCGCTGGCGTGCCAGCTCCCGAACGGGCGGCGCTGCTACAGCTTCTGTATGTGCCCCGGCGGCGAGGTCATGCCCGCCGCAAGCGAGGCGGGGCTTCTCTGCACCAACGGCGCAAGTCCCTATGATAGAAATTATGTCAACTCAAACGCCGCGCTGCTCACCGCCATCGCCCCCAGCGACTTCCCCTATCCCGGACGGCTCGGCGGTATGCGCTGGCAGCGCGAGCTGGAGCGCCGCGCCTTTGCGCTCGGCGGCGGGGGCTATATCGCCCCGGCGCAGACCGTGGGCGGGTTCTTAAACGGCGGCACGCCGCCCTTCGGCCACGTCGCGCCGAGCTACCGTCCCGGTGTACATAACATGGAGCTGCGCGAGCTGCTGCCGCCGCTGCTGGCGGACAGTCTGGCGGCGGCGCTGCCGCTCTTTGCGCGGCGGCTGTCCCTGTTTTCCGACCCAGAGGCGGTGCTTACCGCGCCGGAGACGCGCTCCTCCTCCCCCGTCCGCATCCTGCGCGGCGGCGACCTCCAAAGCCCCGCCGTGCGCGGGCTTTACCCCTGCGGCGAGGGCGCGGGCTGGGCGGGCGGCATCATGTCCGCCGCCCTCGACGGCCTCAAATGCGCCTCTGCCCTCATCCTCTCGCTGTGATACATCGGCGCGATCAATGACGCGCTATGAAAAGGACTCCCCCAGCCAGACGGCCGGGGGAGCTTATCCTATGCTTAAATCACTTACAGCTTCGGCATATGCGGCGCGACAGCGCGGATGAGATAGACCGCGGCGACGCCGGTGAATGCGCCGGTGATAACAGCGGCGGCGGCAAGCGCCGGGCCGTACCACAGCAGCGAGACGGTCCTCGTCACGGCCACCGCCGCGAGAAGCTGTCCCGCGTTATGCGCCAGCGCGCCGAGCACGCTCACGATCCAGAGCTGCTTTTGCTCAAAATGGCCGATGGCCAACGCCATGACCGCCCACGCGAGCACTCCGCCCGCCAGCGAAAATAAAATGGCGGAGAAGCTGCCCGCAAAGAGGCTGCCCAGTATGATGCGCACGGCCAGCACCTCGCCCGCCGCCCGCCGTCCGAGCAGCGCCATGGCCGCGAGGGTGATGATATTCGCCAATCCCGGCTTCACGCCGGGCACGGGTACGAGCGGCGGAAGCTGGGCCTCCGCGATCCATATGCCGAGGGACACGGCGGCAAGAAGCGCCATCAGCACGAGCCTTTTTGTTTTCATCCTTCCTCCACGATCTGAATGACCAGCCGGTGCGGCAGGCAGGTGATGGGGATGGCCGAGTTCTCGATCTCGCCCTGTCCCACGCAGACCTGCTCCGGGCAGTCCGACCATACGACCGCGATCGCGCCGGGCGACACACGCACGGTATTCGTCCCCCGCTCGCTCGTCACATCGAACTCATAGGGCTCGGTCACGGCGGCGAGGTCAATGGTTTGATAAAGCTCGCCGTCGAGCCAGAGCTCCGCCGTCCGTCCCGGCGCGCCGTGCCAGATGTACGCGCCAAGCCCGCCGAGCAGCAGCAGCGCAAATATAACGATCCAGACCCATGTTTTCTTCATCATAACTTCACATTTTAGTGGTAACATCTTATATTGTCAATAATTTGCGTGATGGTGTATAATATAAAAATACCGCATGATACGAGGTGAAAACGACACTTGAGCTTTGAACTGACCGACCTGCTGTTCGGACACGGCGCGGAAATGCTCGCGCTGGCGACACGCTATCTCGCGCCGCTGCTGGCAGTGCTCATTCTGCTGCGCTGTGTGCGCAGTATGCTCTCCGAACGCTATGAGCCGGAGACCTGGGGCTATCTCTATCTCCCCGGCGAGATCATGATACCGCTGCGCCACTGGGAGTGCATTCTCGGCCGCAGCCGCTCCGCCGATGCCTGCATCGACTCGCCCGGCGTCGCCAAGACGCACGCCTGCCTCATGCGCTCGGCGGAGGGCGAATGGACGGTGTATCCCCTCGGCCACGCGCATACGGAGGTCAACGGCAAGCCCGCCGGCCCGCAGGGAACGAGCATTGCGGACGCCGACGTGCTCACCCTCGGTAACATCCCCTGCCGCTTCGTCGACCTGACGGAGGACGAGCGCGCGCGGCTCCTCCAATACCGCCACGCCCCCGGGCGGCGCATCCGCCCCGCCCTCACGCTGTTCTATCTCAGCGTTTTTCAGGTGCTGCTCGCATTCCAGCAGTGCATCCTCAACACGGAGTCCGACGCCATGACGGCCGCCGCCTTTGCGGCGCTCTGCGGCATACAGTGGGCGTATTTCTTCATCGTGCGCGGGATCGGCTCCCGCGGCTTCGAGACGGAAACGCTGGCCTTCTTCCTCACGACGCTCGGCCTCTCCGTCACCGCCTCCGGCACGCCGGACTCCATGCTCAAGCAGCTCATCCTCATCGTCGCAGGCGTTGTCCTCTTCGTATTCCTGAGTCTGTGGACACGCGACCTCGGCCGCGTAAAGAAGCTGCGCTGGGCGGTAGGCGCGGCGGCGCTCGCCATGCTTGCGCTCACGCTGGTGCTTGCCAAGGTGACCTACGGCGCGCGGAACTGGATCTCCGTCGGCGGCTTCTCGCTCCAGCCCTCGGAGTTCGTCAAGGTCTGCTATATCTACGTCGGCGCGGCCACGCTTGACCGCCTCTTCGTCAACCGCAACCTCATCTTCTTCATCGGCTTCTCCGCCGTCTGCGTCGGGGCGCTCGCGCTCATGGGCGACTTCGGCACGGCGCTCATCTTCTTCATGACCTTCCTCGTCATCTCGTTCATGCGCTCCGGCAGCTTCGCCACCAACTTCCTCGCCATCGGCGCGGCAGGCATCGCCGTAATGTTCGTCCTCTCCGTCCGGCCGTATATCGCCGACCGCTTCGCCACCTGGGGTCACGCCTGGGACGACGTGTACGGCGGCGGCTGGCAGCAGGTGCGCGCCATGAGCGCCGCCGCGAGCGGCGGCCTCTTCGGTCAGGGTGCCGGACGCGGCTGGCTCGTGGACATTTTCGCGGCGGATATGGACATGGTGTGGGCGGTGCTCTGCGAGGAGCTCGGTCTCATCACGGCGCTCTGCGCCATCGCCGCGCTCATCGTCATGGCGCTGTTCGTGGTCAAGAACGCCGCGTCCAACCGTTCGAGCTACTATGCCATCGCCGCCACGGCCGCAGTCAGTATGCTGATGGTGCAGATGGCGCTCAACGTATTCGGCACGATGGACATACTCCCCTTCACGGGCGTGACCTTCCCGTTCATCTCCCGCGGCGGCAGCAGCCTTCTGTCCTGCTGGATGCTGCTCGCCTTTGTCAAGGCCAGCGACACCCGCGCCAACGCGAGCTTTGCCGTCAAGCGTCCCGAGCGCTTCACCGGCGGCGCCGGCGTGGAGCCTCTGTCGGAATATGACGCCGAGGATGACATGAGCGACGCGTATGATATGGACGACACGGACGGCGACATCGAGTGGCACCTCGACAACGGAGGCGAAGCATGAAAAAAGTCACAACTCGTTCCTATGCCGCGATCATCGTGGCGGCGCTGGTGCTGCTGGCTCTGGGCGTATACCTCGTCCGGCTTGCCGCCGACGGCGGCGACTGGGCCAGCTTTTACGCAAACGACAGCGTATACAAGGACGGCGTGCTGAACTGCGGCGCCGTGACCGACCGCAACGGCGTATACCTCGCCCGCAACAGCGCGGACGGCTGCGTCTATGCGGACGACTCCTCTGTGCGCACCGCCTGTCTCCACGCCGTCGGCGACCTCAGCGGCAACATCGGCACCGGCGCGCTCAGCGTTTTCCGCTCGAAGCTCATCGGCTACTCCCCCATCACCGGCACGACGACCGGCGGCGGCAGCGTCACGCTCTCCATCGACTCCTCGCTCAACGTGACGGCGTATAACGCGCTGGCCGGACGGCGCGGCGCAGTGCTCGTGAGCAACTATAAGACCGGCGAGATCCTATGCATGGTGTCCGCCCCATCCTATGACCCGAACGCCGGCTTCGACGAATCGGACAGCAGCTATGAGGGCGCGTACATCAACCGCTGCCTCTCCTCGGCGCTCGTCCCCGGCTCTATCTTCAAGATCGTGACGCTGGCGACGGCGCTCGAAAACGACAGCAGCCTCTTTGAGCGCAGCTTCTACTGCGCCGGCAGCGTCGAGATCGGCGGCAAAACGGTCAACTGCACCGGCTGGCATGGCTGGCAGACCATCGGCGAGGCCTTCGCCAATTCCTGCAACTGCGCCTTTGCCGAGCTCTCCATCTCTCTCGGCGGCGACCAGATCGCGGACTACGCCGCCCGCTATGGGCTCACGGAATCGCATGAGCTCGACGGCATCGAGACTAGGGCCGGCTCCGTCGTCTCCGGCGGCAGCGACGAGGCCAACGTCGCATGGGAGGGCATCGGCCAGTATGAGGATCTCGTCTGCCCCTATTCCATGCTCCGGCTCGTCGGCGCGATCGCCAACGGCGGCGAGTGTGTTGAGCCGACGCTGCTTGCCAACGGCCGCACCGAGACGACCCGCCTTGTGCGCAGCGACACCGCCGCCCAGCTCTCCTCCATGATGAGCTTCAACGTGAGCCACGGCTACAACGCGGACTGGAACTTTCCCGGACTTTCGCTTGCCGCCAAGACCGGCACGGCGGAGCTTGACAACGGCACGAGCCACGCCTGGTTTGCGGGCTTTGTGACCGATCCGGACTATCCATACGCCTTTGTCGTGCTCGTGGAAAACGCCGGCGGCGGCCTCTCCAACGCGGGTCCTGTCGCCAACGCCGTCCTGCAGCAACTCGTGTTCGGCTGACACAGCGAAAGGAATCTCCCATGCTCAAAACCTTTATCCGACGCGCCCGCGCCCTTGCGGGCGGTCAGCTTCTCTGGCTTTTCTATCCGGCGCTCTCGCTCCTTGTCTGCGAGCTTGTTCTCAAGCTCTGGTGCTTCCATGCGCTCACGCTGCGCGGCGCTGTTCTGACGGCGCTGCTGTCCGGCGCGGCGGGACTGTTCTGCGCCTTTCTCGCGGCGCTCGGCGGGCGCAAGCTCTACCGCATCGCCGTGACCGTGCTGCTCTGGCTCGTCTTTATCCTCTTCAGCGCGCAGAGCGTCTACTACTGCATCTTCAAGGCCTTCATGCTCGTGAGCTACGTCAACGAGGCCGGCATGGTCTTCGGCAGCTTCTACCGCGAGGCGCTGGTCGGCATCGGGCGCACGCTGCCCGCGCTGCTCGTCTACGCCGCGCCGCCGGTGCTGTGGTGCATCCTCTCGGGGCGTCTCGTCCCGCAGCAGCCGGCAGCCTCCGCCGCATGGCTGCCGCTCGGCGTGTTCGTCCCGGTCAAGGCGGCGGCGCTGCTCGCCATCCTCTGCGCCACCGGCGGCATCATGAATATGCGCTACCTCTACTTTGAAGCCTTCCTGCCGGAAATGTCCGTGCGCTATTTCGGCGCGGTGACGATGCTCGACCAGGACGTGAAAAACCGCCTTTTCCCGGAGACGGAGGAGGCCGCCGTCACCGAGACGACATCCTCGCCTGCACCCAGCGCCGCACCCACGGCGGAGGCCGAGACGACGACGGAGGCCGAGCCCACCGCCGAGCCGGTCGACCGCAGCGCACAGGTGCTTGATATCGACCTTGCCGCCCGTGCGGAGGATGCTTCAAATTCCGCTATCGCCGCGTTGGATGCGTATTTTGCCGAGGTGGAGCCGAGCTATAAAAACGAATACACCGGCCTTTTTGAGGGCTATAACCTCATCCTGATCTGCGCCGAGGGCTTTACCGGCTATGCGCTGGACTCCGGCCATCTCCCCACGCTCTCCAGGCTCGCGGACGAGGGCTTTGTGTTCAACAGCTTCTATAACCCCTATTGGTACTTCTCCACCGCCGACGGCGAATACACCCTCCAGAATTCACTCATCCCGCTGGCCGGAAGCAAAAGCGTCTACCGCGCCATGTACAACAGCCAGCCGTTCAGCCTCGCGAACCGGCTCAACCCCCTCGGCTATCACAGCTGGGCGTTCCACAACCACAACGGCAGCTATTACTCCCGCAACATCTCCATGCCGAATCTCGGCTATACCTTCCGCGCTCCCGGCTATGGACTCGACGTGACGAGCTACTGGCCGGAATCCGACACCGAGATGGTCGCGCTGTCCACGCCCATGTACATAGACGAGGAGCCCTTCAACGTCTACATGATGACCGTGTCGGGGCACATGAACTACAGCTTCTCCGGCAACGCGATGGCGGCGCGGCATAAGGAGGAGGTCGCCGATCTCGCCGGCCAGTATTCCGAGTCGGTCTGCGCCTATATCGCAAGCCAGATGGAGCTTGACCAGGCCGTGGCCGACCTCATCGAGGATCTGGACGAGGCCGGGGTGCTCGACCGCACCGTCATCGCCCTGACCGGCGACCACTATCCCTATGACCTCGACCCCAGCTTCAGCGCCGGGGCGACGGGCATGACCGAGCTCATGGGCAGCGGCACGGACGACCCGCTCGAAAAATACCGCTCGTCGCTCATCATCTGGAACAGCGCCTTTGCCGCCGAGAACCGCGTGGAGGTCGACACCCTCTGCTGCCAGATGGACATCCTGCCGACGCTGCTGAACCTGTTCGGCGTGGAATATGACTCACGGCTGCTCATGGGACGCGACATCTTCTCCGCGGGCACAGAGCGCCTTGTCGTCTTCTCCGACCAGAGCTTCATCAGCGACTATGGCCGCTATCTCGCCGCCGAGGATCGCTTCATCGCAAACGACGGCGCCTTCGCCCGCGTGGGACAGGCAGACCGCTACGCGGCGGAGACGCTGACCCGCGTCAACCGTATGTTCACCGCGAGCGCCAACGTGCTCTACTACGACTATTATGCAAGTCTGGATCTGACGCAATGATCGATATTTCTGTTCAAAATCTGAAAAAGAGCTTCGGCGGCCTTGTCGTCCTCGACGGCGTGAGCTTCGATGTAAACGAGGGCGAGCGCGTCGCGCTCTTGGGCGAAAACGGCACCGGCAAGTCCACGCTTCTGAAGATACTGACCGGGGCGCTGGAGCCGGACGAGGGACGCGTCGTCCTGCCCGCACAGAAGCGCGTGGGGCTCATCTCCCAGATACCCGTCTACCCCGACGGCTGGACGGTCGAGGATGTGCTCCGCAGCGCGACCGCCCATCTGACCGCGCTGGCGGACGAGATCAGCGCGCTGGAGCAGAGGATGTCCGTCGCTTCGGACGATGCGCTGCTGCGCAAATACGACGCGCTGACGGCGGAATACGAGCGTCTCGGCGGCTGGTCGGCCGACCACGAGCGCGAGCGTGTGGCAAACGGGCTGGACATCGGCCGCTCCATGCGGGAGCGGCTCTTTGACGCGCTCTCCGGCGGCGAAAAGACGCGGGTGAACCTCGCCCGTCTCATTCTGGAGGACACGGATATTCTCCTGCTCGACGAGCCGACCAACCACCTTGACCTCAAAAGCACGGAATGGCTCGAGGAATACATACGCCGCTTCCGCGGCACGGTGCTCGCCGTCTCGCATGACCGCTGGTTCCTCGACACCGTGGCACAGCGCTGCATAGAGCTTGCGGACGGGAAATGCAGCTTCTACTCCGGCAACTACAGCTTCTATGTGACGGAAAAGCGCCGCCGCTATGAGGAAATGCTGCGCCAGTACGAGAAAAACCGCCGTGAGATCGCGCATCTGCAGGAGGCGGCGGACAAGCTGCACCTCTGGGCGTTCATGGGGGCGGACAAGCTGCATAAGCGCGCCTTTTCCATGGAAAAGCGTATCGAAAAGCTCTCGCAGGCGCCCAAGCCGCAGACCCAGCGCAAAATGAAGGCACGCTTCGCCGAGCAGGAATTCCGCGGCGACGAGGTGCTTGTCGCGGAGGAGCTCACGATGGGCTTCGGCGAGCGGACGCTTTTTTCCGATTTGGAGCTTCTCATCGAGCCGGGCGAGCACGTCGCCCTCATGGGGCCGAACGGCAGCGGCAAATCCACGCTCGTGAAGCTCATACTCGGCGAGCTTACACCCCAGCGAGGCTTTGTGCGGACGGGGCCGAGCGTCAGGATCGGCTATCTCCCCCAGATCGTCCGCTTTGAGCACCCGGAGCGCACGCTCTATGACACCATGCTCTATGAATGCCGCACCGCGCCGCAGGAGGCACGCGACCGCCTGGCCTCCTTCAAATTCACCGGCGAGGACGTGTTCAAGCGCGTGGCCGACCTCTCCGGCGGCGAGCTGAGCCGCCTCCGGCTCTGTATGCTGATGGGCAGCGGTGTGAACCTGCTCATCCTCGACGAGCCGACCAACCACCTTGACATCGCGAGCCGCGAATGGATCGAGCAGGCGCTCGCGGACTATGACGGCACGCTCCTGTTCGTGAGCCACGACCGCTGGTTCATCGACGCCTTTGCCAGCCGCGTGTGGGAGCTTGACAGCGGCCGCTTCTCCGACTTCGCCGGCGGCTTTGTGGAATACCGGCAATACAAGCAGCGCCAGCAGCAGCTTGAGCAGACCGCCCACCGCGCCGCGCCCAAGCCCAAAAAGCCGCCCCGCCCCGCCGACCACAGCAAGGAGCTCGCCAAGCTCGAACGCCAGATCGAGAAGCAGGAGGCGCGGATCGCCGCACTGCAGACGGAGGAGGAGGCCAGCGCCTCGGACTATCTGCGGCTCATGGAGCTTGGCGGGGAGCGTCAGGCGGCGGAGGCCGCGCTCGACGAGCTGTATGAGCGCTGGGAGGCGCTGAGCGATGGATAAGACGCTGCTGCGCTTACCCGGCCTCTGGGTCGCCGCGGCGCTCGCGCTGGCGGCGCTGCTGGTGCGCGTCATCCCCTCCGGCTATGGCATGACCGCGCTGACGCTGCTCGCGCTGGCCGTTGTTGTGCTCTTCTACACCCTCGCGCTGCACGGGCGGCGGAGGAAGCTCCTGTGCTGGGGCACCTCGATGCTTGCCCTCTGCCTCGCGCTCTTTCTGGCCGCCGAGATACCCGTCATTCGCGGTATGCGCTCCGCCCCCGACAATGACGCGGACTTCCTCGTCGTCATGGGCGCGGGCATCCGCGGCACGCAGCCCTCGCTCTCCATGCTCGACCGCCTCACCGCCGCGCTCGACTGGCTGGACGAGCATCCGGATGCCTCCGTCATCGTCTCCGGCTCCCAGGCGCCGGACGAGGCGGCCTCCGAGGCCTCCGTCATGGCCGCATGGCTTGAGGAACAGGGCGTCGCGCCGGCGCGCATACTCATAGAGGACAAGGCCGGCTCGACCCGCGAGAACATCGTGAACTCCTATGCCGTCGCGGCGCAGCACGGCGGCGGGCGCGTGGCCTTCGTGTCGAGCGAGTATCACCTCTGCCGTATGCGCATCCTCATCCGCGCCCTCGGCTTTGAGCCCGTCTGCATCGCCGCGCATACGAGCCACCCCAGCCTCATGGTGAACTACGCGGTCCGCGAGGCCTTTGCCGTCTGGCAGATATGGCTTTTCGGCGCATGAATACCGCGCATAAAACGACCCCGGCGGATATGGACCCGCCGGGGCTTTGCTTATCAAAAATATGTACTTTCCTCCGAGCTTGCGCCAATTACGCAAGGACGCTGGGACGCTGCAGGCGTCCGTGTGAGGGTTTTTTCAGTATCTCCCCTGTCAC
>CAVEQW010000054.1:54205-56788 GCA_963618155.1 Alloprevotella sp.
ATTTCAGGAGGTACATCACGTCCGCGATGTCGACGGTGCCGCTCTCGTCCACATCACCGGCAACACGCTCGGCAGCAGCGAGAGCACAAGCATCAGCACCAGAAAAATACTCGTAAGCTTCTTCACCTTTCTATTCCCCGTTCATTTTCATGGTTTTCGACGATACTGTTTTGGATGCTTTTCACTGTTTTATCATACCATATCAAGCAAAAAAGCAACCTTTTTCTCGTGGATTTCTTCATTTAATACTTTTGCAACACTTTCTCTCTTTATTCCGTAACATCTGGCCGCTAGAATAACAATTGCAAGAGCCAGTTTCTTCTTTTTCATTTTTGTCCTCAACCCATAGAAAAAAGCCCGCACCTCGGTGCGGGTCTTTTTCTTTGCCCTTCACAGCGCCGCCGCGAGGCAGAGCAGCAGCCCATAGAGCGCGGCGGACGAGAGGCCGAACGCGAGTACGGGACCCGCGACGGTGAACAGGCGCGCCGCCGTGCCGAGGATGAAGCCCTCGGTCTTGAATTCCAGCGCCGGCGACACCACGGCGTTGGCAAAGCCCGTGATGGGCACGAGCGTCCCCGCCCCGGCAATGCGCGCCATATCGTCATACAGGCCAAGCCCCGTCAGCAGCGCCGCAAGCGCGATGAGCGTGACGCTGACCGCCGTGGCCGCAAGCTCCTCTGTGAGCCCCACGGCGCCGTACAGCGCGCCCAGCCCCTCCCCGGCGCAGCAGATGAGCCCGCCGCAAACAAAGGCGCGCGCCGCGTCCGTGCCCAGCCGTGAGCGCGGCGCGCGCTGCCGCACGAGCTCGGCGTATTCCTTCCGCGATATACGCATATCCATAAAGATCACCCGCCGTCAGTATGCCCCAAGACCACGAAAAAAACACACGCCGGACTCAGCAGACGCTCTCCGACAGCTTGTTCATATTATTGCGCTTCATCTCCATGGAGGAATGCACATAGCGCTCCATGGTGATGGACGTCGTGGAATGCCCCATCACCTCGGACAGCGACTTTATCTCGAAGCCGACCTCCACAGCGCGGGTCGCAAAGGTATGCCGGAGCGTGTGGGCGTGGACGCCCTCCAGCCCGCACGCCCGCGTGTATTTTTCAATGCGGTACTGCAGGACGCGCGGCTCCATAAACTTCTCCCGCCCGGTGAGCACATACGCCATCGGATTGTGCGGCGACAGGCGGCGGCACAGCCTCACGCAGATCTGCGGCATCGGTATCGTCCGCGCAGACGTGAAGCTCTTCGGCTCGCCGATCACGAGCTTTGTGCGGTTGTCGTTCTCGTCCCCGTCGTCTATCCGCCGCTGGAGCGTGCCGGTGATATGGATGGATTTCTCCTTCAGATGAACGTCGTCCCAGGTGAGGGCGCATATCTCCCCGATGCGCATCCCGGTGAGCAGCATGAGCAGCACGCCGAGCTTGCACGGATCCGTGTTGGTCAGAAGAAAGCTCGCAAAGCGCTCCTGCTCCTCCCGGTTCAGCACCCGCGTCTCGCGCCGGTTCTCGCGCGGATAGTTGATCTCGACCGCCGGGAAAATGCCGGGGTACTGGGCGCTGATGTATTTCAGGATGTTGTGCAGCAGCGAGAGAATATCATGGACCGTCTTGACCGAAAGCCCGTCCTCATACAGAAGTCCGTGCGAAAAACTGTCGACCGTGGCTGATGTGATGCCCGTTGCGAAATAGCCGCCCATCCGCGGCAGGATGTGCTTTGTGACCATGCTGTAATATTTCTCATAGGTCGATTCCCGCACCTTGCCCCGGCGCTGTCGGAGCCACTCGTCGCAGAAATAGACAAGACGACGGCGCTGGACGCTCGGCTGTATCGGTCTTCCGGCGATCAGCGCCGCCTTGTTCTTCTCCAGCTTTTCCTTGGCCTCCCCGTAGGTCTTGCCATAGCAGAAGCCATACTTCGCCTTGCCGGACATCTCATAGCCCTTGATGAACCGTCCCTCCCAGCGACCGTCCTGTCTCTTATATATATTCGTACCTCTGCGCATAGCTTTCTCCTTCCGTAAAATTATTTGTCTCTGAGGACAAGTATATTTTACAGAATGAGGCTGCCAATAGCGCCAAAATAAAGGATTTTTTGCTTCCGGAGGGCAAAAAAATTTTTCGCAGAGGTTCATTCTCTGCGAAACGTCCCGAAAATCAATATCTGGTGTCCATATATTGGCACTAACACAAAGGAAATGCAATTGAAAAATTGTAACATTCCGGATTTTGTTGGAGTTGACCAAATTCATATGCATAAAGCTGGCTGAAACGACGGAAAATCACGTTTTTTGCGCTATTCGCCGTCAAATCTCTGGTCAGAATTTCTCGCAAAAAATCCAATGTTATCAATGCTTCGCGCCGCTTTTCTCTGCGCCTTTCCCGTATTTATTCGCCGTCAGAATTTCAGTCAAAATCGCATTTCCTTGCGCAAAAGCCCTGATTTTCTGCGGCTTTCCGGCGCTTTTTTCGCGGAGAATGAACCTCTGCGAAATATGACCGTGGGTCAATTTGAGTGAAAAAAATCTTAATTCAGGGAGGAAAAGCATGAAGAAAAGCAAACAAACCAAGCGCGCAT
>CAVEQW010000055.1:0-52048 GCA_963618155.1 Alloprevotella sp.
GCTGACGGAGGGATTGTAGGCTGAAAAGTTCGCATTTTTGTCGAAAAACGGGCAAATATCGCAGCCTTTCAATCCCTCAGTCAGCTCCGCTGACAGCTCCCTTTACACAAGGGAGCCGGGGCGCTGTAAGCGTCCGTGCAAGGTTCTTTGACAGTCTGACCGGGAGCGTCCGTAAGGGACGCTCCCGGTGGGTTTGTTTTGTCGGGTGTCAGGAGATGGTTACAGTGGTTCCGTTCACGGTAACCGTTGATCCGCTCGGGACATTCATAATGTCTTTTACATTGTTGCTGGCTACTTCACCATTCTTATATTTACAATTATTAAAAGTCACTGTAACGTTGGTGCTGGTCGACTCAAAAACAAAGTTGTCTGCAAAATTGCAATTTTCGAAAGTCACGGAGCCGCTAAAGCTTCCTCCAAAGTAAACTTTCCCCTCCAGCGTTGTTTTTTCCGCTTTTATCGAGCCGCTCCCTTGGGTCACCCATAAACAATATCCGGCTTCAGAACCGGCGCTCAACGTAGAGTTTTCAATTGACAGAACACCATATAACTCCTGCACCCTAAGCGCTTGTCCCCCATTTATCCCAATTTTGGAGTTCGCTATACTTACATTCGTTCCTTCGCTGATACTTTTTATCCAAACGCCATTGGCACTGTTGGCATTACTTGTTGTGGCTGCATTCACAGTTACATTTTCCAGGGTGGTACCGTCTCCACTCAACACAAGAGCTTTTGTCCTATTATCTGTCTGTTCAGCCCCCTTGATCGTGAGATCTTTCAATGTCACATTGCTGCCGCCGATTTCGTAACCAACCTTCGGCACTACCAGCGTCGTTGCATTCTCGCCCGCGCCGGAGATGGTAATGTTTTTTCCGGAGATGTCGGCTGCTCCGCTCGTGTCGCTGGTGGGAAGCGTGACCGTGCCTGCGGCGATGGCCAGCGTCTCGCCATCCTTGATCTCATTGGGAATCTTGTAGCTTGCTTCCTCATCGTATGTATTGCTGCTGCTGTCGTACTCGACCGCAGCCTGCGTCGCGTAAACAACGATGGAGATGCCGTTGATGGACTCGTCCTGATACTCGTTGCCCGCGTCTTCCTTCATGTGGCCGCTTATGGTGAAGATATGGGAAGATTCTCCAGTGGTATCAGCGGGCTTTAGGATGTGCGCCGTGCCAATCGCTTCTTTATTGTCATTGCTTCCCAGCGTCATCGTCCACTCGATAGCGTTATTCAGCTTCTCACTGCCCTCGATGCCGCTGATGGCAATCGTATATTTGAGCGCAAGATTGCCGTTGTTGACGATCTTGAGCTGCGGCAGCGTGAAAGTGCAGCCCGGCTCCCACTTGATATCAGTCTTACCGTTGGCATCCGCGAAGTAAAGTGTCTCATTCTCGGCGGTGACCCACGTTTTAGTCGAGGTACCACTTTCACCATTCTCCGTTTTGAGCATCAGCAGCTGGACATCCAGCGTGCCAGCTTCGATCTTGTTCACGCTCGTGCTGGCCGTGTCGGTGAACCATGCGAAGGTCGTGCCGACGAGCAGCGCGAGGCACATGACGATCATGAGTATGCTCGGTGTCAGCGAGCGCTTCGTTTTTGCGTGTCTTTCCATGCTTGCCCTCCTCCGAAAATACAGGCGTTTCAACGAAAAATCAACGCCTGAATTTTTTCGCAGAGTTTGTACTCTGCGAAAAGGCTTTGAAAAAGTGAGGAATATCAAGGTTTTTTTCTATGTGGAAGCGCTGTTTGACCAGAATTCTGACGGCGAATAAAACCGGAATAAACGCGGCCGGAACGTCGTAAGCTGTTGATAACACTGGACTTTTTGAGTTGGCGTTTGACCAGAGATTTGACGGTGAATGGCGAAATAAAACGGTATTTTGCTGTCATCCTGCCTAATTTTAACGCATGAATTTAGTTGATATGGACAAATTTCTAAATGTAACTATTTTTCAATTGCTTTTAATTCACGCTTGTGCTATGATATGAATACAATATATTGATTTTGGAGAAATTTCGCAGAGTACAAACTCTGCGAAATATTTTTTGCGTAAAAAAAAACGCCATGCAGCGAAAAGCTGCATGGCGCTTTTGTGGTCAAATCAGTCGGTCACATAGGGCAGGAGCGCGATCTGACGGGCACGCTTGATGGCCTCGGTCAGCTGGCGCTGATGCATGGCGCAGGTGCCGGTCGTCCGGCGGGGCAGGATCTTGCTGCGCTCGGACATGAACTTGCGCAGGCGCGCCGTGTCCTTGTAGTCAATGTGGGTGGCCTTGTCCACGCAGAACTGGCAAACCTTTCTGCGCTTACGGGGCTTGGCCTTGTTATCACGGTCGTAAGGCATGTTACAATCCTCCTAAAATCTCAAAACGGCAATTCGCCGTCGCCATCGTCCAGCTCCGCGAACGCGCTGCCGCTGGCCGCCGCCTGCCGGTAGCCGGAGGGAGCGGAGGCACCGGTGTTCCCGGCGCTGCTGTCACGCGACTTCTTGGATTCGCAGAAATAGACGTTGTCCACCACGACCTCCGCGCTCCGGCGCTTGTTGCCTTCGCGGTCGTTCCAGTCGCGGATCTGCAGCCGGCCGCTGACCGCGGCCATGCTGCCCTTGGAAAAATACTTGGAGACGAACTCGCCCGTCTGGCGCCAGGCCACACAGTCGATAAAATCCGTCTGCCGTTCGCCGCCGTCGCGGGAGCCGAAGTCCCGCTCGACTGCCAGGGAGAACGAAGCCACCGCCGTGCCGGACTGCGTATAGCGCAGCTCGGGGTCGCGGGTCAGTCGTCCCATGAGGGTGATGTGGTTAAGCATCAGGATCCCTCCGTTCAGTCGCAGCGCAGAGTGATCAGGCTGCGAATAACGCCGTCGGTAATGCCAAGAACACGGTCAAGCTCCGCGGGAAGATCCGGCGAGCTTGTGAACTTGATGAGGATATAGTAGCCCTCCGAGATGTAGTTGATCTCATAGGCGAGCTTCTGCTTGCCCATCTCCACCATCTCGTCAAGCGTGCCATTCGCCTCAACAAGGCTCTTGAACTTTTCAACGATGGCCTCGCGTGCCTCATCCTCCAGACTCGGATCGATGATGTACATGCACTCGTACTTTTCGCTGACTTTTGCCACTTGAGCACCTCCTTCTGGTCTGTTGGCCCCCGTTTTTCCACGGGAGCAAGGAAATTAGCCTGCCCCACACGGGTCAAGCCCTCTTATTATACACAAAACCCCCGCAAAGTCAAGCGCTCTTGCGGAAAAAATAAAACGTGCTACAATGACATACAGACTATTATCATGGAGGAATTTGTTGATGAAATTTTCCGAAATGCCCTATACCCGTCCGGAGAAGGACACCGTGCTCGCGGCGCTGGCGGACTTTACGGCGCGGCTCAAGGCCGCCACGAGCTTTGAGGAGGCCGAGGCTGTTTTCCTCAAGGAGGATCGCTATACCGCCGATGTCGAGAGCGAATTCACCATTGCGGCCATCCGCCACTCCATCGACACCCGCGACGCCTTCTATGACGCGGAATCCGACTATGCCGACGAGACGCAGCCGCTGCTGCAGGAGGGTGTCATGGCGTGGAGCATCGCGCTCACGCAGAGCCCGTTCCGCCCCGATTTTGAGAAGAAATACGGCGACCTTATTTTCCGCAACACGGAGCTTTCGCTCAAGGCGTTCTCACCGGCGATCGTCCCGGAGCTGCAGAAGGAGAACGCGCTGACCACCGAATATGACAAGCTCGTCGCCTCCGCGCAGATCGAGTTTGAGGGCGGCGTCTACACCGTGGCGCAGATGGGGCCGTTCCTGAAGGATCCGGACGACACGCGCCGCCGCGCCGCATGGGTCGCCGTCGGAAGCTGGTTCGACTCCGTGGGCGGCGAGCTTGACCGCCTCTACGACGAGCTGACGCACCTGCGCGACAGCATGGGTCGCAAGCTCGGCTATGACGGCTATACGGAGCTTGGCTACTACCGCATGACGCGCAACTGCTACGGCAAGGCCGAGGTCGAGCGCTTCCGCGAGGCTGTGCGCCAATACGTCGTGCCCGTGGCCGACCGCCTCTACCGGGCGCAGGCCGAGCGCCTCGGCAAGAGCTGCCCGCTCGACGAGGCCGATGCCGCGCTCCAGTTCCGCTCCGGCAACCCCACGCCCGCCGGAGACAGCGAGCATATCCTCGCCATGGGGCGCAAGTTCTACCATGAGCTGAGCCCGGAGACGGGCGTGTTCATCGACCATATGCTCGACGACGGCATGATGGACGTGCTGGCCAAGCCCGGCAAGCAGGCCGGCGGCTACTGCACCGAGATACCCAAATACAAAACGCCGTTCATCTTCGCCAACTTCAACGGTACGCAGGACGATGTGGAGGTCGTCACCCACGAGGCCGGACACGCCTTCGAGTCCTGGACGGCGCGGGACATCGTTCCGACGAGCTACGTCTTCCCCAGCATGGAGGCGTGCGAGGTGCACTCCATGTCGATGGAGTTCTTCGCGTGGCCGTGGGCGGAGGATTTCTTCGGCGCCGGCGCGCGCAAGTTCCGCTATTCCCACCTCGCCGCCGCGCTCACCTTCATCCCCTACGGCACCATGGTCGACCACTTCCAGCACATCGTCTATGAAAAGCCGGACATGACTCCCGCCGAGCGCCATGAGGTCTGGCGGGAACTCACCGCCGTTTATCTCCCGTGGATCAAGCTCGACGGCGCGATCCCCTTCTTCGGCGACGGCCGCCGCTGGCAGCGCCAGCTCCACATCTACGACTCGCCGTTCTACTACATCGACTACTGCCTCGCGCAGACCATGAGCCTCTATTTCTGGGCGCAGATACAGACCGACCGCGATGCCGCGTGGAAGCAGTATTACGCCTATACCAAGCTCGCCGGGACAAAGACCTTCACCGGCCTGCTCGAAGCCGCCGGACTGCCCTCCCCGTTCGACAGCGAGACGCTGCGCGGCGTGTGCAGGGCGGCCTCCGACTGGCTCGACCGCTATGACATGAGCGGCATCGAGTAAAATAATATCAAAAAATTTAACTTTCCCCTTGTGAAAAAGGCTCTCCTGTGCTATGGTTAGGTCGTAAGACCTACCCGACACAAGGAGAGTTTTTTCATGCAATACGATCCCAAACAAAAATTCAACATGACGCTGAAGCCGCCCGCGCCGAAGCGTTATCTCCTGCCGGCGGAGTGGATCGGTTCGATGTTCATGGCCGACCCCTTTTCCGCCACCATCAAGAAAATAAACTGTGAGGGGCTGCAGAAGCCCTATCTCATGCTGGCGACCCACGCGAGTATGCGCGACTTCCCGATGGCCATCCGTGCGACCTTCCCCCACCGCAGCTATTGGATCATCTCCGTGGAGGAATTTGCGGGGCGCGAATGGCTGCTCCGCTCCGCCGGCGGCATCGGCAAGCGCAAGTTCACCCAGCAGCTTCCCGTCGTCAAGCACATCATCAACATCCTCAAAAAGCAGAAGATGATCGTCACCATCTACCCCGAGGCGCGCTACAGCCTCGCCGGTATCAACGAGCGCATCGACGGCGCGCTCGGCAAGCTTGCGAAGCAGTGCCGCGTCCCCGTGGTCGTGTTCATGCAGCATGGCAACTTCCTCAACTCGCCCCAATGGTGCAAAAAGCCGCTGCGTCCCGTCCGCTGCGAGGGCGAGATGATCCAGGTCGTCACCCGCGAGGAAGTCGAGACGCTCTCCGCCGACGAGATACAGAAGCGCATCGAGGACGCCTTTGTCTATGACGAATACGCATGGCAGCGCGACAACCATATCCGCATCCCCAGCCGCTACCGCGCCCACAACATCCACCGCATCCTCTACCAGTGCCCCGTCTGCGGCCAGGAGCACACGATGACGAGCGAATTCACCCAGCTCTGGTGCACCGCCTGCGGCGCGCGCTGGCGCATGGACGAATACGGCGCGCTCGACCGGCTTGACGGCGAGAACGTCTTCACCCACGTCCCCGACTGGTACCGCTGGGAGCGCGAGAACGTGAACCGCGAGGTGCGCGAGGGGCGTTACTGCTTCGAGGACGACGCACGGCTCGAGCTGCTCGTGTCGAGCTTCCACAAGTTCAAGGAGATCGGCCATGTGAAGCTGCGCCACGACTACGACGGCTTCACCGTCAGCGGCACACTGGACGACGGGACGGCCTTTTCCCTCAACCGCTCGCCGCAGAGCATGATGAGCTGCCACATCGAATATGACTTCAAGGGCCGCGGCGACGCCATCGACCTCGCCACAAGCGACGACAGCTATTGGGTCTATCCCCTTACGGCGAAAAATCCCCTCACCAAGCTCCACTTCGCCACCGAAGCCCTCCACGACCTCGCCGAAGAAAAGCTCCATCAATCGGAAAGCGAATAACAAAAGATCCATGAGGCGCACGGCCTCATGGATCTTTATTGCTTTATTCACGATTCAAAGCGCCGCGAGGAGAGCCTGGCATACGCTGTCCACGGTCTTCTCGTCGAGGTAGGGGTGCATCGGGAGCGAGAGGACGGTATCGCAGAGACGCTCGGAGTTCGGGCACTCGCCGTTGTAGGCCAGCGCGGAGAACGCGCCCTGCTGGTGCATACCGCGGGGATAGTAGATCATGGTGGGGATATCCTGCGCCTTGAGCGCCGCCTGCAGCGCGTCGCGCTTTTCGCGGCTGGGAAGCTGGATGGTATACTGCGCCCAGCTTGAATAGAAGCCCTCCGGCACGACCGGCGTGACCACCTTGCCGGCCAGCCGCTCGGTATACATACGCGCCGCATTGTTCACCGCCTCAAGCTCATAGTCAATAAAGGCCGTGAGCTTCACGTCGAGCACCGCCGCCTGTATCGTGTCAAGGCGTGAGTTCATGCCGAGCTGGATGTTGTTGTACTTGTCGCTGCCGCTCTTGCCGTGTACGCAGAGAGAGCGGATCTGCGCCGCGAGCGCATCGTCGTCCGTGAAGACCGCGCCGCCGTCACCGTAGCAGCCGAGGGGCTTTGCGGGGAAGAACGAGGTCGTGGACACGTCGCCGAACGAGCAGGCGCGCTTGCCGTCGATCGCGCCGCCGAAGCCCTGTGCGCCGTCCTCGACAATGAAAAGGCCATGCCGCTTCGCAATGTCGTGTATCGCATGGTGATCAGCGCAGAGGCCGAAGAGGTCAACAGGCACGACCGCCCGCGCGCGGAGCTT
Organism: Alloprevotella sp.; assembly: GCA_963618155.1. Lineage (GTDB taxonomy): Bacteria > Bacillota > Clostridia > Oscillospirales > Oscillospiraceae > CAJOIG01. The sequence goes on from CAVEQW010000055.1 coordinate 7,169, forward strand.
ACCCTCCGCCTCGACCTTTTCCACCGCCGCCTCCAGCGCCGCTGGAGAGAGGTTGTAGCTCTGCGTGTCCACGTCCACGAACACCGGCGTCGCGCCGAGGTCGGCCACCGTCTCCGCCGAGGAGAAGAAGGTGAAATCGGGGACGAACACGGCGTCGCCGGGGCCGATGCCGAGCGCCATCTCCGCCAGCTTCAGCGCGTCCGTGCCGTTGCCGCAGCTGATGCAGTGCTTCACGCCGACATACTCCGCCAGGCGCTTTTCAAGCTGCCCCACCTGTGCGCCGGAGATGAAGTTCGCATCCGTCATCACGCGGGTGACAGCCTCGTCCATCCGGGGCTTGAGAGTCTGATATTGTTTTTTCAAATCACGAAACTGCATGATAGTTATCCTCCTGTACGCCGTTGCCGGCTTTGTACCGCGCCGCCGCACGGCGCTCGCCTTTCAGTATACCACGTCCGGCGGAATAATCAAGAAGCGCCTTATATGTTTTCCGCGAGAAGCTGCGCTGCAATGCGTTCGCAGGCTCTCCCGTCGCCATAGGGATTTTTCGCCCCGGCCATGCGCCCATACTCCGCCTGGTCGTCGAGCAGCCGGAGAAGCGCTTCGTATATCTCCCGCTCGCCCGTTCCGACGAGCTTGAGCGTTCCGGCGGCAACGCCCTCCGGCCTCTCGGTCGTATCCCGTAGGACGAGCACGGGTCTTCCGAGCGCGGGCGCCTCCTCCTGGATGCCGCCGCTGTCCGTCAGCACGAGATACGCGCGTGCCATCAGGCTGTGAAAATCCGTCACATCGAGCGGCGGTATCAGCCGTATGCGCTCATGCCGCAGATATTCCTCCGCCAGCGCCTGCACCTGCGGCTCGGGGTGGACGGGATAGACGAGCTTCACATCCTCCCGCTCCGCGACCACGCGGGCGGTCGCCCGGAACATACGGCGCATACCGTCGCCCAGATTCTCCCGCCGGTGTGCCGTCAGCAGCACCAGGCGGCTTCCCGCCGCCCAATCCAGCAGCTCGCTTTGATAATCGTCCCGCACCGTGGTTTTCAGCGCGTCGATGCCGGTGTTGCCTGTGACGAAAATGTGCGCCGGATCCTTGCCCTCGCGCAGCAGGTTCTCCCGCGCCGTTTCCGTCGGCGCAAAATGCCAGCGCGCGATCAGCCCTACCGCCTGCCGGTTGAATTCCTCCGGATAGGGCGAACAGAGCTCATAGGTGCGAAGCCCGGCCTCAACGTGTCCCACCGGTATCTGTTTATAAAACGCCGCCAGCGCGCAGGCAAAGCTCGTGGTGGTGTCGCCGTGGACGAGCATCAGATCGGGCTTTTCCCGTTCCAGCACCGGCTCGATGGCCGCGAGTATCTTCTCCGTTATCGTGAAGAGCGTCTGGCGCGGCTCCATGACAGACAGATCATACTTCGGCTCCACGCCGAATACGTCCAGCACCTGCCGCAGCAGCTCCCTGTGCTGTCCCGTCACGCATACGACCGTCTCAAACGCGTCCGTATGCCGCGCAAGCTCCAGAACCAGCGGACACATTTTTACAGCCTCCGGCCTTGTGCCGAAGCAGACCATGATCTTTTTCATGCCGCAGCCCTCCGCACCTCGGCCGACATACCGCCTTTACTTCTTCTCTCGCAGTCCCGCGTCACATTCCTCATACTCGCGCCCGCAGACCGGGCAGCGCAGCCCGTCGCGCATGACGGCGCCACACTCACACACCCACGCGATGCGCGCAGCCGGCACACCGGCGACCAGCGCATGATCCGGGACGTTCTTCGTGACGACCGCACCGGAGGCGATCATCGCCCAGCGCCCGACCTCATGGCCGCAGACGACGGTGGCGTTCGCGCCGATGGACGCGCCCTCATGGATGACCGTCCGCTTATAGCCAGCGCTTCCCTTGGGATATTTCGCGCGCGGCGTCAGATCGTTCGTGAACACGCAGGACGGCCCACAGAACACATAGTCCTCCAGCTCCACGCCCTCATAGACCGAGACGTTGTTCTGCAGCTTGCAGCCGTCGCCGATGCGGACGTTATTGCCGACATTCACATTTTGCCCCAGCGAGCAGTTTTTTCCGATACGCGCCCCGCGCAGGACGTGGCTGAAATGCCATATCTTCGTGCCCGCGCCGATCTCCACGTCGTCATCCACATAGCTGCTCTCATGTACAAAATAGTCACTCATGGTCAAACCTCCCGATAAAATCCGTTGTCGCGCAGCCGGTCAGCGGAAGCCGCACCGGCTTTCCCTCCGCCGCGGACTTATAGAACGCAAGCACGAGCTCGAGCGCGCGCCGTCCCTCCTCGCCGCTGCACAGCGGCTCACGCCCCTGCTCCAAAGCGGCCTTCATATCGGCATACAGCGGGGTATGCCCGCTGCCCATATCCTCGATGTCATAGGCTGCAAGCGCCTCATCGCGGCTCTGAGGACCCTCCGCAAAGCGCCACGCCTGCACATTTTCAAGACTCTTGTCGTCCAGCACGACGCAGCCGTTTTCCCCAAACAGGCTCATCCCGTCGCTCAGATTCTTGGGGTAGGTGTCGATGCTCCCCTCGATGAGTCCATAGGCGCCGTTCGCAAAGCGCACCAGCCCGAGTCCCATATCCTCCGCCTCGGTATAGGGGTGGAGACAGTTGTCCGTATAGGCGAAGACCTCCGTGACGGGACTGCCCATGAACCATTGGAGCAGGTCGGTATAATGGATGCACTGGTTCATCAGCGTGCCACCGTCCTGCGCCCATGTGCCGCGCCATTTTGCCGCATCGAAATACGCCTTGTTGCGGTTGCGCCGCACCTGCACCGTGCCGTACAGCAGGCGGCCGAACCGTCCCTCCCTCGCCTGCTTCCAGACGGCGCGGACCGTTTTGCCGAAACGGAGCTGGTGGTTGACGCAGAGCTTCACACCGTATTTTTTTGCTGCCGCGATCATCTCGTCCGCCTCCGCCAGCGAAAGGGCGATCGGCTTTTCCACGATGACGCTGCTCCCGGCCGCCATGCAGTCGCACGCAAGCCGCTTTTTCTGGCCGCTGCCCAGCGCGATGGCCACAAGCTGCGGATGGAGCTCGTCGAGCATCTCCTTATGGCCGGCGTAGAGCCGCACCTTCAGCCGCTGCTCCTCCGGAATAAGCTCCAGCGCCTTTTGGCGGTTTTCCTCCACCACGTCGCAGAGCGCGACGATCTCGAGGCCGTTATCGAGTGCCGCCCTGATATGGTTGGGCGATATCATCCCGCAGCCGATCAATGCATAGGTCATAGCTTTTTAACCTCCTCCGGCGTCCCGTTGCCGGACGCCTTTCCCTGTATAAGCACCGTTCCCTGAGCCAGGAAACAGATAAGCGTAATGGGATAGCCGTACATTGTGCTCACGCTCGCCAGCATCGCCGTGGTGCCGAAGGCTATGACTATCGTGAGCGTGAAGAGATGTTCGGGCGCGCCTTTTCGTCTGACCGTCTCCACCAGCGCCAGTATCCCCGCGTAGACGAGCAGCACGAGCGAGACGATCCCCGTCGGTATGCCGTGCGACACGGCCTGCTGCAGGAAATAGTTATGCGCCGTGCTGTATGTATGCTCACGCGAGGATACAAAGACACAAAAGTCCGGCTCATGCCCCGTCCAGTTCAGGCTTTGCAGGAATTTCGTCCACACCGCGATCCGGCCCGACGAGATCTCGTCCGCGCTCAGCCCATCTATCCGTCCCTTGTCCGCCGCCACCTTGGCCACCTGCCCCCGAGCCACATCCTTTATACCGATCAGCCGGAAATGGTTGTCCGCATCAAAGGCCATACGGGGGATATGGAGCGTAGCCGACAGCAGCGGGAAAAGAATCAGGCAGAGCAGTACGCACGCCGCGATCAGGATAAGCAGACGGCAAAGCTGCTTCCTCCGAAGCCGGCCGGCAGCCAGCTCCATCAAAACATACAGCCCCAGCGCAAGCAGAGAGGCAAGATGCCCGGTGCGCGAGTTGGAGTAGTAGAGCAGCGCCGCGCATATACCCTCCAGCAGGATAAAGCCCACGCATTTTTTCGGCTTTTCCACCGTAAAAACGGGGAACAGGAGGCAGACGAACACCGCAGTCAGATAAAACGCAAAGCCGTTTTCATTTTCAAACAGGCCGCTGTAATGCGCTCCGGTCAGCGGGAAGAGTATCATGTTGATCGGCAGCATAATGATAAACGACCAGATGACCGCCCGCCGCAGCAGCCGGAAGGCGTGGTCAAAGCCCATGCTCCCCCACGCTGTATACACGATCGGGAAGCCCACGAGGAACATGACGGCATCCGCCAGATAATCTATGCCGTTTATACAAGCGGACAAGACCTGGAGCAGCGCGAACAGCATCCAGATGTATACGAGCGGACGCCGGAAGCGCAGCGGCGCGATCTCGCCGCGCAGACTGGCCAGCACAGTCACGCCAAGGCACAGGCAGCCGAAGCTGTAGCAGTACAGATAGCGCAGGGACACGAGTCCGCTGTTATCCACAAACATCATCAGGAGTATCAGCAGCAGAGACACGGTGAACACCTTGTCCTTTGCCCGGTTCCCCATTTTGGGCATCGCTCGATATATGCCGTTGAGCAGCTTTGCAGCAGCCGTTTCCATGCTTCCCCTTTCTTCCGATTCAACGGATATACAGCCGGAACATCGCCAGCACGGACAGCGCCATGAGCTTGTCGCCTGTCACATCGCTGGCGTACATCCGGCGCAGCAGCGCCTCGATCGCGGGATAAGCGCGGCAGGCGTCCAGATTTTCCTCCCAGTACGTCCCGACTATACGGCGGAAACGCCCGTTATGCCGGTACCAGTAGGAAATGTCGTTCATCCCCTGCGGTCTGTCCGGATGCAGCCGGCCGCCTATCTCCTCCCGCAGCCGGTCGTAATAGTGCGCGAGCCGCGCCCAGCGGCCGCTGCTCCACTTCAGCGGCACCGCGCTCTCCCCGTAGGGATAACGTCCCGCAGCCGGATAGCACCGCAGCAGCCATTTTTTCAGAAGCTGCGTCCGAACGCGATGCATACGCGGAATACGGAGATACACTCGCAGAAATTCGGGATCGCCGAACGGCGTGGCCGCCTCCATAAAATTCTGCCGCAGAAAATAAGAGCTCATCCCGAACAGACAGCCGCGGGTGTAAAACCAGAAGCGGTCGTTGACCTGCCAGCGGAAGCGCCCGTCCGCCGAGTCAGGACATACAAAATCCCCCCCATACTCCAGAAGATGACTATTCCGAAAGCGGAGGTAGTTTTTATCGATCTTGTCCCCGTCGTATTCTTCGTCATAAAAGGCGCTCGCACCCACGTCGCCCAGCAGTCCCGTGCATTCCAGGCCGAAGCGCCCCCGGTCGAGCATTTTCAGCATGGCGACGCCCCCGGTAATGTGGTAGTACGACGCGCTGCCGCTGTTCATGCGCATATTGTCCTCAATATGCATCATGCAGTCGGCGTTGTCCAGCGTGCGGCACACGAAATCGAAGCCCAGCTCCGCGCTTATCTTCTCCGCGATGCGGATATCCGCGCAGCCGCTCTGGCCATAGCTCTGCACCAGCACATTCTCTGCGCCCAGCGCCGCCGCCGCATAACATATCATCCGGCTGTCCAACCCGGCGGAGCAATCCAGCACCGTCGTATAGCCGTACTCCTTATCCTTGTCGAGTATCTTCTGCATCGCGGCACGGAAGCTGCCGTCCAGGGCGCGGATAAGCTCTTCCTCCGTTCCCTCAAGCTCCTCCGGCCAATCGGCCAGATAGTAGCTCCCGACCGTAAGGCCGCCGCTCGCCGGGTCAAAGCGGAGACAGCTTCCCGGATACAGCCGCTTCACGCCGCAGAGGCAGGTGGACTCGTCGGCATAGCAGCCGTAGCCCAGAAACTGGCGCAGCGCCGTCTCGTCCGCCCGGCGCTCCACGCCGTTTATCCGCAGCGCGTCGGCCACATAGTCAAGCTGCGAGCCGCACACAAAGCGCCGCCCGTCCTGCCAGTAAAACACGGCCTTTTCCCCCAGCCGGGAGGTGAAGACGAGCCAGCAGCCGTTCCGCGCAAAACGCACCGCGCCGGACACCGGGCCGTCCAGCGCCTCCATAAAGCGCTCGCCGCGCTCGTCCAGCAGCGCGCGCACCGTCTCCCGCCAGTCCGTTTTTCCATAGCCATGCATCAGCGCCGCTTTGTTGTAGACCACGCCCTCCAGGCACACGGTATAGTCCGCGTCCTCAAACAGGAGCTTGTCGTCCATGAACTTGTCCAGCGTGTTGCGGCACAGCGCGAAGCCGTCCCCGCGCAGCGCATCCCGGCGGCAGCGGGTATCGTCGTAGTTTTTCAGAGTTGGCGTTTCCATGTCGAGCGCCAGAAAAAAGCCGGGCATAGCGGCCTCCTTTTTTAAGGTGTCTGAGCAGGCACCGGTTCAGCGATGGGGAAAATAGCTTTTCACGAGAGCAAGCATATAATCAAAGCTGTCGAAGTGCAGCAGTATCGAGCCGAGGATGTAGATACCCGCGCCGAGCGGGACCTGGATACACAGCGTCGCAAGATCGCCCAGGCCGAGAAGCTGGACAGCCATGACGCACGCGCCCATACACGCCGCCAGAAGCAGGCTGGGAGCAATGTCCCGCAGCTGTGCGAAGCAGCCGTAATCAAGCAGCTTTTTGTTGGCACAGGCGTCAAGAACCAGCCCCAACAGGAAGCTCACCAACGTGGCGAAGGCGATGGCGAGCGGCCCAAAACGCAGCGCCGCCAGGATCAGCAGCAGCCCTATGACCTTTTTGATTATCTCCAGCCGCAGCAGCACCCCGCTGTAGCCCAGCGCCTTGATCGCGTTGAGATTGGAGGTGTGCAGCGGATAAAGGACATACATGGCGCAGAAGACGCGCAGGAACGGCACGCAGGGCAGCCATTTTTCCGTCAGCAGCAGCCGGACGAGCGGCTCGGCCACGCAGGCGAGCCCCACCATCATCGGCGCCATGATATAGACGCTCGCACGAATCGTGCGCCGGGTCATATCACGCACGCGCTCCCGGTCATCCTGAACATTCGCCATCGTCGGGAGCATGACGGTATCAATGGAGGAATTGATGTTCGTGACAATAAGGCTCGGAAAAGAATCACCCTTGTTATAGTAGGCGAGATCGTCCGTCGTGTACAGCTTGCCCACAAAAAGCTGCTGAAGCTGGCTGTATATCGTCTCCAGGAGACCGGCAGCCAATATCTTCCATCCGTAAGAGAACAGCCCCTTCAGACGCTGGAAGGAGAACTGCGCCCGCGGCCGCCATTTCACCATGAGCCACAGGATCACCGTGTCCGCGAACTGGTTGAACAGGCTCTGCGCGACCGGCGCCCACACGCCGTAGCCGCGGTAGGCCATCCAGATACCAAGCAGAGCAGCCAGCAGCGTGCTTCCCAGCGTGGCAAAAAAGAAGTTCTTGAACAGCAGATGCTTGGTGACATACGCCTGTAAAACGTTTATCATCCCGGAAATGAGCAAAGTCAGACTCATGACCCGGATGATGGGGACAAGCGTCGGCAGTTCATAAAAATCTGCAATAGGTCCGGCCGCGAAAAACATCAGCAGATAAAGCAGCACGGAGGACACGATGTTGAATATAAAGACGGTGGAATAGTCCAGCTCGTCCGCGTCCTTTTTCTGAATGAGCGCGCTGCCGAAGCCGCTGCTCACAAAGACCTGCAATATCGAGATAAAGACCGTGACGAGCGCCAGCTCGCCGTAGGCGGACGGGTCAAGCAGACGCGCCAGTATAATGGAGACGACAAAGGTAAGGAGCTGGTCGCCGCAGCGCTCCGCGAAGCGCCATATCATATTGGAAAAGACTGTTCTTTGTTCTTCCATAAACTCTCCGTCTATCGGGATCGCACCAACGCTTTTGCGGCTATTATAGCCTATCGCCCGTTTTTTTCAAGTCACGCGCCGTGCCGCCGCCCTTTACAGCGCCTGCAGCCTGTCGTAAAAGCGTTTGAAATTTGTCTCGGCGCAGTAGCTTTCCTCCCAGTGGCGGCGGGCGCCCTCGCGCAGCGCCTCATACGCCGCGCTGTCCATGCGGACAAACGAGCCTATCTCGTCAGCCAGCGCCCGCTCCGTCACCTCCGGCGGGACGAGCCTGCCGCTGAGACCGCCGCGCACGATCTCCCCCGTGCCGCCGACATCCGTCGCCAGAACGGGGATGCCGAACGAGGCCGCCTCCATGATGGACACCGGCACTCCCCCCTCCGAACTGCTCACACTGACGAACAGATGGACGGGCGTTTCGCGGTAGTAGCGGAGGATGTCCTCATGCGGCGTGTTGCCGCGGAGAATGCATTTCACGTTCGGCGGAAGCTTTTTAATTTCCGCCTCCACGGCGGCGCGCTCGCTTCCGTCGCCGAAGTGTACCCACTCGATCTCGGTGTCGTCCACCAGCGCAAGCGCCCGCGCCAGCAGCGGGACACGCTTGACCGGCGAGAGAAAGGCGCAGGACACGATACGGAACGGCGGCTCGCGTTTCCATGGAGCGGGCTTTTCCGGTCCCTCCGAGCCGAGGTGCATCGCTGTGATCTTATCGCCGAAGCCAAAGCGCTCACGCATATACCTCGCTCCGGCCTCCGAAGCGGGATAAACGCCCCGCAGCAGATTCAGCATATACCCGCGCAGAGGAAGATAGCCGCCGCTTCGCTCCTCATAAATATCAATGCCGTGCGCGCGGCTCACTGCCGGGCAGCCGTATTTCTCCGCGAGGCGGGCCGCCGCGTACGCGCCCTCGCGCAGCCAGTAGGAATAGAGAAGGATATCCGACGGCGCTTCCTTCAGCCTCCGCCCATAGCGCCGCTCCAGCGCCCGCATGATGCGCTCGCCCTCGATCACGAAGGCCATCAGCGTATGGAGCCGCTCGCGGGTCAGCCGTCCGCTCGCCCGCAGCGAGCGCAGCTCCCGCCAAAACTCCGGACGCAGGAAGCAAAGCGGCGCGCGCAGCATGAGCTGCCGGCGCGGCAGCGGCGCTTCAAACAGCGCCTCGCATTCCACGCCCTCCGGGGTCGTTCTCGCCTTGCGCCCGTTCCGCGCCTCGATGGGATGCACCCGAAGCTGCACGCGCTTCGCCGCGTAAGGAAGCTCCGTTCCCACAAAGCTCTCGCCGGTTCCGTAGGGGTAGGAGGCCGTCAGCAGGACGCAGATCTTTTCGTTCATTGTGCCCCCTCCGTCAGCTCGCGGACGATGCGATCCACGCGATGCACCCAGAGATGCCGCTCCCGCAGCGCCCGCACGGCACGTTCACGGACAGACGCCAGGCGCTCGTCATCGTCCAGCAGCGAGCGTATCGCCGCGGCATAGCTCTCCGGGTCGTCGTGAGCGGTCAGCCCCAGTCCGTCCGCCTCGATCAGCTCCCGCATGGCCTCCACGTCCGTGGACAGCACGGGCAGGCCGTAGCTCAGATACTGAAACAGCTTTACGCCGACCGCAAGCTCCATATAAGGGTCGTGCCGGAACGGCAGAAGTCCGACGTCCGCCTGTGCGTACAGCGGCTCCAGCGCCGTGCCGGAGGCGTGGCAGACCGTGAGCCACTCATGCTCGCCGATGCGCTCGCGCTCCTGCTCATATTCGCCCTCGCGGCACACGAGGATAAGCCGGCAGCATCCTTCCCCGCTGTTGAGTATTTCAAAGCTGCGCAGCAGAAGCGGAAGGCCGTAGCGCTCACTGATCCCGCCGACATAGATACAGGTTTTGTTGTTCGTGTGCGGCGGCAGCACATGATCCTCCCCCGCGGGCGGCAGGGGCAGCATACGGCGGTAGGAAAACATTTTCGTGCAGGCGGCGCTGGGGAAATAGACGATGTCCACCCGCCGCAGCAGCCGGTCTGTCCGTCCTTGCATAAAGTCCAGATACAGCTCCTTGAGCCGCCCCAGCGCGTCGGTGCGGCGCGGGAACAGCGCGGGAAAGCGCCGGTAGAAGTCGCGGTAGAAATACGCCGTCGGTATCTTCATGGCGCACAGCCGCCGGATGAGGGCGTAGTCGCACTCGTGCAGCAGCGGATAGGTCGGCGACTCGATATAGCAGAGGTCTGGACGTTCTCCGTCCAGCCACGCCAGAATGCGGTCGACCGCCTCCTTTCTCGTCCTGCCGCAGCCGCGCCCGATGCTCCCGCTGAGCAGCTTCACCTCGTGGCCGCGCTCGACAAAGGCACGGTACATCTGCTGCGGCCGGACGGCGCTGCCCGACTCCGCCGCGCCAAAATCCACATAGTTGATAAAAAGGACTTTCATTTCACATTCTCCTTAACGATCCGCTCAAAAAGCGCCGTGAGCTGTCCGGCGACGGACGCCGCCGAAAAGCGCGTTCTGGCCTCTGCCGCGATCGCCGCCGGGTCATAGCGGCCGATGTGCGCCGTCATATCGCGCATGGCCCCCGTCAGGGCCGCCGCGTCATCCACGGGCACGAGCAGGCCATTCGTGTCGTTCACAAAGCCCTCCGGCCCGCCGCAGCGGGTCGCGATCACCGGACGGCCGCAGGCCATGGCCTCCGCATATACGACGCCGAAGGTCTCGCCCCGGCTCGCCAGAACGAAAGCATCGCCCTCCGCCAGCGCCCGCGCAAGCTCCGGCCGCCGGTATGTCCCGGTAAAGCGAACCGTCTCCGCAAGGCCGAGCGATGCCGCGAGCGCGTGCAGCGCGGTCTCCTCCTCGCCGCCGCCCATGATGAGCAGGCTCGCGTCGACGCCCTCGCTCCGCAGCGCCGCAAACGCGTGCAGCAGCCGGTCAAATCCCTTGCCGCGGTTCAGGTTCCCGGCGGAGACGAAGCGGAACGCCCCGCCGTCCGTCCGTCTGGGACAGCACGGAAACAGGGAGAGGTCGATGATGTTGGGGATGACCGCCGCGCACACGCCGGTATGCGCCTCGATACGCGCCGCAAGCGCGCTGCTCACCGCCGTGACCGCCGATGCGTGGGTATAGGTCTCACGGTATGCGTCGCACAGCGGCGGCTTCATATATTGGACGTTCACCGTCGAGGAATGTTCCGTCACGACGCAGGGAATGGCATATTTTTCGCACACCGGGACAACGCAGCCGCCAAGATCGCCGAAGTGGACGTGGACGATATCCGGCCTCCCGCCGTCGCGGAGCAGGCGCCTCATAAGGCGGGAAAACACGCGCCCGCCCGCCGCCGTGAACAGGCGGATGGGCAGCGCCCCGAGCGGCGCATCCGCGCGGTATACCGTCATGCCGCCGTCCTCAAAGCGCCGAACGCCCCAGCGCCGCCAGTGACGTATCGAGCGCAGATCGAGCGCCGCGAACACGACCGTATGCCCCAGCTCCCGCAGGGCGCGTGCCTGATCGCGCTCGAATATTGCGCCGTCCGGGTCGCTATTGTCGGGGTAGGTCCGTCCGACCTCCAGTATATACATACGTTCCCTCCCGGATACAGGCTCAGAGCGAGGCGTACAGCTCCAGCAGCACGGCCTCCTGCGTTGACCAGTTGAAGCGCTCCAGCGCGGCGCGCCGGCCGTTTTCGCCGAGCTTCCTTGCATAGTCGGGGTCGTCCAGCAGCTTTTGGATGGCCGCCTTCACCGCCTCCGTGTCACGGGGATCGACGTACAGGCCGAATTGGTACTCGTCGATCATCCGCTTTTCAAACGGGCTGTCCGAGACGAGCGCCGGTATCCCGGCCAGCATATACTCATGCACCTTGGCGCCGAAGGTGTCGCAGCTGTAATACTGTCCCTCGTCAAGCGAGATGCACGCGCCGATCTTCGTTCCGGCGAGGATGCGTCGGACGGTCTGGCGGTCTACCCGCCCGAGATAGCGGATGCAGTCGGATTTCGCAAGCGTCTCCCGCTCCAGCTCCTCCGTTTCAAACCACCCGGCAAACAACAGCCGCGCGCCCAGCGCCGCCGCCGCGTCTGACAGATAGACGATCCCGTTGTTCTCCGTGATGGAGCCGGTGTAGCACACATCCGACTCGATGCGCTCGGACGGCGCAATATCATCCAGCGAGCCGAATTCGCTCAGTATCGGATAATTCTCGACGAACACCGTCCGCCGCGCCCGCCCCTCGAAGATATTCTTCCCGTCGAAGGTACAGGGTATGATCACCGCCGTAAAGCGGCGGACGCAGCGCGTCTCATAGGCCTTATAGATCATGCTGGCGAGCCTCGCCAGCCAACGCGGCAGATAGGGCTTGCACGCAAGCTGCGCGACGCTGTTCTCGTGGCTGTCGAAGATGACCTTCTTCCCCCTCTTCGCCAGCTTCACGCCGTAGGGCAGAAGCTCCGGATCGTGGAAGTGGTATACGTCGCAGTCGAGCGCGAGCGCCCGTTCATAGACGCGCCGCGCAAATTTTGTCATCCGCTCCAGCCGTCCCTCCGGCTCGGCGCCCAGCCCGACGACATGGACACCCGCCTCCTCGCGGCTCTCCCCGGCCGCGACCAGATATACCTCGTACCCCGCCGCCGCCAGCGAGCGGCATTCTCTATGGAAAATACGGTCGTCAGTGCTGTTGTGCGCACTCGTCATATGACAGACCTTCAAGCTCTCGCCTCCCGTTTCAGTTCTTGTAGCCGATCAGCCGCTTGATCCGCGGCTTGGCCATATCCATGCAGTCCCGCAGCAGAGACTGCCGGACAACGCGGTAGTTGATAACGCGCTTGCCGCCAAATTGCCTCACGAAGTTTTCAATGCCCTCGATGTTCGAACCCTCAAAATCAAAGACCCGCGAGGTTTTTGCCGCCTGCTGTATTTCATGATACCAGACCAGCGACTTCGCCCCACTGTTGCGATAGGCCGGGTCTGCCCCGCCGAGCAGCGCATAGGCGCAATTTTCATCGTACAGCATAAAGGAGCTGGCATGGACGTGCCCCTCCTCATCCCGCGCCGTCAGCACAAGGCCAGCCTTTCGCTCCACGCTCCGCCCGACGATGCGGGCGATCGTTTCTCTGGAGTCCGGGTTTTTTCGATTCTGGCCGGCATAAGTCCTGTCCAGCATATCCATGAGCGGCGCCTCGTCCGCACCGATGCTGACCTGGATGGCCTTTCCGGCGCGCCGGATGTTCTTTTTCGCCGTTTTATTGAAGCTCTCGTAGAGTTTGCCGACATCCCGCAGATCGTTCAGCCGATAGGAAAACGACGGCTCATAACGGAAGCCAAGCCAGCGATACGGAAGTACATAGTCGTTGGCGCTGTCCAGATATATATCGAGGCTCCTGTGCCTCGGAAGCTGTGACAGCAGCTCGGAAATGAGCTCTTTCTGGCGGCTAAGCTGGGTATTTCCCGGCTGCATGGCGCGGTATTCCGGCTTCATCCACGGACCCAGCGTCGGTGTGTTGTCCGGCATCACGATGCGTCCGTGCCGCAGCACATAGGGCAGCCGCGCCACGACCTCATCCCCGTCCCGGACAAGGCTCTCGCCCCAGCAGCCGGGCGCGACCGTCTCCAGCCACCACGGCTGCTCAAAGACGCTATTGGCGTATGGCATCGTTTCCTGCATTGCTTGCCTCCAGTTCTTCCGCCGCCCGCCTCATGGACACAAAGCCATAGCGATGGCCAGCGTATTCTATCAGCCATTCATACCACTTCTTATAGACAGCATAGTCCTCGCCGAAATGCGGGTCATGGAACAGGACGGTGAAATAGGAAAGGCCCTTTTTCTCCCCCTCCGCCAGAGCCGCCAGCGTCCGCTCCTTGGCTTTCTCCAGTTCATAGGGCAGATAGCCGTCCATGACGCACAGCGGAAATTCCCACATCCCGCTGACCTTATACGGCGCCTTGACCGTGCCGCCGCGCTGCTTGTCAAACTCCGTGCTGTCATAGAGATAACCGGCCTGTGCCAGTCTCTCAAAGGTGCGGCCGTCAAAGCGGACGTAGTGCATCCGCATGCCGTCCGGCGCAAAGCCCATCAGCTTCGTAAATGTGTCGCGCTCACGGCGTATACCCGCCTCGTCGTCATAGCATATCCCATGGACGCCGATGTCAAACCCCGACTCGCGGACGTGCAGCATCATGTCCCGCGCCTCCTCCGGCTTATAGGACATACCAAGTCCCTGCGCCATCCCGAAGAAAAAGCTGGACTCAATGCCGTGCGCACGGTCGAAGGCCATGAGCTCATCTATATAGTTCATGCGCCGTCGGAACGGAGCCGAAACACGGAGGGCGCACTCACGCGCCGTGATCCTGTCCCCCATCAGGCCGAGCCATTGCAGCACACTGCGGACGCACTGCTTCTCCAGGAGCAGATCCCGGAAATAATGCTCCCGTGTCAACAGAAGGTCGACATCGTGCGTAATGATAAGCTTCATCTTTTGTCTCCCTGCAGCGGGCGCTTCATCGTCCGCCACACAAGCATTCCTCCGAACATTCTCTCACCATGCGATCGGGCGGTCGTCCGGGTCGAAAAAGCTCTCCTGCAGGCGGCGGGACATCCGTGTCCCGTATTTTATCTCGCACGCTGGAAGCTCCTCGCCCAGCAGCCGCTTGATGCCCAGATACGGCAGATTCACGCCCGCCGCGGCACAGGCGACCACACCGGCGGTCAGTCTCGGATTGATCTCCAGCACGTACGGCTCCTTTTCCTCCGCATCATAGAGCAGGTCAAAGCCGAAATTGCCGTCCAGCCCGAAGGTCGAGACCACGCGCTCGCAGAGCGCTCGCACCTGCGGATTTTCAGTGATGACAAGGCTCATCATATTGCTTGTGACAACGCTCAGGCCCCGGCGGCACACGACGTATTTCGTCTCGCCGTGGCCGGCCAGAAAATCAGCCGTATACTCCGTCCCGCCGAGATACTCCATGACGAGCATCTCCGGTATCTCCGGCTTTTCGCTGAGCGTGTCGATCAGCTCATCGTAGCTTATGTACATGGAATTGGGCTTTTCGTTAAAAAAGAGGTCATACTTGGAGATAAACGGGTCGACCATGCGCACGCCGCGGCTCCCGTTGCCGACCGCGCCCTTGACGCACACCGCCTTATGCGGATAGCCAAGCTCCGCAAAAGCAGTCTTCAGCTCCTCCACCGTATGGGCGACGCGGAAATCCGCCGTGGGTATGCCCTTGTCGCGCATGGCGTTCAGCAGCGCCGCCTTGTTATTCACGATGGCGAGCGTCTCCGGCGGCATCACCGCGACCTTCATGCCGAGCTGCTCAAACGCCGGGACGGCCAGCGCGAATTTCATGAGCTCCCGTGTCACGATGGGCTCCACGACGTCCACCTTTTCCGCACGGCATATTTCGAGGACACGAGGGATAAAAGCCTCGTCCTTCGCCGCCGGTACGACATGAAAGGCATCGACCAGCCCGCGGGAGGATGCGTTCTCGTTCATATCCACGCCCACGATGCGGATGTGGCGCTCCGTCACCTTGCGGAGGCAGTGGATGATGCCCGGCGCGCCGGGCGCGCCGCAGCCGGTAAGTAAAACGGTAATATCTTTCATTTTATAACACTCCTCACGACTTCAAAAACTTCCGCAAAATCGCAGCCCGCCTGTACGCCGTGGACGCGGAGCTGCCCCTCCAGAAAAGCGGGGTCGGAATAGGGACGTCCCTGCTGGGTCTTATAGCAGCCGATGGCCGCCCGCTTGCGCGCAAGCTGCTCCCGCGTGACGCTCACGAACAGCTGGCTGTCAAAGCGGAAGTCGTTCCACGGCATCTCATAGCCCAGCAGCGTGACGCGCTTGAAGGCGCGGCTCGCCTCCTGCGCGATGACCGTGTGATCCTGATGTACGTCATGCAGCGACGGGGCAAAAACGATGTCCGGCTGTATCTCCCGCCTAAGCACGATCATATCGTCCAGTATCGCCTGGCGGTTCTCCGGGAAGCGGCGCACCGGATAGTCGAAGATATGTACATTCTCCCGCTTAATGCCCAGCGTCCTTGTCGCGTCGAGCAGCTCCCACTTCAGCGTATCCTCCGCGTATCCCGCGGGCACGGAATCCCGGCAGATGGAAAACGCGGCATAATGTACGCTGCCGCCCTCGTCCAGAAGACGGGCGAGCGTACCGCCGCAGCCGAATTCACCGTCGTCCGTATGCGGCGCGAGCACCAGCGCCGTTTTATCTTTCATCGTAAGCATGAGCTTCTCTCCTTACTCAAAGGAAAATTTGGAGAACAGATCGTCAAAGCTCTCGGCACGCATGATCTCCGTCACAGAGCCGTCCGCCCGCCGCGCCACCATGGCGCAGTTCGGGTGGATGAACGGCGGCTTGGACACGACCGAGTAGCCGCCGACGTTGCCGAACACGAGCCGGTCGCCCACGCCGAGCGAGCCATGGTAGCCGCGGTAGAGCACGTCGTTTTCAAGGCAGGTATAGCCGGTGATATCGACCGCGTCATAGTCTGTGCGCCGTCCGTCCCCGGGGATAAGCTCCAGCGGAAGCTGCTTTCCGCGGCATATCTCGCCGAGGTTATAAAAGCTCCCGTCCACCGTGGCAATGTCGCGTCCCAGTATGTTCTTGATGTCGAGCACGGCGGTGATGAAATAGATATACTTGGAGATGAGCGTCGCGCCCGGCTCGGTGAACACGATGGGCTGCCTCTCCTCCGGCAGACCGCCGTAGCGCTTGGCGATCGGGGCAAACACCGCCTGCGCATAGTCGCGGTAGCTCGGAATATCGGCGTTGAACTGGGCGGCAAAGTCCGGCGCCATGCGGCCGAACATACCGCTTCCCAGGCTGATGTATTCCGGCGTGCGCTCGCCGAAAAGCTCGTCCGCCAGTCCCAGCATGATCTCCGTCCGGCGCGCCCATGCCGCCAGGTCGCGCGAGTGGCCGATGTGGCAGTGCAGCCCGCGCAGCGCAATATTATCCCGCTGCGAAAGCATATGCAAAATCGCGTTCATCTCCGGGCTGTGCGGCGCCGTGCCGAAGCGGGAATAGTAGCCGCGACCCAGATCAAGGTTGACACGCAGTCCGATCGCGAGCGTCTTGTCCCGGTTCGCGTCCGCCAGCGCGCATACCCGCGCGGCCTCCGCCACATTGTCGATGTTGCTGATCCCGCCGTTCAGAAGGTGCCGCTCCATCGCGGCGCCCTTGGCCGGGCCGTTATAGACGATATGCGGCGCATCATAGCCAAGCCGCCCGGCCACCTCATATTCCATGTCGGATACGACCTCCGCATATCCGCCCAGCCGCTTAACGAGCGCACAGATATACGGCGTATAATTGGTTTTGTAGGAATAGGACAGCCGGTATCGCGGGTAGACCGCCTGAAATGCGCCGACAAGCTCGCGGTAGTTGTCCGTGAATTCCTCCTCGTCAAACACATACAGCGGCGTTCCGTATGTCTCCGCGAGCGCCTTGAAATCATCCGCGACCATGTTTCTCTCTCACCCTTTCAAAAACCGCGCATAGCTTATCCGTCAGCGCGTTGAAGTCAAATTCCTTCGCAAGGCGGCGTGCCGCACCGCCCATCTGCCCGCACAGCGACGGTGACTGCGCCAGCGTCAGCAGCGCCTCCGTCACAGCCTCCGGTTCATTCTCCACCGTGAAGCCGCAGCCGTGCGCCCCGATCAGATCGTAGCGCCCCGGCACCGGGAACACGATCGGCCTTCCGGCCGCGAGATATTCGAATATTTTATTCTGGCTCATCCCGAAGCGGGCGATCTCCGCGCCATCTCCTTCGCAGCCGTCGATGAAGCACACATCCGCGCGGGTCAGTATCGCCGGTATCGCGCTTTTCGGCACACGCCCCATGAAGCGGATGTTGTCAAACCCGGCGTATTCTCTCTCGAACGCTTCCCGCTCGTCGCCGTCGCCGTAGATCAATATGCGGCATTGCGGAGCCTTCTCCCGGAGCACCGCCGCCGAATCGAGCAGCGCGTGGATGTCGTTTACGCGCCGGATGGAGCCGGCATAGACGATCTTAAAGGTATCCGGGTCGGTGATGTATGCGTCGTCCGGTGTCTGCGCCGCCTGCTCGTCAAAGCGCGCGAGGTCGACACCGTTGTTGATATAGCTGATCTTACCGAGGTCGACACACCCGCCGTGCGCCGTGTCCCAGCCCTTTTCGATGATGTAGTCGCGCCCGCCCTCCATTGAGAAGATGAGCGCATCCGCGTTTTTGTATACCCAGCGCTCGCCGCGATACAGCAGACGCAGCAGCGGATTTTTCCGCGATATCATCCCATAGGCCACGAAGCTCTCCGGCCAGAGGTCGGTCACCTCACAGACGCAGGGGATGCCGAGCCGTCTGGCCACACGGATACCGGCCACCAGCGTGAGCGTCTGCCCCGCCGAGGCATAGATCACGTCCGGCCTTCCGTATTCTCCAGTAAGGCGCGGGCACAGCCGCTCCATGCGGCGCGCCACCTCGATGTGGTTGATGATCCTGTCCTTGCCGCTTCCGGCGTATGTCCGTCCCCGGAAAACGACATAGCGGATGCCGTCGTCCTCGAACTCGCGGTATTCCCGCCCGTCCTCGATAAGGTTGATGTCCGAGTTATGGACGGAGCTGCCCGCGAAGATCGTGACCCTGTGTCCCCGCTCCATCAGCTTTTTGGCAAAATAGTAGCTTCTTGCGAGGTAGTAGTAGCGGGTCGGGACTGCGTAATGGTTCAGAATCCAGATGTTCATATCGATCCTTCCATTTTCTATTCAATGACCGCCGCGATGGTACGGAACAGCGTTTTCAAATCGCCGCAGAGGCTGAAGCGCCGAAGACTTTCGAGATTATAGCGCATCTTCTGCGGCAGGATATCCTCCACATAGACCTTGTCTGCGTCGTCCGCCTGTTCGAGAAGCTCCGCCTCGTCCTTGAAGCGGATGCTCGCCTCCGAGGTCACGCCGGCCGGCAGCAGCAGCGTCGCCATCATCTCCGGCGTGTACTGCCGGACATATTGCACGCTTTCCGGGCGCGTCCCCACCAGCGTCATCTCGCCCCTCAGGATGTTGAGAAGCTGGGGCACCTCGTCGATGCGGTATTTGCGGAGCACCTCGCCCGCCCTCGTGATGCGGGCGTCGTTGGAGACGGTGACCTGCGTTCCGATCCGGTCGGCATTTTTCACCATCGTCCGGAATTTGAATATGCGGAACCGCCTTCCGTACTGCGTGACGCGCTCCTGACGGTAGAAAACGCCGCCCGGCGAGTCTATGGCGACCACCGCAGACACGATCAGCATAAGCGGAGATGCAGCGACCAGCATAAGCGCGGCCGCCGCAATATCAAACGCCCGCTTGAGCAGCAGACTTCCCCTTTTCCGTTCCAGCGCCTCGTAATACGGCCGCACTGCGTCCGTCCGCATATTCTCCGGCAGCTTGTCCCATTTTCGCAGCACGTCTGTCTCCTGTCCGCGTTCTCTTACGTGTATTCCTTGACGAGCCGGACGAAGTGTTCGATCACATAGCTCACTTCCTCGTCCGTCAGCTTTGTATGGAGCGGAAGCGTGATCTCGTTTGCGAACAGCCGATAGGCGTTCGGATAATCCTTGATGTCGAAGCCGAGCTCCTTATAGGCCGTCATCATCGGCAGCGGCTTATAGTGTACGTTGCAGGCGATGCCCGCCTCCGCCATTTTCTCGATGATCTCCTGACGCTGCTCCGGGGTGATGCCGGGGATACGGGTGATGTAGAGGTGGCCGCTGGAGCGGTGTTCATCCGTATAGTGCTTCAGCGTCCAGACGCCGAGCGGCTTGAACGCCGCGTCATAGCGCTCAATGATCTCTTTGCGCCGGGCAAGCAGCTGGGGATAGCGCTCCATCTGCGCGAGGCCGAGCCCCGCCGCCATATCGGTCATGTTGCACTTGTACCAGGTGCCGGCGATATCATACTCCCACGCACCGGCTTTGTTCTTGGCCAGCGCATCCTTGGACTGTCCGTGCAGGGACAGAAGCTGGTAGCGGTGGTACAGCTCCTCGTTGTCCACTCCGTCTATATCGCGCCAGGTGACCGCGCCGCCCTCGGCCGTCGTGAAGTTCTTCACGGCGTGGAAGCTGAAGTTGGAGAAATCCGCGATGCTCCCGACCGGGCGTCCCTTCCACTGGGAACCGAATGCATGGGCGGCGTCCGCCATGACAACGATGCGGCCGATCGCCTTCTGGATCTCGTTTGCCGGGCGGAACAGCGACTTCTTTTTCTCCACAATGGAGAAGATGCGGTCGTAGTCGCACGGGACGCCGCCGAGGTCGACCGGGATGATGACCTTGGTCTTCTCCGTGATGGCCGCCTCAAGCTTGTCGTAATCCATCTCGAGCGAGTCCGCCTGTGCATCGACCAGCACGAGCTTTGCGCCGACATGGCAGGCGACCGAGGCGCTCGCCGTATAGGTGTAGGCGCAGGTGACGACCTCGTCGCCCTCCCCGACGCCGAGCACACGCAGCGTGAGCTCGGCGCAGGCCGTCTGTGAGTTGAGGCAGACCGCACGGCTGGTGCCGCAGAACGCCGCGACCTCCCGCTCAAGCTGCTTCGTCTTGGGGCCGGTCGTAATCCAGCCGGAACGCAGGGCTTCCGCAACCTGCTCGATCTCTTTTTCCGTGATATCCGGAGGGGAAAACTGAATAACCATGAATAGGCACTTCCTTTTTATTTTTTTGCGGCGTGCGCGTATATAGCAACATGTTGCGTTATTCTACCACACGATGTCCAAATATGCAAATTTCCTCCCGTCTTCCTGCGCATCGCGCGCTCAGCGGCGGGGAAAATAGCCCTTCACGAGGGTGAGCATAAAGTCAAAGCTGTCAAAGCGCAGCAGCTTCGAGCCGAGGATATAGATGGCCGCGCCGAGCAGGATCTGGATGCAAAGCGTCACAAGATCGCCCAGGCCGAGCATCGTGACGGGCAGTATGCACGCGCCCATGAAGACCGCCAGAAGCAGACTTGGCGCAATATCCCGCAGCTGCGCAGGAAAACCGTAGCCGATCAGCTTCTTTGTCGCAAAGCCGTTGATCACCACGCCCAGCAGAAAGCTCAGCATCGTACTGAGCGCAATGGCAAGCGGCCCGAGGCGCAGCGACGCCAGAAGCAGCAGCAGTCCCACGGCCTTTTTTATGATCTCGAGCCGCAGCAGCACCCCGCTGTAGCCCAGCGCCTTGATCGCGTTGAGCGCGGAGGTATGCAGCGGATAGAAGAGGTACATGACACAGAAGATACGCAGAAAGGACACGCTGGACAGCCATTTTTCCGTCAGCATCAGCCGGATGAGCGGCTCGGCCACACAGGCGAGTCCCACCATCATCGGCGCCATGATATAGACGCTCGTCCGTATCGTCCGCCGGGTCATGCCGCGCACGCGCTCCCGGTCATCCTGAACATTGGCCATCGCCGGAAGCATGACCGATTCGATGGAGGAATTGACGTTCACAACGATGAGATTCGGGAACGAATCGCCCTTGTTGTAGTAGGCGAGGTCGTCCGTCGTGTAGAGCTTGCCCACGAAAAGCTGCTGGATCTGGTTATAGCCCGTCTGGATAAGACTGCTGGCCAGTATTTTCCACCCATAGGAGAACAGCCCCTTCAGGCGCACAAGAGAGAACTGGGCGCGCGGACGCCATTTCACCACGAACCATATAATGACCATCGCCGCGACCTGACTGAAGAGGCTCTGGGCGACCATTGCCCAGACGCCATAGCCGCGGTACGCCATCCATATGCCGAGCACAGCCGCCAGAAAGGTGCTCCCCATCGTGGAGAAGAAGAAATTCTTGAACAGCAGGTTCTTGGAGACGTATGCCAGCTGAACGTTTATCATACCGGAGGTGAGCAGCGTCAGGCTCGTGACGCGGATAACGGGAACAAGCTCCGGCAGCTCATAAAAGCCGGCGATGGGCGTGGCCGCAAAAAACATCAGCAGATACATCAGCACACAGGCGCCGATGTTGAAGAAAAAGACCGTGGAAAAATCAAGCTCGTCCGCGTCCTTTTTCTGTATCAGCGCGTTGCCGAGACCGCTGTCCACAAAGACCTGCAGTATCGTGATGAAGACCGTGACGAGCGCAAGCTCGCCATAGGCAGACGGGTCAAGAAGCCGCCCCAGTATGATGGAGACGAAAAAGGAGAAGATCTGGCTCCCAAAGCGCTCCGAGAGACGCCATATCAGGTTGGAAAATATCTTTCTCTGTTCTTCCATAGAATGCTCCGTCCATCTGGGGATAAAAGCAGGACTTTGCGGCTATTATACCCCATCGCCCGTTTTTTTCAAGCCTCGCGTCCTCCGACAACGAGGGACGGCGAGGCGGCTGCGGCCGCCTCGCCGTGATGCTGTCCTATTATGAGCGGGAAATGACGTCGCAGGTATCGGATTTGCCCGCCACCGTCACGGTTATCACACAGTTGCCCGAGCCGACCAGCGTGACAAGGCCGGTCTGGTCGACCGTGGCGACACTCTCGTCAGAGCTCGACCACTCCGGCGTCAGCTCGCTGTTGAGCGGGTAGAACGCCACGCCGAGCTGCACCGTATCGCCGACGTATTGGGTGAAGCCGGGCTGGTCGTTGCCGAGATAGGTGATGGCGACGCTGGTGACGAGCGGCGCCTCCGTAGGCACCGGGGTCGGCTCCGGCGTGGCCGTGGGCACCGCCGTGGCCGCCGCGCCGGGGATGCTCTCGCCGCTCTGCGTCTCGCTCACGCCCGCAAGCTCCGCCGTCTGGCCGCCCACGGAGCTCATGTCCCCATTCACGCCGACGCTCACGATCACGATGGCCGCCGTCAGCACCGCCGCGACGATGATCGTGCCGAATATCATCTGCCAGTTCAGGTTTTCCGCCGTCTGGGCGCTCGCCTGTGTGCCGCGGACGGCGCTGTCCGCAACGGGGGTGCTGCGGTTTAATTCGCGGCTCTTCTTCTCGCCGCAGTAGGGGCAGCTCCCACGGGTGGAGGGATACTGCCGGTGACAGCGGGCACAGGTCGTTTTGGGGATGAAGCTCATGTTTATCACCTGTTCAAATCAAACTTTAACGATTAACATAATACATCCCCAAGCATGAGCCTGTCAACAGAAATGCTATGAAAATCTATATTAAGGATATTAAACCCAGACTGTCAAAAAACCTTGCCTGGACGCGGAAGCGCCCCGGCTCCCTTGTGTAAAGGGAGGCTTTGGATCGTGCAAATTCGGAAAAAGCACTTTTTGACGCGCTGAGTATTAAACCGTCAGCGTTCCTGCCTCGTCCTCGAGCAGCAGCAGGATGCGCTCCTGCGCGCCGGTGACAGCGTTCACATAGATGAGGCAGCGCCGCCCGCTCTCCGAGGCGCACAGGAACTCGTGACAGAGCTTCTCACCGCCGCCGTCCGTCGGGATGAGCGCCTGCGCGCTTTTCTCCACCGTGAGCGCCGGGGACAGCGCCGCGCGGGCACTCGCCTCGTCCACCTCCACCGCCGGGAGCGTGCGCTCGCAGTGGCTGCTGATATAGCCGGAGGCATCGTAGCTCTGGAGCGTGCCGGTGTCGAGCGCCACGCCGATCTTGATGAGGTCGGCATAGCAGGTCACATCCTCCTGGACATACTCGAAATTGACCGTCAGCACACCGTTCTGGACGATATGATAGCTCGGCTCCATGCCGTCAATACCCGTCGCGTCCATGATATCCCGGGCGAGCTTCAGCGCGTCGCGTACGGAATAGCGCGCCTCCCGGACGCTGTGGGACGACAGCAGCGACCACACCGCACCGCCGCGCTTCGTGACGCTGACCGTATATTCCCCGCCGGAATCAGACGCGGTAAAGCGCCGGCACGGGACGTCCCCGCCGCTCTCGCCCGCACTCTCAAGCGCCGCGGCGTTCATGCCGAGCATACGGGCGGCGATCGCCCGCGCCTCGTCTTCGTCCACCTCCGCCGCGCCGCGCAGCAGCTTCGGGTCATCGGAGCGCAGGCCGTCGGAGAACGGCCCGTCATAGATGAGTGTCGGCAGCTCGGGAAATTCGCTCTCGATGTCCGCAATGGAGTCGGACAGCCGTGGCATATCCTCCGCCGCCGTATCGAGCAGCGCCGTGTCCATCGTCA
This sequence comes from Alloprevotella sp., assembly GCA_963618155.1. Classification (GTDB taxonomy): domain Bacteria; phylum Bacillota; class Clostridia; order Oscillospirales; family Oscillospiraceae; genus CAJOIG01. Next base: position 31,045 of record CAVEQW010000055.1, read on the forward strand.
TGGTACCGCTTGCAAGCTGCAGCTGCAGCTCCCGCAGATTGCCCGCCATCACCGAGGCCGTCTCCGAAAGGCTCGCCAGATTGGAAAGCTCCTCCTCGGAATAGCCGCCGTTTCCCCCGACGCTGCGCGACAGGACGCAGGCATAGTCGCCCACGCGGGAGATAAAGCCCGCCGCCTGCTGCAGCGACTGCGCCTCATAGGGCAGCGCAGACAGCGCCATCTGCGCCTCGAGCGCCTTGCCGTAGACCTGTGCACAGAGGGCGCTCTGCAGGGCGCCGTCCGAGATGTATACACACTTCTCCAGATCGTCCGACAGCTCGCCCATATCGCCCACCAGCTCGGCAAACGCCCGCTGGGTAGCCGCGCGGGCATAGTATTCGAGCCGACGCGCCCTGCGGACGCTGACAAAGGACACGATGCCGAGCACCAGCACCGCTGCGCTCAGAAAGCTGATGACGGCCGCCGCCGTTCTTCTTTTCATAAAAACACCTCTTCCGGACTATTTTGTCCGAAAGAGGCGTTCGTTATCGTGTAAATCGTGCCAGCTCAGCCAAGGCGCGCCATGCCGTCCGCGAGGCGGCGCAGCGTCTCCTCCCGGCCGAGGATACGGCAGAGCTCCACCGCGCCGCCCGGCGTCACCGCCGTGCCCGTGACGGCAATGCGCACCGGCCACATAAGTTTCGCGTTCTTCACCTCGAGCCGCTCGGCCAGCGAGACGAGGCAGTCGTGGATATGCTCATCGTCCCAGACCGCGACGGCCTCCAGCGCGGGCAGCGCCGCCTTGAGCATTTCAAGCGCACTTTCGCGGTCGGACTTGGACTTTTTGTGGACATACAGCTCCGTGTCATAGTCGGGGAGCGCGTCGAAGAAGCCAAGCTTGCCGGGGATATCGGTCAGAACCTCCGTCCGCTGCTGCAGAAGCGCGGCGATGGCCGCCGGGTCGATGGCAGGGTTTTTCACAGTGGAGCGGATATACGGCTCCGCCGCCTTTGCAAACGCCTCCGGACTCATGGCACGGATGTATTCGGAGTTGAAATAGGTCAGCTTTTCGATGTCGAAAATGGCGGGCGACTTGGAGATACCGCTCATCTCGAACGCCTCCGCCAGCTCGCGGACGGAGAATATCTCCCGCTCGCCGCGCGGCGACCAGCCGAGCAGCGCGACATAGTTCACGACCGCCTCGGTCAGATAGCCCTTCTCGATCAGATCCTCATAGGAGGGATCGCCGTGGCGCTTGGACATCTTGTTATGCGCGTCACGCATGACCGGCGAGCAGTGGACATACTTGGGTATCTCCCAGCCGAAGGCCTCATAGAGCAGGTTGTATTTCGGGGCGCTCGAAAGATATTCCGAGCCGCGCACGACGTGCGTGATGCCCATGAGATGGTCGTCGATGACGTTGGCGAAGTTATAGGTCGGAAGCCCGTCGCGCTTGATGAGCACCTGGTCGTCCATATCCTTGTTCGGCGCGGTAATGTCGCCGAAGATCTCGTCATGGAAGGTCGTCGTCCCCTCGTGGGGGATCTTCTGGCGGATGACATAGGGCATACCCGCGTCAAGGCGGCGCTGCACCTCGGCGGTGTCAAGCTCGCGGCAGGGGTCGTCCGCCCGCTCGAAATTGCCGCTGTCCTCCTCCGACTCGGTCTTTTCGCAGAAGCAGTAGTAGGCGTGGCCAAGCTCGACCAGCCGCTCGGCATAGGGCAGATAGAGCCCGCGCCGCTCCGTCTGCACATAGGGCGCGACGGGGCCGCCCTTGTCGGGACCCTCGTCCCAGTCGAGGCCGCAGTCCACCAGCGTCCGGTAGATGATGTCCACCGCACCCTCGACAAGGCGGCTCTGGTCGGTGTCCTCGATGCGCAGGATGAATTTTCCGCCCGCGTGACGCGCGATGCACCAGGTGTAGAGCGCCGTGCGCAGGTTGCCGACGTGCATATAGCCCGTGGGGCTCGGCGCAAAGCGCGTGCGCACCTCGCCCGTTGGGATCCTCTTTTCCATATCCTCAAAAAAAGTGTTATCTTTCATGCTTGTCCTCTCCTTTTATGGCACACATTATAGTATTTTATTCCCGGCCACTTGTCAAGGGATTTGTCCTTGTGATAGAATAAGTGGAAAAACACACGGAAAGAGACGGTATATATGGACGAAAAGAAAAAGGTAATGCTCTCCGGCATCAAGCCGACCGGCGACCTCACGCTCGGCAGCTATCTCGGTGCGATCAAGAATTGGGCGGAGCGCACCGAGCAGTTTGACTGCTACTACTTCATGGCCGACCTCCACGCGCTCACGACGCGCAACAAGCCCGCCGATCTGCGACGCCGCACCCTGGAGCAGCTTGCGCAGTATGTCGCCTGCGGCCTCGACCCGGAGAAGAACACGCTCTTCATCCAGTCCCATGTCCACGAGCACGCGGAGCTTGGCTGGGTGCTCAACTGCTACGCCATGTTCGGCGAGCTCTCACGCATGACGCAGTTCAAGGACAAGAGCGCGAAAAACGCCGACAATATCAACGGCGGCCTCTTCACCTATCCCTCGCTGATGGCGGCAGACATTCTCCTCTACCAGCCCGACTATGTTCCCGTCGGCGAGGATCAGAAGCAGCACGTCGAGCTCACCCGCGATATCGCCCAGCGCTTCAACCACCTCTACGGCGACACCTTCACCATCCCGGAACCCTATGTCCCCAAGGTCGGCGCACGGGTGATGGATCTGCTCGACCCGACCAGCAAAATGTCCAAGTCCGACGAGATCGGCAACGGCCGCGTCCTCATTATGGACAAGCCGGAGGATATCATGCGCCGCTTCCGCCGCGCCGTCACCGACAGCGACACGGACGAGCACTGCGTCCGCTATGACCCGGCGGAGAAGCCCGGCGTCGCCAACCTCATGCAGATATACTCCGCCGTCACGGGACGCAGCTTTGGCGAGATCGAGGCGGAATTCACCGGCCACGGCTACGGCGACTTCAAGTCCGCCGTCGGCGAGGCCGTGGTGGAGACGCTCCGCCCCATCCGAGAGGAGGCCACCCGTATCATGGCCGACAAGTCCTATCTTGAAGATCTCTGTCGCACGGGCGCGGAAAAGGCCTCCGTCACCGCCCGCAGGACGCTGCGCAAGGTCTATAAAAAGGTCGGTCTCGTGGCACGCTGAGCTTTAGCCCAGAAGCATCGCCCCCATCAGAATAAGCAGCTCTCTGTCCCCGCTCTCGCGGTACATGAGATAGAGTATCAGCAGCATCAGAAGGTCATCGCTCTCAAGATCGATGGCCTTCATTTTATTCATCAGTGCGGCAAGCACCGGCTCGCGCCCGGCGGCACTCTCCTGAAAAAGCGGGCGCGGCGGGGCATTCGGCGGCTGGCCGTTCGGCTGGTACGCACCGCTATAGGCCATCGAGCTCACCGCCGTACTGCCGCATCACCGCCGCCGCGATGCCGATGAGCCGCGTGAGCTTGAGCGCCCGGTCGATCCGCGTGCGGCGCTGCGGACGCATATACGGCTGCATGGCGCGCAGCAGCTGCTCCGACTCGCTGGCCCGCCCGCCACCGGACAGCTTTTTGAGCCGCGTTAATAGCCCGGCATCCCCGGCCTCCGGCGTCTCCTCCGCGCTCTCCGCCTCCGCCGCGCCGCCCATGAGGCTGTTCGCCATCGCCCTGAGCGCTTCCATCTGCTGCGGGTCGGACAGCATCGCGCCGAGCCGCGCCTCCAGCTCCTCATTCACCGGCTCTCCACCGCCTTTTTGACCTCGGCGGCCAGCGCCCGTCCCTCCGGCGTGGACAGTATTTTGTGCAGCGCGGACCTCAGCGCGCCGCCGTCCCCCGTCTGCATGGCCTCCTTGAGCCGCTGCTCATCGAGCAGCCCCGCAACACGGCGGCCGTTGTCGCTCTCCGACAGCCTTTTCAGCGCATCCGCGTTCTTCGACGACAGCACGCCCTCGCTGTATTTCTCAAGATCCATCAAAACACCCCCTCCGTATCGTCCCATTCTATGCGGGAACGACGGAGGGGGTGACGCTTATTTTGCTTGCCTGAACGCTCAGGCGTTCAGATAGCTTCCGAGATTCGCCAGCATGGTGGCGACCTCGGCTCTGGTGGCATAGCCGCGCGGCGCAAAGCTTCCGTCCTTGTAGCCGTTCACCACGCCAATGTTGGCAAGCGCATGGACAGCAGTGCTGGCATAGCTCGCTATGCTCGACTCATCCGTAAAGCTCCTGGAACCCTTGGAAAGACTCTCGCCGCAGTAGTCCGTCAGATAGTTGTAGAGGATGACGCAGATATCCTGGCGGGAGATATTGTCGCTCGCGCCGAAGCTCGTGGCGCTCATGCCCTTGACCAGTCCCGTATAATACGCCCACTGGACATAGCCGTTGTAGTACTGGCCGGCGATGTCCTTAAAGCCGCCGGTATAGGTATTCAGCAGCGACTTGCCGTTATACAGCGCCTTGACATAGCCCGTCACGCTGCCGTAACGCACCTTATACCAAAGGTTTCCGCTGGAGTCCTTCGCCGAGCCGAGCACAGTCACGAAGCTGCCGTAGCTGGAGATGCTCCCGACCGTCGCCGAGGTGATGCTGGCGCTCTGGCGGATGTTGATATCCGACCCGTTCGCATAGGCGATCGTTCCGCTCATGAAGCCCTCCAGCGTTCCCTTCATACCGGCCAGGCGGCCAAGCACCGTGGCGAACTGGCCGCGCGTCATGCGGCTATTCGGTGAAAAGGCCGTGCTTGTCGTGCCCGCGAACAGCCCCTTCGAATAGACATAGGCGATCGAATCAGCGGACCACGAGCTCGTCATCACGTCCGTGAAGGGCAGGTCGACGACGAACTTGACCGAAATGGTATGCGCCTTGTCCACCGACCTGAAGGTGTAGCTCGTCACCGCGCCGACGCTCTTGCCGTCCACCAGCACGTCGCCGACCTTGTAATTTTCGTCGGCCTTCATCGTAAAGCTCTGGTCGGCGCCGCTGAGCACCGCGACCGTTCCGCTCGGACTGATGCTGCCGTGCTTCGGCGTCTCCGCCTTGATGTCGTGGAAGCTGCCGAGCGTAATATCATAGCTCACCGTCTCGCTGCGAAGCTTGCCCGATGCAACGGCAAAGGCGCGAAGCGTCAGCGGCTCGCTTATTTTTATGCCCGCCGCGCTCATAACAGGGCTGCCGGCCGTCGGCTCCGTGCCGTCGGTCGTATAGTGGATGACCGCATCGCCGTCGGAGACAAGGGTGATGAAGCTGTCCTTTTCCACCGCCGTGCCGTTCAGTCCGCCGCTCACGCAGGAGAGCGACGGCCCCTCGCTGTAGTCCACCTCGACCTCGTAATAGAGTTCAAAGCTGCCCGTCGCGGACGTGCCGCTGGTATCCGCCGCCGCGCGGATGACCGTATCCTCCGTGAGGGCGATCGGCGCGGTATAGAGCGGCGAGGACTGCGTGACCGCGCTGCCGTCCGTCGTATAGCGGATAGCCGCGCTCGAGTGGGACAGCGTGACGAGCACCGCGCTGCCGTCGCTGCTTGCGGACAGCGAAAGGGACGGGACGCTGAGCCAGCCATCCTCGTTCAGAGGGATCGCACTTTCCGCCGTGTAGCTGACGCTGCCGCTGTAGTCGCGGCGATAGATGTCATAGCCGTCGTTGAGATAATAGCGCTGCACCGCCATGAGGTCGCTGACATAGTTTATCTTGCTGTTGCTCTTGCCGGGTATTATCTCGCCGTAGTTCGTGACCTTCATCATGAGCGGCGTCTGCTCCGTGATCTCGATGGCGACGATGTTTCCGTTGATATCATAGCCGATATCCGTGACGAGCACGACGTGCGCCGTGGTCTTGTTGAGACAGTCGCCGAGCTGGATCTGGTTGATGCTGTTGCCTATGTAGCTGCTGTAGTAGACAAGGCTCGAGCAGGTGCAGCGGTACGGCAGATCCCATGCCGAGGCGACAAAGGCCGCGCAGTCGCTGCCGTAATACGGCGCGAGCTTATACGCTGTGCTCGCGCTGTAATAGCCGGAGTAGCCGCTGTAGAATTTGCTGGACGAGTTGTTAACATAGTTCACGAACTCAGACACGCTCACCTGCCAGCCGACATAGGTCTCCTCCGGGTGGCTGCTGCCGAGCTTGACCGGCCATGCATAGGGGATGCCCTGATAGGTCTCACCCGCGACGAAATAGTTTGTCGTCTTACCGTCCATGCTCGTCACCGTGCGGTCGGGGCGGTAGAGCTTCGCGCCCCAGCCGTAGCGGTCATACAGCGGCGTCCACAGCACCTCCGTCTGCTGGCGGGCGCGGCGCGTGATGTTATAGGCATCCATGTCGCCGCTCGACAGCGCAAGCTGCTGCGCCGTGGTGAGAACGCCCGCGCCATCCAGTGCGAGCAGCTCGTCCTCATCGCTGTCCTCCTGCGCAGCGAGCGCCTCCAGCGCGGCGTATTCCTCGGAGTCGAAATAGTCGGTCTCCGCCGCCATCGCCTCCGCCTCTGTGAGCTGGGTCACGGTCTTCTCGCCCTGATGCAGCGAATAGGCCGCGAGCGTGCGCTCCCCGGCAAACAGCGCCTCCAAGCTGATCTGGCAGGTATCGCTCCCGCGCTCCACAACAAGATAGCCCGTGTCGGTATAGCAGCTCATAACGCCCTCAAAGGCCACGCTCCCATTGACCCACACGCTGCGGTCAAAGGCCTCGCCGCTGAGGTAGATGTTGCCGTATTCCGTCGGGATGAGCCCCGACGTATTTTCGGGCGCGTCCAGCTGCGTCCGCACCGCGTTCGTCATGTCATAGAGATAGACCGCGCCGTCCGCCAGATAGAGAAGCTGCCGTCCGATGACGTAAAGCTGCGCGATATCCGGGCACGCATAGACCGTCTCCACCGTCCCGCCGGCCAGCGAAACACGGCGCACATCCGCCCAGGTCGTGTAATACAGCCAGCCGTCCGCAAGGTTCAGATTCGCACCGTTGTCGCTGCTGACGCGGCGCGTCTGTCCCTCGGAATCGCACCAGATCCCGCCGTCGGCAAAGTAAAAGGCGTCGCCGTCGCTCAGCATCGTCCCACCGGCCAGTATGTCCACGTCAGCCGCACCGGGTGTCTGCCACACAAACGCCGTCTCAGTCCCGGACTCGGACGCCTCCCCGGACTCGGCCGTTTCCTCCGTCTCGGAGCTTTCCTCCGTTTCGGCGGTCTCCTTCGGCTCGGCGGTCTCCTCCCAGCCGGAAATCGCTTCCAGGATAAGCTCGTCCTCGTTTTCAAGCTCCTCCGCGAGGGCGGCCGGACACACCGCGCTCACGACCGTCAGCACAGCCAGCAAAAGGACAAGGATTTTACGGATGCTTTTCATGGCATTCTCCATTCTCCGGCGGGTATTTTCACCGATCATTGCAGTCAGATGAATAGAGTTTACCACATTGTAAACAAGTTTTCAACATTTTTGTTTCTGATATGTAACTTTTGTTTCCGCTTGGTGACAAAAAGAGACGCGCCACGCGCGTCTCTTTGGAATATTTTATTAAATCAGCCTCACGCGGTATACATCCGGCATGGTGCGTATTTTCTCCACAATGTCGCCGCCAAGGCGGTCGCCGAGGTCGATCATGGTGTAGGCGACCTCGCCGCGCGCCTTGTTGATCATGTGCTCGACGTTCAGATTCGCGCCGGCCACAAGATCGAGAAAGGCGTTCAGCATGCGCGGGACGTTCTTATGGATGACACAGAGACGGCACACGCCCTTGCGCTCCAGCTCCGCGTTGGGGAGGTTCACGGAATTCTTCGTGTTGCCGTTCAGCAGATAGTCCGCCAGCTCCTGCGCCGCCATGACCGCGCATTTTTCCTCACTCTCCGGCGTGGACGCACCGAGGTGCGGCGTAGCGATGACGCCCTTGACCCCCGCCAGCTTGTTGTTCGGAAAGTCGGTCACATAGCAGGCGACCTTGCCCACGCTGAGCGCCGCGAGCATCGCGTCGTCGTCCACCAGCTCGCCGCGCGCCAGGTTGATGACGCGCACACCGGGCTTCATGCGGGCAAACTCCGCCGCGCCCAGCATATTGTGGGTGCTCTCGTTATAATGTACCTGGATCAGCACATAGTCGCTCAGACGGAAGATGGTGTCGAGGTCGGGCGCATGGTTGACCTCGCGGCTGAGGCGCCACGCCGCATCCACCGACAGATAGGGGTCATAGCCCCAGACGGTCATGCCCAGATCCTCGGCAGCGTTTGCGATCTTTGACCCGATGGCGCCGAGGCCGATGATGCCGAGGGTCTTCCCCATGATCTCAGGCCCGACATAGGCGGCCTTGCCCTTTTCCACCTCGGCGGCCACGTCCTTGTGACCCGCGATGGCGTTGACCCATGTCACGCCGCCCATGATGTTGCGCGAGGACAGCAGCAGGGCGCAGATGGCAAGCTCCTTGACCGCCTCCGCATTCGCCCCGGCGGTGTTGAACACGGCGATACCGGCCTCCGAGCAGCGCTCGACCGGCACGTTGTCCGTCCCCACGCCCGCCCGCGCAATGGCGAGCAGCCGGTCGCCGAACGCGGCGTCATGCAGCTTGGCAGAGCGGATGAGAAGCCCGTCCGGGTTTTCGGAATCGACGTTCAGGATAAGGCCGTTTGCGGCCAGCGCGTCCAGCCCCTGCTGGGCGATGTTGTTCATGGTCTTTATTTCAAACATGGTGCTTCACCTCAAAATCCTTCATAAATTCGACCAGCGCCGTCACGCCCTCCATCGGCTGGGCGTTATACAGCGAGGCGCGAAGACCGCCGGCGATGCGGTGACCCTTGAGATTCATGAGTCCCTTCGCCTGCGCCTCCTTGGCAAAGAGCGCGTCGAGCTCTGCGTTCGGGGTGCGGAAGGTCACGTTCATGTCGCTGCGCGAGCCTGTCTCCGCACAGCCGGTGTAGAAGTCTGACCCGTCGATGACGTCATACACGCGCTGCGCCTTTTCGTGCTTGATCTTCTCCATACCGGCCACACCGCCCTGCTCCGCAAGCCAGTCGAGCGTGAGACCGAGCATATAGATGCACCAGCACGGCGGCGTGTTGTACATACTGTCCTTGTCGATCATGGTCTTATAGCTCATCATGAGCGGCGTGATGGACTGCTCATGCCCGGCAAGCGACCTGTCGATGATGACGACCGTCAGACCGGCGGGCGACATATTCTTCTGCGCCCCGGCGTACACGATGCCGTAGCGCGAAATATCGACCGGGTGGGACAGGATCTCCGAGCTCATGTCGCAGACCAGCGGCGCCTTCGTCTCGGGGATATAGTTCCACGCCGTGCCGTAGATGGTGTTGTTCGCGCAGTAGTAGAAATAGCGCGCCCCCTCCGTCAGCGTAAGTGCCGACTGCTGCGGGATGTAGGTATGGCCGCGATCCTCGGACGAGGCCGCAACATGGACATGGCCGTATTTCCTGGCCTCCTTCATGGCGATGTTGGCGAAGTTGCCGGTGACGGCGTAATCCGCCGTGTCCTCCGGCTGCATAAGATTGAGCGGTATCATGGAAAACTGCAGGCTCGCGCCGCCCTGCAGGAACAATATCTCATGCGTGTCCGGCACGTTGAGCGCCGCCTTGAGCTTGGCCTTGGTCTGGTCGAATATTTCCTGGAAAAAGGCGCTTCGATGGCTCATCTCCATCACGGACATACCGCTTCCGCCGTAGTTGTCGATCTCCGCCGCCGCACGGAGCAGCGCCGCGTGGGGCAGCACGGACGGCCCTGCGGAAAAATTGAAAACCTCTTCTCGCTTCATCTCGCGCCTCCTGTATACATTTTACATTTAATATTTTATATTTCGATTATATTCTGTGCCTCTGGCAAAATCAAACGACAAAGCCCACTAATTTTTCGCCGTCAACGCCCGTTATTTGTACATTCTGCACAGCACCGCGCTCCTGCGGCGCCTCGACGTTCACAAGGCAGTAGTTATCGGCGTGACCCTCATGGGCGTTTTCAAACAGCACCGGCAGAGCCTGCCCCACGCAGCCGTCCAGATAGTCCCGCTGCATCCGCTCCACGAGCGCCATGGCGCGGCGTACCCACGCCTCCTTGACCGCATGGCTGTGCTGCTCCGGCATATCGGCGGCCTTGGTGCCGGGGCGCGGCGAATAGGGGAAGCAGTGGACATAGGAAAACGCGCACTTCTCCAGAAATGCGAGCGTCGCGTCAAAATCCGCCTCCGTCTCGCCGGGAAAGCCGGTGATGAGGTCGGCCGTCAGCGCACAGCCGGGGAAATACCGCCGCAGCAGGCAGCAGGCCTCATAGAACCGCGCCGTGTCGTATTTGCGGCGCATACGCGCCAGCGTATCGTCGCAGCCGGATTGCAGCGAGAGGTGGAAGTGGCGGCAGACGTTGCCGAGCGAGGTCAGCGTTTCGCAAAACGTCTCCGTCACGACCGTCGGTTCGAGGGAGCCGAGATGCACCCGCGCCTCCGGCGCGGCCTTGGCCACAGCGCGTACCGCCTCCGCAAGCCCCGGCTTTCCGGGCAGATCCTTTCCATAGGACGCGATCTCGATGCCTGTCACCACGATCTCCCGAAAGCCCTTTGCAGCAAGCGCCGCCGCCTGCTTCGCCGCCGCATCTATAGGCAGCGAGCGCACGCGCCCGCGGCTGTATGGGATGATACAGTAGGAGCAGAAATTGTCACAGCCGTCCTGGATACGCAAAAGCGCGCGGGTGCGTCCGGCCACGGAGCCGGCGGGCAGCGGCTCGATGACGAGCCGCCGGAACGGGTCGTCGATGTGCTCCGCCTCGCCGCCTCCGGCGATGGCGTCCACGAATTTCTCCCGCTCCGAGGTGCCGAACACAACGTCCGCGCCGAGCGCCCGCACCGCCTCCGGCTCCAGCTGGGAATAGCAGCCGCAGACCGCCACCAGCGCGCCGGGATTCTGCTGCATGAGGCGGCGTATGGCCTGCCGCGACTTGCGCCCGGATTCCGCCGTCACCGCGCAGGTGTTGACAATGACAACATCGGCCGCGCCGTCGTCCGCCGGCTCCAGCCCGCGCTCGCGCAGCATACGCTCCATCGCCTGTGTTTCGTATTGGTTGACCTTGCACCCAAGGGTATAGATCGAATATCGCATCATTCTTGTCTTTTCTTCCTTTTTGCCGTATAATGCCCTGAGCGCCTTGCGCTCCATTTTAAATATCAAAGGAGGGCGCTGCCATGAACGCCTATCTCGATAACGCCGCCACCACGCCCGTATGCCCGGAGGCCGCTGCCGCCGCGCTGCGCATGATGACGGACTTTTGGGGAAATCCAAGCTCGACCCATGCGCCCGGCCGCGCCGCCCGTGAGGAGCTGAAAAGGGCTCGTGAGACCATCGCGGCCTCCATCGGTGCACAGCCGGGCGAGATATACTTCACCGCCGGCGGCACGGAGTCGGACAACTGGGCGCTGCGCTCCGGCGCACAGCTCATGCGCCACAAGGGGCGGCACATCCTGTCCTCCACCGTCGAGCATGATGCCATACGCAAGTCGCTCGACGAGCTGGAGCGTCTCGGCTTTGAGGTCACGCGCCTCTCCCCCGCCGCCGACGGTTCTATCCACGCCGACGCGCTGGCCGCCGCGATCCGTCCCGACACCATCCTTGTCAGCCTCATGCTCGTCAACAACGAGACGGGCGCGGTCAATGATATCGCCGCCTTTGCCCGCGTTCTGCGTGAGGCAGGCTGCCCCGCACTGCTGCACACCGACGCGGTGCAGGGCTATTGCAAGCTCCCGTTCACGGTCAAAACCCTCGGTGCTGATATGATAACGCTCTCGGCGCATAAAATCAGCGCCCCCAAGGGCACGGGCGCGTTGTATGTCAAGGGCGGCGTGAAGCTGCCGCCGCTGCTGCTGGGCGGTGGGCAGGAGAGCGGTCTGCGCTCCGGCACGGAGAATATGCCCGGCATCGCCGCCTTTGCCGCCGCCGCCAAGGCGTTCACGGACGATAAGGACTGCCATGATCGGATGCAGGCGCTGCGGGAGCACGCGCTGACGCGGCTGCGGGATGAGAATCCCATGCTCGTCGTCATCGGCGGCGGCGCGCCGCACCTGCTCTGCGTCTCGCTTCCCGGCTGGCGCAGCGAGGTCGTGCTGAACCTGCTTGATGCCAAGGGCGTCTGCGTGTCCAAGGGTTCCGCCTGCAAGCGCGGCGGGCGCAGTCACGTCCTGGAGGCGATGGGACTCGACCCCCGCGTCATCGACGGCGCGATCCGCGTGTCGTTCAGCCGCCTCACAACACAGGCCGAGGTCGATTATTTCTGCGACTGCTTCGCCGAGGCGCGGCAAACGCTGCTCTCGACCTGAACATGAGACAAAATTCAGCGCTTCAAAAGACGCTTCATTCTCCGACTTTTTGCCAAGCCAAAGCCTCCCTTGTGTAAAGGGAGGTGGCACGGCGCAAGCCGTGACGGAGGGATTGTAAGCTGAAAAGTTCGCATTTTTATCAAAAAACGGGCAAATATCGTAACTTTTCAATCCCTCCGTCAGCTTCGCTGACAGCTCCCTTTACACAAGGGAGCCATGGGTGCTCTAAGCGCCCGTGCCTCTCAAGTATACGAACATCCCGTCCGGTGCTCACCGGGCGGGATGCTTTTTCATGGATGAGCCCGGAAATACCGGCGCGTCTGTTCGATATTGTTTTCGATCTCAGTGCGCAGTGCCTCAGCGCTCTCAAAGCGCCGCTCGTCACGCAGGAACGCGAAGAACTCAAGCCGTATCTGCGCGCCGTACAGGTCGCCGGAGAAGTCCAGAATATTCGATTCGACCGTCAGCGCGTTATCCTCGCCGAAGGTCGGCCGCACGCCGATGTTCGTCACGGCGGCGTGGGCGCCGTCCGGCAGCCACACCCGCGTGGCGTATACGCCGTGGCGCGGCACGATGACGCCCTCCGGGATGCGGGTGTTGATGGTCGGCGCACCGATCTGGCGGCCGATGCGGTAGCCATAGCCCACGGTGTCGATGAGGACATGCGGGTGGCCGAGATAGCGGTCGGCCTTTTCCATTTCGCCGTCCGCCACGAGCGTGCGGATGTAGGTGGAGCTCACCGTCACATCGTCGAGCACGACCTTGCCGATGGCATCGCAGCCGAGGCCGTTCTCCGCGCACCACTGCGCGATGCGCGCCGCCGTTCCCTCGCCGCGCCAGCCGCAGCAGAAGTCGTAGCCGATCACGAGATGCACCGCGCCAAGCTCCTCCTTCACGATGCGGAGGAAGTCCTGCCACGGCGTGTGCATGAAGCGCTCGTCGAAGTGTATCATAATAACATCGCCGATGCCGCCGACACGCTCGATGAGCTCCTTGCGTCCGGCCACGGAGTTGATGAGCGGCACAGGCACGCCCCGGACAAGCGTGTCCGGGTGCTGGTCAAAGGATATGACCGAGGGCACGGCTCCCAGCGCGGCGGCACGCTCCCGCGTTGTTTTCATCAGCGCCTGATGTCCCAGATGCACCCCGTCAAAGAAGCCGAGCGCGATCACTCTTTTCATACGTTTTCCCCTGTTATAAGCTGCGTGGGAAGCAGATATTTTTCCGGCGCAAGCCGTATTTCCTCCAAGGTATGCGCATCCTCGACGGAGAAGCGTCCCGCCGCCGTGCGCCGCAGGGCGCTCATGCAGCCGCCGCAGCCGAGCGCCTCGCCGATGTCGGCGCAGAGCGTGCGGACATAGGTCCCCTTGGAGCAGCGGATGCGCAGCAGCCAGTCCGCTCCGTCCTGTCCGACTATCTCCAGCGTCTCGATGGTGATAGGACGCGGCTCGCGCTCGACCGTCCCGCCGCGGCGGGCGATCTGGTAGAGCTTCTGGCCGCGCAGCTTGATGGCGGAATACATGGGCGGTATCTGTTCGATGCTCCCGCGGAAGCGCGGCAGCACCGCCTCGAGCGCGGCTCTGTCCGGCGCGGTATCCTCATGGTGCAGCACCGTCCCCCACACGTCCTGGGTGTCCGTGACGAGACCGGGACGGAACGCGGCGAGGTATTCCTTGCCGTCCGCCTCCAGACGCGGCGCGAGCCGCGTGGCCGGCCGTCCGGCCAGCACCACGAGCAGCCCCGTCGCATTCGGGTCGAGCGTCCCGGTATGGCCGACGTGCTTTTCCTGCAGAACGCCGCGCAGGTGGGCGCACACGTCCATGCTCGTCCACTCCGCCGGCTTATCAACCAGCAGGATGCCCGTCATCCCATGGCCTCCTCGATCTCACGGACGAGGATCTCCCGCGCCCGCTCCGGCGTTTCATGCACGGTGCAGCCGGCGGCCATGCGGTGTCCCCCGCCGCCGTGCCGGGCGCAGATCGCGGCGGAATCGAAGAACTCGCCGCTCCGCAGGCTTATCTTGCACTCGCTCTCGCCCATCTGGCGGATGGTGCAGCTCACGCGGTTTCCCTCGACCCGTCCGGCCAGCGAGGCGATATCGTCGCAGTCGTCCTCGGTCGCACCGGCCTTTTCCATCATGGCGAGCGTCACCGTGGCGACGTTGATCTCACCATTGCGATAGCGGCGGAGGCCGCCGTATATCATGCTTTCAAGCAGCACCCGCGAGTAGCTGAAGGTACGGAAGAGCTTGACGTTCAAGGCCTTCATGTCCGCGCCCGCGTCAATAAGCTCCGCCGCGGCGCGGTGGGTGTCCGCCGTTGTATTGGCATAGACAAAGCAGCCCGTGTCGGTCGAAACGGCGATATAGAGATAGTCCGCCGTCTCGCGGTCGAGCCCGCCGGCAAGCCCCTTGACAAGCTTCAGAATGAGCTCGCCGCAGGCCGCGTCCTCCGGCTCACAGCAGAGATGGTCGGCATAGCCGCTGTTGGTGGCGTGGTGGTCGATGCAGAGGTCGACATGGCGGTCAAAGCCGATCGGAAAGACGCTCTCCGCCGCCATATCCACCGCCACGACCGTCTCCGCCTCATAATCCTCCGGCGCGTGGAACGGCGTGATCCACGCTTCATAGCTCCGGAGCAGCTCCGGGTTCGGCAGGATATACGCCGTCTTGCCCATGCGCCGCAGCGTATGACAAAGCGCGGCGGCACAGCCAAGCGTGTCGCCGTCGGGACGGATATGCGTCACGATAAGGTATCCGTCATGCGCCTTGAGATAGTCAATGCATTCGTTATTCGTCATCGTCGTCATGTTTTATATCCAGCTTCTCGATCAGCTCGTTGATGTGGGCGCCGTGCTCGATGGAGTCGTCCAGCTCGAACACGAGCTCCGGCGTTGCGCGGAGAGACAGCGAATTGCCGAGCTCCCGGCGCAGCCATCCGGAGGCCGATCTCAGCCCCTTTTTCATTTCCTTCGCGTCGTACTCGCCGAGCACGCTCAGATAGATCCTGCAGTAGCGCAGATCTCTGGTCGTGTCGGCGCGCAGGACGCTCACAAGCCCCTGATGCACGCGCGGATCCTTGACCTCGCGCAGCTTCTCGGAGATAACACGGCGGATATCGTCGTTGGTGCGGTCGATGCGGAAGTTACTCATGGATCTGCTCCATGACGTAGCATTCGATCACGTCGCCCTCTTTTTCGTCGTTGAACTTTTCGACCTGCATGCCGCATTCATAGCCGGAGGCGACCTCCTTCACGTCGTCCTTGAAGCGGCGCAGGGAGGCGAGGTCGCCCTCATAGACGACCACGTTGTCGCGCAGCACGCGTACCTTGCAGTTGCGCTGGATCTTGCCGTCCAGGACATAGCAGCCGAGAACGGTTCCGACCTTGGAGACTTTATAGAGCTGACGCACCTCGGCATGGCCGATGATGGCCTCGCGGAATTTCGGCGCGAGCATACCCTTCATCGCGTCGGTGATCTCGTTGATGCAGTCGTAGATGACGCGGTAGAGGCGCACATCGACCTCATGACGGGTGATGGAGTCGCGGGCGGCCGCATCCGGGCGGACGTTGAAGCCGACGATGATGGCGTTGGAGGTCGCCGCGAGCATGACGTCCGACTCGTTGATGGCGCCGACGCCGGAGTGGATAACGGCCACGCGCACCTCGTCGTTGGATATTTTCTCAAGCGAGGCCTTGATCGCCTCGGCGCTGCCCTTGACATCGGCCTTGACAATGATGTTGAGGGTCTTCATCTCGCCCTGCTGGATGCGGGAGAAGAGGTCGTCGAGACTGACCTTCTTCGGCGCGCCGGCGTTGGCAAGCTTCTTGGCCTGTTCCTTGCGCTCCTCCACGAGCTCACGCGCCATGCGCTCGTCGGAGACGGCGTTGAAGGCGTCGCCCGCATTCGGCACCTCGCTCATACCGGCGATCTCGACCGGCACGGAGGGTCCCGCCTCGGTCACGCGCTGTCCCTTGTCGTTCACCATCGTGCGGACGCGGCCGACAGCCGTTCCAGCGATGATGACGTCGCCCTGATGAAGTGTTCCGTTCTGAACAAGAACGGTCATGATGGGGCCGCGTCCCTTGTCGAGGCGGGCTTCGATGACGGAGCCCTTTGCGGCGCGGTCGGGGTTTGCCTTGAGTTCCAGTATCTCGGCCTGCAGCACGAGATTTTCCAGCAGCTCCTGGATGCCCTCGCCGGTCTTGGCAGAGATCGGGCAGATGATGGTCTCGCCGCCCCATTCCTCGCTCACAAGGTCGTACTCGGTGAGCTGCTGCTTGATGCGCTCCGGGTTCGCGCCCGGCACGTCCATTTTGTTGATGGCCACGACGACCGGGATCCCGGCGGCCTTGGCGTGGTTGATGGATTCAACGGTCTGCGGCATGATGCCGTCGTCCGCCGCCACGACCAGAATGGCGATATCCGTCACCATCGCGCCGCGGGCACGCATGGAGGTGAACGCCTCATGTCCCGGGGTGTCGAGGAAGGTCACGGGGTTGCCGTTGATCTCGATGGTATAGGCGCCGATGGCCTGTGTGATGCCGCCGGCCTCGCCGGAGGCGACGGAGGTGTTGCGGATATAGTCGAGCAGCGAGGTCTTACCGTGGTCAACGTGACCCATGACGACAACGACCGGCGCACGGGGCTTGAGCTCGTCGGCGCTGTCCTCATGGTCGTCGATGAGGCGTTCCTCGATCGTGACCTGCTCCTCATGCTCGATGCGGCAGTTGAATTCCATGGCGACGAGCGCGGCGGTGTCGTAGTCGATGACGTCCGACAGCGAGGCCATCACGCCCATGCGCACAAGGCGGCGCACGACCTCCGCGCCGGTCTTCTTCATGCGGCTCGCAAGCTCGCCCACGGCGATCTCGTCCGGGATCTGCACCTTGGTCGGCGCCTTCTTGGCGATCTCGAACTGGAGGCGCTGCATCTTGTCGCGCTCCTCCTGGCGGCGCTTGGCGCTGGCGGCGGCAGAGGGCTGACGCTGCTTGTTGCGCCCGCCGATCTTCTGCTTGCCGCGGTTCATCTTCTGCGCCTTTTCACCGGCCATATTATCAAAGCGCTCGTCATACTTTGACAGGTTCGTCGCATTGCTGCTGCGGGTGTCGATGACACGCTTTTCCGGCACTTGACGCGGGGTGTGCGGCTTGTCGGGCTTCTCCGCCTTCGGCGCGGATGCCGCAGCGGGTGCGGCAGCAGCAGGTGCAGCAGGCGCCGCAGCGGCGGGCGCGTCGGTCTTCGCTGCCCCCTCCTTTTTCGCGGCGGGTGCAGCAGAGGGCGCGGTGTCGTTGAAGACCTCGGCAATGCTCTCGATCTGGTTATGCTGCGTCAGGTACTCGAAGATGACGGCAAGCTCCTCATCTTCCAGCACCTGCATATGGTTTTTCGGCGTCGTGGCGTATTCGGTCAGTATCTCCGTAATTTCCTTGGAGGTGGTATTGAAATCCTTCGCCACCTCATGCACGCGGTATTTGATCAGACTCGCCATATTCATTCCTCCTCATGCTGCTTGTTCTGCTGCGCACTGCCCGCAAAGGCGGCCGCAAGCCCCTCGTCACACAGGGCGGCCATGGCCACAGGGCCGTTTGCCCCGACCGCAGCTGCCAGCTCGTATTTTGTGTATCCGCTTCTGAAAAGCGGTATCGCCCGTCCGTACAGCATCCCGTCCGCTCTCCGGCAGGCGTTGGGTGAAGCGTCCGCCGCCAGAATAATAAGCTTCGCCTTCCCCCGCTTCAGCGCCTCCACGCAGTTGTCCGCGCCGCAGACGAGCCGTCCGGCCCTGGCGGAGAGGGACAGATAGCCCAAAGCCTTATCCATCCAATCTCGCCTCCAGCTGCGCATAGAAGCCGTCATCCACCGGGACGCCCAGCGCACGGGTCAGCGCCCGTCCGCGCCGCGCCTTTTTCAGGCACGCGGCGTCGCGGCAGAGATATGCGCCGCGTCCGGGCATATGCTGCTTTTCGTCCAGCACGACGCCCTCCGCCGTTTTCACCACACGGAAAAAGTCCGCCTTGTCGCCGTGGGCGCGGCAGGCCGCGCACATACGCTGCGGGATGCCCGCCATAGGTCAGCCCTCGCTCTCGGGCTTGATATCGATCTTGAAGCCCGTCAGCTTCGCGGCCAGACGCGCGTTCTGCCCCTCCTTGCCGATGGCAAGGGAGAGCTGGTTGTCCGGTACGATGACGCGGCAGCTCTTGCCGTCCTCACCGAGGATGACCTCCGTGACCTCGGACGGGGCGAGCGCGGCGGCAATGTATTCCTCCGGCGTTTCGCTGTATTTGATGATGTCTATCTTCTCGCCGCCGAGCTCCTCGACGATGCTGGCGACACGGCCGCCGCGCGGGCCGACGCAGGCGCCGATGGGGTCGACATCCGGTTCGACACTCCAAACGGCCATCTTCGTGCGGCTGCCCGCCTCGCGGGCGATGGAGCGGATCTCCACCGTTCCGTCCGCGATCTCGGGCACCTCAAGCTCGAACAGGCGCTTGACAAGGCCGGGGTGGGTACGGGAGATGAGCACCTGCGGTCCGCGGGTCGAGCGGCGCACCTCCACGACGTACACGCGCACGCGGTCGCCCTCCACCAGCTCCTCGCCGCGGATCTGTTCGTTCTGGGTGAGCACCGCGTCGGTGAACTCGGCGTTGGAGCTGATCTTGATGGAGATGCTGCCCGTGCGCGGGTCGATGCGGTTGACCACGCCGGTGAGTATCTCATGCTCCTTGGAGGTGAATTCGTCATAGATCATGCCGCGCTCCGCCTCGCGGATGCCCTGGATGATGACCTGCTTCGCGGCCTGTGCCGCGATGCGCCCGAACTCGCGGGTGTCGACGGGGACTTTTATCTGGGTATCGAGCTTGGCGCGCTTGGAGATCTTCTGCGCCTGCTCCAGCGTCATCTGGGTGGCGGGATTCTCGACCTCCTCGACCACGTCGGTGAGGACGTACATATCGATCTTCTTTTTCTCCTCGTCAAGCTCCACGACCACGTTGTCCGCCGCGTCGGGATTGTCCTTGCGGAAGGCGGCAAGCATGGCCTGGTTGATCTTCTCGTACATATACTCGCGGGGTATACCCTTTTCTTTTTCAATGTCCTCGATAGCGCTGAAAAACTCTGCGTTCATCTGTATTCCTCCGTCAAAAATCCACGCGCAGCCTCACGCTGGCGATTTTTTTCTTTTCAAAACGGCGGCCGTCGACCGTGACATCGCCGTTATCATAGCCCTCCAGCGCGCCGACCCACGACTTGGCACCGTCCACCGCGCTGTATAGCTTCACCTCGACCTTTTCCCCCATGAAACGCTCAAAATCACCGGGACGCTTGAGCGCGCGCTCCAGACCGGCGGAGCCGACCTCAAAAACGTAGCTGTCCGGGATGGGGTCGGCCTCGTCAAGCATGGGGTCGAGCAGCCGCGAGATCGTCTCGCACTGGTCGATCGTCACGCCCTCCGGGCTGTCCAGAAACACGCGGAGATAGTGCTGTCCGCCCTCCATGACGTATTCCACATCCCAGAGCGCAAGGCCGTTCGCCTCGATGACCGGGCGCGCCATTTCCGTAACTGTCTTTTCGATCTTTCCCATAGATTACCCAACTTCTGACAATTCGTTTTTCGTCATTAAAAAGAGTGGGATGTCAGCCCACTCAGGAAAAAGGATGCTCTCTGTTGTTCACTATACCATATATATGATGGTAAATCAAGTGTTTTTTGCGTCAATTTTCGGCGTATTTTCGCGTTCCAGCCGCCGTCTCAGCCTATCGAGCGCCCGCTTTTCGATACGCGATATATAGGAGCGAGATATGCCCAGCGTCTCGGCCACTGCCCGCTGCGGCAGCGGCGCGCCGCCGTCCAGTCCGTAGCGCATGGTCACGACCGCCCGCTCGCGCTCGTCGAGCTCTTCGCGGACGATGCGGCGCAGGAGCAGCCGCTGCTCATGCCGCGCCAGCTCATCAAGCATATCATCCGGCACGGACAGCGTATCCATGAGCGAAAGCCCGCCGCCGTCCCCATCCGCCTCCAGCGCATCCGACAGCGACACATCCTGCGCACTCTTCCGCATAGCGCGGAAATGCATGAGTATTTCATTCGCTATCCTCTCCTGACGGACACATAAGTTGCTCAACAGGGGGCAAATCCGCCTCTCCATCCTCCGCAAAGAGGTAAACATAGGCATTTTTGCCGTCCCAGACCACCTTTTTGACGATGGTGCGCAGCAGGCGGCGTTTTTCCTCCAGCGTGGCAGAATCCACCGCGCTGGCAAAGGATTCGATCATTTCCTGATGGAAGGCGAACTCCTGATGGAGCATCCGGCTCTGCTCGGTGAGGGCTTCCAGCTCGGCAAGGCGCAGCTGCTGTGTCTCACTCTCCCGGTGGAGCGCGTCGATCTGCTCCATAACGTACTTTGCAGAGGTGTCGCTGGCAACGGACAGGGACTCCACCAGCCGCTTGATGTGATCTTCCGTCTCGGTGTGTTTCTCCCGGAGCAGCGCCAGCTCTGCGTCGTAACCCTCCTTGTTGCCGCTGATGACCTTCTTGGTCTGCGCCAGCAGCCGGGTAAGGGTCTCCTTGTCGGCGGACAGCTTGCGGATCTCCTCGATGATTTTAGCGTCCAGCGTGTTGCCGTTGCAGTTTTTCATAGAGCAGATCGTGCCGTGGCTGCGCTCCTTGGTGGAGCACATGTAGGTGTAGATCAGCTCGCCGTCCGCCGTGCGGCGGTTGGTCAGCTTCGGGCGCATATAATCGCCGCATT
>CAVEQW010000056.1:0-24434 GCA_963618155.1 Alloprevotella sp.
CCGCGTCCGTGCAAGGTTCTTTGACAGTCTGGATCGGCAAGTCTCGTTTGAGGCTTGCCGATTTTTGAATATTTCAGATATCAATACGCGCGGCGGGTCGTGTCAGCCAGCACTCGGCATAGCGCCGCGCCAGCGTCTCGTGGCAGCGCCGCGCCGCCGTCTCGTCGTCGAAGAGGCCGAACACCGCGCTGCCAGTGCCGGTCATGGCCGCACCAAGCGCGCCGCCGGTGAGCAGTGCCGACTTGATGGCGAACACCTCCGCCCACTGGTGCGGGAGCACGTCCTCGAATGCGTTATAGAGCCGCCGGCTCACTCCGGTAAGCTGCCCCGCCGCCAGCGCCGCGCAGATGCCCGCCGTGTCCGGGCGCATACGGCTGCGCCGTGCGTCGATCTGCGTAAACAGCTGCGGCGTGGAGATGGAAAAGGCGGGCTTCGCTATGACGATGGCGCAGTCCGGCAGCGGCGGCAGCGGACTCAGCTTCTCGCCGCGTCCCTCGGCAAGCTGCGTCCCTCCGGCCACGCAGAAGGGCACGTCGCTTCCGAGCCTTTCCGCCATGGCGCAAAGCTCCGCCTCGCTCTTCCCCGCCTCTGTCAGACGGTTGAGCACCCGGAGCACCGCCGCCGCGTCCGAGGAGCCGCCGCCCATACCGGCGCACACGGGGCTGCGCTTGGTCACGCGTATACGCACGCCCCGGCCCGTGCCGGCCAGAAAGAGCCTGGCCGCCTTCATGGCGAGGTTCCGGCCGTCCGCCGGAAGATAGCGCTTGCCCGGGTCGATGGTGAAGTCTCCGTCCGTGAGTTCCACGTCGATGTCGTCGCCGAATTCGACGGACTGCATCACCATGCGCATATCGTGGTAGCCGTCGTCCGATCTTCCCAGCACGTCAAGCGAGAGATTCAGCTTTGCATACGCCCGCTCAAGCATCAAACAGCATCCCCATCAGCGCCGTGCCGTTCTCGACGAACACGCCTGTGGCAAGGCCGTTTTTCTCGGTGTAGTCAAGGCCGCTCCCCTCCGTCCGGCGGCTATCGTACAGCAGGAACGGCACGGGGTCGCCGTCGTGGGCGCGGTTGGATGTGAGGGTCTTGTGGTCGGAGAGCATGAGGATGCGATACGGCTCGCCGCAGCTGTCAAGCCAGTCAAGGATGGGCGCAAGCTCGCGGCTGGACAGCCATGAGATGGACTGGATCTTTCCGTCCGTGTCGCCGTTGTGCGTACACTCGTCCGGTGCCTCGATATGGAGGCAGGCAAATTCACAGCGGGAGAGGATGTCGATGGTCTTCTCCGCCTTACCCTCCCAGTTGGTGTCGATCTCGCCGGTCGCCCCCGGCACGCTGGGGGCGGGAAGCCCAGAGAGGCGGGCGATGCCCTGCACCAGCGGCACCGCCGATACGACCTCGCCGCTGTGGCCGTATTTCTTTTCAAAATCGGGCAGGATGGCCGCCGTTCCCTCCGCCCAGAACCACACGCCGTTGGCCGGGAGCTTGCCCTCCGCACGACGCCGCTCGTTGATGGGATGGTGGTCAAGGAAGCGCGTGGCGGCCTCCTGCATCTCGCGCAGTGCGTCGGCGTCGGCGCAGCCGGACGGCAGCAGCGGGCCGATGACCTCGCCGAGGTGGTCATGCGGCGGGATGAGACGTATGCCGCCGATGTCGGCGTTGGACTGCACCATAAAATGACGGAACGAGCTGCCGGGATATATCGCGCAGCCGTATTTTTTTGCAAGCGCGCCGAACTCCTCGCTCGCCCAGAGCGCCGTCACCAGCGCATCGGAGTCCTCCGCCTCGATCGACCCGGCGGAGTGAGACAGAATGCGCCGCTCGGCGTATGGCCCGTCCCCGTCGCTGAGCGCGACCATGTTGCAGCGGCAGGCCATGTCGCCGTCGCGCAGCGCGATACCCTGCGCCGCCGCCTCCAGGGGGCCGCGCCCGTGGTAATACTCGAGCGGGTCTACGCCGAATATGGACAGAATGGCTGTGGCGCTCCCCGGCTCAAACTCCTTGGGGCAGTTGACGACGCTTCCGAGCATCCCCCGGCGGGAGAGCTTGTCGATGAGGGGCTTGTCCGCCAGCTCCAGCGGCGTTTTTCCGCCGCGCTCCGGAATGGGGTTATCCGCCATGCCGTCGCCGATAAAGAGAAAATATTTCATAGTAAAAACCACCTGCTTTCTTTGCTGCCAGTATACGCTAAAAGCGTCCTGCATGCAATCGTTTCTTCTATCCCCTTATGACAAAAAATTTGAACCTTTTCTGAAAAAAAGACTTTGAAAAAATTCCACCAAAATGATATAATAATAACGCTTTCAGGGGCTGTATCGCCCCGTACTGACACAGAACAGGAGGTCTTCCAATGGAGGACAGAGACATACTGCACGCCATTGTGCAGGCTGACCGCGACGCCCGTGAGCGCGTGGACGCGGCGGAACGGCGCGTGAAGCTGCTTTCCGGCAGCCGCGACGGTATTTTTGCCGAAGCCGAAAAGACGGCCATGGCCGCCGCACGGCAGGAGACGGACGCGCTTCGCAGCGAGGCGCAAAAAGCCTCCGCCGACCAGATCGCCGCACTCGACAAAAAGCTGGACGAGACGCTGGCGGCGCTCGACCGGCAGTTTGAAGAAAAGAAACCGGACTGCATCGAGCGCATTTTCCGCGCCGCGGTGGGACTGACATGAGCCGCGCCGCCGTATACGGCGCCGTGACCGCCAAGGCGCGCGCCATGTACGCTCACCGTCTGACGGAGGATACATGGACACAGCTTGAGGCGCTTGACAGCGTTCGCCGCATCGCCGAGCAGCTTCGCCAGAGCGGCACATGGCCGCTGGCCGCCGTCACGGACGATGCACGGGAGCTCTACGACTCCCTTTCCGACGAGCTGCGCGACCGCTACCGACGACTGTGCCTCTATCTCCGGCACGAGAACGACCGCGAATACATGGCGTTCTTCCTGAAGCGCAAGGCGCACGCGCTGAGTTATCCGAACGAGGCGTATGATGAGCTTGCCGACTGCATCCGAAAAAGCTATCACGGGCTCTCCCGGCTCGTACTGCAGAAGCTGCTGGGCGCGGAGGCCGATATGCTGAACCTCGTCTATATTCTCCGGCTGCGGCGCTTTCCGGCCTCGCTGCCGACGGCGCGGGAGCGGCTCATCCCGGTACACGCGGCGCTGAAGCGTCCCATCATCGAGGCGCTTATTGCCGCGCCGGACGATGAAGCTGCTGCAAAAATCCTCGCCGCCACG
The DNA here is from genome assembly GCA_963618155.1 of Alloprevotella sp. Lineage (GTDB taxonomy): Bacteria > Bacillota > Clostridia > Oscillospirales > Oscillospiraceae > CAJOIG01. The sequence continues at coordinate 3,238 of CAVEQW010000056.1, forward strand.
CCGTGGGCGGAGGCGCTGCGGGATATGGCACCGGAGGCGCTGGACGGCGCCTATGAGCGCTATATGGAGCGGCTGTGCCGCAAGCTCGTGATGGCGGGCGAATGCTCGCCGGCCATACCGATGGCGTATATGATGCTGTCGGAGCTGGAGCGGCTGCGCCTGACCCGGCTCATTGCCGGAGCTGAACAACGATCAAGGCAGGTGATATAAAAGAATGACCAGAAATACCATGACGGCATTGACCGTCTCCGGCCCGTCCGAGCGTCTGGACGAGGCCATCGAACGATTTTTCATGGGGCGCGACATCCATCCCGAGAATGCCGTGAGCTTTCTCTCCGGCCTCCGCACCCTGGAGCGCCCGGAGGGGGACGACCCTGCCGCCGATGCCTTGGCCGAGGCCGATAAGCTGCTGGCGGCGCTTGGGCTGAAGCCGGCTTATAAGGACTTTGAAGAGCGCGGCTTTACCATCCGCGGCTGCTGTGCTTATCTCGACACGCTTGCACAGACGCTCGACCGCCAGCAGAGCGAGCGCGAGACGCTTCGCAGGCAGCGTGCGGACAACGCCGCCGCCGAGCAGGTGCTGACGCACTTCGCCTCCGTGTCCGAGCCTGTGTCGGAGCTTGCCGCGCTGCGCTATGTCTCCTGCCGTCTCGGCCGCATCCACCCGGGAAACTGGGAGGCTTGCCAGAAGGAAGCCGAGGCAATGGAGGGATTTCTCATGATCGAGACCGACCGCAGCGAGGATTGGCTGTGGCTCATGGCTCTCTCCACACGTGACCAGACGGACGCGGCCGACGCGCTGCTATCGCGCTATGCCTTTGAGAGCATCTCCCCTGCCGTCGTCCCGCTGGGCGAGCGGCCGGCCACACAGGCGCTCGACGAGCTTCGCGCCGCCGACCGGGACGCCGCCGACAAGCTGGCCGCGCTGGACGAGGCGCAGAAGGAGCTGCTTGACAAAAGCCGCAGCGAGCTTCTGAGCCGCCGCAGCTTCCTCAAATTCAAGAGCAGCTGCTTTGCCGCGCGGCGCTATGCGGGGCTTGCCAAGGGACGCTTCTATCTCGTCGGCTGGGTGGACAGCGGCAAGGCTGACGCCTTTGCGGCGCAGGTACAGGCCGAGCCCGGCTTCCGCTGTATGCGCGGCGGCGATGCGGAGCATACCGCGCCGGTGCGCCTCAAAAAGCGGCGCTTCGCCTCCATCTTTGACCCCATTCTGAAGATGTACGGCCTGCCCTCCAACGGCGAGAGCGACCCGCGCCTTTTCCTCGCGCTCACCTACACGCTGTTTTTCGGCATCATGTTCGGCGACGTCGGGCAGGGCGCGTGCCTCATCGTGCTGGGCTTGCTGCTCTGGAAAAAGACCGGCGGCGGTATATGGCGCATTTTCTCCGTCTGCGGCATAAGCTCCGTCATCTTCGGTCTCATCTACGGCAGCTGCTTCGGACTCGAAGAGCTGTTCCCATGGGGCGGATTCCATGTCCTTGAGGGCGAGAATCTGATGACGACGCTGCTCGTCGCCGTGGCGCTCGGCTGTGTCGTGATCGTCTGCTGTATGCTCATGAACATCGGAAACGCGCTGCACCGCCGCGACTATACGGCGGGACTTTTCAGCGCAAACGGGCTTTGCGGTCTCGTCTTCTATGTCTCGGTGCTGGCGCTCATCGTGAGCCTTTACACCAAGCTCTTCGTCTTCCCGACCATTTGCATCTGGCTCTGCGTCGTGCTGCCGCTGCTGCTCATCTGGTTCGGCGAGCCGCTCGGAAAAATGCTGGCCGGGGATAAAAGCTGGCGCGAGGAAAAGCTCGGCGGCCTTCTGATGCTCGGCTTCTTCGACATTTTTGAATCCCTGCTGAGCTATATGTCGAACACCATGAGCTTCCTGCGTGTGGGCGCATTCGCCATCTCCCACGCGGGCATGATGATGGTCGTCTACCTCATCGCCGACGTCTGCGGCAGCATGGCCGGCAATCTGCTCGTCGCCATATTCGGCAATATCTTTGTCGCCGTTCTGGAGGCGGGGCTTGCCTCCATCCAGATCATCCGTCTTCAATTCTATGAAATGTTCGGCCGCTACTACAGCGGTCGCGGCCGCGCTTTCCACAGTCTTTCCGTGGATTACACCTGAAAAATAAACCATTCATTTGGAGGATAAAATCATGATCTTTCTGTATGCTCTTCTCATTCTGCTTGCTATTGCTGCGCCCCTGTATGTCATCTATCGCCGTGTTCGCGCCGGTCATCCCGGCCGCCGCCCGCTGATCGCCAATCTCTGCGCGTTCTTCGGGCTGATTCTGGTCGGCAGCCTTGTCTGTCTGGGTCAGTCCGCCTCGGCGGCCGGGACGGTGGCCGCCGCCGGTGAGAGCCTTGTGAATACCGACGCCTTTGCCACGGGCATGGGCTATCTCTCCGCGGCCATCGCCGTCGTCGGAAGCGGCGTTGCGGGCGGTATCGCCGTCGCCGCTGCCGCCTCCGCCGCCATCGGCGCCATCAGTGAGAACGAGAACGTGTTCGGCAAGTGTCTCATCCTCGTCGGTCTGGCTGAGGGCATCGCACTCTACGGCCTGCTGATCGGCTTCATGATCATCAGCAAGCTGTGAAGTACTATCTCATCAGCGAGGATGCGCACACGCTGACCGGCCTGCGGCTGGCCGGTGTGGAGGGCGAGCGGGTCGAGTCGGCCGCGCAGGCGGAGGACGCCGTGCGACGTGCCGTGCAGGACGGCGATATCGCCGTTATCCTCATCACGCCGAAGGCGGCGGCATGGATACCGGCCACGGTCGAGCGGCTAAAGATAGCCGGTGAGCGGCCGCTGCTTGCCGTGATCCCCGCCTCCGACAATGCAGGGCTTGGCGACAGCGATATTCTCGGTCTGATACGCCAGGCCATAGGAGTAAAGCTATGACAGACAAACGAACCGTCTTTCTGGATTCCATCGCCGCCGAGGCGAATGCGGAGCTTGCCGTTCTGGAAGCAAAGCTGAACGACGAGACCGCCGCACTTGAAGCGGAGGCAGCCAAAAAGGCAGAAGACGAAGCCGTTCTCTGGAAGCGCGGTGAAACGGAGCGTATACGCAATGCTGCCGCGCTGGAGATCGCGGCACGGCGAACGGCTGACCGGCGCGCGCTGCTGGCGCGGCGCGAGCAATACGCCGACGAGGTATTCCGCGCCGTGCGCGAGAAGATCGCGGCGTATACACGCACAAGCGCCTATCCCGCCCAGCTTGCGTCGCTGCTGGCCGGCGCCCGCAGTGCCCTGGGTGACGGCGAGAGCATTATCTGGCTGCGCCGCGAGGATATGGAGCTTGGCAAGGCGCTGCTGCGCAAATGTCCCGGCGCGCAGCTCCGTGAGGGGAATTTCGCCCTCGGCGGGCTCTGCCTGTCCGTGGGTACAAAACGCGCCGATCTGAGCTTCGACACCGCGCTCGACGAGCTGCGCGGCCGTTTTCCGGAGCTTATCGGCATGGAGATCGAAGCATGAGTGAAAAATGTGTTATCAAGGGCGTGAACGGACCGGTCGTGCGTGTTACCGGTGGCCGCAGCCTGCAAAAAATGAGTCTGGTCTACGTCGGCGACCTGGGGCTGGTCGGCGAGGTCGTCTCCATCGACGGCGATGAGGCCGTTGTCCAGATCTACGAGGATTCCGAGGGTCTGTCCGCCGGACAGAAGGTGGAAGCCACCGGCCGTCCGCTCTCCGTACTGCTCGGCCCCGGCATGATCGGCAGCACCTATGACGGCATTGCCCGTCCGCTGTCCGCCATCGAGACGATGGCGGGGCCGTTCATCACACGCGGCATAAGACTCGACGCCGTTGACGAGACAAGGCAGTGGGACGTCACCGTCGATATCCACGAGGGTGACACGCTCACCGGCGGGCAGATCATCGCCCGCTGCATGGAGTCCGAGGCCGTGGAGCACCGCAGCATGGTGCCTCCCGGACTGTCGGGACGTGCGGTGGAGGTGCGCCCCTCCGGGCGCTTTACCGCCGCCGAGCCGATATGCCAGCTTGAGGATGAACGCGGACGGCACACGCCGCTGACGCTCTGCCAGCGCTGGCCGGTGCGTAAGCCGCGTCCGACCACGGAGCGCCTCGCCATCACCCGCCCTCTGTTCACGGGACAGCGCGTGCTCGACACCCTGTTCCCCGTCGGCAAGGGCGGCTGTGCGGCCATTCCGGGACCATTCGGCGCGGGCAAGACCATGGTGCAGCACCAGCTCGCCAAGTGGTGCGATGCGGATATCATCGTCTATCTCGGCTGCGGCGAGCGCGGCAACGAGATGACGCAGGTGCTGGACGAGTTCGCCGAGCTGCGCGACCCGAAGAACGGGCGGCTGCTCATGGAGCGCACCATCCTGATCGCCAACACCTCCAATATGCCCGTGGCGGCGCGTGAGGCATCCATCTACACCGGCATGACCATCGCAGAGTACTACCGCGACATGGGCTATCACGTCGCGCTCATGGCCGACTCCACCTCCCGCTGGGCGGAGGCGCTGCGCGAGATATCCGGCCGTCTGGAGGAAATGCCGGCGGAGGAGAGCTTCCCCGCCTATCTTCCCAGCCGTCTCGCCGGCTTCTATGAACGCGCCGGGTATATGAAGACCCTCGGCGGCAACGAGGGCAGCGTCACGGTCATCGGCGCAGTCAGCCCGCAGGGCGGCGATTTCTCCGAGCCGGTCACCCAGAACACCAAGCGCTATGTCCGCGCGTTCTGGGGGCTTGACCGCTCGTTGGCTTACGCCCGCCACTTCCCCGCCATCAACTGGACAACGTCCTATTCCGAATATTTCTCCGCCTGCGAGGGCTGGTATGAGGAGAATTTCGGCGCGGGCTTTACCGCGCTGCGCACCCGTATGCTAAACCTGCTGGCGGAGGAGGCAAAGCTGCAGGAGATCGTCAAGCTCATCGGTGCGGACGTGCTCCCCGACGACCAGAAGCTCACCATTGCGGTGGCGCGTGTCGTCCGCGAGGGCTTTCTGCAGCAGAACGCCTTCCATAAGACCGACACCTTTATGACCGCCGCAAACCAGATGGCCATGCTCCGCGTGATCGCCCATCTGGACGATGAGGCTCGCGCTCTTGTGTCCCGCGCCATTCCGCTGTCCCAGCTCGAAGCCACCGGCATATTTGCCGCGCTGGGACGCATGAAATTCGCGCTCGGCGAGGGGGCAGCAGAGGCGGAGTTCATCCGCCAGGTGGATGAGGCCGTCGCCAAGGTCAAGGAGGCAAACGAATGAAGCTTGAATATGCGGGACTTTCCGAAATAAACGGCTCGCTCGTAGCGCTGGACGGCGTGCGCGGCGCGCATTATGACGAGATGGCGGAGCTTTTTCTCTCCGACGGCACGAAGCGTACCGGCCGTGTGGTCGCTCTGGACGGCGACAAGGCCGTGCTTGAGGTATTCGAGGGCACGGACGGCGTGGCGATGGATCGCGTCCACACGAGCTTTACCGGCTCGCCGATGAAGCTGCGCCTGTCGCGTGAGCTGCTTGGCCGTATTTTTGACGGCGCGGGCCGCCCCGCCGACGGCCTGGGCGAGATATACCCCACCGCCGAGCGCGATATCAACGGCAGCGCCATCAACCCTGTCTCGCGGCAGTATCCCCGCGACTATATCCTCACGGGTATCTCCGCCATCGACGCGATGATGACGCTCATCCGCGGTCAGAAGCTCCCCATCTTCTCCGGCGACGGCATGAAGCATAACGAGCTTGCCGCCCAGATCGTGCGGCAGGCGCGCGTCACCGACGGAAGCGAGAGCTTCGCCGTCGTGTTCTGCGCCATGGGTGTCAAGAACGACACAGCCCGTTTCTTCATGGACGACTTCGCCGCCACCGGCGCCCTCGACCGCTGCGTCATGTTCCTGAATATGGCCTCCGACCCCATCATCGAGCGTATCCTCGCGCCGCGCTGCGCATTGACGGCGGCGGAATATCTCGCGTTCGACCTCGGTTATCATGTGCTGGTCGTTATGACCGACATGACGAGCTATTGCGAGGCGCTGCGCGAATTCTCGTCCTCCAAGGGCGAGATCCCGGGGCGCAAGGGCTACCCCAGCTATATGTATTCCGACCTTGCCTCCCTTTACGAGCGCGCCGGTATGATACGCGGACGCAAGGGCAGCGTGACCCAGATGCCTATCCTCACCATGCCCTCCGACGATATCTCCCACCCCATCCCCGACCTCACCGGCTACATCACCGAGGGGCAGATCGTGCTTGGCCGCGAGCTGGCGCAGAAGGACATCTATCCGCCCATCTCCGTGCTGCCGAGCCTCTCGCGTCTGATGAAAGACGGCACCGGCGAGGGCTTCACCCGCGAGGATCATCAGGATCTCTCCAACCAGCTTTTCGCCTGCTATTCCGCCGTCATGGAGGCGCGAAGCCTCGCGTCCGTCATCGGCGAGGAAGAGCTTTCGCCCGTTGACCGTATGTACATGGCCTTCGGCGAGCGCTTCGAGAAGGAGTTCATCTGCCAGTCCGAGCGCAGCTCGCGCAGCCTTGCGCAGACGCTCGACCTTGGCTGGCAGCTTCTGTCCATGCTGCCGCGCTCCGAGCTGAGCCGTGTGCCGGACGCGGTGCTGGATAAGTATTATAAGGGCTGATACCATGCAGACTAATGCACCGACAAAGGGAAATCTGATGGCCGCCAAGCGCTCGCGCACCCTGGCCAAGACCGGCTGGGAGCTTATGGATCGCAAGCGCAGCATTCTTATCCGCGAGCTCATAGGGCGTGTGGACGAGGCGCACGAGCTGCAGGATCGCATCGGCAGTGCCTTTGCCGAGGCCTATGCCGCCCTGCGCACAGCGGAGCTTTCCAGCGGCGACTGCACAGCGCTGGCCGCCGCCGTTGAGGTGGACGAGAGCGTCCGTCTGCGCTTCCGCAGCGTGATGGGCGTGGAGATACCGGCGGTCGAAGCCAAGGAAATAACGCCGGACACGCTCCCCTACGACCTGGCCGATTCCTCCGCCGCGCTCGACGAGGCCTACCGCAAATTCACTGCGCTCAAGGGGCTGATCGCCCGTCTTTCGGAGACGGAGACCGCCGTATACCGTCTGGCCGTCGCCATCCGCAAGGCGCAGAAGCGCGCCAACGCACTCGAAAATGTGGTCATCCCAGGTCTCGACCAGAGCATCACCCACATCGCAGAGGTTCTGGAGGAACGCGAACGTGAGGAATTCGTCCGCATGAAGGTCATCAAGGCGAGAAAATAGCGCGCTTTGCGCCGGAATATAGTCTGAGCCGCAGCCTCCGGGCTGCGGCTCATGTTCTATATTGTTATCTCAGAAAATCCCCTGACAAAGCATGGCTTTGGAGGCTTTGAGGAAGCTTGCGACGTTTGCACCGACGATGAGGTCGCCGGGGTGTCCGGCGGCGACGGAGGCTTCGTAGACGGAATCGTAGATGCCGCGCATGATGTTGTGCAGGCGCTCGTCGACCTCCTCAAACGTCCAGAAGAGGCGCATACTGTTCTGGCTCATCTCCAGCGCGGAGGTGGAGACGCCGCCGGCGTTTGCGGCCTTGGCGGGGCCAACCGGGATGCCGGCCTTTTGCAGCAGGTGCTCCGCCTCGATGGTGCAGGGCATATTTGCACCCTCGCAGAGGAGAATGGTGCCGTTCTTGATAAGCTGCTCGGCCTCGGCCACATCCACCTCATTCTGGGTCGCGCAGGGCAGCGCGATGTCGCAGGGGACGGACCAGATACCGCGGCAGCCCTCGGTATAGCTCGCGCCGGGTACCTCGTCCGCATAGACGCGGATGCGTTCGCGGCGGCGCTGCTTGATGTCCTTGAGGACGTTGAGGCGGATGCCGTTGGGGTCGAAAACATAGCCGTCGGAGTCGCTCATGGCGACGACCCTTGCGCCAAGCTGCTGCGCCTTTTCCGCCGCGTAGGTCGCGACGTTGCCGCTGCCGGAGACAACGACGGTCTTGCCCTCAAAGCCGGTGTTGAGCTGGTGGTGCAGCACCTCGTCGGCAAAGTAGCAGATGCCGTAGCCGGTGGCCTCGGTGCGGGCGGCGGAGCCGCCGTAGCAGGGATCCTTGCCGGTGATGGTCGCCGCGTCGAAGCGGGTCGTGATGCGGCGGAGCTGGCCGAACATATAGCCGACCTCGCGCTCGCCCACGCCGATGTCCCCGGCGGGGATGTCGGTGAACTGGCCGATGTGGCGGTGCAGCTCCATCATGAAGCTCTGGCAGAAGCGCATGACCTCGCCGTCGGACTTGCCGCGCGGGTCAAAGTCGGAGCCGCCCTTGCCGCCGCCGATGGGCAGGGTCGTCAGCGCATTTTTCAAAACCATCTCGAAGCCGAGGAATTTGATGATGGACTGGTTGACGCTCGGATGGAAGCGCAGACCGCCCTTATACGGGCCGATGGCGGCGTTGTACTGGACGCGGTAGCCGCGGTTGACCTGCACCTTTCCGGCATCGTCCACCCATGTGACGCGGAAGCTGATCATGCGGTCGGGCTCGACAAAGCGCTCCAGGATGCCGTTTTTCTCCCACTCCGGGTGCTCATCCACGATGCCGTCCAGACTTTCCAGAAATTCGCGGATGCACTGGTGAAACTCATGCTCCGCCGGGTCGCGATTGACGACCTGTTCATATACACGCTGTAAATAGGCGTTTTTCATAAAGTTCTCCTCTCCGTTTTTGCGTTTGATCCATCTATACACATCAGATAGGAAGCGCATCAAAAATATATTGCTCCGCCCCCAAAGCCTCACTTTACACAAGGGAGCCGGGGCGCTGCCGCGCCAATGCAAGGTTTTATGACCTATCATTTTAAATTGTATATGGGGACAGGTTTTATGTCAAGCGAAACAGCTGGATGACCACATGGATTCGTGAAATAATGACCGGTTTTTTGCCTGTTTTCGTGCCTCATTTGTGCAATATGACGAATGTAAAAAAAATCTTGCATCTCGCGCTTTAGCGTGGTATAGTGTCTTTATTGCAAAAGCATTTGTCTTTCGCAGGCAAACAAAAGGCCGTCCATCAAAAACAGACGGTACTCACATCAACAGGAGGAAACCAACATGAAGAAAATTCTGGCTCTGATCCTTGCGCTCTGCATGCTGTTCGCGCTCTGCGCCTGCGGCAGCTCCGACAGCAGCAGCACTTCCAGCAGCTCCAGCAGCGCCGACAGCAGCGCCAAGACGGAAGAAGCCGCCGAAAGCGCCGCCGAGGAGACCGCGTCTGACGACTCCGTCGCCGGCACCGTCGTCATCGGCGTATACGAGCCCCTGTCCGGCGACAACGGCGCCGGCGGCAAGCAGGAGGTTCTTGGCATGCAGTATGCCAACTCCGTCTGCCCCACCGTTGAGATCGCTGGCAAGACCTACAACGTCGAGCTCGTCATCTCCGATAACGAGTCCTCCACCGACAAGGCCGTCTCCGCCGCGACCAAGCTCGTCTCCGCGGGCGCTTCCGTCGTTCTCGGCTCCTATGGCTCTTCCGTGGCCATCGCCGGCTCCGACACCTTCGCCGATGCCGGCATCCCCGTGATCGGCGTCACCTGCACCAACCCGCAGGTCACCGAGGGCAACGACCACTACTTCCGCATCTGCTTCCTTGATCCGTTCCAGGGCACCGTCCAGGCCAACTTCGCTCACGATGAGCTCGGCGCGACCGTCGCCTACTGCCTCGGCCAGCTCGGCAACGACTATGACCAGGGTCTGATCAACTACTTCAAGGAAGCCGCCGAGGGTCTCGGCATGGAAGTCATCACCGAGTCCTTCCCCGAGGGCAACTCCGACTTCACCTCTTACCTGACCAACGCCAAGAACGCGGGCGCCGAGGTCATCTTCGCCCCCACCTCCATCAGCTATGCCCAGCTCATCGTTGAGCAATCCGCCGCGCAGGGCATCAACATCCCCATCTGCGCCCCCGACACCTGGGACTCCAACGTCGTTCTGGCTGCCACACAGGGCACTGACCTCAACGTCAACGTCTCCACCTTCTACGCCGAGGGCGGCGACCCCGAGTTCGAAGAGGGCATCAAGGCCTGGATGAACGAGAACTCCGAAGCGCTGGCCAACAACGGCGGCAACGACATGATCGCGGCTGTCACCGTCATGGGCTACGATGCCTACTTCACCGCTCTGGAGGCTCTCCAGTCCGCCGCCTCCCCCGACGCTGCCGACGTTCTGGAGGTCATGCCCAGCGTGATCTACACCGGCGTTTCCGGCAACATCGCCTTTGACGAGATCGGCGACGCCATCCGCGACACCGCCTTCATCAAGCACGCCAACACCAGCGACAATGTTTGGGACTTTGTGGCTGCCCAGAAGGTCGCCTGAGTACACCCATAGCGTTTCCATTACAGCAAAAAGCGGGGGCAGCCTTGCCCCCGCTTTACCCCGAAATAAACCGCATTCCCCACAAGCGTATATTTGCGCCCCCACACCCTGTGGAGGCGGAGGTATACGCTTGGAAATAAAGAATCGGAGGCTTCCCTATGGCAAACTTCTTTCAGGCCAATCTGCCGTACATACTGGCCGGTATCTCCGTGGGCGGACAGTATGCGCTCATCGCCATCGGCTACACGATGGTCTACGGCATTCTGCGCCTCATCAACTTCGCCCACGGCGACGTGTTCATGGTCGCCGGTCTGGTGATGGTCTACGCCACCACCGCCATGCCCATGTATCTCTCCATCCCGCTGGTCATCATCGTGACCGTGCTGCTCGGCTTTGTCATCGAGCGTGTGGCATATAAGCCGCTGCGCTCCGCGCCGCGTATGTCCGTCATGATCTCCGCCATCGGCGTGAGCTATCTGCTGCAGAACTGCGCCCTCTACTTCACGGGCGGCCTTGCGCAGATGTATCCCTCCATCCCCTGGCTCTCCAACTCCGTGAGCATTGGCTCGGCCACCACCAAGGTCGTCACGCTCGTGACCCCGGTGCTGACGCTCGTGCTTGTCATCGCGCTCAGCCTGTTCATCAAGAAAACGAAGATCGGCATGGCTATGCGAGCCGTCTCCAAGGACTTTGAGACGAGCCAGCTCATGGGTATTCGTATCAACGCGGTCATCTCCATGACCTTCATCATTGGCTGCTTCCTGGCCGCCATCGGCTCGCTGCTCTACTTCACGAACTACCCCTCCGTCATTCCGACCTCCGGCTCTATGCCCGGTCTGAAGGCCTTTGTCGCGGCGGTGTTCGGCGGTATCGGCTCTATCCCCGGCGCGGTCATCGGCGCGTTCATCATCGGTATCTGCGAAAACATCATCAAGGGCTTCGGCTCAAGCTGGACCATCTTCTCCGATGCGTTCACCTTTGTGCTGCTGATCCTTGTGCTTCTCGTCAAGCCCACCGGCATATTCGGCGAGAAGGCCACGGATAAGGTTTGAGGAGGCGCGATATGGGAAAAACATTAAATAGCGCTTCGGAAAAGAAGCTCAACCACATCATTGCGATCTGCCTGATCGCCGCGCTCTATATCTTCCTGTTCCTGCTGGACAACTTCCTGCCCTCCAACGGCTTTACGCTCATGCTCATCCCCGTGCTGAAAAAGGGCGCGATCTACTCGCTCATCTGCGTCTCCATGAACCTGCTCAACGGCTTCACGGGTCTGTTCTCCCTCGGTCAGGCGGGCTTTCTGCTTATCGGCGCATACACCTACGCCATCTTCTCCATCCCCGCCGACCAGCACGCGGCTGTCTACCAGTACTTTGACGGCGGCGCGATCGGCTTCTCCATTCCGGAGGTATTCAGTCAGGCGCTCGGCTCCAACCTCGGCACGCTGCTCGGCGTGATCGTCTGCCTGCTCATCGCGGGACTGGTGGCGGCGGCCTTTGCCGCGCTCATCGGCATCCCCGTCCTGCGCCTGAAATCCGACTATCTCGCCATCGCGACCCTCGGCTTCGCCGAGATCATTCGCGCCGTCTGCCAGTGGGACGCGCTCGGCGGTATCACGAACGGCTCCAACCTGCTCCGCAAATACACGAGCTTTTCCGATATGAAGCTGGTATTCGGCGACGTAACGCTGAAATTTGGCACCTTCTTCCCGTTCCTGATTGCGGGGCTCTGCATTGTCGTCATCGTCCTGCTCATCAACTCCTCCTATGGCCGCGCCTTTAAGGCCGTCCGCGACGACGAGATCGCGGCGGAGGCCATGGGCGTAAACCTGTTCAAGCACAAAATGCTCTCCTTCATCATATCGAGCTTCTTCGCCGGTGTCGGCGGTGCGCTGCTCGCCATGTACCAGACCACCATTCAGGCCGCGCCGTTCAAGTCGGCCATGACCTATGAGATACTGCTCATCGTCGTCATCGGCGGTATCGGCTCCATCTCGGGAAGCTGCATTGCCTCCTTCCTATACATCGCGTGCAACGAGTGGTGGCTGCGCTTCCTCGACAGCGGCAAGCTCTTCAACATCAGCGTCCCGTTCTTCCGCGACGGCTTCCGCAAGGTCGTGTTCTCCGTCGTCATCATGGTCATCGTCCTTTTCTTCTCCAAGGGCATCATGGGCGACCGTGAGATCAACTTCGCCGGGATCGGCGGTCTGTTCAAACAAAAAAAGAAAGCGTCCGACAAGGCGGAAACGGAGGTGAGCGCTCATGAGTGAAGTGAAGAAGACACCGGCGCTGCACGTTGAAAACATCACCATGCAGTTCGGCGGCGTCGTCGCCGTGAACGACCTCTCTCTCGACATCGCCGAGGGCAGCATAACGGCGCTCATCGGCCCGAACGGCGCCGGCAAGACGACTGCGTTCAACTGTATCACCGGCGTGTATGAGCCGACGAACGGCCTTGTGGAGTTCATGGGCAAGCCCATCGTCCGCAACCATCCGTCCGGCAAGATGAAAAAGCAATACAAGGGCGAGCACGCGGAGCTTTATCTCCATGAGCCGGTGCTTGCGCCCACGCCCGACCACATCACGAAGTGCGGCGTGGCGCGCACCTTCCAGAACATCCGTCTCTGGAAGACCATGACGGTCTTTGAAAACGTGCTGGTCGCCAAGCATATGCACGCGAAGCAGAACGTCTTTTCCGCGACCTTCCGCACGAACCGCCGCGAGGAGGCTCGTATGCGCGACGAGACGGCCGCGCTGCTTGCGGAGCAGGGGCTCGACAAATACGCCGACGACCTTGCCACCTCCCTGCCCTATGGCCTGCAGCGCCGCCTGGAGATCGCCCGCGCACTGGCCACCGACCCGGATCTGCTTCTGCTGGACGAGCCGGCCGCCGGCATGAACCCGCAGGAGACGCAGGAGCTGAGCGAGTTTATCCATGAGATACGCCGCAACCACCAGCTCTCCGTCTTTCTCATCGAGCACCACATGGATCTCGTCATGAAGATCTCCGACTACATCTACGTCATCGACTTCGGCAGCAAGATCGCCGAGGGTCTGCCGCAGGAGATACAGAATAACCAGCGCGTGATCGACGCATATCTGGGGGTGAGCGACGATGCCTGAAACCATTCTTTCCATTGACAACCTGTTCGTGCGCTACGGCGGCATCGAGGCCGTCAAGGGCATATCCTTCGACGTGAATGCCGGGGAGATCGTCACACTGATCGGCGCGAACGGCGCGGGCAAAAGCTCGACGCTGCGCTCCATTGCGGGACTTGTCAAGCCGGCGAGCGGCGCCATCCGCTTTCAGGGCGACGACATCACCCGTGCCGACCCCACCAACATCGTGAAAAAGGGCGTTACGCTCGTGCCGGAGGGCCGGCGCATATTCCCCGACCTCACCGTCTATGAAAACCTGCGCGTCGGCGCGTATCTCCGCAACGATGATCTGGATGAAGACCTGCGCTGGGTCTATGACCTGTTCCCCCGCCTCAAGGAGCGCAGCTGGCAGCCCGGCGGTACGCTCTCCGGCGGCGAGCAGCAGATGCTGGCCGTGGGTCGCGCCCTGATGAGCCGCCCCAAGCTCATGATGATGGACGAGCCGAGCCTCGGCCTTGCGCCCCTCATTGTGAAGGGCATATTCGACATCATACGCGAGATCAACAAGCAGGGTGTCACCATCCTCCTCATCGAGCAGAATGCGAACATGGCGCTTCAGTGCGCCGACAGCGCCTATGTCATGGAGACAGGCCGCATCACGATGAGCGGCACGGGCGCGGAGCTTCTCGCCGACGAGCGCGTCAAGGAGGCCTACCTCGGCAAGCGCCACGAGGATTGAACTGAGCAACAGCAAAAGGGATCGCACTGGAAGAAATCTGGTGCAATCCCTTTTTTGTTCTTGCCAGACGGGATATTCTATGGTAAAATGAGTCATAATAAATAGATGGGAGCGATATTATGCTTCGAGCGGAACGAATGGAGAAGTTGCGCGACTACATGATGGAGCACAAATATGCGGCGATCGGCGAGCTTGCCGAAGCGCTGCACTCCTCCCCTGCCACTGTCCGGCGCTGTCTGACCGAGCTTGAGAAAAAGCAGGTCATCGAGCGCACGCGCGGCGGTGCAGTGCTTGTCGGCTCAAGTCTCCCGCATGAGCACCCACCCATTTCCAAGCGCCGCCGCAACGAGCCGGAGCGACGGCGTATCGCGGCCTATGCCGCCTCGCTGCTCTCCCCCGGCAACAGCTTGTTTCTCGACTCCGGCGCTACCATCCGTGAAATGACGGCGCCGCTCAAGAAAAGCACCAAGCGCCTGACCGTCTGCACCAACGATGTGCTTACGGCCGTGGAACTCTCCAATGCCGGCGACATCATCGTCATTGTCACCGGCGGCGTCATGCGGCAGGGCTTCCACTCCCTCAGCGGCTACTTGACCGACCGCGCCATCAGCTCTATGCAGCTGGACTACGCCTTTATGGGCATCGACGCCATCAACGACCATACGGGGCTGATGCTCACCAGCATAGAAGAGCTTGGAACCAAGCAGAGGATCGCGCGCATGGCCGAAAAAAAGGTCGTGCTGGCCGACCACGAGAAATTCGACCAGAGCGCTTTCCTTCACGCCTGGGACTTCAAGGAGGTCGTCACGGTCATCACCGGACAGGAGCTCTCCGACGAGCAGTACGAGCGCTACACCAAGCTTGGCCTGCAGATCACCCGTGTCTGACCAGAAAAAAACGCCCTTTCCGCGTTCGGAAAGGGCGTTTGCTTATAGGCTCCAATTCAGATAATCCAGGTCAAAGCGGTTTTTTCCCTTCCGCTTGGGCGGCGCAGTGTTCTCTGCGTCCGGCTCGGCGGGCTTTTTCTTTCCCTGCATTCGCTCAAGCTCTGTCCGCACAGCTTCCATTTTGCCGCGCTCCTGCAAAAGCTCTCGCTCCAGCCGCAGATTTTTTGTCCGTGCGGCGGCAAGCTCGCGCTTGCTCTTATCAAGCGCCGCCTTGGTGCGGATATAGTTTTTCGCTACATTCTCGGCACGGCTGCGGTATACCAGCAGCAGCACCATCTCCGCCAGCGCCGCCATCAGGAACGCCGCACCCGCGATCAGCAGCGCAACGCCGCCATTCGACAGCGACGCGATGCGCTCGGCAAGGGTCGTCTTCTGCGTCGTCTCCGCCTCCGGCGTTGTTTCCAGCAGCGGTGCGGTCGTTTCCGTGCTCTCCGCGATCTCGGCACTCTCCGTCTCCAGTTCAGCCGTGGCCGCCGCAGCCAAAGCCGCAGCCTCCGCCTCACGCGCTGCTGCGCGCTCCTCCGGGGTCAGGGCGTCATTTTCCGCAATGCAGGCCATATAGTCGTCGCGCCCCTCGGCGCGGATCGTGACCAGCACATAGCCGCTGCGGACATAGGGCGTCGTGCCGTCCCAGCTGTCCTCCTCGCTGCTGTCCTCCGGCGGCGTATACACGTTCTCGCCGCTGACCGTCACGCTCTGCAGCGGTGCGCTGTCCTCCCCGTTCACAGCCAGCGTCATGGCACCCGTCTCGTCGCTGTAGAGTATCTCGCCGCAGAGAGAAAATTTTTCCGTGGGCGTATACAGCTCGATCGAGGCCAGGTCGCTGCGCAGTCCGTCCCGCAGCACATCCGTTATATCCCCGCTCGCCGCCATGCCCGGACACGCCAGCCCGCAGACCAGCAAAAGCACCGCCAGCAGCGCGGCAAGGGTTTTTGTCGTTCCACTTATAAACATACGGATTTACTATACCACGATAAAGCCGTAAAGACAACAAAAAAAGACACAAAAATGGGAGCGGCATAAAGCCGCTCCCAAGGTGCATATTGGGTATTTGTCCGTCAGCCGACGTTCTTCGCGTACCAGCTGTCATAGTCGTCCGCGCCGAACACGCCGACGAACATCTCGAACGGGAACTGGGTGAGGTCGTCGCCGTAGGCCACGGTATCGAGCTCACCGGCCGCCATCTGGCGGGCGCCCTCGTCAAAGCCGGAGCCGTCGCCCTCGCCGGCGTAGGTGGCGATGTAGTCGCGCAGATACTGGACATAGGCCGCGAAGGCTTCCTCGTCGGTCATAGCGGTCTTTGCCGTCGCCGCGGCAGCGGCGGGCTCGGCGCTGGGCTCAGCGGAGGCCGCACCGGCTTCCGCCGGGGAGACAGTGAAGCTGCCGTCCGCATTCTCGGTCACGGTGCCGATGACGCGGGAGCTGTCGTCCACGGTCAGGCCGTTCACGGTGCACTTCTCGGTGACTGTCCAGACAGAACCCTCGGTCAGCGTGATGTACGCCGCGCCGACAGCCTCCTCACCGACCTCGCCGGAGGTGGCAAGGCTCGGGTCGGCATAGATGACCGTGCCGGTCCACTCGGAGTTGACGAGCGTCGCGTTGACCGCGTTGGTGTTCTTCGGGCCGACATAGAAGTCGCCGTTCATCTCGCAGGTCTCATCGGACTTGCCGGTGACATCCCACTTCGTCTGGGAGTTCTCGTTGACGAAGGTGACGTTGAGCTTTCCGCCGTTCTCGGCGGAGGCGATGAGGTTATCGGCCGGGGTGTAGATGGCCTGTTCCTCAGCCGTCAGGCTGTTCCACCACTCGGACTCGGGGCCGTAGTCGGTGTAGTTATCGTTCGTCAGGAGGCAGGAATCGACGTTCACGACCGCCGGAGAGCCGTCGGAGTAGATGACCGCGAATTTGTTGCCGCCGGAGTAGCCGGGGGTCTTGGAGCGGTCAAGATACCACCAGGTGATGCCGCCCTCGTTGTAGTGCGGGGTGTTGGCGGGGTCAATGAAGATGTTCATGGAGGAGCCGTAGTCGTTGCCCTGCGTGACGATGTAGTCATAGAGCGCCGCGTCCGCACGGGTGATGAAATCGGCATAGGACTCATCCTTTCCCTGCGGCTCGATACCGGCCTGCTCGCCGATCTCGGCAATGAACTCCTCGGGGGAGCCGACGACATAGGCGTCTTCCTCATCCTGCGCGTCATAGCTCGCGGCGATGCGGCAGTTCTCGACCCAGAGACCGGCGTCCTCGGTGTTGGTGTTGCCGGAGGCGCGGACTTTCAGACCCATGCAGCCCTGCAGGCGGCAGTTGAAGGCGTAGCCGTAGCCGGCGGAGGCGGAGCAGAGCGCCGCGTCGAGGTTGGAGGTGCAGTCGGAGTTGAAGACATAGACCCAGCTTTCGGAGTAGCCGATGGTGTAGACACCGGCGGAGCGGAGGCCGTAGCACTTGGTGACGACCTGGTTCGCAACGATGGTTCCGCCGCCCTTGTCGGTGGCAAGCGCCGTACCGGCGTCGAGGCCGGAGACGATGACGGTCACGTCGTCGTCATGCTCGTTCAGGACGAGCTCGTTGCTGCCGTCCGCCGCCTGTCCCATCGCAGCGATGCTGCTGTCGGGGATCTCGGTGGCCTCGGGGTCGATGATGTTGACGGTGCCGTCCTCGTTGATGAGGTTGGTGCCCTCGGTGTTGATGACGATCTGGCCTCCCTGGGAGACATAGGGGCCGTGGCCGCCGGAGGAGCAGGAGAAGATGTCGCCGCCCTCAAGGATGGCGAGACCGCGTCCGGTGGCATAGATGGAGTTGTTGGTGCCGAGGATGCGCCCGTTGTTCAGCCGCAGGATAGCGGTGTCATAGTGGATGTCGCTCGCCGCGATCTTGCCCTCGGTGCCGCCGTCCACGTGGACCTGGGAGCCGACGCCGTAGAAGTTGCCGGACTCGGAGGGGCCGCGGCCGCTGGTGTAGCCGTAGACGGTCAGGTCTTCGATGGTATAGTCGCCCTCGCCCTGCACGAACACACCGGCGTGGTCAACGTTGTCGGAAGAATAGACGGTCTGGCCGTCAAGGATGCTCTCAGCAGAGGCCTCACCGGAGGCTTCGCCGGAGGGCTCGGCAGAGGCCGCCGTCTCGTCCACGAGCTTATAGAGGTAGGTGCAGAACATGGACACGACGCCGCGGGACGGGCCGGAGGTGATGTTCGCATAGTAGTTGTGCAGGCGGATGACGTCGTAATCCTCGCCATAGACCCAGCCGTTCGTCTCATACATGGCGTTGATGATCTCGGCCTTGGTGGAGAACTCGGTCTCGGTGGCCTGGGAGGAATAGACCTCCTCATAAAGCTCGCCGTTGTAGACGTAGTAGATGCCGGTGGAGACGCCCAGCGCGTGGACGTAGTCGGTCACCTTCGTCTCAAAGGACTGGATGAGGTAGAGGTCGTCGGGAAGCGCGGTGCCCTCGGCGACAGCGCCGTCCACGATGTCGATGTAGGCATAGGACGGGCCGGAGGCAAAGCTGCGGGTCTCCGTCTCATCGGCGGCCAGCGGCTCGAACTCGGCGCTGATGGCCTCGGAATCGGCAGAGAAGACGTAGTCGATGGCGTATTCCTGCGTCATCTCGTCGAACTTCGTGGTCTTGCCGTCCACGGTGACGGAGGTGATCTTGTAGTTCTCCGCGCTCGTCACGGTGAACTGGGTGCCAAGGCCGGCGATGCCGGCGGGCATATAATAGGTGCCGGCAGGGGTGATATAGCCGTTCTCACCGGCGGTGACGGTGAACTTCGCAAGGCCGTCGATGCTCTCGACATCCTTGCCGTTAAGCTCCGCCGCGGCAGCCGCCGGGGAGCCGGACTCGGTGATGACGTAGCCGGAGCAGCTCAGCCAGGGATCATCCGAAACGCCGACCGTGCCGGGGATGACCCAGGCGATGGTGTCGTTGTAGTCATGGATGGCGGACGAGCCGATGTAGCCAAGCTCCTCGGGGAAGAGCACCCAGGTGCCGTCGAGCTTGTTGTTGGACATAACGGCGTTGCCGTTGCCCAGCACATCGACCTTCTGGTCGCCGATCATACCGGGCAGGAGCACGACCATCTCAGCCTTGAGGGTGAGCGGGCTCTGGATGACGGTGAGGCCGTTGTCGTCCTCGGTGTACATCCACCCGGCGATCTCGCCGGTAATGGAGGCGCCCTCGACCGTTACGGAAGCGGGAGCGTCAGCGTCGCTGGCAGTCTCGCCCGAGGCTTCGCCGGACGCGGCCAGTGCGCACACGCCGAGCATGAACATCATGCACAGCACGAGCGCAAGAACAGCAAGTTTTTTCAAAATCCGTTCCTCCTTAGATAATGTGTACAAAAGGTTTCCTGCTTCATACCCTGGTATTATACCAACTTTGTCGGACTAACAGGTTACAGCGCGGAAAAAAAAGAATTACATTCCAGTAACCAACTCCCTGCCCCGCGTTGACATTGAATTGTATGCGTGGTAGCATGACAGTACTTTCGATGCACGCGGAGGTTTTCTGCATGGCTTCCTTATCTCAAAAAAAATTCCTCTGGCTGCTTTTCATTGCGGTGGCTGCCTTTGCCGCCGTTTTAATGCTGTGCAGCCCGATGTTCACGGACGACTACGACTTTGCCAGCCTCCGCTTCCGCTCCTTCTCCGAGGTGCTGCACTACTGCCTCCACTACGGAAACGGGCGGCTCATCGGCAACGTCGGCGCGGCGCTCTTCGCTGCGAGCGTCCCGCTGCGCACCGCCGTCCGCGCCCTTATGCTCGCGGGACTCGTCGTGCTCCTTCCGCTGACCGTACAGGCGAAGCGCCGGACAAGCTGGCTCATCTCCTTCCTGCTCGTATTCGGCGTCGCGCCGACCATGTTCGGCGAGGTCTATTCCTGGGCGAGCGGCTTCCAGAACTATGTCCCGCCGGTGTTTCTGCTCGTCCTGTGCCTGCTGCTGTGGCAGGATGCGGAGCGCGGGCGCTGCCCGCTGTGGCTGCGCTCGGCGGCCATGCTCCTGCTCGCGCTGGCGGCGCAGCTCTATGTGGAGCTTGACAGCATCGTCCTTTGCCTCGCGGCGCTCACCGCCCTCATCCTCTCCCGCAAGCAGAGCAAGCCCCGCAGAGTGCTGGCCGACCTGTGGCTGGCCGGGGCGCTGGCCGGCGGCGGCATCATGCTCGCCATCCCCCGCCTCTTCGAGCGGGAGTATCAGCTCATCGCGTTTTACCGCCATGTCTATCTCTCGAGCGTCAGCGAAATGCTGAGCTCTGTCTGGACGAACGGGCTCAAGCTGCTCGGCTTCTTCACCGGCGCGTGCTTTCTCTGCCTTGCCATGGGGCTGGCCGTGTTCCTGCTGCTCGGCAGGAGCCGCGACGCATGGCGGCATCCCCGCGCCTATCGCGCCGCCCGCGCCGTATCGCTGGCGCTGCCGCTGTATTCCCTCGTCTACCGCGCCTTTTTCAATGCCGGACGCTTCGTCTGGCTCCCGGCGCTGCCAAAGCTCCTGTTCGCGCTGCTCTGCATCGGCTTTCTGTTCGTATTCGTCTGCGCGGCGGCGCACAGCGGCGACCGGCGCCTGCTCCTGCGCATATGCGTGCTTCTCGGGCTCGCCGTGTGTGCCATCGGTCCCATGCTGGTAGTCTATCCCGCGCCGGAGCGCAGCCTTTATCTCTGCTATATCCTGCTGGCCTGTGCGGCGCTGGCCGTATGGGAGCATATTCTCCCCTCTCTGAACGTCCCGCTGCAAAAACCGGCGCGGCTCGCTGCTTGTATCGCCGCCGGGATACTGAGCCTGCTCCTGCTCCTCCAATTCGCCGCCGTCGCCTATACTGACCGGCTCAACACGGAATATATCGAGCGGCAGCTCGCCGCCGGGAGCACCCGGATCTCGCTCATTACGCCGCCGTCCGACTACGTTTACCGCAACACCTCGAGCTATCTCGGCCACTACTACTACCTCGAAACGCCGAACGACGTACAGTTCAGCTTCACCGACTACGCAAGCTGGTCCGCCGCCCGTTCTCTGGAGCAGCCGAGCGGAAATTGAATCGGGAAGAACACGCAAAATGCAGGCATGGGCCGCAGCGGAAGCAACGCCGCTGCAGCCCATTTTTTGCGCAAAAAAATATTTCGCAGAGGTTCA
>CAVEQW010000057.1:0-13205 GCA_963618155.1 Alloprevotella sp.
CAGATCTTCTCCACCGCCGCGGATAACCAGACCAGCGTGGAGGTCAACGTCCTGCAGGGCGAGCGCGAGATGGCGCAGTACAACAAATCCCTCGGCCGCTTCCATCTGGACGGCATCGCCCCGGCGCGCCGCGGTGTGCCGCAGATCGAGGTCACCTTCGACATCGACGCGAACGGCATCGTGAACGTCTCCGCCAAGGATCTCGGCACCGGCAAGGAGCAGCATATCACCATCACGGCCTCCTCCAACCTCTCCAAGGACGAGATCGACAAGGCCGTGAAGGAGGCCGAGCAGTATGCCGCCGAGGACTCCCGCCGCAAGGAGGAGGTCGACGTGCGCAACGCCGGCGACCAGATGGTCTACCAGACCGAGAAGACTCTGTCCGAGATGGGCGACAAGCTCGATGCCGCCGACAAGAGCGAGGTCGAGAGCAAGCTCACGGCGCTGAAGAGCGCCCTGTCCGGCTCCGACACCGCGGCCATCAAGTCCGCCACCGAGGAGCTGACCCAGGCCTTCTATAAGGTCTCTGAGAAGCTCTACCAGAACGCGAATCCCAACGGGGCGCAGGGCTTTGACCCCAACGCCGCAGCAGGCACCAGCGACGGTGCAGCGTCCGGCAGCGACGGCCAGACCTACTACGACGCGGACTACACCGAGGTCAACGACAATAAGTAATCGACCGGCACGAGCCGGAAATGCGGCTGGCGGGATGGCAGCATCCCGCTGGTCTGTTAATATAAGGTTGTGATCATATGGCAGATAAACGAGATTATTATGAGGTGCTGGGGCTTCAAAAGGGCGCGACGGAGGAACAGATAAAGAAGGCCTACCGCCGTCTCGCCAAGGAAAATCACCCCGACCTGCACCCCGGCGACAAGGAGGCCGAGGCTCGCTTCAAGGAGATCGGCGAGGCCTACGGTGTGCTGTCCGACCCCGACAAGAAGTCGAAATACGACCGCTTCGGCTTTGCCGGCGTTGACCCGAGCTATGCCGCCTCCAACGGCGGCGCGGGCTTCAGCGGCGACTTCGGCGATCTGGGCGACATCTTCGGTGACATTTTTGGCGGCTTTGGCGGCGGCTTCGGCGATATCTTCGGCAATCGCGGCGGCGGCGGCAGCTCACGCAGCGGCCCCCAGCGGGGCGAAAGCCTGCGCGCCCGCCTCACCATCGACTTTAAGGAGGCGGCGTTCGGCTGCAAAAAGGAGATACAGATCCCCCGCACGGAGACCTGTCCCGACTGTAAGGGCACGGGCTGTGCGAGCGGTACGACCGCCGAGATCTGCCCCGACTGCCACGGCTCCGGCTCCGTCCGCGTGACGCAGCGCACGCCGTTTGGCGTGATGCAGTCCTCCACCGTCTGCTCCAAGTGCGGCGGCAGCGGCAAGATCATCCACACCCCCTGCTCCCGCTGTCACGGCGCGGGCAGCGTCCGCAGCCAGAAGAAGCTGAGCGTGGACATACCGGCCGGCATCGACGACGGCCAGACCCTCAACCTGCGCGGGCAGGGCAATGCGGGCGCAAACGGCGGTGCTGCGGGCGATTTGCTTGTCACGGTCAATGTCCGTCCCGACAGGACCTTCACCCGCGAGGGAAACAATATCTACATCACCGCCGACATCAGCTTTGCCCAGGCCGCCCTCGGCGCCCAAGTCGAGGTACCGACGCTGGACGGCCCCGTGGAGCTGACCGTTCCGGAGGGCACCCAGTCCGGCAGCGTCTTCCGTCTGCGCGGAAAGGGCGTGCCCAGCCTGCGCGGCGGCAGCCGCGGCGACGAATACGTCACGGTCAATGTCGTCACGCCCAAGGGGCTCAACGCCCGCCAGAAGGAACTCCTGCGCGAGCTCGGCGAAAGCCTCGGCGACCGCAACATGGGCAAAAAGAAGCGCAAGCTGTAATACTGCATCGCAGTTTTTATAAGAAAAGGAAGCGAATTTTATGGCAAAGAAACAATTCAAGGCCGAGTCCAAACGGCTGCTCGACCTCATGATCAACTCCATCTACACACACAAGGAAATATTCCTCCGCGAGATCATCTCCAACGCCTCCGACGCCATCGACAAGCTCTGCTATAAGAGCCTGACGGACGAGGGCGTCGGCATGAGCCGCGAGGATTTCCGCATCCGCATTGATGTGGACAAGGATGCCCGCACCATCACCGTTGCCGACAACGGCATCGGCATGACCGAGCAGGAGCTGAACGACAACCTCGGCGTGATCGCCAAGTCCGGTACGCGCCAGTTCCGCGAGGATATGGACAAGGCGGACGACGTTGACCTCGATGTGATCGGGCAGTTCGGTGTCGGCTTCTACTCCGCGTTCATGGTCGCCGACAGGGTGACCGTCCTCACCCGAGCCTACGGCTCCGACCAGGCGTACAAATGGGAGTCAAACGGCGCGGACGGCTATACCGTCACCCCCTGCGAAAAGGAGACGGTCGGCAGCGAGGTCATCATGCATATCAAGCCCGACACCGACGAGGAGAGCTATTCCGACTATCTGGAAAGCTGGCGGCTGCGCGAGCTCGTGAAAAAATACTCCGACTATGTGCGCTGGCCGATCCACATGATGGTCGAGCGCCGCGAGTGGGACGAAAAGGGCGGCGAGGACGGCAAGGGCGAGTATAAGACCGTCGTCGAGGATCAGACCGTGAACTCGATGGTACCCATCTGGCAGCGCGACAGGAAGGACGTCTCGGACGACGACTGCATGGCGTGGTACAAGGACGTGTGGCACGACATGGAGGATCCCGTCTCCGTCATCCGCGTCAACGCGGAAGGGCTTACGAGCTACCGCGCCCTGCTTTTTATTCCGGCCAAGGCGCCCTATGACTACTACACCCGCGATTACAAGCCCGGGCTCCAGCTCTATTCCTCCGGCGTGATGATCATGGAGAGCTGCGCCGATCTGGTACCGGACTATTTCCGCTTCGTGCGCGGCGTGGTGGACAGCCCCGACCTCTCGCTGAACATCTCCCGCGAGATGCTGCAGCATGACCGCCAGCTCAAGCTCATCGCCCAGAACCTTGAAAAGAAGATCAAGAGCGAGCTGAAGCGCCTCATGGATGAAGACCGCGCCCGCTATGAGACCTTCTATGCCGCCTTCGCGCCGCAGCTCAAATACGGCGTCGTGGGCGACTACGGGATGCATAAAGATCTGCTGCAGGATCTGCTGCTCTTCCACAGCCAGAAGCAGGAGAAGCTCGTCAGCCTCGACGAATACGTCAAGGCCATGCCGGAGGAGCAGAAGAAGATCTACTTCGCCTGCGCCGAGACGGTCAAGCGCGCCGCGGCGCTGCCGCAGGCCGAGACGGTGCGCGCCGCCGGCTTTGATATGCTCTGTCTCACCGACGATGTGGACGAGTTCGTCATCGGCATCCTCGGCAAGATCGGCGACAAGGAGTTCTGCAACGTCTCGTCCGACGACCTTGGCCTTGAAAGCGACAAGGAAAAGCAGGACACGGAGAAAAAGTCCGAGGAATACAAAGACCTGCTCGATTTCGTCAAGGAGAGCCTCGGCGGCACCGTGGAGAGCGTGAAGCTCTCGCACAAGCTGAAGAGCCAGCCCGTGTTCCTCTCCACCGAGGGCGAGGTCACGATCGAGATGGAGAAATACTTCAACAACCTCCCCGGCGTGCCGGAGGGAAACCGCGTCAAGGCCAAACGCGTGCTGGAGCTGAACGCCGACCATCCCGCCTTTGCCGCGCTGGAAAAGGCGTGGAAGGAGGACAAGCCCCGCGCCAAGCGCCTGTCCATGGTGCTGCTGGGGCAGGCGGAGCTTATCGCCGGTATCGCGCTGGAGGATCCCGCCGCCTATACCGAGCTCGTCTGCGGCCTGTTCTGATCCGGTTCGATCTTACGTCTGTGCGTCCCCGAGCGTCATTTGTGCGCTTGGGGACGTTTTTGTTTATGAGATGTGCACAAATTTCGACACTGTTTCTTGTCATTTCAACATTTTTTCGTGTTGAATCTTGTAAAACACCAGAAAATGTGCTATTTTTCTATCAGCCCCACATAAGATGGGGTCAATTTCTGCGGCGATTATGCCGTACAAACAAAATGGAGGAAACGAAATGAAAACATCCCGTCTGCTTGCTCTCCTGCTGGCGCTCGTGATGGTCTTCGCTCTGTGCGCCTGCGGCAGCACCGAGGAAGCCGCCGAGACTGCTGCGGAAACCGCTACCGAAGCGACCGCGACCGCCGAGGAAGCCACCGAGGCCACCGAGACCGAGGAAACCGGCAAGGCTCCCGAGGACTATACCGGCTCTCTCGTCGTCTACTCTCCGCACGATGCCGATCCTCTCGCGGCCGGCATTGCGCTCTTTGAGGAGACCTATCCCAACATCCAGGTCGAGGTCATTGCCGGCGGCACCGGCGAGCTCTGCCAGCGTGTTGTGGCCGAGGCCGAGAATCCCCAGGGCGACGTGCTGTGGGGCGGCGGCGCCGATACTCTGGCTGCCTACACCGACTACTTTGCCCCCTATGTCTGCGCCAACGATGAGTTCATCGACGAGGCGTTCAAGGATGCCGACGATATGTGGATCGGCGAGTCCCCGCTGCCCATGGTCTTCATCTACAACAAGACCATGATCGACGAGGCCGACGTCCCCACCACCTGGGAAGGCCTGTGCGACGAGTCCCTCAAGGGCAAGATCGCCTATGCGTCCCCGGCGAAGTCCGGCTCTGCCTACACCCAGCTCTGCACCATGCTCTTCAGCCAGCCCACCATCGAAGAGGGCTGGACGCTGGTCGAGAACTTCATCGCCAACCTTGACGGCAAGGTCCAGGACTCCTCCGGCAACTGCCATAAGCTCGTGGCCAGCGGTGAGTATGCGCTCGGCGTGACCATCGAGAAGTCCGCCGTCCTCTACGCGGACAACCCCGACATCGGCTATGTCTACCCCGAGAAGAACTCCGCCGTTCCCGACGGTGTGGCTCTCATCAAGAACTGCCCCAACGAGGAGAATGCCAAGCTCTTCATCGACTTCGTGACGAGCTATGACTGCCAGGTAGATCAGAACTCCAACTGGGCGCGCCGCCCCGTCCGCAACGACCTGACCCCGGAGGGGCTGTGCGAGCTGTCCGAGCTTGACCTCGGCGACTATGACTTCGCGTATGCTGCCAACAACAAGGAAGCCATCGTGGAGCAGTGGAACGACCTGACCGTCGGCTGAGCACTGAACAACACACATGGGGATAAGCACGCTTTATCCCCATGTGCTTTCATTTGTATAGAGCCGAAACAAGCCGCTTGGGCAATATCTCTAAGCGGCCTGTTTCGATTCTATAACCTATGTCTGCACAGGCAGCAAGAGAGGAGCTTTTATGAGCAACGAGGTCATCATCCGCGACGCGGTCAAGCGTTACGGAGATTTTACAGCGCTTGACGGCGTTTCCGTCACCATCCACGAGGGGGAATTCTTCACTCTGCTCGGCCCCTCCGGCTGCGGCAAGACGACCCTGCTCCGCATGATCGCCGGCTTCAACTCCATCGAGGGCGGCGACTTCTACTTCGGCGACAGGCGCATCAACGACGTACCGGCGCACAAGCGCGACATCGGCATGGTCTTCCAGAACTATGCCATCTTCCCCCATCTGACCGTCGCGGAGAACGTGGCCTACGGCCTCAAGGCGCGTAAGGTCGCCAAGCCGGAGATCAGGCAGCGCGTGCAGGAGGCGCTCGAGCTGGTGCAGATCGCCGACCTCGCCGAGCGCAAGCCCAGCGACCTCTCCGGCGGCCAGCAGCAGCGCGTCGCGCTGGCGCGTGCCTTTGTCGTTGAGCCGAGCGTGCTCCTGATGGACGAGCCGCTCTCCAACCTCGACGCCAAGCTGCGTGTCCAGATGCGCACCGTCATCAAAAAGCTCCAGCGCCGCCTTGGTATCACGACCATCTACGTCACCCACGACCAGGAGGAGGCGCTCGCCGTCTCCGACCGCATCGCCGTTATGCGATCCGGTCACATCATGCAGATCGGCACGCCCCAGCAGGTATATGCCCACCCCGAAAATCCCTTTGTCGCGGGCTTCATCGGCGTGAGCAACTTCCTCGACTGCGTGGTGAGCGCTTCGGGCGAGGACGCGGAGGTGCGCGTGGAGGATGCCGCGACCATCCATATGAAGCTGCGCCGCCCGTTCAGCGGCAAGGCCACGCTTTCGGCGCGTCCGGAGCAGCTTTTCTTCACGGACAAGGGTCTGCCCGGAAAAATTCTCTTCTCCACCTTCCTCGGCGACTTCATCGAATACGAGATCGAGCTGGACGATGGCCGCACGCTGACCGTCAACGAGTACACCAAGGACGCAGTCAAGCTCCATGAGGACGGCGAGACGGTGCACCTCAGCTTTGACCCCCAGCGCGTCAGCCTCTACGACGCGGAGAGCGGGGAGGTGCTGAGCCTGTGAAGCTGGGAAGAAAATGGCGTCCCGACTTCTGGTTCTTCACCAAGCTTGTCGTTGTCCTGACGCTGTGTATGTTCATCGTCTA
Source organism: Alloprevotella sp. (assembly GCA_963618155.1). Classification (GTDB taxonomy): domain Bacteria; phylum Bacillota; class Clostridia; order Oscillospirales; family Oscillospiraceae; genus CAJOIG01. Next base: position 6,478 of record CAVEQW010000057.1, read on the forward strand.
CCCCTTCTATACCATTCTGACCAAGAGCGTGTTCTCCAACAAGGTCGAGGGGCTGACGCTGTATAACTTTATCCGCTTTTTCACCAAGCCCTACTACTACATGACACTGCTGCGCTCGCTGCTGGTCTGCTTCTTCACCGTCCTGTTCGCCACGGTCATCGGCGTCCCCATCGCCTATCTCATGACCCGCTACAACATCGCCGGCAAGCGCATTCTCCACATCCTCATCATCATGTCCCTCATGAGCCCGCCGTTCATCGGCGCTTATTCGTGGATCATCCTGCTCGGCCGCAACGGTCTTGTCGCCCGCCTGTTTAGTCTCATCGGGCTGACCGCGCCGACCATATACGGGCGCAACGGCATCATCTTCGTGTTCACGCTGCACCTTTTCCCCTACATCTACCTCTACACCTCGAGCGCCATGAACAGCATCGACAGCTCCCTGGAGGAGGCGGCGGAGAACCTCGGCATGAGCAAGCTGCGCCGCATCTGGACGGTGACGCTGCCGGTCATTATGCCGTCGCTGCTCGCGGGCTGCATCATGGTGTTCATGACCTGTCTCGCCGACTTCGGCACGCCCATGCTCATCGGCGAGGGCTATACCGTGCTGCCGGTGCTCGTCTACAACGAATATATGTCCGAGAGCGCGGTCAACCCCTATATGGCCTCGGCCCTCTCCGTCATCATTGTCTGCTGCTCGCTGCTGGTGCTGACGTTCCAGAAGCTCGTCGTGGACAAGCGCAACTACCAGATGAGCTCCCTGCGTCCCCCCAAGGAGACGGAGCTGCACGGCGGCAGGCGCTTTCTCGCCTCGTTGCCCATCTATCTCGTCGTGTTTCTCGCCTTCCTGCCCCAGATCGTCGTGGTCTGCCAGTCCTTTGTGGAGCGCAGCTTCTCCGGCGTCGTCAAGGGCATCAACCTCAACAACTACCGCGCCATCCTCTCGCGCCTGTCCACCAATATCCGCAACACCTACCTCTTCTCCCTCGCCGCCATCGTGTTCATCATCCTGGTCGGCATCCTCGTCTCCTACATTCTGGTGCGCAAGAAGGGCAAGGTCGCCACGGTCATCGACGCGCTTATCATGTTCCCCTACGTCATCCCCGGCTCCGTGCTCGGCATTGGCCTCATCATCGCCTTCAACCGCAAGCCCATCATCCTTGTCGGCACGGCAGCCATCATGATCATCTCCTATGTCATCCGCAAGCTTCCCTACACCGTCCGCTCCGGCAGCGCCTTCCTCTACCAGATGGATCCCTTTATCGAGGAGGCCTCCATCAACCTCGGCGTCAGCCCCATGAAGACCTTCTTCACCGTCACGGCGCGTATGATGCTCCCGGGCGTCATGTCCGGCGCGGTGCTCAGCTGGATCACCTGCATCAACGAGCTGTCGAGCTCCATCATGCTTTACAGCGGCAAGACCTCCACCATCGCCGTGGCCATCTATCAGGAGGTCACCCGCATGAGCGACGGCACGGCCGCCGCGCTCGCCACCATTCTGACTGTCACAACCATCATCTCCCTGCTGATCGTGTTCCGTCTCACCAAGGGAAAGGTTAAGATCGTCTGATGATAAAGAACATCGTTTTTGACATGGGCGGCGTCCTCATCCGCTTTGACCGCCGCTACCTTATCGAGCACAACGGCGTCGCGCCGGAGGATGCTCCCATCCTGATGCACGAGGTGTTCCTGTCGCTCGAATGGGCGCAGCTCGACCGCGGCACGCTGACGGATGAACAGGCCGCCGAGATCATCTGCGCCCGCATACCGGCACATCTCCACGATGCCGCGCGCAAGCTCGTGACCTTCTGGGATCGCCCCATCATGCCCATAGAGGGGATGTATGAGCTGGTCGAGGAACTGAAGGGCAAGGGCTACGGCATCTATCTGCTCTCGAATGCAAGCCTGCGCCAGCCGGAATACTGGCCGCGCGTCCCCGCCAGCCGCTTCTTTGACGGCACGCTCATCTCCGCGCAGGAGGGGCTTGTCAAGCCCCAGCCGGAGATATACCGCCGCCTCTGCGAGCGCTTTGATCTCAAGGCCGGGGAGTGCTTCTTCATCGACGATCTCCCCATCAACGTAGAGGGCGCCGTCTACAGCGGTTTGTCCGGCGCCGTGTTCCACGGCGACGCCGCCGAGATGCGCCGGAAGCTCCGCGCCGCCGGCGTGAACGTCAAAGCGGAATAAGCCCCAGCACGAAACCGCCGTCCCTGCTTGGGAGCGGGACTATCCTATACGCTATATATCCGAAATATACAAAATACAAACAGGCTCTGTGGCGCTCATTTTGAGCAGCAGCAGAGCCTGTTCAGCTTGTCAGGGGATCAATGCCTCCTCTGTGGTTTTTAAGGTCTCCCTCACCCGATTCGTCGACTGGGCCAGCCTCTTTTTGGCCACTTTGTCAGTTGTTTGCGGGCAAGGCTTGTGATTTAATCAAATCAGCAACCACGACGGCAAAACCGACATCGGGGAGGAATATATTGCCTATAGGACATTTGAGGAGTGCACCGGCGGCTTCGATTCCGGCAGACACTCTTCCCCGGACGATGACGACGAGAAGGACTACAGCTGGCGTCTTTGCTGCGAGAACGGCTCTAGGTTTGGCGTCGACCCTGAGGATTACGAGACCGAAGACGAATACAACGAGGCGCTTGCGGAAGCGAGAGCCGATGACGACGACTATGATGATGATAACGATGATAACGACTATGATGACGATGACGACAACGACGAAATCGACCTGTCGTTATACATCGAATTCCCGGACGCAATAAAAGGATCCGACTTTCCCAACAAGCGCAGGTATAACGCTGCCTGCGCCCTTGAGGGCGAGTCCCTCATCTGCTGCAACGAAGAAGAGGCGGCGCGCTGCCGCTTCATCCTGGAAAAGGCCGACGTCGTGTTGGCCGCCAATTACCTGTCGTATGAAGACGGCTTTCTCTATGCGCAGGCGATCAAGGACAACTTCGCGCTGCGGTCTCTCTGCCCGACGAGGATGAGGCGCGTGAATTTGACTTCTATCAGGCAATATCCCGTCGATAAAACGAAGTTCATCATCGGCAGGGTGAACAGAGATATTCGCTGAAAAGAGACTTTATGTCAATAATTAGGTTGCCCCGGCATAACAAAAGCATCGAGAGAGCGTGTACGCAGGTGCGCGCTCTTTTGTTATGCGCAGGTGGAGCAGAAGAGGATTCTGTTGCGGAGGTTCTTAAAATTATGGAGGCCGAAGCAGACGCGCTTGCAGTATCTGCGCGGTGCTCTTTTGTCGTTTTCCCTCAGCGCCGCACCCGCCCACAGGACGACGCAGACGGATAGGGTTGACCCCTTGCGACTAATAGTGTGGGAAAATTCCCGGAGGCCTTCGCCTGTGAGCTTGAGTATGGCTTGCATGACCATGGCAGTTGCGGGCAGTTGACCACACATGATATAATATTTTTTGGAAGGGATGGTTGTAAATGGACAACGAAAGGGATTGGCTCGACACAATTGACGAAGAGACGGAAGCAATGCTTGACGCGATACAGGACGAGATAATGAAAGACGAGATGAAGACTGCCATTATCGATCCCGTGAGGCTCCAGCATATGAGGTTTGTGTAGCCACTGCGATCGTATCGTAGCACGGCAAGCTCGATCCAGGTTCAAAGCAGTCAGGTTTCAGGAAAATTTTTCTCATCACCAGGCTTTTCCGCGCTGCAAGCCGGTATGAAGCAGCTGTAGGATGATCACGCACTCCGTATAAAAAGCCCGTTTTCGCAAAAACTAGCGCTGATGCAAAAACAGGCAAGGGAGATATTTATATGAAAGCAACGGGAATCGTGCGGCGCATCGACGACCTAGGGCGCGTCGTGATACCCAAGGAGATCCGCCGCACCATGCGCATCCGCGAGGGCGACCCCCTGGAGATATACACGGACGCGGATGGGGAGGTCATTTTCAAGAAATACTCGCCGATGGGCGAGCTGAACGACTTTGCGGCGCAGCTCTGCGAGTCGATGAGCAGGACGACGGGGCTCCCGGCGGCGGTATGTGACCGCGACAGCGTGATCGCGGCGGCCGGAGCGGGGCGGCGCGAGCTTCTGGATCGACACATCAGCACGGAACTCGCGCAGCTCATGGAGGCGCGCCGCGCCTATACCGTGCCGCCGTCGGAGCGCGGCGTCCCCGTCACAGCGTCACCCGACGCGCCGCAGGCGGAGGTCGTCGTGCCCATCCTGTCCGGCGGCGACGTGCTCGGCGCAGTCGTCTTTCTGTCCGGCGAGGACGGCCACCCCGGCGAGCTCGAGCAAAAGCTCGCCGGCACCGTCGCCGGCTTCCTCGGCAAGCAGATGGAGATGTGACCTACGCAGCAAAAGCGGGTACCCGGCGATAAGGCCGGGCGCCCGCTTCTCTTATTCAAAAATCTCGCCGCTCAGGGCATAGAGCTCATCCAGCGGTATAGCCGTGCCGTCCGCCATGATGAGCCGGCGCTCGTGGCGCTCGAGGCGCTTTGACGCGCCCTGCGCCGTGACGTACGCGCCGCCGGCCTTTTTCCCGTCCGGCACGAAATAGGTCGCGGCAATGACCGGCCGCTCGTCCATATGCGCCGCCAGCGTCCGCAGCCGCTCGTCCAGCATCTCATGCCCGCCCTCATCCAGCTCGATGCGCGCCTCGGTCGTCCGCGCCGTCTCCGTGATGACCGCGCCGAAGCCCGTGAGCGCCGCAAAGGGCGCAAACTGCGCCGCACGCGCCTCCCTGTCCATACGCGGCCTCGTCGGCGAGACGTGATGCGGCAGGCCGAGGATATCGTCATAGCGGCTCATGCCTGATGCCCTCCGATCTGCCCGTTGCGGGCGATGGTCGTCGCGCCCTCCTCCAGATCCATGCCCTTGACGATGGCGTTTTTGCCGAATTTGCGCCGGATGGCGAGGATCGCCTCCTGCTGCCGCCGCTCACGTGCCAGCGCCTCACGCTCCGACGTGTCCGCAAACAGGTCAAGCTGCTCATACTCCGCCGCAGGCGCGTCGCCCTCCGGGCGCACGCGGTTCGCCACCACATACACCCGCCGCAGCAGCAGCGACGGGTCGACGATGCGCTCATACAGCGCCGTCACCGCCCGCAGGATCCGCCGCGTGGACGAGCCGTAGCCGCCGAGGTCAACGCTCCCGTGGGCGCTTTTGGGCAGTGTCCGGCCATATACGTCTGTCTCAAGCTCGCCATGGTAGGCGCTGCGCCGCGCGGGATCGGTCAGATTCTCCACGTCATACACCACGGTCAGCACCATCTGGTCGGTCATGAGCCCCTTGTCCACAAGCTCAAGCACGAGAAGCTCCGTCATCTCCCGCACGATGAGCCGCCCCTTTTCAAACACATACGGCTCCGGCAGCACCTGCCCGGAGCTTATACTGCTGCTCTTGGGACGGCAGGCCTTGATGTCCGCGATGGTGCAGCTCTCCCAGCCCCAGGCATGATCGATGAGCAGCTCGGCATTCACGCCGAACAGCCGGTAGAGCAGGTCTTCATTATCGAGCGAGCAGCGGGCGATATCCCCCATGGTGGCGAGTCCGTGCGCCTCGAGCCTCCGGGCATAGCCGCGCCCCACGCGCCAGAAGTCCGTCAGCGGCCGGTGGCTCCACAGCGTCCGACGATAGCTCGCCTCATCCAGCTCCGCGATGCGCACCCCGTCCGCGTCCGGCTCGATGCGCTTTGCGACTATATCCATGGCGATCTTGCAGAGATAGAGGTTCGTGCCGACCCCGGCGGTCGCCGTGATGCCCGTCCCGGCAAGCACCTCGCGGATGAGCATACGGGCAAAATCGTGCGCGCTCAGCCCGGCGCGGCGAAGATAGCGCGTCGCGTCGATGAACACCTCGTCCACGGAATAGACATGGATATCCTCCGGCGCAACGTGCCGCGTATAGATCGCATAGACGTGGGCGCTCGTCTCCACATAGCGCGCCATGCGCGGCGGCGCGACGATGTAGTCCACGGCGAGCGCGGGATCGGCCGCAAGCTGCGTCGCGTCATACGAGCTTCCCGTGAGCGTCCGCGCCGGTGCGGCGGCACGGCGGCGGGCGTTGGCCTCCTCCACGCGCTGGATGACCTCGAAAAGCCGCGCCCGGCCGGGGATGCCATAGGCCTTGAGCGAGGGCGACACCGCGAGGCATATCGTCTTTTCCGTCCGTCCCTCGTCCGCCACCACGAGATTCGTCGTCAGCGGGTCGAGCCCTCGCGCCGCGCACTCCACCGAGGCAAAGAACGACTTGAGATCGATCGCGATATACTGCTTTTCCATCGTCTCCGCCTCCCCTGCGTTTTTCTCCATTGTACCAGCCCCCCGCTCCCACGGCAAGCGCCTTATATTTCCGCGAGGCAAAAGCCGCAGATACAGCAGCGTCCCGGCAGGCTTGGAATATCATTCTGGCGCTCCGAGCGCCCCGGCTCCCTTGTGTAAAGGGAGCTGTCGGCGAAGCCGACTGAGGGATTGAAAGGCTGCGATATTTGCCCGTTTTTCGATAAAAAAGCAGACTTTTCAGCGTTCAATCCCTTCGTCAGCGGCTTGCGCCGCTGCCACCTCCCTTTGCACAAGGGAGGCTTTTGGCTCGGCGCATATCCCCAAATCCGCACCGCTGTAATAAGCAATAGGCAGGCATCCGTTTCGGACGCCTGCCTATAAATATATGTATATAAAAATTTCGCAGAGGTTCAATCTCTGCGAAAAACGAGGCGGAAAGCCTTGAAAAATCA
>CAVEQW010000058.1:0-3614 GCA_963618155.1 Alloprevotella sp.
GGCTTTGGGTCGTGCAAAGTCTATTACATGGGAGTTAAGTGATATGGCACTGTTCAAAAAGCAAAAGGGCGGCCTTGCCTCCCTGTTCCAGGGCTTCAAGGAGACGAACGACGAATTTTTCGACGAGCTGGAGGAGGCGCTCATTCTGGCGGACTCCGGCGTGGAGCTCGCCGAGGAGACGGTCGAAAAGCTCAAAACGGCCTGCAAGAGCCGCTTTATCCGCAAGGAGTCGGAGATACGCGATAAGCTCGCCGACATTCTGGTCGAGGAGATGAACGAGGCGGGCGACGCGAGCATGAAGCTCGACACGAAGCCCTCCGTCATTCTGGTCGTCGGGGTCAACGGCGTCGGCAAGACCACCAGCATCGGCAAGCTTGCAAAGTACTATAAAAACCAGGGCAGGAAGGTGCTGCTCTGCGCGGCGGACACCTTCCGCGCCGCTGCCTCTGAGCAGCTTGCGATCTGGGCGGAGCGCGTCGGCTGCGACATTGTGCGCCACGGCGAGGGCGGCGACCCCGGCGCGGTCGTGTATGACTCCATCGCGGCGGCTCGCGCCCGCGGTGCCGACCTCATCATCGTCGATACCGCCGGGCGTCTGCACAACAAGCAGAACCTCATGAACGAGCTGGCGAAGATATATAAAATTCTCGGCCGCGAGCTGTCGGACTGCGATATGGAGACACTGCTCGTGATCGATGCGACCACAGGGCAGAATGGCATACTGCAGGCCGAGAGCTTCACCAAGGCCGCTGGTGTGACCGGCATCGTGCTGACGAAGCTCGACGGCACGGCCAAGGGCGGCGTGGTGCTGTCCATCGGACGTCGGCTCGGCGTCGGCGTGAAATTCGTCGGCGTGGGCGAGGGCGCGGACGACCTGCTCCCGTTCGACGCGCGGCAGTTTGCCGGGGAGCTGCTGTCATGATACTGGTGCTTGCCTCGAACAACGCGGGGAAGCTGCGCGAGTTCCGGGAAATTCTCGCGCCGCTCGACATCACCGTCGTTCCGCAGAGCGCCGTGGGCGCGGACTTTGAGGTCAACGAGACGGGCGACACCTTCGAGGAAAACGCCTACCTCAAGGCAAGCTCGGTCATATCCTTTTCCCATTTCCCCGTCGTGGCGGACGATTCCGGCCTCTGCGTGGACGCGCTGGACGGTGCGCCCGGCGTGCATACGGCGCGCTTCGGCGGCGGCAAGGACTGGACGGACGAGCAGAAGTATGAATATCTCTTGGAGAAAATGCAGGGCGTGAGCGACCGCAGCGCGCGCTTTGTATCCGCCCTCTGCTGCATCCTGCCCGGCGGACGCATCCTGCGTGTGCGCGGCGAGTGTCCGGGGCGCATACTGACCGAGCCGATGAAGGGCGACTGCGGCTTTGGCTACGATCCCGTGTTCTGCCCGGAGGGCTATGACCAGTCCTTCGCCGTGCTCGGCGAGGATATTAAAAATCGCATTTCTCACAGAGCCAGAGCGCTTGCGGCGTTCAGAGAGGAGCTTGAAAAAATATGCTGACAGGAAAACAGAGAGCCTATCTGCGCTCGCTGGCGCAGAAGGAGGAGGCCATCCTCTATATCGGCAAGGCCGGTGTGACGGAGGCCATCGTGACGGAGGCCGAGAACGCGCTGACGGCGCGAGAGCTCGTCAAGGGAAAGGTCCTGGAGACAAGCCCGGTCACGCCCGCTGAGGCGCAGGCCGTGCTCTGCGCCCGCTGCGAGTGCGACGGAGTGCAGGTCATCGGGCACGTCTTCTCCATATACCGGAGAAACGCCAAGGAACCGAAGATAGTGCTGCCGAAATGATCGACATCGCCATTTACGGCGGGAGCTTCAACCCCCCGCATCTGGGGCATATCTGCGCCGCAAACGCGGCGAGGGAGCAGCTTCAGCCGCAGAAGCTCTTCCTTGTGCCGGACTATGAGCCGCCGCACAAGGCGCTGGAGGCGGGAAGCCCCGCGCCGGAGGAGCGCCTTGCGCTGACAAAGCTGGCCGCCGCCGGTATCCCCGGCGCGGAGGTGCTGGACATCGAGCTTGAGCGCGCCGGAAAGAGCTATACCTCCGACACGCTGCGCGAGCTCCATGCGCGCTACCCACAAAGCGGCCTCTGCTTTCTCATGGGGACGGATATGCTCCTGACGCTCGACGAGTGGCACGAGCCGGAGACGATCCTGTCGCTGGCCGCCGTCGGCGTCTTTGCCCGCAGCGGGGGAGAGCGCGAGGCCATCGAGACGAAGCGGGTGGAGCTTGAAAAGCGCTATGGCGCGTCCGTCATCCTCATCGAAAGCGAACCTGTCGACATATCCTCCTCCGCGCTGCGCGGGCTGCTGCCGGGGCGCGGCGGGCGGGAATATCTGTCGGACGCGGTGTATGCCGAGATCATCCGCCTGCGGCTGTACGGTGCGAAGCCGGAGCTTGCGTGGCTGCGCCGCGAGGCATACGCCTTTCTTGACCCCAAGCGCGTGCCGCACGTCGCCGGAACGGAGCAGGAGGCTGTGAAGCTCGCCCGGCGCTGGGGCGAGGACGAGGGCGACGCGGCGGAGGCCGCCATCCTGCACGACATCACCAAGCGGCTGACGCAGGACGAGCAGTTGCGGATGTGCCGCGAATATGATATCATTATCGACGATCTGGAGCGCACGAACGAGAAGCTGCTCCATGCCCGCACGGGCGCGGCCTTCTGCAAAAAACGCTTCGGCGTTCCGGAGAATATCGAGTCGGCCATACGCTGGCACACCACGGGGCGCGCGGGCATGACGCGGCTCGAAAAGATCATCTATCTCGCCGACTATATCGAGCCGACGCGCCACGGCTTTGCCGGTCTGGAGGAGCTGCGCCGCGCCGCCTATGAGGACCTCGATGCGGCGATGGCAATGGCGCTCGGCATGAGCTGGGCGGAGGTCACGGAAAAGGGGACGCCGTTCCACAAAAATTCGGCGGACGCAAAAGAATATTTTGAAGCGCTTTGCAGAAGCAAGGGGCTATCCTGATAGAAACGGTGGTAAGAATATGAATCCATACGAAGCGGCCATGCTGGCGGTCAAGACGCTCTCGGAGAAGAAGGGCGAGGATATCCGTCTGCTCAAAACCACGGAGCTGACGGTCATTGCGGACTATTTCGTCATCTGCACGGCCACGTCCGCGCCCCACATCAAGGCGCTGACCGAGGAGGTGGACAAGCGTCTCTCCGAGGCCGGTATGCCCGCCATTCACCGCGAGGGCTACCGCTCCAGCACCTGGGTGCTGCTGGACTACGGCGCGCTCGTCGTCCATGTATTTCTGGAGGAAACGCGCCAGTTCTACGGCCTTGACCGGCTGTGGGGCGATGCGGAGGAGATCGATGTGAAGGAGTGCTTGGCGTAAAATGGGCTACGATTTTGAATGCATAGAGAAGAAATGGCAGGGCGTCTGGGAGGAAACCAAGCCCTATGCCGCCGTCACCGGCGACACGGCGCGGCCGAAGTTCTACGGCCTTATCGAGTTTCCCTATCCCTCTGCCGCGGGACTCCACGTCGGCCATCCGCGCCCGTTCACGGCGATGGACATCATCTGCCGCAAAAAGCGTATGCAGGGCTATAACGTCCTGAACCCCATCGGCTTTGACGCCTTCGGCCTGCCGACGGA
>CAVEQW010000059.1:0-16710 GCA_963618155.1 Alloprevotella sp.
GCAGGACGTTGACCTCCACGCTGGTCTGGTTATCCGCGGCGGTGGAGAAGATCTGACTCTTGCGGGTGGGGATGGTGGTGTTGCGCTCGATGAGGCGCGTGCAAACGCCGCCGAGCGTCTCGATGCCAAGGGACAGCGGCGTGACATCGAGGAGCAGGATGCCCTCCACGTCGCCGCCGAGCACGCCGCCCTGGATGGCAGCGCCGCAGGCCACGCACTCGTCAGGGTTGATGCCCTTGAACGGCTCCTTGCCGGTCAGCGCCTTGACCTTATCCTGCACGGCGGGGATACGGGTCGAGCCGCCGACGAGCAGCACCTTGGAGAGCTGTCCGGCGGAGAGACCGGCATCGGACAGCGCCTGATTGACGGGGCCGACGGTCTTCTCGACCAGATGGGCGGTCAGCTCGTTGAACTTCGCGCGGGTGAGCGTGAGGTCGAGGTGCTTCGGGCCGTTGGCATCGGCGGTGATGTAGGGGAGGTTGATCTGGCTCGTCGTCACGCCGGACAGGTCGCACTTGGCCTTTTCGGCGGCCTCGCGCAGACGCTGCATGGCGACCTTGTCGCCGGACAGGTCAACGCCGGATTCCTTCTTGAACTCCTCGACCAGCCACTTGGTGATGCACTCGTCGAAGTCGTCGCCGCCGAGGCGGTTGTTGCCGGCGGTCGCCAGCACCTCGATCACGCCGTCGCCGATCTCCAGCACGGACACGTCGAAGGTGCCGCCGCCGAGGTCGTAGACCATGATCTTCTGGTCGGATTCCTTGTCGAGACCATAGGCCAGCGCCGCGGCCGTCGGCTCGTTGATGATGCGCTTGACGTCAAGCCCCGCGATCTTGCCGGCGTCCTTCGTCGCCTGACGCTGGGAGTCGGTGAAGTAGGCAGGGACGGTGATGACCGCCTCGCTGACGGTCGTGCCGAGATAGGCCTCCGCGTCCTTTTTCAGCTTCTGCAGCACCATCGCGCTGATCTCCTGCGGCGTGTAGCTCTTGCCGTCGACGGTCACGCGGTAGTTGGTGCCCATTTCGCGCTTGATGGAGGAGATGGTGCGGTCGGGGTTGGTGATGGCCTGACGCTTTGCGACCTGACCGACCATACGCTCGCCGTCCTTGGAGAAGGCGACAACGGACGGCGTGGTGCGCGCGCCCTCGGCGTTGGGGATGACGACGGCCTCGCCGCCCTCCATGACTGCCACGCAGCTGTTCGTAGTGCCAAGATCTATACCAATGATTTTTCCCATTTCAGTGTTCCTCCTGTTTATCGTTAAAGATGTGGTTTATATATTAAGTGGTGGTTTGACGGTTTAATTTGCGACCTGCACGGCGGAGAAGCGGATCACCTTGTCGCCGAGCTTGAAGCCCCGCGTCAGCTCGAGGACGATCTCGCCCTCGCCGTATTTCTCGTCGTCGATGTGCAGCAGCGCATTGTGCAGCGTCGGGTCGAACTTTTTGCCGACGGCCTCGATCGCCGTCACGCCAAGCCCCTCCAGAACGCCCTCAAATTGCTTGAGCATGGCGGCGGCGGCCTTTTGCGCCTCCGGGTCAGTCTCATGCTCCGCAGCGCGGACGAGGTTATCGTATACCGGCAGGAATTTCACCACGGTGTCCGCGCGGACATCTGCATAAATGCTCTCGCGCTCCTGTCGGCTGCGGCGGCGGAAGTTGTCATACTCGGCCAGAATGCGGAGGTATTTGTCGTTCTGCTCGGCAAGCTGGGCACGCAGGGTGTCCGCCTCGCTCACCGTCTCCCCTGCTTCCTCCGCCGCCTCCTCGGCGGTCGGGGCGTCCAGCTCCGGCTCGGCCTCGGTCTGCGGGGTCTTTTTTTCTTCCGGCTCTTTCTTTTCCTTACTCATGGTCATCCATTTCCTTTAATACGAGTTTATTGTTCAGTCCCGTGGGAACGTCTCCGGCTGCCAGCATACGGCTCAGGCCGTCCGCAATGCAGCTCAGACGCGCCGCGACGCTGGAATAGTCCATACGGGTGGGGCCGACGACCCCGATATAGCCGCGCATACCGCCTCCGGCGTTGTACGACGCCATCACGACGCTGGAATCCTTCAGCTCCTCGGCCAGATTCTCCGGCCCGATGGTCACGCGCAGGCCGTCCCATGTGCCCGGCGTTTCCGGCAGGTCGTGCAGCAGGCGGTCGCCGTCGGAGATGAAGCGCATAAGCTCGTGCGCCTTGTCCGGGTCACGGAACTCGGGCTGGGAGAGCAGGTGGCTCGCGCCCTCGATCCGTATCTGTCCGGCGCGTCCGGCGGAGAGCGACTCGATGAGGAAGCTCGCGGCCACGGCGACAAGGCCGTAGCTGTCGGACACGGCGCGCTCGGCGGCGCGGATGAGCTCATCGGTGATCTCCGCGTCCGCAAGGCCGGTGAAGTGGGCGTTAAACACGGCCGCAAGCTTCTGCACCAGCTCTTGCTGCACGGAGAACGGGAGGTGGACAAGCTTGTTCTTCACGCGGTTGTCAGTCAGCAGCAGGACGATGATGAAGGTGTTGGGGTCGATGTAGAGGAAGTCGAAGCGCTTCGCGGTCACGGCCTCGCGCACGGTCACGGCATAGGCCGGATACTGGGTCAGGGCGCTTGTCAGCGCACCGGCCTCGTCCAGCAGCTTGTCGAGCTGGCGCTCCTTGTCGCCAAGGCGGCGGGCGATGGCCTCCGTTTCCTCGGCGCTCAGCTTCTGGCGCTCCATGAGCTCGTTCACATAGAGCCGGTAGCCCTTCGCGGTGGGGACGCGGCCAGAGGAGGTGTGGGTCTGTTCCAGATAGCCCATCGCGCCGAGCTCCGCCATCTCGTTTCGGATGGTGGCGCTGGAGCAGCCGATGGTCTCGGCCAGCGCCTTGGAGCCGACCGGCTCCGCCGTGGCGATATAGCCCTCGACGATGGCGGTGAGTATTCGCTTTTTCCGATCGCTGATACCCATGCTTGGCAAACTCGCCTCTCTCTTGCTAGCACTCTTTTCTTCCGAGTGCTAATCTATCACACTTCTTAGTCTGTGTCAAGCCCTTTTGAAATATTTTTGGAGAAAAATTTATATAAAAACGCTCCCAAGAACGAATTGGCTCTTGGGAGCGGGGGTTATACCTATGGGAGCTTGTCAAAAAGGTGCTTCTTCTCCGAATTTGCGTCCAGCCAAAGCCTCCCTTTACACAAGGGAGCCGGGGCGCTGTTTTTGACAGTCTGACCTATGCGTCAGGCGGCTGCCGCCTGCTTTTTCTCGCGGAAAAGCTGGAACGCGAAGATGGCGGCGACAATCACGATGCCGACGATGTCGGTCATGGTGCCGGGGTCGATGAGCAGCAGGCCACCGGCGGCGATGAGGATACGCAGCGGCCAGAGCAGCGTGCCGTGGAGATAGCCCTCCAGCGCAGCGGCCACGCCGATCATGCCGATGGTGGAGGTGATGATGATCTGGATGACCTCCAGCGCGTTGGTGTCCATGAGCAGCATCGCGGGGTTCAGACCGAAGATATACGGGATGATGAACGCGGCGATGGCGAGCTTCGTGGCGTTGAAGCCGGTCTTCATGGGGTTGGCCTTGGCGATGGCGGCACCGGCGAAGGCCGCAAGCGCGACCGGCGGCGTGATGTCGGCCACGATGCCGAAGTAGAACACGAAGAAGTGCGCGGCCATGGTGGGCATACCGAGCTGGATGAGGATGGGCGCGCAGGTGGAGGCCATGATGCAGTAGTTGGCGGTCGTGGGAACGCCCATGCCAAGGATGATGCAGCAGATCATGGTGAGCAGCATGGCGATGAAGAGGTGTCCGCCGCTAAGCGCGACAACGGCCGAGATGATCTGGGAGGCGAGGCCGGTCATGGTGATGCAGCCGGCGATGATGCCCGCGATACCGCAGGCAGCCGCCACGGAGATGGAGCCCTTACCGCCGTTGGCGAGAGCGTCAAAGAACACACCCGGCGTCATGACGACATCCTTTTTCAGCATGGAGATGAGGCAGGAAGCCACACCCACGAGCAGCACGAGCGTCGTCAGAAGCGTGGACAGCGGAACAAAGAGATATACGAGCAGCGCCGCGCAGCCGATGGCCGAGAAAGCCGGGTTCTTCGCAAAGTTCGCGGCGGCGACGGCAAATATGATGGCGATGGCGGCGGAGAAGGCCATCGTGCGTGTGCCGGAGGAGACGAGGTAGACAAGGATGATGAGGGGCAGCAGCAGATAGGTGTGCTTCACCAGCGACCGGAACTTCGGGAGCTGGTCGCGGCTTAAGCCCTTAAGCCCGCTCTTTTTCGCTTCGAGATGGACGCCGATGAAGATGCCGAGGAAGTAGAGGAACGCCGGAAGAATGGCGCGGACAATGATGTTGGAGTAGGGCACGCCCACATACTCCGCCATGAGGAACGCGGCAGCGCCCATAATGGGGGGCATAATCTGACCGCCGGTCGAAGCCGCGGCCTCCACCGCGCCCGCGAAGTCGGGACGGTAGCCGGTGCGCTTCATCATGGGGATGGTGACGGAGCCGGTCGTGACCGTGTTGCCGACCGAGGAGCCGGACACCATGCCGCAGAGGGCGGAGGAGACGACCGCGACCTTGGCGGGGCCGCCGGCGGCGGAGCCGAAGAGGCAGTTCGCGATCTCGATAAAGAAGTTGGCAATGCCGGTGCGCTCCAGGAACGCGCCGAAGATGATGAACACGATGATAAACTTGGCGCAGACCTGGATGGGGGTCGTCAGAACGCCGGTGGTCGTGTACATGAGGCGGTAGGTGACCTGCCCGATGGCCTTGACCGCGCCGAGGTCCTTGTTGAAGCAGAAGTAGTACAGCGCATAGAGCATGAAGAAGCCCGCCACGCAGAGGATGGGGATACCGACGGAGCGGCGGCAAAGCTCGATGAGGGCGAGAACACCGAGGATGCCAAGGATGATCTCATAGGTATAAAGGGACTTGTAGCTCACGGCGCGGATGGTGAGGTCGTGCGCGTTGAAGGTGATGTAAAGGAACGCGCCCGTGCCGAGAACAAGAATGAGCCAGTCATACCAGGGAATAAAATTGACCTTTTGCAGCCCCTTTTTCGCCGGATACATGAGATAGCCGCAGAGCAGGATACCGGCCATGAACGAGGGATAGCGCACGAGATCAAGCCATGTGGCAAAAAGCGTGACGTAGAGCACGAACAGCGCATAGGCGGCCATGATGCCGTAGACGGCCCACTTCTGCCAGCCCTCCCAGATGCGGGTGTTGGACTCGCGGTCATATTTCTTCATGACCTCGTCCACGGCGGACGGATCGAAGCCCATGCCGTCATCCGGCTGCACAGGGGCGGTCACAACGGGGCCGGCGGCCTTGTCGTTTTTATGAAGCGCCATACTGGTTTACCTCCATATTGGATTCTTGTTTGGCATCAGATCGCCCCAAAGCGCATTTTCTTCGACCCTGCGCCATTCCAAAGCCTCCCTTTACGCAAGGGAGCTGGGGCACTGTAAGCGCCGGTGCGGGCTATCTGACAGATTCATATTAAATATAAGTGGGGCGCCGCCCGTGGACGGCGCTCCGTTTCATGTCGTTGGGATCTTAGTCCGCCGTGGCGACCTCGATGCCGTGCTCGGCGTAGTACTTCGCAGCACCGGCGTTGAACGGGATGGCGATGCCGTCCGTGGCGAAGGTCAGGTCAAGCTCCGCACCCTTGGCGTGGAGAGTGGTGATGTCGTCGGCGTTGTCGAAAATGGTGGAAACGATGGCATAGGCCACATCCTCATCCAGATCGGCCGAGCAGATGAGCGTCGCCTTGACGGTGATGGTGGTGGCGTCCTCGTCGAAGCCGTCATAGGTGCCGGCAGGGATGGTCAGAGAGGCGTACCAGGGGCAGGAGTCGAGCAGGGTCTGCATATGTTCGTCGTCGATGGAGATGAGGTAGACGGGCTTGGCGGTGGCGAGGTCGGAGATGGCGACCGTGGGCGCACCGGCGCAGATGAACGCGGCATCGATCTTGCCGTCCTTGATGGACTCGGTGGAGTCGCCGAAGGACTGGTAGACGGGGGTAATGTCGTCAAGGGTCATGTCATAGGCGGCCAGCACGTCGATGGTGTTGAAGTAGGTGCCGCTGCCCACATCGCCGACGCAGATGCTCTTGCCCTTGAGGTCGGCAACGCTCTTGATGTCGGGGTCGCAGGTGACGATCTGGACGGTCTCGGCATAGAGGGCGCCGAGAACGCTGAAGCTGGTGTAGGCGCCGTCCTCGAAGCCGTTCGTGCCGTTGTAGGCGTAGGTGGCGACGTCGGACTGGACGGTGGCGAGCTCATAGATGCCGTCGTCGATGCCGACAATGTTCGCCTTGGTGCCGCCGGTGGAGACGACGTTGATGGCGACCTTGGTCTTCTGGCCGATGTAGTTCGCGAGAGCGCCGCCAAAGGCGTAGTAGGTGCCGGACTCACCGCCGGTTCCCATCGTCAGGTTCGCGGACACGGAGGAGAGGTCGACCGCGCCGTCGTCGGCCGCAGTCTCGGCGGTATCGTCCGCCGCGGTTTCGGCAGCGGGCGCTTCGGTCTTGGTCTCGGTGGTGGCGGCAGCGCTGTCGTCGGAGCCGGAGCCGGAGCAGCCGGCCATGCAGCCGACCAGCAGCGCGGCGATCATCAGCAGCGCAAGAAGGGATGTCAGTTTCTTCATGATGTTTTTCCTCCTGAGTTATTTGAAAAAATTCAATGCCGAAATTTCAGTATGGACGCATTATAAACGATGCAAAACAAAATTGCAAGAGGAAAATGAAATTTTTTTATCGTGAAATTTCAAATAGTTTATTTCGCTAAAGAATTTGCTGCGTCATATGTACATATATACAAAAGCACCCCGTCCAAGGGCGGCGGAAACCAAAAAAATTCACAAATGAGGCCAGCCCATTTCTTGACTTTTGTTTGGCAAGCAACTATAATGTATTCGTCAAGGTATTGGCACAAACTCTCTCAAAGAAAGGAAATGAAAGATGAAGAAGATTCTTGCACTGCTTATGGCCGTCGCCATGATGTTCAGCCTCTGCGCCTGCACGGCGACGCTGGACGACGAAACGGCTGCCAAGCTCGACGACATCGAGTCCCGCCTCGCCGCTGTGGAGGCGAAGCTCGCCGATGGCGCAGAGCCTGCCGAGGAAACCACCGAGGCTGCTGAGGAGACCGAGACGGCGGAGGAAGCCGCCCCGATCGACTTTACCTGGAACGGCAATCTTGAGGTCTGGTCCATCCTGCCCACGACGAGCGCCGAGGGTCTTGTCATGATCAACGACGCCATGGGCGAGATCATGAAGGCTGAGGGCTTCACCTACGTCAAGAAGGACGCTGAGGGCAACCCCGCCAACCAGGTCCAGTTCGTGGAGGACGCCATCGCCGCCGGCAACGTCGGCGCGCTGATGATCGCCGCCATGGACGTTGAGATGCTCCAGGACGTGGTCGCCGAGGCTCTGGACGCCGGCATCGCCGTCGCCATGCTGGGCGCCGACCCCGACTACCCCATCTCCGGCAACGTCTATACCGCCTACTCCATCACCGGTATGTTCGCGGTGCAGGCCGCGGAGGACTGGGTCGCGCAGCGTGTCGCCGCCGGCGGCAGCATCCCCACCAACGCCGATGGCAAGTATGAGGTCGCCGTGGATGACTTCTATGACATCCGTGACGGCGTGTACCGCTCCAACGCCATTGTCGGCACCATCGAGAAGTCCGATTCCCTCGTGATGGTCTCCGAGACCGTCGCCTACGGCACGGGCAGCCCCTACTCCACCGCCTATGACAACGCGCAGGACGTGCTGGGTGCGCACCCCGACTGCCACATTTTCATCGCCTATGAGCCGGAGGAGGCCATGGGCGCGGCCGACGCGATCGCCGACTACTGCGACCAGAACGGCCTTGACCTTGCCGACTACTGCGTGATCCCCTGCTATGCCGAGGACTCCACCTTCAGCGGCCTGTATGACGAGGCTCTGGCGGACAACTCCGCGAACGCCATCAAGGGCTACTCCACCTACGGCGATCTTCCCATGCCCTACGGCGACGAGACCAAGGCTGAGCTCGGCGCTTCCTATGACGCGCTGGCGGCCTTTGCCGAGACCTACAGCCCCGACGTCATCATCACCCCGCTGCTGACCGGCGAGCGTCTGGCCGACATCCTTCTCGGTGTCTGCGGCATCGAGGGCTATGAGTGGGCGTTTGGCGAGACCTACTACGACACGGTCAGCTCCGTCAACGTCTACGGCTATGAGGCGATCTGGTCCTTCGGCGAGGAGAACCCCGCCGCCGAGTACGAGCACACCTGATCTGAGCGCATAAAGCAAGCTCCGAGGCGGCGCGAAAGCCTTCGCGCCGCCTCTTCCGATTTTACCCCATACGATAAAGAGGTGCATCCATTTGGAAAATAAAACACCCGTTCTCTCCCTGCACGACATCGTCAAGTATTACCCCGGCGTGGTGGCGCTGAATAACGTCTCCATCGACTTCTACCCCGGCGAGGTACACGCCATCGTCGGCGAAAACGGCGCGGGGAAATCCACCCTTATTAAAACCATCACCGGTGCACACGCGCCCGACGGCGGCAGCATCACGGTCGATGGCGAGACCATTGCGGCCATGAATCCGGCGCTGGCGCGGAAGCATGGCATCGAGTGCATCTATCAGGAATTCAACCTCATCGACGTTCTCTCTGCGGCGGAAAACATCTGCTACGGCGAGAAAACGAGGGGACTTGTCAACCAGAAGCGCATGAACGAAAGAGCCAAGGAGCTGTTTGACGACTTCGGCGTGAACATCGACCCGTCCACGCCGGTGCGCGAGCTCACGCCCGGTCATATGCAGATCGTGGAGATCGCCAAGGCCGTCTCCAAAAATGCGCGTATGCTGATCTTGGATGAGCCGACGGCGCCGCTGTCCATCGCGGAGGTGGAGATCCTTATGCGGATCATCCGCAAGCTGCGGACAGAGGGTGTTGCGATCATATACATTTCCCACCGCCTTGACGAGATATTCGACATATCCGATAAGGTCTCCGTCCTGCGCGACGGCGAATACATCACCACGCTTGTCACAGCCGAGACGAATCGCGCCGAGCTTATCAAATACATGGTCGGCCGCGAAATGACCCAGACCTTCCCGCCGCGCAGCGTCACGCCCGGCGAGACGGCGCTCGAGGTCGTCAACCTCACGGGCAACGGCGTGAAGAACATCTCCTTTGCCGTCCATAAGGGCGAGATCCTCGGCGTGTCCGGCCTTGTCGGCGCGGGACGCACGGAGATCATGAAGGTCATCTTCGGCGAGGTGCATAAGCAGTGGGGCGACATCTATGTCAAGGGCGAAAAGGCCAACATCAAAAGCCCCGCCGACGCGATGCACAAATACGGCATCGGCCTCTGCCCGGAGGACCGCAAGCGCGAGGGCTGCTTCCTGACCGAGACGATCAGCTGGAACCTTGTCTATAACGTCCTCGGAAAAATATCGAAGCTCGGCGTCGTCAGCCGGAAAAAGGAGAAGGAGATCGCCGACTACTACGGCAGCTCCATGCGCATCAAGGCGCCGAATCTGGACAAAACGCTGGTGCTGAACCTCTCCGGCGGCAACCAGCAGAAGGTCGTTGTCGGCAAGGCGCTCGCCGCCGATGTCGACGTTATCATCTTCGACGAGCCGACGCGCGGCATCGATGTGGGCGCGAAGTATGAGATATACGAGCTCATGAACGGGCTCGTGGAGCAGGGCAAGGCCATCATCATGGTCACCTCCGACATGGAGGAGCTGCTCGGCATGAGCGACCGCATTGTGGTATTCGGCGAAAAATGCATGGCCGGAACGCTGGAAAAGGATGAATTCTCCCAGGAGCGCATCCTCGACCTCGCCTCCACCGGCGCAAACGATAAACCTGAAACGGGGGAGAACACATGAAAAAGATCACTGACAAGCTCAAGGACATGATGATGGTCGTCGTCCTCATCGTCCTGCTCATCGCGTTCCAGATCCTCTGCAAGTCCGTCACAGGGCGTGACTTCCTCAGTCTGGCGAACCTGCTGAACATTCTGGGACAGAACGCCTATCTGCTCATCATCGGCGTCGGCATCACGCTCATCATGCTGGGCGGCGGCATGGACCTGTCCACCGGCTACCTGGTCTCCACGGTCGGCATCGTGATGGCGCTTATGAACCTTGAATGGTTCGGCGGCAACGGCTTCTTCCTGACCATCCTCGTGGGCATCGCGCTGGCCGTGGCGCTCTCGGCGTTCAACGGCGCGGTGTATGCGTGGCTGAAGGTCTTCCCCTTCATCATCACACTCGCCACGCAGTACATCCTGAACGGCGCGACCTTCCTGCTGTCCGGCGGTGTCAGCAAGACCTACCGCAACCTGTCCGACGGCTTCAAGCTGCTCGGCGGCTACAACATCTCCATCGGCTCCGGCGCGCTCAAGACCGGCGTGCTCGTCGCCATCGTGATGGTGGCGCTCGGCGCGTTCATCCTCAACAAGACCCACTTTGGCCGCAACGTCTATGCCATGGGCTCCAACCCTGACGCGGTGGCGCTGTCCGGTGTTTCCGTGGCGAAAATGCGCATCCTCATCTTCGCGCTCGCCGGCTTCTTTTTCGGTGTGGCGCAGGTCGTCAACATCGGCCGCATCGGCGCCGTCAACAACACCATGGGCGTCGGCGCAGAGTTCACCGTCATGGCCGGCTGTATGCTCGGCGGCATCAAGATGGGCGGCGGCGGCGGTAAGATGTCGAACATGGTCGTCGGCGTGCTCATCATCGGCGTGCTGAACTCCGGCATGAACTTCCTGAACATGAACCAGTACTGGCAGAGCGTTGCGCTCGGTGTCGTTCTGCTCGCAGCGGTCACGCTGGACACGCTCCAGACCGAATCCGCCCGCAAGCGCGCCCGCCTCGTCATGGGCGAGCCCCCCAAGACCGACAAGCGCGTGTAAACCACATCCGCATAAAAAACGGCGGCCCGCACGGGTCGCCGTTTTGCTGTATATAAGGGTCAGTCAGCCGTTTCGTCTTTCAACGCGGCAAGCTCCTGCGGGGTGAAGACATAGCTTGTGCCGCAGAAGTCGCAGCCGACCTCTATGTCCTTGCCGTCGGCGCGGATATCGCGCAGCTCGTCGTCGGAGAGGCAGCGCAGCGCCTCCGCCACGCGCTTGCGGCTGCAGCCGCAGCGGTACTCCACGGGCGAGGTCTCGAGCAGCGTGTAGTCCATGCCGCGCAGGACCTGGTCAAAGAGCGCCTCCGCGCCGTCCTCGTCCAGGACGGTCGTGAGCTGATCCATGAGGAAGATATTCTCCTCCAGCTTCTCGATGAGCGAGTCGTCCGCACCCGGCATGAGCTGGACGATGAAGCCGCCGGCGGCGCGTATGCTTCGGTCGCGGTCGACGAGCACGCCCAGCGCACAGGCGGAGGGCACCTGCTCACTTTCGAGCAGATAGGCGGTCAGATCCTCGGCGATCTCGCCGCTGACAAGCGCCGTGGAGCCGATGTACGGCTCCCGGAGGCCAATGTCGCGGCTCACGGTCAGCATACCGTCATGCCCGACGGCGCCGCCGACATCGAGCTTTCCGTCCGCCCGGAGCGGCAGCTCGACGCCGGGGTTTTCGAGGAGGCCGCGCACGTTGCCCTCATGGTCGGACACGGCGATGATGGACCCGGCAGGGCCGCCGCCGCTGATGCGGATGGTGAGGGTGGCGCGCTCCTCCTTGAGCATATTGCCGAGCAGAGAGGCCGCACAGAGCGTCCGTCCGAGCGCGGCAGCCGCCGTGGGGGAGCAGTCGTGTATTTCACGCGCCCGCTGGACGAGCGCGCGGCCGTCGATCACGGCCATTTTGACAAAGCCGTCGGCAGCGACGGCGCGCAGTATGCGATCCATATTGATACCTCGTATTGCCGCCGGACGCGGCTGATCTCCCGTGTTTTTCCGACTGCGGGCATAAAAAGACGGAAGTCCGCAAAAGGACTTCCGTTTTTGGGCTATTACTCCGCGACGGAGTCCTTCAGACCCTTGCCGGCCTTGAAGAAGGGGTTGGTGCGGGCAGCGATCTTGATCTCCGCGCCGGTCTGGGGGTTGCGGCCCGTGCGCTCGGCGGTCTTCTTGGTGCCAAAGGTTCCGAAGCCGATGAGGCTGACGGTGTCGCCGGCCTTCAGGGCGTCCGTGATGGAATCAAAAACAGCGGCCACACACTTGGCGGCAGCAGCCTGGCTCTCGCCGGTCTTCTCGGCGACGGCCTTGATAAGCTCAGTCTTGTTCATAACTCGGTCTCCTTTTGTGTTTTGTATATAACTCGGTAATCATAGCATATCTTGCCCGCGATTGCAACGATTTAGCGGCATTTTTGCGGAAAAAAACGCTTATTTATCCCGGCCGCGAAAGCTGCCAGAACGCGACGGCGGAGGCGGCGGCGACGTTGAGAGAGTCGACGCCGTGGCTCATGGGGATGCGGACGCAGTGGTCGCAGGCCGCGATGGTGAAGCCGGCAAGCCCGTCGCCCTCCGTGCCGAGCACGATGGCGAGGCGCTCCTCCGCCGCGAGCGACGGGTCGTCGATGGGAATGGAGTCGCCGCGCAGCGCCATGGCCGCCGTGGAGAAGCCGAGCGCACGCAGGCGCGCAAGCCCCGGCTGCGGCCAGTCAGAGAGACGCTCGCCGATGACCGTCCACGGGATCTGGAACACCGTGCCCATGCTCACGCGGACGCAGCGGCGGTACAGCGCGTCGCTGCAGGCCGGGGTGAGCAGCACGGCATCCAGCCCGAGCGCCGCCGCACTGCGGAAGATCGCGCCGACGTTCGTCGGATTCATCACGTTTTCAAGCACGGCGATACGCCGCGCACCGGCGCATATCTCCTCCACGGAGCGCAGCGGCCTGCGCCGCATGGCGCAGAGCACGCCGCGTGTGAGCGCAAAGCCCGTGAGCTGTGTCAGCAGCTCCAATGTGGAGGTATAGACCGGGATATCGCCGCAGCGGGCGATCACGCCCGCCGCCTGTCCCTCGATGTGGCGGTGCTCCATGAGCAGCGATACCGGCTCATAGCCCGCGTCGAGCGCCCGCTCGATCACCTTGGGGCTTTCCGCGATAAACAGCCCCTTTTCCGGCTCCCGCCGGTTTTTGAGCTGCCCCTCCGTCAGCCGGGCGTATACGTCGAGCTCCGGGGCGTCAAGGTCTTGGATTTCAAGGATGTTGGCCATACGCTGCCTTCCGTGCAATAGAAATATCAGCCCATGTCGCGGTATTTCGCCATCGTCGAGCTGAAAAGCTCCGCCGTGCTGGGCGGGGTGTAGGTGATGGCGTTCGCGCCCGCCTCGATCGTGCGGGCGATGCTCTCGTTGGTGCTGCCGCCGGAGGCGATGATGGGCACGTCCGGCCAGCTCTCCCGTATCTTCGCCACGATATCCGCCGTCGCCGCGCCGCCCGCGACGTTGAGGATGGACGCACCGGCGAGCAGCCGCGCGCCGATATCCGTGTCGGCGCTCACGACGGTGATGACGACGGGGATGTCCACCGCCTTGGCGACACCGGCCAGATTCAGGTCGGAGATGGGCGCATTCATGACGACGCCCATGGCGCCCTGGCTCTCCACATCCTTGGCAAGCCCCAGCGTGCGCAGACCCTTGGTCGTGCCGCCGCCGACGCCGCAGAACACGGGGATATAAGCGGCCTTGATGATGGCCTCGCTGATGGCCTGCTGCGGCGTAAAGGGGTAGACCGCGAACACGGCGTCCGCGTCGCAGTTGCGGATGATGGCGATGTCCGTGGTGAATACGAGCGTCTTGATGCGGCGGCCAAAGATGCGGATGCCGCTGGCCGCATAGCACGCGTCCGGCATTTTGAGGATATTGTGCCGCAGCGGCGTCTCCACCTGCGGCGCGTTCGGTCGCTTCCGTTCCATAGAGGGCTCCCTTCCTGTGAGCTCGTCAACAAGCCCGGATTTTTGTTAACGGTGTTAATTATATCACGGAAAAGACCGCATTGCAACGGGAGAGAATGTCAGAGCCTGTCGTCAGAACACGAGCTGGGTCAGGAGCATGCAGCAGAGCGTTCCGCCGGCGATGGAAAGGAGCACGCGGCGCACCACATCCAGCCGTAGCCCGCGCTCTGCATGAGTATGCCGTAGGCAAGCCCCACGGGGACGAAGCTGATGAAAATGGGGAGGCTCAGCCGGAGGGAATAGCGAAAGGAATGGACAATGGTCTGTTTCATGGGGTGTTCCTTTTGTGAAAGCGAAAATCTGTTGCGGCGCGGTAGTGCCCATGGCTCCCTTGTGTAAAGGGAGGCTTTGGGCTGGTGCAGATCAGAGAAATTCAATCCTTATCCTGCCGGACGGTGCCGCTGTAGTCGAGGCGCTCGCGGACGAGCTTGGCCTCGATCCGGCTCTCGGTGACGAGGACGGACTCCTGGTGGAAAAAGGCGCAGAGGTCGCGGGCGATGTCGTCGACAACGGCCTTCTCCGCGTCGATGAGCGTGAGGACAAGGCTCGTCTCGCGGGCATAGTCGCCGTTTTCATAGACATAGCCGCCCTCCTGCACCCCGAAGGAGAAGGGTACCTTATAGGAATAGCAAACGCTGCGGAGTATGCGGATGTATTTCTCGTCCGCAAAGAGCTGGGTGTTCGTCGTGAGGTCGTTCAGCCCGATGTATATCTTCGATTCGGTCATGCCTGCGCTCCTTCTGCCGGGAAATATATGATGCTATATTATCCATTCAGAGGCCCCGCTTGTCAAGCGCCGCGCACCGCAAAAAACCGGCAAGCCCCAAACGGGACTTGCCGGTTCCTCTATCCCCGCCCAGCAAACAAAAGGCGGGGGTTAAGGGAGGCTGGGTTGGTTAATGCACAGTCCAATTGACACTTCCATCTTTCGGCTCGCTGGTTGAGTTGGCAATATCCAGCGTGCCCGCAGAACTTACATTGCCTTCGGCGTCGTACTGCGTGGCAGTAATCCTTATCGCTCCGGTCAGATATTTGTTCGGGCTGTTCGTGTACACTTCCAGCGTTTTAGTTCCTTTATCGCCAGTAACGATTTTGTACTCCGGCGTTCCGCTATCTGTCAGTTCGTTTTTGATTTCCACTGCGTCAAAGGTTCCAAAAAGACTGATTTTCTCACCACTCGCGGCGGTATAGGTCGTTCCAGGGCGCAGCGTAAACGTTATCCCACTCTCATCCGGTATTTTTTCGTTATTTTCATCATACGCTGTCAGCTGCGCGGTCACCGTTGCCAACACAGTTGCTGTACCTTCTGCCGGAGTCAGTGTGTATGCATCTGTCTCTTTATTAATGGTGTTGTCCGGAATTTTTTCTGCGGTTACTTTCTGTGCATTTTGCACATTTTCCAGCATACTTTCATCCACATAAACGTTAACGGTAGCGTATTCATTGCCATAATACAAGCAGCCATGCGCGCTTTCTCTCACTGCGTAGATTTCCGCGTTTTTGATTCCACTGTTCGTCGAGCTATCAACCTTTATTGTGGCTTTGCCGTCTCCGGAGTAGCTGTGGCCAACAAGCACTGCCGCATTGTCATTTTGCTTGCTGTAGATTTTTGCATCGCAAAAACAATTAGTAAAGTTTAGTGTGTAATCAAAGCCTGTTTCGTGGAAATTCTTACTGCCGTAACTTACGAATGCCGCCATATTCCAGTTGCCCTCAAATACGCCGGAAATATGGACATTGTCAAAAGTTATCTCAGGGCTATAGACGGTAAACACAAGCGCGTTACCGGAATGATCAACCACAGCCCTCAAATTTTTAATGACCGACGTTTCTTGTGTGCCGCTGCCCACGCCCACAGCATCAAACAGGCACTGATTTGTTTTGATGGTGGCGTTGTTCCCGTCAAACACACCGTACAGGTTAACTTTTCCGACATCGCTCAGATCAAGTGTGCTCACGCCGTCGATGATCTTGTAATAATTAAACTCTTCGTCTTCCCACTCATCATTCAGCGCCTGGAAATGCTCCTTGGTGGCGATCAGGTAGGGGGTGTTTTCCTTTCCGTCGCCGCCGGCGAATTTGAACACGGCGGTGAAGGTGGAGAAGCTGTCCGTGGTGAAGGTAACAACGCCGGTGGTGAAGTCGTATTTATACTGTCCGGCTTTGGTGAACTCTTCCGTAACTTCATCCAACGCTTCGCCCTTGTGGTAGAACTTCTGCAGATCGACCTGCCCGAGCTGGATGGCGATGGTGAAGTAGGTACCTTCATTGGCTGTGATCACCTGCTCGGAGCTGGTGTTGATGATCTTCACATCGGTGGTAAGGGCGGACTCGCCGGCCTGCACCGCAACACTATCAGGGTTCGCCGTGGGCTTTTTGATGAGGGCGACATTGGTAACACCACTAGCAAGGCTGCCGGCCGGGAGCGTGGCGGTGATATTCACGCCGTTGATCGTGGTTTCGCCATCGCCAACCGTTTGAGTTGCATAGACATAATCGTCAAACACATACATACTGCTCAGGTCATACTGGTTGTTGCTGCTGTCGAACTCATATGTATACTGCGCTGCATAGACGGTGACGGAAATGCCCTCGATGGAAAGTCCCTGATACTCGTTGCCGGCGTCTTCCTTCATATGGCCGGAAATGACGAGAGAAGAAGAGGTTCCGGCCTCCTCACCGGTGCCTGCTTCCGCACCCGTGGGCAGAAGCTTGCCTTCCCAGGTATCAAGATTTACTGCAGCACCGTTAAACGTCACGGTGAAGTCAATGGCCTTAAGCAGCTTTGCATCGCCGTCAATGCCGTTGATGACAAACTTATACTT
>CAVEQW010000060.1:0-18897 GCA_963618155.1 Alloprevotella sp.
CGTCAAAATCCTCGTCAAAGCCGTATCTCCGTGCGAAAAAACGTTGATATTCCAATCTTTTTTGACGCCGTTTCGCAGAGAATGTAACTCTGCGAAATTTTTTTGCGCCGCTTTTTCTGTCAAAAAGCCCCCGTTTTCGACCTGCGAAAATTATTGTACGTTATCCTTCTGCAAACGGATCCTCTTCTGCTCCATCTGCGCATAACAAAAGAGCGCGCACCTGCGTACACGCTCTCTCGATGGTTTTGTTATGTGGGGCACCCCAACTATTGATATAGAGCCTCTTTATTCGACCGTCACCGATTTGGCGAGGTTCTTGGGCTTGTCGATGTCGCAGCCGTTTTCCTTGGCGACGTAGTAGGCGAAGAGCTGCATGGGGATGATCTCCGGGATCGCCAGCAGCAGGGGGTCGGTCTGCGGCACGAAGACCACATCGTCCGCCTCGGCGAAGATGCGGCGGTCGCCCTCCTGCACGGCGGCCAGCACACGCGCCCCGCGCGCCTTGACCTCCTTGATGTTGCCCATGAGCTTGTCGAACAGCGCCTGATAGCAGGCGAGCGCCACGACAAGCCGTCCCTCGTCGATGAGGGCGATCGTGCCGTGCTTGAGCTCACCGGCGGCATAGGCCTCGGAGTGGATGTAGCTTATCTCCTTGAGCTTGAGCGACGCCTCCAGGCAGACGGCGTAGTCGAGGTTGCGGCCGATGTAGAACAGGGAGCTCTTGTCGTGGTAGCGCTGTGCCAGATAGGGCATATGGCGGTTGAGATCGATGGCGCGCTGGCAGCGCTCCGGCAGAGCGCAGATGCCGTGCACCAGCTCGGCGCTGCGTTCGGCGGAGATGCGTCCCAGCTTCTCCGCGATATACACCGCGAGCAGCGTGAGCACCGCGACCTGCGTCGTATAGCCCTTGGTCGTCGCCACGGCGATCTCCGGCCCCGCCCAGGTATAGAGTACGTCGTCGGCGAGCTTTGCCACGGTGCTCGCCACGACGTTGACGATGGCGAGCGTCCGCGCGCCGCGCGCCTTGCACTCCTTCATGGCGGCGATGGTGTCCGCCGTTTCGCCGGACTGGGATATCACGACGACCAGCGTATGCTCGTCGATGATGGGGTTGCGATAGCGCAGCTCGCTCGCCACCTCCGCCTGCACCGGGATGCGGCAGAGTTCCTCCATGACATAGCGCCCGACGCAGCCGGCGTGATACGCCGAGCCGCAGGCCGTGATGACGATGCTGTGCAGACCGGCAAGCCAGTCGGGGTCAAACTGGACCCCGTCCAGCTCGATATGACCGTCCTTGATGCGCGGGTCGATGGTCGCCTTGAGCGCCCGCGGCTGCTCCATGATCTCCTTGAGCATGAAGTGGTCATACCCGCCCTTTTCGGCGGCCTCCATCGACCACGCCACGCGGGTGACGGATTTCTGAATTTCCTCACCGGCGCAGTCGAACACACGAATTTTCTCCGGAGACAGGAGCGCGAACTCGCCGTCCTCGAGATAGATGACGTTGCGCGTGTGGCCGATGAGCGCCGTTACGTCGGAGGCGAAGAAATTCTCGCCCACGCCGACGCCCAGGATCAGCGGGCTTGCACAGCGGATGGCCGCAAGCTGCCCCGGATGATCCGCACACACCACGCCCAGCGCATACGAGCCCTCCAGCCGCGCCGCCGTTTTCATGACGGCGGCCTTTAAATCGCCGGTATAGTACATATCCAGCAGGTGGACGACCACCTCGGTGTCCGTCTCGCTGTTGAACTGGAAGCCCTTGGCACAGAGTTCCTCCTTGAGCTGCGCGTAATTTTCGATAATGCCGTTGTGGACGACGGCAAAGAGGCCGTCGTTTGACAGGTGCGGATGGGCGTTCGACACGGTGGGCGCACCGTGGGTCGCCCAGCGGGTGTGGCCGACGCCGCAGCAGCCGGGCACGTCCGCGCCGTCGTGCGTCAGCGCACATAGCTTGTCGAGATGCCCCGAAGCCTTGGCTGTCTGGATATGACCATCCTGCTGGACGGCGATACCGGCGGAGTCATAGCCGCGGTACTCGAGCTTCTTGAGCCCCTCCAGCAGAACAGGTGCCGCCGCCTGCGTTCCGGTAAAACCAACAATGCCGCACATCAGCACATTCCCCTTTCCTTTTCGTGAATGGACGCCGCCACGAAGCCCTTGAACAGCGGATGGGGCCGGTTGGGACGGCTTTTGAACTCCGGATGATACTGCACGCCGACGAAGAACTCGCGGTCGCCAAGCTCCGCCGCCTCCGCAAGACGTCCGTCCGGGGACAGGCCGCTGAAGCAGAGTCCCGCCGCCTCCAGCGTGTCGCGGAAGTCGTTGTTGACCTCATAACGGTGGCGGTGGCGCTCCTGAACGACCTCCGCGCCGTAGCAGCGCTCCATCGTCGTCCCCGTCCTGATGTGGCAGGGATACGCGCCGAGGCGCAGGGTGCCGCCCTTGCTGATCTCCTCGCTCTGGCCGGGCATGAAGTCGATGACCTTATGGGCACAGCCCGGGTCGAACTCGCCGGAGTTCGCGTCCGTGAGCCCCGCAACATGGCGGGCATATTCGATGACGGCCACCTGCATACCGAGGCAGATGCCGAAGTAGGGCTTGCCGTGCTCCCGCGCATAGCGCGCTGCCAGTATCATACCGGCGATGCCGCGGTCGCCGAAGCCGCCGGGGACGAGAATGCCGTCCAGCGGCGCAAGAAAGCCTTCCACGTTCTCCTCCGTCAGCGCCTCGGAGTCGATCCAGCGGATGTCGACCTCCGCGCCCAGCGCATAGCCCGCATGGCGCAGCGCCTCCGCCACGGAGAGATAGGCGTCGTGGAGCTGGGTATATTTGCCCACCAGCCCGATCTCCACCGTCTCGCGGCTCTCCTTGATGCGCCGCACCAACGCCCGCCATTCACCGAGCTCCGGCTCGCGGGTCTCAAGGCCAAGCTCCCGGCACACGATGGCGGAGAAGTCCGCCTTTTCGAGCATGAGCGGCGCCTCGTACAAACAGGGGATGGTGATGTTCTCGATCACGCAGTCGCTCTTGACGTTGCAGAACATGGCGATCTTGTGGAATATCTCCGGCTCCAGCGGCTCGTCACAGCGCAGGACGATGATGTCCGGGCTGATGCCCATGCCGCGAAGCTCCTTGACGGAGTGCTGGGTGGGCTTGGACTTATGCTCGTCCGAGCCGCGCAGGAAGGGCACGAGCGTGACGTGGATGAACAGGCTGTTCTCCCGCCCGACCTCGAGCGATATCTGGCGCACCGCCTCCAGAAACGGCTGGGATTCGATGTCGCCGGTGGTGCCGCCGATCTCCGTGATGACCACGTCCGCGTCCGTCTTGCGCCCGACGCGGTAGACAAATTCCTTGATCTCGTTCGTGATGTGCGGGATGACCTGCACCGTTGAGCCGAGGTACTCGCCGCGCCGCTCCTTATTGAGGACGTTCCAGTAGACCTTGCCCGTCGTGAGGTTGGAATACTTGTTCAGATCCTCGTCGATGAAGCGCTCATAGTGTCCGAGGTCGAGATCGGTCTCCGCGCCGTCCTCGGTGACATACACCTCGCCGTGCTGGTACGGGCTCATCGTACCGGGGTCGACGTTGATGTAGGGGTCGAGCTTCTGTGCCGCGACCTTGAGCCCCCGTGCCTTCAGCAGCCGTCCGAGCGACGCCGCCGTGATCCCCTTGCCGAGGCCGGACACAACGCCCCCGGTCACAAAAATATACTTCGTCATGGCTTCTCCTTATCCGTGGCCTTTGTTACTTTATTTATAGGCGGACAGAATATCCTCCGCGATCGCCCGCTTGCTGACGCAGCGATCCATCGCCTGCTTTTCGATGAAGCGATGCGCCTGCGCCTCCGTCATTTTCAGCTGCTCCACGAGCTGCCACTTGGCACGGTTGATGATGCGGATGTCCTCCATTTTCTCTTCCAGCGTGGCGTTTTTCTTCTCCATGCGCCGCAGGCGCTCCCGCGTGGCGCATACGAGCGTCAGCGACTGAGTGATCATCTGCCCGGTGCAGGGCTTGGACAGCACGAACACGCCGTAGGGCGACAGCCGTCCCTGCACGTCCGGGTAATGCTCGGCGGGGACGAGCAGCAGCACACCCATGGCGCTGCGCTCACACAGATCCTGCGCCAGCAGCGCACCAAACTCATCCGGCAGCGGGGCGTTGATGAGCACGAGGTCAAAGCCGCGCTCCGCGAGCCGCCGCCGCGCACCCGCCGCGTCCGTCTCGCATACGGCCGGCCCGTAGCGGTTTTCGGGCAGCAGCGCCGTGAGCGCCCGTGTCGTCTTCTCCGACGCGGACACCAGCAGTGCGCTGTATCGCCGCTCCTGCAGATCCATCCCGTTACTCCAGATAGCTGTCCAGCACGGAGCGCGGCAGACAGCCCGCGATGAAGCCGCTTCCGGCGGCAGCCGCCCGTGCCTCGTCCAGCGTTCCCGGCAGGGACGCAAAGCCCTCGCGCAGCGACTCATCGGCCGTATAGAGGTTCACATCCGCCGCGGGCGGCAGCTTGAGCGCCTGCTCCACGCCGTCCAGCCCCGCCCATATGAGCAGCGCGAACGCGAGATAGGGGTTGCAGAGCGGATCGGGCGAGCGAAGCTCGGCGCGGCGGTATTCGCCCTGCGCCGCCGGGATGCGGATGAGCTGCGAGCGGTTTTCGCTCGACCAGGTGATGTAGCGCGGCGCCTTCTTCGCGCCGAAGCGGCGGTAGGACGCCTCCACGGTGTTGAAAAACAGCGTCATTTCGCGGATATGCGCGAGTATGCCCGCGATGACCTGCGGCATCACATCGCGCCCCGTGACGCTCTTGGCGGAGATGTTGATGTGCATACCGTTCCCGGCCTGCTCCGCCAGCGGCTTGGGCGAGAAATCGGCGCAGAGGCCGCTGCGCGCGGCGATGGTGTTGACGACGGCACGGAAGGTCAGAGCGTTGTCCGCCGCCGTGAGCGGGTCGGAATAGCGGAAGTCG
Organism: Alloprevotella sp.; assembly: GCA_963618155.1. Taxonomy (GTDB): domain Bacteria; phylum Bacillota; class Clostridia; order Oscillospirales; family Oscillospiraceae; genus CAJOIG01. Next base: position 4,970 of record CAVEQW010000060.1, read on the forward strand.
ATCTCGTTCTGACCCGGCCCCTCCTCATGGTGGGAGCTCTCCGGGCGTATGCCCATCTGCTCCAGCGTGAGGCAGATCTCCCGCCGTATGTTCTCGCCCTTGTCGCCGGGGGCGATGTCCATATAGCCCGCGTTGTCATAGGGGATGGTCGTCGGCTTGCCGTCCTCACCCTGCCGGAAGAGGTAAAATTCCATCTCCGAGCCGAAGGCGAAGTGCAGTCCCTTTTCTGCGGCCTCCCGCACCGCCGTCTGCAGCAGCGTGCGGACATCGGCCTCGATGGGCGTGCCGTCCGGCCTCGTGATGGCGCAGAACATACGCACCACGCGTCCATGCTCCGGCCGCCAGGGCAGCACGGTCAGCGTCGACGGGTCGGGATGGAGCAGCAGGTCGGAGTGTATCTCGCCGCCGAAGCCCGCGATGGCCGAGGCGTCGATGGCGATGCCGTAGTCAAACGCCCGCGGCAGCTCCTCGGGCATAATGGAGATATTCTTCTGGCGGCCATACACGTCGCAGAAGGCAAGACGGATGAATTTCACATCCTCCTCCGCCGCGAACTGCAGGACCTCCGACTTGGAATAGTTCATACAAAGCCCTCCCACCCTCACGGGCGCGTGTGTTTTTACAAAAAGAGCGGGACGTCCACCTATGTCCCGGATCACTGCCCTCCCACACAGGTGAACGCCCTTGCTCACATCCGCAGATTTTAGCACCGTGCGCCCCTTTTGTCAATTCCTTTCCCGAAAAAGCGAAAAAATGCTTGACAAGCGCCGCATGAGCGCGTAAAATGCCCGAGTATAAGGCAAAGGCGTCTTGGAGCAAACGGCTCCTTGACGCCTTTTTCGTGTATTTATCGGGCGCGCCATGCGGTGCCCGCTTTCAGGAAAGGAGATATTTCATTATGGAAAACGTAGCGGATTATTTCGGAAGCCTCGTATTTGACGACCGTGTTATGAAGGCCACCCTGTCGGCCTCTGTCTACCAGTCGCTGAAGAAGACCATCGACGAGGGCGAGCGCCTTGACACCGAGGTGGCGAACGCCGTCGCCTCCGCCATGAAGGACTGGGCGGTCGCCCACGGTGCGACCCACTTCACCCACTGGTTCCAGCCCATGACCGGCATCACCGCCGAGAAGCACGACAGCTTCATCACCCCCGCGCCGGACGGCCGCGTCATCATGGACTTCTCCGGCAAGGAGCTTATCCGCGGCGAGCCGGACGCCTCCTCCTTCCCCTCCGGCGGCCTCCGCGCCACCTTTGAGGCGCGCGGCTATACCGCTTGGGACCCCACCAGCTATGCCTTCATCAAGGGCAAGACTCTCTGCATCCCCACCGCGTTCTGCTCCTACGGCGGCGAGGCACTCGACAAGAAGACCCCGCTGCTGCGCTCCATGCAGGCGCTCAACAAGCAGGCGCTGCGCATCCTGCGGCTCTTCGGCAACGACAACGTCAAGTGCGTGCGCACCTGCGCCGGCGCGGAGCAGGAATACTTCCTCGTGGACAAGGCGCTGTTCGAGAAGCGCAAGGATCTCGTCTTCACGGGACGCACCCTGTTCGGCGCTCGTCCGCCCAAGGGACAGGAGCTTGACGACCACTACTTCGGTGCGATCAAGCCCCGCGTGGCGGCTTACATGGCCGACCTGAACGAGGAGCTGTGGAAGCTCGGCGTGCTTGCCAAGACGGAGCACAACGAGGTCGCGCCCGCCCAGCATGAGCTTGCGCCCATCTATTCCACCACCAACATCGCCACCGACCACAACCAGCTCACCATGGAGGTCATGCAGCGCGTCGCCACGAAGCACGGGCTTGCCTGCCTGCTCCATGAGAAGCCCTTTGCCGGCGTCAACGGCTCCGGCAAGCACAACAACTGGTCGATGGCCACCGATACCGGCATCAACCTGCTCACTCCGGGCGACACGCCCATCGAGAACGCCCAGTTCCTCGTCTTCCTCTGCGCCGTGCTGCAGGCTGTGGACGACTATCAGGATCTGCTCCGCCTCTCCGTGGCGACCGCCGGCAACGACCACCGCCTCGGTGCGAACGAGGCGCCTCCCGCCGTCGTCTCCGTCTTTGTCGGCGAGGAGCTCGGCGCGGTGCTGGATGCCATCGACCAGGATGCGGCCTATAACGCGGCAGAGAAGACGCTGATGAAGCTCGGCGTCCATGTCCTGCCCAAGTTCCCCCGCGACACCACCGACCGCAACCGCACCTCCCCCTTCGCCTTCACCGGCAACAAGTTTGAGTTCCGTATGCCCGGCTCCTCCGCCTCCATCGCCGACTGCAATACCATGCTGAACGCGGCCGTGGCTGAGTCTCTGCGCATTTATGCCGACCGTCTGGAGGCCGCCGCCGACTTCGAGGCCGAGCTGCACGACATGATCCGCGAGGTCATCCAGGCACATAAGCGCATCGTCTTCAACGGCAATGGCTACGACGACGCATGGATCCACGAGGCCGTGGAGAAGCGCGGTCTGCTCAACCTGCGCACCACGCCGGACGCGCTGCCCATGCTGCTTGAGAAAAAGAACATCGATATGCTGACGCGCCACAAGATATACACGGAGACGGAGATCCGCTCGCGCTACGAGATCTGCATGGAGAACTACTGCAAGACCGTCAACATCGAGGCGCTCACCATGGTCGATATGGCCCGCGGCCAGATCCTGCCCGCCGTCGAGCGCTACACCCGCTCGCTGGCCGACGGCTGCGCCGCCAAGTGCGCCCTCGTGCCGGAGCTCTCCGGCCGCTTTGAGCGCAAGACCGTCAAGAAGCTCTCCGTCCTCACCGATGAGATCGACGAGGCCACCGACCGCCTCGACTCCGCGCTCATCCGCTGCCGCTCCATCGCCGCCCCGGACGAGCAGGCCGCCGCCATCCGCGACGACATCATCCCCAAGATGGCCGAGCTCCGCGTCGTCTGCGACGAGGCCGAAAGCCTGACCGCCGACGACAGCTGGCCCTTCCCCGCCTACGACTCCCTGCTCTTCGGCGTGGACTGAGTATAAAGCAATATGTAAAAGGGAGGCTGTGTTTCGGCACGGCCTCCCTTTTACATAAGCGCGCCGGGGCGCTTGTGTGCTTAGAATTCTATGACCTCGCCGGGGGCGGTGAAGGAGTCGAAGCGGGCGGTGGCGTGGGTGAAATAGAGGACGAGGGTGTTGTCGTCGTGCTCGTCGTACATCCCGCGAAGCTCGCTGTGCTTGTCGAGCATGGACTTTTTCGCCTCCACGCGCTCATCCGCCGCGAGCGTCCCGCTCAGGCGAAGCCACACGCCGTTCTTGAACGCGCAGAGCTCCACCTTGGGGTTGGCGGCGATCTGGCGGGCAACGTCCTTTTTGCGGCCGGTCTGGATGTAGAGCTTGCCGTCAAAGAGATTCACCGTGCCGAAGGGACGCACACGCGGCTGGTCGCCCTCGGCCGTGGCGAGGTAGTAGGTGCCGGCGCTGTTGAGAAATTCGTATACCTTTTCCATGCAAAAAGCCTCCAGGTTGATTTTTCACGCTCTCATTATAACCCGCTGCGCGCCCGCGTCAAGCACGTCGGCGCTTGTCAGCCGCCGCACGCCTTGCTATAATGGGCGGCATAAGGATATAAGGGGGCGTTCCCATGAACGAAGCAAGGCGCATCCGGCCCGCGAGGCCGGAGGATGTGGCGGCGGTGGCCGCCATTTATGATAAGCTGACCGCCCGCGAAGCGGCGGGGCTTGGCTGCACGGGCTGGAAAAGCGGCATTTACCCGACCCGCGAGACGGCGGAGCGGGCGCTCGCGGACGGCGAGCTCTATGTGATGGAGTCGGACGGGAAGATCGTGGCCTCGGCGCGGCTCAACGGCGTGCAGGATCCGGCCTATGCCCGCTGCGCGTGGCAGTACGACGCGCCGCCGGAGCAGGTGTTCGTGCTGCACACGCTCACGGTTGATCCCGACTGTGCCGGCGGCGGGATGGGACGCGAGTTTTTGCAGTTTTACGAGGCAATGGCCGCCTCGCTCGGCAAGCCCTATCTGCGGATGGACACCAACGTCCGCAACCTCCCGGCGCGGACGTTCTACGGGCGGCATGGCTACCGCGAGGCCGGGGTCGTGCCCTGCGAGTTCAACGGTCTTGCGGACATTGATCTTGTTTGTCTTGAAAAGCGTCTCTGATGGAGCGGCCGAGCGGCGATTTTTTGGGGTCTATTTTCGTGCCGCCGACGCTGGCATGAGCGATCTCGCGCCCGGCCTCGTCGCGCACCTCGACCTCGAATAAGCAGGTCTGCCGTCCGGCGCGTATCTGGCGGGCGGTCGCCGTGATGGTGCCGTTGTCGGCACTCCGGAGAAAGTAGATGCTGCTGGATGTGGTGACAAACACGTCGCGGTCAAAGTTGGACGCCACGGCATAGGCCATGTCCACCAGCGTATAGATCGCGCCGCCCATGACGTGGCCGAGGCCGTTGCGGTGCTTGTCCTCTATTTTCAGTGAGCAGCGGGCAAAGCCGGAGCCGACCTCCTCGATGACACAGCCCGTCAGCCCCATGGCGAAGCCGACGTTGCCGAAAACCCTGCGCGCTCTTTCCAGATCCGTCATAACATATCCTCCTGTGGTTTTTCGCTATCCTACCACAGCCGGACGCCGACGGCAAGCTTGCCATTTCGCGGCGGGTGTGATAATTTATAGGGTGATCTATCCCCCGGGAGGACGAACGCATTGGCGCAGGAAACGCAAAAAAGTGAATATGCGCGTCTTTTCCGGCGGCGGCTGCGCGTGTGGCAGCGGCTCTTTCTTGTGATGGGCTATGTCCTTGTACTGATGCTGCTCGGCACGGCCGTTGTGGACTTCGACCGCCAGATTTCGGGGACGGCGAGTGTGTCCGGCTCCGGCTGGACGGACCCGGTATACGGCTATGTCATCGCCGACGAGGGCGAGGTGGAGGTGCCGCTGTATACGGAGGGACTCGGCCCCATGATGAGCTGCGGGCGCGGCGTGAAGCTGGAGATCGAGAGCTGGGAGCCGTTTATCGCCGACGACGGCAGCCAATACTACCACATCTTCTATGAGGGGCGCTACGGCTATATCGCCGTCGACCACGTTGACCCGAGCTCCGACCGCGTGCTGCGCGAGAGCCAGATCTACGTCCGCACGACGACCAATCTCTATGCCGCGCCGACCTCGCTCACCCTGACGGAGCTTGTTGAAAAGGGAACGGTGCTGAACGTGCTCGGCTATGACTATCTGGAGGACGACGGCAGCGCCCATATGTACGAGGTCAAATGCGGCGACACCGTGGGCTGGATACGGGCGGAATACACGACGATCGGCTTCAGCGACGCGATGGCGAACTGGACAAGCGAGGACGACAGCTATGCGAGCCACGTCTCACGCGGCGACGCCTACGGCGGCGGCGACGCGAAGGATCTTGACTATTTCCCGCGTGAGAACGCCGATTTCAGCGACGAGGGCAACGCCATGCCGGACGCGTGCTACAGCATTTACGTCCCGGCGCGGAGCTCGGCGCTGGAGAGCATCGACGAATATCTCGCGCTCGCGGCAGGCACGAAAATCAACACCTTCATCTTCACCATCAGCGACGACCAGGTTCTCGCCTGTCCCTTTGAGACGATACGCGAGCTCGGCATCCTCGGCTCCTATACCACGCTGACGGACAGCGAGAGCTTTGCCGCCGCGGTACGGAAGGTACAGGACGCGGGCTATTATACCGTCGCGCGCATCGTGACATTCGAGGACGTGCCGCTGGCGAACGCCTATCCGGAGCTGGCCTACGGCTCGCCGGCCGGCGGCGTCCAGCTCATCCGCGACGCGGCGTGGCCAAGCGTGTTCTCGCGGGATGTCTGGCGCATCAAGGTCGAGCTTGCGCTGGAGGCTGCGGAGAGCTTCGGCTTCAACGAGATCATGTACGACTCGCTCCAGGTGCCCTACGGGCTCGAGGAATATACGGGCATCGATCTCCGCAATAACTATGACGAGTCGAATGCCCAAGCGCTGCAGCGCTTCCTCATGTATGCGGCGGACAACCTGCATGACCACAACATCTATATCAGCGCCATGGTGTACGGCGAGACGGCCGGGACCTATGTCTCGAACTACGGCCAGTACTGGGACGCGTTCAGCACGGTGGTGGATGTGATCTGCGCCACGCCGTACCCGGATACCTATGCGAACTACTGGACCTCCGCGGGCTACTACCGCCCCTATCAGCATCCATACAGCGTCCTCAGCAGCTGGGCGGAGCGCGTCGTCCGCCGCCAGGCGGAGTGCTCTACTCCGGCGAAGGTGCGCACCTGGATACAGATATGGGATGACGATGCCTATACCTACGACAATGCCGCCATCGAGCGCGAGATACTCGGCCTCTACGACAATGGCATCACCGACGGCTATGCGACCTGGAACCGCACCGGCAATATCGAGCTCTATGAAAAGATGCTCGGCGTGTTCAACACGGACTACTACGCCCTCTGGCTCGAAGCGCAGGGACAGGAGCAGCTCCTCTCGGAATACATGGGCGTTTCCACCTCCGACGACCAGGTCGAGGAGGAAGAGACGGAATAAAGCAAGCGGACAGCAGACCGTCAGGGAACTCCATTCTACACGCAAATACAACAAGTCAAGGCCGCCTGCCGGGGGCGGGCGCAAACGCAAAAGACCCTGCCGCAGCAAGAGCCTTTTGGATCATGCCGGACGAATTCACCTCGGCCGAGCAGCTCCGATCAGGCTTGTCAAAGCTCGTTTTTTGACACGCCGAAGCGGCGCGGACAGTCATCGTCCGCGCCGCTTCGGCGTGTCAGGGGTTTTATCCGTATACGATCTCGTTCGTATATTTTTGCGCCTCGCGGTAAATATCCTCGGGCGGCTCAGGGAGGCGGAACTCGCCATTTTCGTATAGGATCTTACCGGCGATCATCGTCAGGACGACGTTGGAGGGGTTTCCGGAATATACGATGTTTTTGAGGATGTTATGCATTGGCTGCATATTCGGCCGCGTGAGGTCGATGCGGATGAGGTCCGCCTGTTTTCCGACGGCGATCGCGTCGCAGTCGTCAAGCCCCAGGGCGAGCGCACCGCCGCTGACGGCGGCATGGAGCAGCGCCCCGGGATCCCCGGCGGTGGCGTCATGCATATCCAGTTTGGCGAGCACGTTCGCAAGATAGAGCTCGCGGAACATATCAAGCGCGTTGTTGGAGGCGGGGCCATCCGTGCCGACGGCGAGCTTCACGCCGCTTTGCAGGAAGCGTCCGAGCGGGGCAATGCCGCTTGCGAGCTTGGCGTTGGAGCAGGGATTCAGCACGGCATACAGCCCCCGGCGGGCGAAGATATCGATGTCCTCACCGCTCATCCAGACACAGTGGAAGCCGCCGCCGCCGTAGTCGAAGAGCCCCAGCTCGTCGAACAGCCGCGTGGGCGTCAGGCCGTGGCGCTCGATGCAGCCATCGACCTCGACGCGCGTCTCGGAATTGTGGCTGAACACGGGAGCCTTCAGCTCGTGTGCGGCTCTGGAGACGAAGCGGAGCATATCGGCGCTCGCGGTATATTCTGCGTGGAAGCCGAGGCGGTAGCTCACCATGGGACCCATGGCATTGTATTTTTCATAGTCGCGGTATAGCTCGTCCCAGTCGTTGTTGGCCGAGAGCGCGCTGCACAGCACGGTGCGGAAGCCCCACTGCTGCGCGAGGGCGGCAAGCTCGTCCGTATGATAATACATATCGAAGCAGGCGGTCACGCCGTTTGCGAGGTATTCAAGGTAGGCGACGCGCGCAAAGGCGGCGAGGCTCTCCGGCGTGAGCTTTGCTTCACGGGGGAAAACCTGCTGAAAGAGCCAGTCCTGCAGGGGCAGGTCGTCCGCCGCCGAGCGCAGGAAGGTCATGCCGGAGTGGGTGTGCGCATCCTTGAAGCCGGGCATGAGCAGGTCGCCGTGCAGGTCGATCTCCCGCGAAAAGGCGGGCATATCCTCCCGCTTCGCGCCGACGTAGCATATCGCGCTGCCGTCGACCCAGACCTCGTTTTCGCTCAGGCCGGCCGGCTCCAGCACGCGGCCGTTATAAAATCGCAGCATTATCCGAACAGCTCCTTTAAGCGTATGTCATAGGGCGGGTACAAAACGCCCTTTTCCGTCACGACGGCGGTGACGAGGCCGTGGTCGGTCACGTCAAAGGCGGGATTCCAGCACCTCACGCCGGCGGGCGCCATGGGCGTTTCATACCAGAGAGCGGCGATCTCGCCGCCGTCGCGCTCCTCGATGGGAATGTGCCCGCCGTCGGGACAGGCGAGGTCGACGGTCGAGGAGGGGAGCAGCACATAGAACGGAACGCCGTAATGCCTGCAGAGGACGGCGAGCGCCGAGGTGCCGATCTTGTTGGCGAAGTCGCCGTTGGCGGCCATGCGGTCGCAGCCGACCATGACGGCGCTGATGCGCCCCTGCTTCATGGCGAGGGAGGCCATGTTGTCGCAGATGAGGGTGCAGTCGAGTCCCGCGTTCATAAGCTCAAAGGCCGTCAGCCTTGCGCCCTGCAGCAGCGGGCGCGTCTCGTCCATATAGGCGCGGATATCCATGCCGCGCTCCGCCGCAAGCAGCAGCGGGCCGAGGCCGGTTCCGTAGCGGGAGGTCGCAAGCGGCCCCGCGTTGCAGTGCGTCAGCACGGTGTCGCCCTCGTGCAGCAGGGAGAGTCCCGCCTCCGCGATGGCGGCGCACATGGCGACATCCTCGTCATATATAGCCTGCGCCTCCCGGCGCAGCAGCATGGGAAGCTCGTCGCTTGCCGCATGGGCGCGGGCAAAGGCGAGCATACGGTCAAGCTGGGCTTTGAGATTCACCGCCGTGGGGCGGCTCGCGTTGAGATAGGCGCAGTCGGCCTCCATGCGCGCCAAAAAGTCCTTACGCGGATAATCCGCCGCGAGCACGGCGATGGCAAACGCCGCGAAAATGCCGATGGCGGGTGCACCGCGCACCCGCAGGGCGCGGATGGCCTCGAACATGGCCTCGCGCTCGCGCAGCTCGATATAGCGAAGCTCCCCGGGCAGCAGCGTCTGATCGACGATGCGGACGGCGCGGCCATCCGGCGTGAGCGCGACGTTTATGATCTCGTTTTTCATGCCTCGGCCAGCTCCCGTATCGAGGCGCGGAGCAGGGCGGTCATGCCGGCCTCCATCTGCTTTCCGGCCTCGAAGACCTCCTCGTGGGACAGCGGCGCGGCGGAGATGCCCGCGCCCTTGTTGGACAGGCAGCTCAGGCCGCACACGCGCAGACCCATATGCCTCGCGGCGACGGCCTCACAGGCCGTGGACATACCGACGGCGCTGCCGCCGAGTCTGCCGAGCATACGCACCTCGGCGGGGGTCTCGAAGCTGGGGCCGGAGAGCTGGACATACACGCCCTCATAGAGCCGCATCCCCAGATCATCGGCCTTTGTCCGCAGCACAGCGGACAGCGCGTCGTCATAGACGTTCGTCATATCCGGGAAGCGCAGGCCAAGCTCGTCGATGTTCGCGCCGCGCAGCGGATTGGGCACACCGAGCAGGATGTGGTCGCGGATGAGCAGGATGGACGGCGTATCCAGCGCGGGGTCGACCGTGCCGGCGGCGTTCGTGAGCATGATGCGGTCGGCGCCGAGCAGCCCCATGACGCGGGTCGGGAGAACGACGTCCTGAATGTCGAAGCCCTCGTAGTAGTGGACGCGCCCCTGCATACAGACCAGCGGCACGCCCTCCAGATAGCCGAAGAGGAGCTTGCCCGCGTGGCCGGCGACAGAGGACACGGGGAAGCCGCTGATCTCGCGGTAGGGCAGCTCTGCGTGAAGCTCCATCTGTGTGCCGAGGCTGCCGAGCCCCGAGCCGAGGATCAGCGCCATGCGCGGCTGGAAGCCGCCGGTCTTTTCGCGTATCTCATCCCGGCAGCGCAGCAGCTTTTCGTAGTATTTACTCATGTTCAGGTGCCTCCCATCGTTTGGCCGGACGTGCCCGTTATGTCGGAAAAGGGGCTGGAAAGGCCGTCCGCCTGCATCATTTGTTCTATCACGCGCACGTCGCCGGCGATGTCCATGGCCTCCGCACGGTAAAGCGTGTCGAGTTGTTTTTCGTAGCCGTCCACCAGCGTGTCCGCGATGCCCTCGATATCGGCCTTGGCCTTGGCCATGTTCTCACCGCTCACGCCCTGCTCCTCGATGCGGGCATAGGCGTTTAGGAGCTTGAGCGTCGTGGGCAGATAGTAGCTCATGAAGCGGGTGATCTTCGGCTTTTTCTCCGGGTGTGCCTCGACCTCCCTGAAAATGGCGGCGGTGAGGCTCTGCATACGGCGTATCTTCGCGCTCATGACCTCGTCGTCGATGTCCTCGTCGGCCTGCTGTATGGCGGCGATAATACGCTCGTATTCGCTTTGCTGCGCCTCCTGCTCCCGCTGGGCTTCCGTCTTTTTGGCCTCGTCCTCGCGGCGGTAGACGTCGCGCATATCCGCAGGGTCGATGACGAGCAGCCCGCGCCGGTGGTCGATATAGGCCTTTTCGCCATAGTAGCCGCGGTCGATCATCTCCGTGAGCTGGCGGTCAAGCTCGCTCGATCTCATACCGAGCGTCGCGGAGAGACTGGCGATATCCACGATCCCCTCCGTGCCGGAGACGGTGATGCAGCGGGCAAAGGCATGCGCCTTGCGCCGGTTGGTGAAGGCCGAGAGCAGCATCGCGCCGCCGCCGAGGGCGACGCAGAGGGCGGTCACAAGCTGCCACGCCGCGCCCTTGGAGCTGATCGCGGCCAGCGCGCCGAAGGCGAGCAGTATCCAGCCGAACACGTTGAGGACGCGGCTGCCGCTGTCCGCCGGACGGCAGCGGCGCACATTCTCTGCCGCCTCTGTCTCCGCCGCCGCGGCCTCCGGCGCTGCGCCGGGGGCGGTGTATTGTCTGCCCTCGAAGCTGCCGCCGCTGCGCTGGGCGCCGCCCGTGCGCCTGCCGGAAAAGAGCTTTTTGAGAAGGTCTGTGCCAAGCGCGTGTGAGACGGTCAGCAGCAATCCGACCGGCGGGAGGACGAAAAGCATCACCACGTCCAGGATCCATGAGCTGAGGTCGCTGCTTCCCGGCCTTCTGCCGGACGGAGCAGGGCGCGGCGGCGTTCCCGGGCCGGGGCCGGGGCGCCGGGAGCTGTAGCGATAGCTGCTGCTGTATGGATTTTTGTTGGCGTTGTTGTTCATGCCCCTATCATAACACAAAGCCCTATAAAGGAAAAGCGTATATTTCGCTGCGGCGCGGCGTATTATGCGGAAAAATAATTGCGCCGGCGGGGAGATGGCGGTATAATGGCGGCATGGACAGAAACGAATTTCAAAAAGAATATGTAAAGGCGCGGCAGGCGGTCATCGCCCGCCGTTTTCCGACGCTCAACGAGCGTCAGTGCGACGCCGTGATGGCGACGGAGGGGCCGCTGCTCATTCTGGCGGGCGCGGGCAGCGGCAAGACCACGGTGCTCATCAACCGCATCGCCAATATCCTGCGCTTCGGGCGCGCCTCGGACAGCGACGAGCTCCCGCCGGATGCCGACGAGGGCAAGCTCGGCTGTATGCAGGCGTATCTCTCGGGCGTGCAGGAGCTGCGCATGGCGGCGGAGAGCTGTGCGGCGCTCGACCCGGTGGAGCCGTGGCGCATCATTGCCATCACCTTCACCAACAAGGCCGCCGGGGAGCTCAAGGAGCGCCTTGCGCGTATGCTGGGCGAGGATGCCGCCGGCCAGGTCTGGGCGCGGACGTTCCACTCCGCCTGCGTGCGCATCCTGCGCCGCGACGCGGATAAGCTCGGCTATCCGACGGGCTTCACCATCTATGACACGGCCGACCGCACGGCCGTCATGAAGCGCGTGATACGCGAGCAGAACAAGGACGAAAAAATGTTCGCGCCGCGCTGGGTGCTCGAGGTGATCGACCGGGCGCGCAACCAGCTTCTCGGCCCGTCCGAATTTGCGGCACAGGCGGAGTCCGCGCTCGACTTCCGTATGCGCGGCGTGGCGGAGCTTTACACCGAATACGCCCGGCGGCTGTTTGACGCGGGCGCGATGGATTTTGACGACCTGCTCTACAACACCGTGCGGCTGCTGCGCGAGCATGAGGACGTGCGGACGTATTATCAGCGCCTGTTCAAATATGTCCTCATCGACGAGTATCAGGACACGAACAACCTCCAGTATCTGCTCGCCACGCTGCTCGCGGGACAGCGGCAGAACATCTGCGTCGTGGGCGACGACGACCAGAGCATATACGCCTTCCGCGGCGCGACCATCGAGAACATCCTCTCCTTTGAGGATCAGTATAAAAACGCCCGCGTCATACGGCTTGAGCAGAACTACCGCAGCACCGGCCATATCCTGGCCGCCGCCAACGCGGTCATCGCCAACAACGCCGAGCGCAAGGGCAAGAAGCTCTGGACGGACAAGGGCGACGGCGAGCGCATCACGCTCTATGTCGCCAAAAACGAGGACGACGAGGCAGAGTACGTCGTGCGCGAGGTGCTGGCCGGTATAGAACTGGGCGAAAACCTGCGCGATCACGCCGTTCTGTACCGCACGAACGCGCAGTCGCGCGTGCTGGAGCAGGCCTTCCTGCGCAACGGCATACGCCCGCGCATCGTGAAGGGCAACGCCTTCTTTGAGCGCGCCGAGATCAAGGACATGATGGCCTATTTCTTCGTGCTGCTGAACCCGGCGGACGATCTGCGCCTTTCGCGCATCATCAACGTCCCGCCGCGCGGCATCGGTGCGACGACCATGGAGCGTGTGGCACAGGCCGCGCATGACAGGGGCTGCGCCATGTATGAGATCATGAAAAACGCCGCGCAGTACCCGGAGCTCGGGCGTGCGGCGGAGAAGCTGCGCGCTTTTACGGAGATGATGGACGGGTTCATGCAGACGGCGGACGGCGGTCTCGAGGCGCTGTATGACACGATACTCGAACAGACGGGCTATGCCCGGATGCTGGAGGCGAAGCATACGGACGACGACCTCAACCGGCTCGAGAACGTCCGGGAGCTGAAAAGCTTCATCCTGAGCCACATCAAGCAGAGCGGCGACGATACGCTGGCGGGCTTTCTGGACGAGGTGTCGCTGTATACCGACCTGCAGAACGTGGACGCGGACGAGAACACCGTCACGCTCATGACCATCCACAGCGCCAAGGGACTGGAATTTCCCTGTGTCTTCCTCGTCGGCGCGGAGGAGGGGCTGTTCCCGAGCCTTCTCGCCATCGGCGAGGCCGGGCAGATGGAGGAGGAACGGCGGCTCGCCTATGTCGCCATCACCCGCGCGCGCCGGCGGCTCGTCATCACCTGCGCACGCCAGCGCATGATATACGGCCAGACTGCCTCCCACCGCGTCAGCCGCTTTGTGGACGAGATACCGCCGGAGGATCTGGACAGGCCGTTCGGCAGCCTCGGCGCGGACAGCTATTTCGACCTCGCGGATGTGGAGGTGCAGGAGAAGCCGCGCAGGATGAGCTTCTATGGCCGTCCGGTCACGGCGGAGCCCGCCATACGCCCGCCGAAAAAACCGGCGGCGGCAAAGCCGTCGTTCAGGCTCGGCGACCGGGTGCGGCATAAGGCGTTCGGGGAGGGCACCATCGCCGCGCTCACGCCCATGGGCGGCGACCATCTCGTGGAGATCGATTTCGACGAGGCCGGACACAAGCGCCTCATGCTCAAGGCCGCCGCGCAGCATATGGAGAAAATAGAATAGAGCCTATACAGCACAGAAAACACCGGGGCAGCCACCCTTCGGAAAAAGTGGCTGCCCCGATAGATGTTTATGGGAATATGATTTTTTCGCAGAGTTACATTCTCTGCGAAACGGTATGGGAATCAATATGTGGTATCCATATCCTAGCACAAACACGAGGGAAATGCAATTGAAAAATTGTAACATTCAGGATTTCGTGAATATTAACCAATTTACCATGCGTAAAACTGGCTAAAACGACG
>CAVEQW010000061.1:0-23698 GCA_963618155.1 Alloprevotella sp.
TGAAGACCGCTGTCCCGGCGGACGCCGAAGCGCTTGCCACTGCGTTTACCTCCCGCGGGGACGGAGAGAAGCTTACCTGGACAGAGTATGCTTTCAATGAGCTGGTCATTGATGCAGCCGGAACTATCAATGCCGGTACTGCGGATGAAAACTATTACGTCATGAAGGTCTATATGCCCGAGACCGTTGACAACGTCGCCAATGCCGATAGCAAGGAAAATACCGCCTCCATCAAGTTCGGCGTCGACGTCGTGGCCACGCAGGCTCCGGTCGAAAGGGACAGCTATGACGAAAAGTACGACGAAAATGCGACGTACTCAGTCACTGCCAAGCAGTGGGCGGACAGCTTCAAAGACGGTAAAACGGTTACAGTGGACAGCCCCACAGCGATCGACGGCCTGTTAGATACCGGCACCGGCAAGGTGAATAGTGACTCTGAGCCGAAGTTGAGCAATGCCGGAGAGGTCACGCTCAACCTGAAGAACACCGTTACCAGCGGCAACCTTTCAGGCAACACCTGGGGCGTTATGCGCGTCATGCCCGGCACCACGCTGACGATAACCGGAGATGAAAACGGCAAGTTCATCAACACAAAGTCCAACTCCATCATCAATGTATGCGGCGGAAACGTCATCGTGGAGAGCGGGTACTTTGAAAGCAACTCGGCCATCTTCTTCTATTATACTGATAGCGATGAACTGTGGTCCTCCATGTCTCTGACCATTAATGGGGGAACCTTTAAGGCGGAAGAAGACGTGATTTTCGCCCCGGGAAACAAAACCAATATCACCATTACCGGCGGTACTTTCTATGGATGGGATCCGAGTACTTATGTTGATACTGAAAGCTACAACGTGACCGGGAGCGACGGCGTTTATACAGTCACCGCGAAGGAATAATTTTCCTCATACCGCAACACAAGACCACAGGGCTTCGGCTCTGTGGTCTTTGCTGTGTATGGTTACCGCACGGACGCGGGAGCGCCCCGGCTGCCTTGTGCACAAGGGAGGCTTGCAAGCCCGGAGAGTTTTCCTTTGCGCGTCACTCAAACGCGAAGCCCCACCAGAGGTCGTTGGGGAGATAGAAGCCGGGCTCGGCGGCGAGGCGGGCGAGGATATGGGGGCGCGTCTGGCCGGGACCGTCCCAGAACGCCGGGGCGCGGACGACATAGCGCTCGGCGCGGCAGAACGCCGCGACTGCGGCGGCGGCCGCCGTCTCGTCCCCGTTCGGGAGCAGCAGCTCATGGATATGGCAGACATCGCCGTCCAGCTCGGCGGCGGCGAGGCCGCCGTCCAGCACGAAGAGCCCGCCGCCATAGCGCTCGCAGAGCGTCTCCTGCCAGCGATAAAACGCCTCCGGCATCGCGCCGTGCGCCTCGCCGTTCAGCAGCGACTCGCGGATACCGGCGTATTCCTCGACCGGGATGCGGGCGCAGAGGCCGCGGGGAATGCCGCGAAGCTGCTCCGCGCTGTATTCGATCTCGCGCACGGCGGAGAGCTGCCGCGCCGCGCCGCCCGCCTCATAGAAGGGATAAAGCCCCTCCTCGGCGGGGAGGACGCACACCGCGTCAAAGCCGCGCTTGAGCCCAAGCTCACACACGGCGCGGAAGACGGCGCGGCCGATGCCGCGTCCGCGATAGCCGGGAAGCGTCGCCAGCGCGTAGGCATAGGCGCTGGTCAGCCGGTTCTGGCGGTAGGGAAAAAGCACAGGCCCATCCAGCAGGTACATGGCGGAGACAATCACGCCGTCCGCCTCGGCCAGCACGCAGGCGTTTTCGTTTACGAATGCGGCGAAAAATGCGTCGAGATAGTCGTCCGTATCGTCAAAGCCGGCCTTCCATACGCGCCGGAGCGCCGCCTCGTCCCCGGGACGGAGGCGGCGAATTTTATAGTCAGACATCGGATATCACCACCGTATATTTTTCGACCATCCGGTCGGGATGGTAGCTGAGCTTGGACTGGCGCAGGCTGTCGCGGCCGGTGTCGTCCTCGCGGTTGATCCAGCGTATCTCCGGGTGCCTCTGCCGTATCTGGCGGACGAACTCGCGGTTGATCATGGGATAGGCGCCGTTGACGTTCCAGAGGGCTTTTTCAAAGTGGACGTCGAAGGTGTCCGAGGATATCCTTTCGCCGATGGTGAATGCGCAGAGCCTGTCGCCGACGAAGAGCACGCCGCCCTCGAGGCCGAGCGCCTGATAGTCGGAGAAGCCGCGGCCGATGGCCATATACTCGTTGTCGATGCCGTCGCGCGCATCCTCGCCGCAGCCGTCCATCCAGAAGTCGAGAAGCTCCTTGCAGGCGGGCAGGTCGGCGGGCGTAAGCTCGCGGTAGTGCCACTGGTTCTCTGCCTCAAAGCGGTTGCAGTGGTTGCGCTTGCCGTGCATTTTTTTGCCGGAGAGCGTGGCGAGCTTTTCGCTGTCGTAGAGGTAGTCCCAGAGGTCGCGATCCTCGGCCGCATGGACGCGGCCGGGGTAAAGCGCGTGGAGCAGCGGGAGCTTATCCGCCGTCACGCCGCGCAGCACGAAGGGACTGCCCTCCGCCTTGGCGTGCGCCGCCATTTCAGCCAGCACGGGCGCAAGCTCGCCGCCGCCGACCGGCCATGCGAAAAACGGCTCGGCATAGCGCGGGCAGACGACGAGCCGCCCGCCGACGGCGCCGACCTCCTGCTGGAAGCTCGCGTCCCACATATACATATTGCCGAAGTTGAAGTCGGCGCTGGGGGAGTCCTCCTCGGCGACGAGGCGGTCTATCCATTCTTTATCCTTCAGTTCGATGGGTTTTAAATCAAGCATGTAGTTTGTCAAGCTCCTGTTTCAGGGTTTTCAGGTCGACGAAGGTCTCCGGCCGCTTGGATGGGTCGCGCAGCAGCGCGGAGGGATGATACAGCGCCATGACGCGCCGCCCGTCCCAGTCGTAGAATTGGCCGTGCTGCCGCGATATTTTGAAGTCCTTGCCGAGGAAATAGCAGGCGGCGATGCGCCCCAAAAAGACGATGATCTCCGGGTCGACCAGCGCGATCTGCCGCTGCAGCCAGCCGATGCAGGCGTTCTGCTCCGCCGGGAGCGGGTCGCGGTTGCGCGGCGGGCGGCATTTGACGATGTTGGTGATGTAGACGTCCTCGCGCCGGAGATAGATGATCTCCAGCATACGGTCGAGAAGCTGACCGGCGGGGCCGACGAAGGGCTCGCCGCGCAGATCCTCCTGCTCACCGGGGCCCTCCCCGATGAACATGACGCGGGCGTGCTCGTCGCCGACACCGAAGACGAGCTCATGCCGCGTGTGGCAGAGCTCGCAGCCGTCGCAGCGGGCGCATGCCGCCCTCAGAGCCTCCCAGCTGTCCATAGCCGTTCAAGCTCCGGGATGATGATCTGGCTCCAGGTCTCCATGCGCCCGGAGAGTGAGGCCAGCGAGGATATTTGGACGAAGCCGCCCTCGAGCTTTTCTGTCTCGCGCACGGCGGCGCCGCCGCTCGTCGTGAGCGTGAAGAAGAAGCCGAGATGGACGCGGCCGACCTCGTTTGAGTCGTCGTTGATGAGGCCGCGCGGCGTGAGCGTGCCGAAGTCGTCCAGGGCAAGCTCCTCATCGACCTCGCGCCGCAGGGCGTGCATGAGCCAGTCGCCCTCGCGGTCGATCTCGTTCATGTGGCCGCCGACGCCGAGGCTCATTTTTCCGTGCAGCCGCGCCTCGCCGCCCTTGTTCAGGCGCGTCGTGGCAAAGACCTCATCCCGCCGCACGACGGCGACATAGGGGATGATCTGCTTATAGTCGGGATCCTGCTCCGCCTCGGGGCGCGGCATGAAGACGCCGTGCTCCCGCGCAAGCTGCATGACCTCTGTCTCGTGACCGGTGATAAGGCCGTTTTGATCGACGACGGCGCCGAGCAGCGAGCGCTTGATAACGAGTACGTTTTCCATAGCTCAATCCAATTCCGACTGCCCCGTGTAGAGCAGGTAATAGCGTCCCTTCTGCGCCAGCAGCTCCTCATGGCTGCCGCGCTCGATGATCTCGCCGTGCTCGATGACGACGATGGCCTGCGCGTTGCGGACGGTCGAGAGACGGTGGGCGATGACGAAGACGGTGCGACCCTCCATGAGACTGTCCATGCCGCGGTCGATGAGCTTTTCCGTGCGCGTGTCGATGGAACTCGTGGCCTCGTCCAGTATCATGACGGGGTGACGGGCGACGGCGGTGCGGGCGATGGCGAGAAGCTGGCGCTGCCCCTGGGAGAGGTTCTGGCCGTTGCCGGTGATGAAGGTGTTGTAGCCGTCCGGCAGACGGGAGATGAAGCCGTGGGCGTTCGCGGCCTTGGCCGCCTCGATGCACTCCTCGTCCGTCGCGTCGAGCTTGCCGTAGCGGATGTTGTCCATGACCGTGCCGGTGAAGAGGTTCGTGTCCTGCAGCACCATGCCGAGCGAGCGGCGCAGCGCGGCCTTTTTGATGTCCTTGACGTCGATGCCGTCAAAATAGATGCGGCCGCTGTCGATCTCATAGAAGCGGTTGATGAGGTTGGTGACGGTCGTTTTGCCCGCGCCGGTCGAGCCGACAAAGGCGATCTTCTGGCCGGGGTCGGCCCAGACGGTGATGTTGTTGAGGACGCGCTTGCCGGGGACATAGGAGAAGTCCACGTTTTCCAGCCGCACGCTGCCCATGACCTCGCGGAACTCGAAGCCGCCGTCCTCCTGCGGGATCTTCCATGCCCAGAGGCCGGTGCGCTCGCCATGCTGGGTCTCGGAGAGTGTTCCGTCTTCGGCGCGGCGCACGGTCACGAGCGTAACGCGGCCATCGTCCTCCTCGCGGGGATGGTCGATGACGGCGAAGATGCGCTCCGCGCCCGCGATGGCGGAGAGAAGGTTCACGGCCTGGTTCGACATCATGTTGATGGGCATGGCGATCTGGCGCGTGTAGTTGAGGTAGACGCCGAGCGAGCCGATGGTGAAGCTGCCCGCGATGGTCATAAAGCCGCCGACCATGGCGGTCAGGGCATAGCAGATGTTCATGACGGCGGCCAGCGTCGGCATGATGACCATGCCGAGGAAGTTGGCGAAGATGGAGTTGTCGCGGTATTCGTCGTTGAGCTCGCCGAACTGCTGCTTGGAGCGAGCCTCATAGCTGAAGGCCTTGACGACCTTGAGACCGTCGGTCATCTCCTCGATGTAGCCGTTGAGGACACCGAGCGAGGCCTGCTGCTTTTTGAAGAGTATCTTGGAGTATTTGCCGACGAAGCGGACGAGCAGCAGCGAGAGGACGATAACGACGAGCGTGAGGACAAAGAGCTTCCAGCTCAGCGTGATCATGAGGATGACCGAGCCGATGAGCGTGAGCCCGCCGTTGAGGAACTGGACGATGCCCTGTTCCAGGCACATCTGTACGTTGTCCGCGTCGTTGGAGAAGCGGCTCATGAGCTCGCCGTGGGTGTGCTCGTCAAAATAGCGGATGGGGAGATCCTGCAGCGCGGAGAACAGATCCTGACGCATGGCGTTGGTGCTGTACTGGGCGATCTTCATGCAGCTGCGGGAGGTGAAGTAGCTCGCCAGAGCGCTCGCCAGATAGAGCACGGCGAGTATGCCGAGCTGGCCGAGCAGCGGGAGATAGTTTTTCGGCTCCTGCGTGATGAGCGGGACGATGTAGTCGTCGATGAGCGGCTTGAGGTAGTAGCTCGCGGCGAGCGAGCAGCCGGCGGACATCAGCATGAAGAATACGACCACGAACAGCAGCTTGCGGTATTTTCCGGCGTAGCTGAGGATGCGGAGGAAGGTGCCCTTCGTGTCCTTGGGCTTGCGGAAGTCGCGTCCGCCGCCGGGGCCGGGACCCTTGGCGATGTTCTGGTAGATGGAGGCGTCGTTCGTATCGACGGAGTCCACGGCCAGACGCTCGCGGAACTCACGGTAAAGTGATTTCTTAGCCATTGCTCAGCGCCTCCTCCATCTGGGATGTATAGATCTCCTGGTACACGCGGCTTGTCTTCATGAGCTCGTCATGCGTGCCGACAGCCTCTATTTCGCCCTCGTCCAGCACGACGATCTTATCCGCGCCGATGACGGAGGAGATGCGCTGGGCGATGATGAACACGGTCGTATCTGCAAGCTCATGGCGGAAGCTCTCGCGTATGCGGCTCTCCGTGTCGGTGTCGACGGCGGAGGTCGAGTCGTCAAGGATGAGGATGGCGGGATGCTTCAGCATGGCGCGGGCGATGCAGAGACGCTGCTTCTGCCCGCCGGAGACGTTCGTGCCGCCCTGGGTGAGCATGGTGTCGAGCCCCTGCGGCATGGCGGAGACGAAGTCCCATGCTTGGGCGCTTTTCAGCGCCGAGATAAGCTGCTCGTCTGTCGCGTCCTCACAGCCCCATTTAAGGTTGTCGCGGACGGTGCCGGTAAAGAGGACGTTTTTCTGGAGCACCATGCCGACGCCGCGGCGCAGATCCTCGATGCGCCAATCGCGCACGTCCGTGCCGTCGACCGTCAGGCTGCCGCCGGAGACGTCGTAGAAGCGGGGGATGAGGTTCACAAGGCTGGACTTGCCGCTGCCCGTGCCGCCGACGATGGCGACCGTTTCGCCCGGCTCGGCGGTGAAGGAGATGTGGCGCAGCACGTCCTCGCCGCTGCCGGTGCGGCGGTAGCGGAAGGATACGTCGTCAAACACGACGCGGCCGTGTCCCGGCGTGACGCTGCGCGCCGGTGCATCGGGCTTGGAGGAGATATCCGGCTCGGCGGCCAGCACCTCCGCGATACGCTCACCGCAGGCGCGGCTGCGGGTGTACTGCATGAGCACCATCGAGAACATCATGATGCTCATGAGGATCTGGGTCAGATAGCTGATGACGGCGAGAAGCTGACCGGACTGCAGCTCGCCGGTGGCGACCATGCGCCCGCCGAACCAGTAGAGGAGGAGGGTGATGGCGTTCAGAATGATGTTGGCCATCGGGCCGATGACCACGATGAGCCCCACGGCACGGAGGTTGGCGGCCGTCAGCTCGTTGTTGGCCTTTCGGAATTTCTCTCGCTCGTAATGCTCGCGGACGAAGGCCTTGACGACGCGGATGGCGATGAGGTTTTCCTGAATGTCGGCGTTCATGGCGTCGAGCTTCTTCTGCACGAGGTCAAAGAGCTTATCGACGATGCGCATGAGCGTCAGCACCGCGCCGAGCAGCAGCGGGATGGCGCAGAGGTAGATGAGGCCGAGCTTCCAGCTGTAGCCCATGACGATGACGACGCCGACGATCATCTGGAACGGGGCGGAGATGAAGGTGCGGAGCATCATCTGCACCGAGGTCTGCAGCGTGCGCACGTCGGAGGTGCAGCGGGTGATGAGGCTTGCCGCCGAGAAGCGGTCGACGTCCGCGAAGGAGAAGTCCTGGATGTGGCGGAACAGCGCCTCGCGGAGATTGGAGCCGAAGCCGTTTGCGGCGCGGGTGGCGTGCCAGGTGGAGAACCAGCCGGCGATCGCGCTCATGAGCGCCAGCAGGATCATGATGATCCCGTAGCGAACGACGGCATGGCCGTCGTTCATCGCGACACCGTCGTCCACGATGTTCGACATCAGCGTCGGCAGCGCCAGCGTGACGATCGTTTCGAGCAGGACGAGGATCGGCGTCAGAAGCAGGGAGTTCTTATAACGTCCCCAATACTTTGTGTAGATTTCTCGCATGAATTTTTACTCCTGTTTACGTTGAGACAGCGGCCTTTGCCGCACTGCCCATGACCCGGCGCCTGTCGGCCGGACTCTGTTTTCTGCTTGACCCTAAACATTACTATGTTACTTAAAAAAATATATAATGTCAAGGCCTTTTGCCGGTCGAAAATGGGCGGGCGGGAGCAGTTCTAGCGCCGCCGCCGGCGCCATAAACTTGTCCCGTGAGAGGAGGCCGGGAGCATGGAGGGATATGAACGGGCGCTGCGGCTGCTGCCGGAGCCGCATCGGACGGCGGCGCGTGGGGCCGTGGGCGCGGACTGTGAGGAGCTGCGGCTGCGTCTGGGACGGCCGCTGTCGCTTGCGGCGGATGGACGGGAGTGGCGGACGGCGGGACCGCCGGTCACGGAGGCGGCGCTGCGCGAGGTGCTGGAGCGGGCGAGCTGCGCCTCGTTCCAGTCCGTGGAGAGCCAGCTTCGCGGCGGCTATATCATGGCGGAGGGCGGCCTGCGCGTCGGACTGTGCGGCACGGCGGTCATGCGCGACGGACGCGCCGAGGGGCTGCGGGATATCACGTCCCTCTGCATCCGCATCCCGCACGAACGGCGCGGCTGCGCCGATGGGATATTCCCGGCACTGACCCAGCCCGCGTTCGTCTCCACGCTGGTCTATTCCGCGCCGGGCGTGGGGAAGACGACGCTGCTGCGGGAGCTCGTGCGGCGGCTGTCGGACGGCGGAGTGCGGGCGGCGGTCGCGGACGAGCGCGGCGAGCTTGCCGGTATGCCGGAGACGGGCGCGGGCTTTTCTCTCGGCGAGCGGACGGACGTGCTGACGGCGCTTCCCAAGGCACAGGCCGTGCTGCAGCTCGTGCGCACGATGTCGCCCCAGCTCGTCGCCATGGACGAGATCACGGACAGCGCGGACGCGGCGGCGCTGCTCGCGGCCTCCGGCTGCGGCACGGCGCTGCTGGCGAGCGTCCATGCCGACGGGCTCGATTCGCTGCGGACAAGGCCGGTGCTGCGGCGGCTTTTGGAGGCGGGCGTCTTTCGCCGTGCGGTCGGCATCACGCGGCGCGGCGGCGGGCGGGTATACGAGGTGTCGGAGCTTTGAGGCCGTGGGGCGCGCTGCTTCTGAGCCTCGGCGGGCTTTTGTGGGGGCTGTGCGCGGCGGCACGGCTGCGCGGACGGGTGCGGGAGCTGAAAGAGCTTGCGCGGGCAATGGCGCTGGCCGCCTATGCCATCGAGCGCTTCCACCGACCGACGCCGGCGCTTGCACGGGAGCTTGCGCAGACGGCGCCGGGCGCGGGCGGCGCGTTATTCGGACGGCTGGCGGCGCTTATGCAGGGTGAAGGCAGCCTCGACGCGCTCTGGGACAAGGCGCTGGACGGGGTGGACACGGCGGCGCGGGAGCCGCTGGCGGCCTTCGGACGGGTGCTCGGACGCTATGGCGCACGGGAGCAGGCTGAGGCCGCCGCACATTGCCGTCTGGAGCTGGAGGCGCTGGCCGCCGAGGCTGCCTTGCGTGCGGCGCAGAGCGGGCGCGTGTATATCGCGCTGGGCACGGCGGCGGGTGCGGTGCTGGGCATCGTGATGCTGTAAGAGGTGGACATGGACGTCGATCTGATATTCAAAATAGCGGCGGTGGGGATATTGGTGGCGGTGCTCAACCTGCTGCTGAGCCGTTCCGGGCGCGACGAGCAGGCGCTGATGACGACCATCGCCGGGCTGGTGGTCGTGCTGGTGCTGGTCGTCCAGCAGATCGCGGAGCTGTTCGAGCTCATACGTACGCTCTTCGGCTTCTAGGCGCATGGAGCTTCTGGCTAAGGCGGCTGCGGCGGCGCTCATCTCCGCTGTGATCGGGCTTGTCCTGAAAAAGAACGTGCCGGAGCTGGGCTTTGCGCTGACGCTCACGGCGGCGATGCTCACGCTGCTGCTGGCGGCACGGCTGGGACAGGGGCTGCGCGGCATGGTCACGCTCGCGGCGGATACCACGGGACTGTCCGCCGCCGTGGTCGTGCCGGTGATGAAATGCGTCGGTATCGGCATGCTGACGCGGCTGACGGCTGATCTCTGCGCCGACGCGGGACAGTCCGCCGCCGGGAGCGCGGTGGAGATATGCGGGGCAGTATGCGCGCTGGTCGCGGCGCTGCCGCTGATGGAGAGCTTTTTTGCCATGATCGACGGGATGCTATGAAAAAACTGCTGTGGTTCATACTGTGCGCACTGCTGCTCACAAGCCCGGCGCTGGCGGTGGATACGGACGGGCTGACGGAGGCGCTGCCCGACGAGGCGCGGGAGATACTCGGCGAGGTGGAGATATCCGCCGGACTGGACGCGAGGGCGCTTTTGGAGCGGATATGGGAGCGCGTGCGCAGCTCGCTTGCCTCGCGGCTTTCAGAGGCGGCCTCTGGCGCGGCGGTGGCGGCGGCGGTCACGCTGCTCTGCTCGCTGGCTGGAACGCTCACGCCGGACGGGAGGACGCCGGAGTATGTCTGTCTCGGCGCGGCGCTGGCCGTGGCCGGCTGCTGCTTCGGCTCGGTCAGCGGCTTTCTGACGCAGGCGAGGCAGACGCTGTGTACCCTCTCTGATTTCTCCCGCGCCCTGCTGCCCTGCATCGCGGCGGCCTCGGCCGCCGCCGGTCATGCGGCCTCCGGCGCGGCGCGATACGCTGCGAGCTGCCTGTTCATGGATATGCTGCTCACCGCCGGTACGGGTGCGGTGCTGCCCCTTATATACGCCTATGTAGCGGCGGCGACGGCGCGGGCAGCGCTTCCGGCAGGGGCGCTCGGCGGACCGGTCAGCGTGCTGCGCTGGCTGTGTACGAGCGCGATGGTGCTGCTCTGCACGGCATTCACGCTTTATCTCTCTGTCACGGGCGCGGTCACGGGACGGGCGGACGCGGTGGCGGCGGAGCTCACGAAAACGGCGGTGTCCGCCGCGCTGCCCGTTGTGGGGCGCATCCTATCGGACGCGGCGGCGACCTATCTCGCCGGGGCGGAGCTGCTGCGCGGCGCGGTGGGCGCGGTGGGGCTTGCGGCGATACTCTGCGTGTGTCTGGAGCCTGTGCTGTCGCTGGGCGCGCATTATCTGCTGTTCAAGGCGGCAGCCGCCGTGACGGAGCCGTTCACGGAGGGACGGCTCTCCGGTCTGCTGCGGGACATCGGCACGGCCTATGGCATGGCGCTGGGACTGGTCGGCAGCGGCGGGGCGATGTTATTTCTATCGGTCGTGCTGTCCACGGAGGCACTGGCTGGATGAAAAGCTGGCTTTTATCCGTGGCGGGCGCGGCCATGCTGAGCTCGCTCGCGCTCGCGCTGTGCCCGCATGGGCGCGTGCGGCAGGCGACGCGCTTTGTGTGCGCGCTTGTATGTATGCTCTCGCTGCTGTCGCCCCTGCTGCGGCTTGATGAGGAACGGACGCTGCTTCCGGCGCTGGACGATTACCGCGCCGAGGCCGAGACGCTCACCGCCGCCGGGCAGGAGACGGCAAAAAATGAGCAGCGTCTGCTCATAGAGCGGGAATGTGCGGCATATATTTTGGACGAAGCGGAGGCGCTGGGCGTCACCGTCGGCGGCGCGAGCGTGCTGGCGCGCTGGAACGCGGACGAGGGCGTATGGCAGCCGGCGTATTCCACGGTCGAGGCGGCGTATGACACGGCGCTCTCGGCGGCGATAGAGGCACGGCTCGGTATCCCGAAGGAGGCGCAGCGATGGCGGGCTTGAAAAAGCGGCTGGCCGGTCTCGGCAGCATGAAATACGCGCTGCTCGTGGCGGTATTCGGTCTTGCGCTGCTGCTGTGGCCGGGTGGGCACGGCGAGACGGCGGAGGACGGGGCGGAGGAGGCGCGTCTGGAGACGCTGCTCGCTCAGATCGAGGGCGTGGGGGAGCTGCACCTGCTTTTGTCGGAGCAGGGCGCGGCGGTGGTATGCGCCGGTGCGGACAGCGCCGACGTGCGGCTGGCGATCTGTCAGGCTCTGCATTGCTACACGGGGCTTGGCAGCGACAGAATACAGGTCTTTCAGCTGAAAACGGATTAGGAGGGGAATACCTTGAGAAGAAACCTGAAACGCAACATTGTCCTTGCCGCTGTGCTGGTGTTCGTGGGCGCAGCCGTCTATCTCAACTGGTCGTATAACGCCAGGTGGGGCACGGCCTCGGCTGCGATGGCCAGGGCGGAGGACGAGGCTATGGCCGCCGCCGGAGAGGACTATCTCGCGGTGTCGGCGGAGGCGGGCAACGCGGTGTCGGCCTATTTTGCCCAGGCGCGACTGACGCGCCAGCAGAGCCGTGACGAGGCCATGCAGCTGCTCGAAACGGCCTGCGCCGGGGCGGACGCCTCGCAGGACGTGATCGACGAGGCCATGCGCCAGCTCAACACGATGGCGCAGCGGAACATGGCGGAGTCCGTGATGGAGACGGAGCTGCTGGCACGCGACTTCGCCGACTGCGTGGTATTCGCGGCGGACGACGCCGTGACCGTGGCCGTGCCCGCGCCGTCGGAGGGGCTGGATGAGGCCGCCGTTGCCCAGATCACCCAGACGGTGATGGCGAACTCCGACTATGAGCCGAGCCAGCTCAATATCATCGAGATAAAAGAATGATCTGCGGCTTTTGCAAAGAAAGGGCTTTTCATTTGCCGCCGAATGTGATATAATCTCCGCGCAAATCGGAGGTGTATATCAGTGGCAGAAAACTACATCACCAAACAGGTTGAAAAAGGAAGCGTCAACATTTCCGAGGACGTCATCAACGTCATGGTCGCCGCCGCCGCTACCGAAGTCGAGGGCGTGGCCGGACTTGGCGGCTCGACGACGCCGGAGCTCGCGGAGCTCTTTGGCCGGAAGCCCGGCTGCAAGGGCGTGAAATGCCAGTTCATCGACGGCAAGGTCACCATCGACGTGCTCATCAACGTGCGCTACGGCGGAAGCATCACCGAGATCGCCTCCGGCGTACAGGATGCCGTGTGCCGCGAGGTCGAATCCATCACCGGGATGGACTGCGTTGTGAACGTCCATGTGACGGGTATCTCGTTCGACAAGTGATCGCCCGGCGCAAGGCCGGAAAAACAAAGGGGCTCCCGCGCGGAGCTCCTTATGCTATACGAGGGAAACAAAAAACTATGACTAGAACAGCAGCGAGAGAGCTTGCCATCCAGCTCGGCTTTTCCGTGGCCGCCGCCGGCGTCGACCCGGGCGAGGCGCTGGATGATTTCTTTGCGCCCGACCACTATGCGAGCATGGGGCCGGAGGATATCCTCTATACCCACAAGCCCGGCAAGCAGATGGACTTCATCCGCCGCAGCGTCATTGGCGTGAGCGAGAAGCGTGCGGAGCTGGATGAGCTCATCGCCCGCTATGCCAAGGGCTGGCGCACGGAGCGCATCGACCGCGCCGCCGCCGCGATACTGCGTCAGGCGATGTATGAGCTCCTCTATATGCCGGATATCCCTACCGCGTCCAGCATCGACGAGGCGGTGGAGCTCGCCAAGGGCTATGAGGACGCGGATGTCGTCGCATTCATCAATGGCGTGCTGGGCAGCTTTGCGCGGAGCGAGCTTCCTGTGGAAGAGCAGTGCGCGGACGAGCCTGCCGCCGGGATGGAAACGCCGGAGGCGCCGGAGACGCAGGATGAATGAGCAGGCGCTGAGCGTTTCCGAGCTCAACGAACATATCAAGGCCCTGCTCGATTCCGACGCCGCGCTCGCGCGCGTGTGCGTTCGGGGCGAGCTTTCCAACTACAAGATCTATCCGTCCGGCCACCACTACTTCACCCTCAAGGATGCGGACAGCGCAATACGCTGCGTCATGTTCCGCTCGGCGGCATCGAAGCTGCGCTTCCGCCCGGAGAGCGGCATGAAGGTGACGGCGGCGGGGCGTGTGTCCGTATACCCGCGTGACGGCGCGTATCAGCTCTATGTGACGGAGCTTATGCCGGAGGGTGCGGGCGATCTGCAGGTCGCCTTTGAGCAGCTCAAGGCGCGGCTTGCGGCAGAGGGCCTGTTCGACCGTGAGCATAAAAAGCCGCTCCCGGCCTTTCCGAAGACCGTCGCGGTCATCACCTCGGGCGCGGGCGCTGCCGTACACGACATCATCCGCGTGATGAACAAGCGCTGGCCGGGGACGAAGATCGTCATTCTGCCCGTGCGGGTGCAGGGCGCGGAGGCGCCGCCGGAGATCGTTGGGGCGCTGCGTTATGCCAACCGCTGGCAGGTCGCCGACCTCATTATCACGGGGCGCGGCGGCGGCTCGATGGAGGATCTCTGGGCGTTCAACGACGAGCGCGTGGCGCGCGCCATCTATGAGTCGGAGATACCCGTCATATCGGCGGTGGGACATGAGCCGGATGTGACCATTGCGGATTATGTGGCCGACCGGCGGGCGGCAACGCCGTCCAATGCGGCGGAGATCGCCGTGCCCGACCGCATGGAGCTGCGGGACGCGCTGGACGGACGCGGCGCACGGCTGTCGCAGGCCATGCGCAAGAAGCTGGAAACGCTGACGCGCCGTCTGGAGGATGCTTCGGCGAGGCCGGTGCTGCGCGACCCGGAGGTGTATCTTGCCAACAAGCGCATGACGCTTGATTACGGGCGGACGGCGCTGGTGTCCGCCTATGAAAAACGGCTTGAAACGAAAAAACGCGCCGCTGCGACGCTGGCGGCGAAGCTCGATGCGCTGAGTCCGCTCAAGGTATTGGAGCGCGGCTACTCCATCGCGCAGCGGGACGGAAAAACGCTGCGCCGTGCCGATGAGGTCTCGGTGGGTGATGCCATCGACGTGAGATTGCCGGACGGTCGTCTCGGCTGTATCGTACAGGAGGTCGAAACATGACGGAAGAGAAGAGCTTTGAGCAGTCGCTGCAGCGGCTTGACGAGATCGTGCGGCTGCTGGAGAAGGGCGATGCGCCCCTGTCGGAGAGTCTGGGGCTTTTCGAGGAGGGGACGGGGCTCGTCAAGCGCTGCACCGTGCTTTTGGACGAGGCGGAGCAGCGGGTCGTGCAGCTGCGCAAGAGCGCGGACGGCAGCCCGGAGGAGCTTCCCTTTGAATAGGCTGGAGGAGCACCGCGCCCGGATCGAGGCGCGGCTGGCGGAGGCCTTCCCCGGCGATGACCGGCTGCGCGAGGCCATGCGATATGCGCTGCTGTCCGGCGGCAAGCGGATACGACCGGTCCTCACGATGGAATTCGGCTGTCTTTGCGGCGCTGCGCCGGAGGCGGTGGCCGATGTGGCCTGCGGTGTGGAGATGCTGCACTGCTACTCGCTCATTCACGACGACTTGCCCTGCATGGACAACGACGACACGCGGCGCGGTAAGCCGGCCTGTCATATCGCCTTCGGCGAGACGGTGGCGACGCTGGCGGGCGACTGCCTGCAGGCAGAGGCGTTTGCGTCTGTATGCCGCGCTCCCATCGGCGGGACGGAGAAGGCGCGCTGCTGTGCGCTGCTCGCAGAGGCGGCGGGTGCGTCCGGCATCTGCGGCGGCCAGCTCCTTGACCTTACCGGCGCGGCCGGGGAGGAAATGCTGCTCCGCACGGACGAAGGCAAGACGGCGGCGCTTATCGCGGCGGCCTGTGCCATGGGCGCGGCGGCAGCCGGAGCCGATGAAGCGAAAATATCCGCCGCCGGGCGCTACGGAAAACAGCTCGGCATGGCGTTCCAGCTGCGCGACGACGCGCTGGACGGGGACGGGCTGGCCGCGCTGCTCGGCGCGGAGGAATGCGCTCGCCGTGTCGCTGCATATACAGAGGCGGCACTCGAGGCGCTGGACGCCTTTACGGATACCGGTTTTCTGCGCGATCTTACCAAGGGACTGGCGGACAGATTAACATAAAATATGCAAAACTTTTTGAATATATGCAAAATGCACCTTGCAATGCGGGGTGCATTTTGTTATGATATAGACAAAAGAGAAACGCCGCGAACAGCGGCTTTGTTCAGATAAAAAAGGTGGCAACTACATTGCTCGAAAAGATAAATAGCCCGGCGGATGTCAAGAAACTGAGCGATGCCGACGTGGCGCAGCTCTGCGCGGACATACGGAAAACGCTCATCGAAACGGTGGCGCGGACCGGCGGACATCTCGCCTCCAATCTCGGCGCGGTGGAGCTCACGGTGGCCATCCACCGTGTCTACGATACTGCCCGTGACCGCCTCGTGTTTGACGTGGGGCACCAGTGCTATGCGCATAAGCTCCTGACCGGACGGCAGGAGGGCTTTGCCAGACTGCGCCATACCGGCGGCGTGTCGGGCTTCCCCAAACCCTATGAATCCATCCATGACGCCTTCATCGCCGGACACGCCTCCAACTCCGTGTCCGTGGCGCTCGGCATGGCACGGGCGCGGACGGCGCTCGGCGCGGACTATGACGTCGTTTGCCTCATCGGCGACGGCGCGCTGTCCGGCGGCCTTGCGATGGAGGGATTGTCCCAGGCGGGCGCCTCCGGCGAGCGGCTCGTCGTCATCCTCAACGACAACGCCATGTCCATCAACGCCTCCTCCGGCGGCGTGGCGGATATGCTGGCGCGGCTTCGTGTGCGTCCGGCCTATCTCCGCTTCAAGAAATGGTTCCGCCGCGTGTTCGGAAGGGCGCCGGCGCTGTACGGCTGGCTCCACCGCGTCAAGGAATGGATCAAGGCGCGGGTGCTGCCCGACAATATGTTCGATGATTTCGGCTTCGACTACATCGGCCCCATCGACGGGCATGACGAGAAAAAGGTCGAGGACGCGCTGCGCTGGGCAAGGGCGCAGGACGGCCCCTGCCTCGTCCACGTCATCACCCAGAAGGGGCGTGGCTACGCCCCGGCGGAGAACGCGCCGGAGGCATATCACGGCGTCGGCGGCTATCGGATCGAGGACGGTGAGCTTCTCTGCGCCGGCGACGATTTCTCGGCGGTGTTCGGCCGGGAGCTGACGGCGCTCGCGGAAAAGGACGAGCGCATCGTCGCCATCACGGCGGCCATGATGGAGGGGACCGGACTTGTCGGCTTTCAGGAGCGAATTCCCTCGCGCTTTTTTGATGTCGGCATCGCGGAGCAGCACGCCTGCGCGATGGCGGCGGGCATGGCGCGGCAGGGACTCGTGCCGGTGTTCGCCGTGTACTCGACGTTTCTGCAGCGCTCGTATGATATGCTCATCCACGACATCGCATTGCAGGGGCTGCACGTTGTCCTCTGCGTCGACCGCGCCGGTATCGTCGGGCGCGACGGCGAGACGCATCAGGGCGCGTTCGACGTGAGCTATCTCTCCTCCGTGCCGGGCATGACCGTGCTGTCTCCGTCCAACTTTGCGGAGCTGCGGACGATGCTGCGGCGGGCGATCTATGAGATCGATGGTCCCGTGGCTGTGCGCTATCCGCGCGGCGGCGAGGGCGCGCTGCGTGACGACCTCTCGGCGGGCGACAGCGTGGAGCTTCGTGACGGAAGCGATCTCACTATCGCCGCCTACGGCATGAGCGCGAACGACGCGCTGGATGCGGCGGAGCGCTTGGAGGCGCGGGGCGTGTCGGCGGCGGTCATCAAGCTCAATGTGCTGAAGCCGCTGCGGGCGGACAGGACGCTTGCCTCTCTGCGCAGGACGGGGCGGCTGCTCGTGCCGGAGGAATCCTGCCAGTCTGGCTGTGTCGGCATGGAGCTGCTGAGCGCGGCGGCGGCGGAGCAGGTGCCGCTGCACGGCGTGCGGCTCGTCAATCTCGGCGAGGGCATCGTGGGACACGGCTCGCCGGAGGAACTGAAAACAATGCTGCGGCTGGACGGCGAGGGGATCGCCGAGGCCGCGATGGAGCTTATCGATGGCAAAACAGAGACTTGACCAGCGTGTATATGAGCTTGGCGTGACCGACAGCCGCGAAAAGGCGCGGGCGCTCATCATGGAGGGGCTGGTATACGTTAACGGCCAGAAAGAAACGAAGCCCGGCACGACCGTGGCGGAGGATGCCGTGGTCGAGCTGCGCGGGGAGAAGCCCCGCTATGTGAGCCGCGGCGGACTCAAGCTCGAAAAGGCGCTCGATGTGTTCGCCATCGACCCGGCGGGGCTCGACTGTATCGACTGCGGCGCGTCCACCGGCGGCTTCACGGACTGCCTGCTCCAGCGCGGGGCGAAGCACGTCTGGGCGGTGGATGTCGGCTATGGCCAGCTTGCGTGGCAGCTGCGGCAGGATGAGCGTGTGACCGTTATGGAGCGCACGAACGCCCGCAGCCTCACGCCGGAGCTGTTCCCGGCCTCCATGTCGCTCGCCGTCATGGACATGAGCTTTATCTCGCTCAAGCTGGTGCTCCCGGCGGTGCGCTCGCTGCTGGATGCGGAGGGACGTGTCGTCTGCCTCGTCAAGCCACAGTTCGAGGCCGGACGCGATAAGGTCGGAAAGAAGGGCGTTGTGCGCGACAGGAGCGTCCACCGCGAGGTGCTCGAAAATTTCCTGCGGGATGCGGCGGACTGCGGCTTTGCCGTGCTGGGCATGGATTTCAGCCCTGTGCGCGGGCCGGAGGGGAATATCGAATATCTCGCCTATCTGGCGAAAGGCGGGAAGAGCGCGGACATCGACTGCGCGGCGCTCGCGGAACGCTCTCATGAGGTGCTTGGATGAAAACGATCGTGCTTTGTCCGAATGTCAAACGGGATGCGGAGCTGGAATACAGCCGCCGCCTGAAGGAAATGCTGGAGACGGCGGGCTACCGCGTGCTGGTATCGCCGCTGTACGGCCATGCGGAGGATATGGAGGAGACACCGCTGGCGCGGGCGCTTGACGGTGCGAGCCTCGTCGTGACCCTCGGTGGGGACGGGACGATCCTGCGTGTCGCGCCGCAGGTCATGTATGCCGATGTGCCGCTCGTGGGCGTGAACCTCGGCCACAAGGGCTTTCTGGCCGGGCTCGGCCGGGACGATATGGAGCAGATCCTGCGCATCGCGGAGGGGAACTGCGTTATCATCCCGCGTATGATGCTGGACGTGCGCCTCTATCGAAACGGGACGCTCGTCCATGCCGACACGGCCATCAACGATGCGGCCATACGCGGCATCGTCCAGAACGTGACGCTCACGACCTACGGCGACGACGACCGCATCTTTACCTTCTCCGGCGACGGCATCATCGTCTCAAGCCCGACGGGCGCGACCGGCTATTCGCTGTCCGCCGGAGGACCGTTGGTCGAGCCGGGGGCGGAAGCCATTCTGCTCACGCCCATCTGTGCGCACGATCTTGCGGCGCGCTCGTTCGTGCTGGCATCGGAGCGGCGCGTGACGGTCGTACCGCAGGAGCTGGAGGACAAGCGCTGTGTGCTGTCCGTGGACGGACGCGGCATGGTCGAGCTTTGCAGCGACGACCGCGTCGTCGTGACCAAATCAAAATACAGGACGCTTCTGGTGCAGACAGGCGCCAAGAGCTTTTACGATACCGCCTTTGAAAAGTTAGGAGAGCGAAAATGAAAACTTCCCGACAGAGCGTGATATTGGAGATAATTGCAGAGCAGGATATCGAGACACAGGGACAGCTTCTCGAAGCCCTGCAGGCGCGGGGCGTACAGAGCACGCAGGCCACCGTCTCGCGCGATATCAAGGAGCTGCGCCTCATCAAGGAGGTCGCCCCGGACGGCAGCTATCGCTATGCCCCGGCCGGCATCGAGGCGGACGGAGAGGCGACGCGCCGCATGGAAAGCATATTCCGCGATGCCTGCGTGACCTTTGACTGTGCGCTGCACACCGTCGTCATTCGTACGCTTGTCGGTCTGGCGCAGGCTGTGGGCAGCGCGCTGGACGGCATGGAGCTTGACGGCGTTCTCGGCACCATCGCCGGTGACGATACCGTTCTCATCATCATGCGCAACGCGGCTGCGGCCGAGCGCCTCTGCGCGCAGCTTCGCCGCGCCTACGGACAGTAAAAAACGATGCTCAGAAGTCTCCACATTGAAAACATCGCCGTGGTGGAGCGAGCCGACGTGGAATTTTCGCCGGGGCTGAATGTGCTCACGGGCGAGACGGGCGCGGGCAAATCCATCATCATCGACGCGCTCTATGCCGTGGCGGGTGCGCGTACCAGCCGCGAGCTTGTGCGCAGCGGCGCGGACAAATGCGTCGCGGCCGCCGTGTTCGACCCGGAGGGGACGGAGGATTGGTGCCGCGAAAACGGCGTGGAGTGTGCGGACGGGGAGCTTGTCGTCCAGCGCAGCATCACGGCGGACGGACGCGGCTCCGCCCGCGTCAACGGGATGCCGGTCGCGGTGTCGCAGCTTCGCCAGCTTGGCGCGCTGCTCGTGGATATACACGGCCAGAACGACGGGCGTCTGCTGCTGGACGAGGGACGGCATCTCGCCTATCTCGACGCCTTTGCCGGCGTGGATACGGGCGAGTATGCCGCGTGCTACCGCGAATATACCGGCGCGCTGCGCCGCATCGAGCGCCTGACGCAGGATGACACGAGCCGCCGCCAGACCGTGGAGGCGCTCACGCTGCGGGTCGCAGAGCTTGAAAAGGCCGCACTGCGCCCCGATGAAGAGGAAGAGCTCGAACAGCGCTCAGAGCTTCTGCGCAACGCGGAGCGGCTGCGGGAGGCGGCGGACGGCGCGTATGAAGCCCTGTATGCCGGGGAGTGCAGCGCCGTGTCTCTGACCGGTGAGGCGCGGGGCTGGCTTGACCGTGCCCGGCGCTGGAGCGCGGAGCTGGCCGGGGCGGACGACGGCTTGAGGGAGGCGGCGGCGCTGCTTGCGGACGCGGCGGAGCGTGTGCGCGATTTCCGCGAGAGCCTCGATTTTTCGCCGGAGGAATTTGACCGCGTCGAATCGCGGCTTTCCATGCTTCGGCGTCTGGAGAAGAAATATAACGCGGCGGACGCGGCGGGGCTTATCGCGATCTATGACGAGGCACAGCGGCGCCTCACGGAGCTGGACGATTCCTCGGAGGCGCTGGCGCGGCTCGAAAAGGAGCGGGAGCGACTTGAAAGGCGCTGCCGCGCCGAGGCGGATAAGCTCACGGCGGCGCGGACGGCGGCAGCCGGGAGACTGAGCGAGCAGGTCGAGCGGGAACTGCGGGAGCTGTCCATGCCCTCGGTGCGCTTTGCCGTGGAGATCACCCCGGTAAAGCTCGGCACAAGCGGTGCGGACGCGGTGCGCTTTCTCATGAGCGCGAACGCCGGGGAGAAGCCCGGCTCCATCGCCCGGATCGCAAGCGGCGGCGAGCTCAGCCGCATCATGCTCGCGCTGAAAAACGTATTCGGCGCGAACGACGGCATTCCCACGGCGGTCTTTGACGAGATCGACACCGGCGTGTCCGGCATCGCGGCCAGCCGTGTGGCGGAAAAGCTCGCGGACATCGGCCGCCACAAGCAGGTGCTCTGCATCAGCCATCTGCCCCAGATCGCGGCCATGGCGTCGAGCCAGTACCGCATCGAAAAGACCGAGCGCGGCGGGCGCACCTATACCACGGTCGAGCCGCTGGACGGCGAGGGACGGGCGCGGGAGCTTGCCCGCCTGATCGGCGGCGACAACGTGACGGAGACGACGCTGCAGGCGGCGCGTGAGGCTCTCGCTGCGGCGGAGGAGTACAGACGGAAATGAGAGCGAGACGGCACGGCGACTGCCCCGTCGCAGACGACGAGCAGCCTTGGCCGCGCCGTGTGTTGGCAGGGTACGCTTTATTATCAACAGGAATACACAGGAAATATAAGGAGATCTACAAATGGGAATTTATGAGGAACTGGTGGCGCGCGGGCTGATCGCGCAGGTGACGGATGAGGCGGAGATACGCGAACTCATCAACAACGGTAAGGCCACCTTCTACATCGGCTTCGACTGCACGGCGGACAGCCTGACCGCCGGGCATTTCATGGCGCTGACGCTGATGAAGCGGCTGCAGGAGGCCGGCAACAAGCCCGTCGCGCTCATCGGCGGCGGCACGACCATGATCGGCGATCCCTCCGGCCGGACGGATATGCGCAAAATGCTGACCAAGGAGGACATCGACTACAACGCCGCCTGCTTCAAGCGCCAGATGGAGCGCTTCATCGACTTCTCCGACGGCAAGGCGCTCATGGTGAACAACGCCGACTGGCTACTCGGGCTCAACTATGTCGAGCTGCTGCGCGAGGTGGGCGCCTGCTTCTCCGTGAACAATATGCTGCGCGCCGAGTGCTATAAGCAGCGCATGGAAAAGGGCTTGAGCTTCTTCGAGTTCAACTATATGATCATGCAGTCCTACGACTTCTACTACCTGTTCCAGCACTACGGCTGCAACATGCAGTTCGGCGGCGACGACCAGTGGTCGAATATGCTGGGCGGCACGGAGCTTATCCGCAAGAAGCTCGGCAAGGACGCCTATGCCATGACTATCACGCTGCTGACCGACTCGCAGGGGCATAAGATGGGCAAGACCGCCGGCAACGCCGTGTGGCTCGACCCGAACAAGACCTCGCCCTTCGATTTCTACCAGTACTGGCGCAACGTGGGCGATGCGGACGTGCTCAAATGCATCCGTATGCTGACCTTCCTGCCCCTTGACCAGATCGACGAGATGGCGCAGTGGAGCGGACAGAAGCTTAACGAAGCCAAGGAGAGCCTCGCGTGGGAGCTCACGAAGATGGTGCATGGCGAGGAGGAGGCCGACAAGGCACAGAAGGCGGCGCGCGCGCTGTTCTCCGCCGGGGATATGGAGCATATGCCCGTCAGCGAGATCACGGCGGACACCGGCTTCGACATCATGAGCCTGCTCGTGGCCTCCGGCCTCTGCGCCACGCGCAGCGACGCCCGCCGCAACATCCAGCAGGGCGGCGTGGAGGCGGCCGGCGAAAAGGTCAGCGACATTGGCCGCAGCTTCACGGAGCAGGAGCTGCGCGAGGGCGTGCTGCTCAAGCGCGGCAAGAAGAACTTTGCAAAGGTCGTGCTGAAATGACGAGCTCGGTCGTGCTTGACATTCTCGGCTGGGTGATCATCCTCGCCGTGCTCGCGGTCGGCATCCTCGCCTCGTTCAAGGGGCGGCAGCTCCGCGCCGCGAGGCAGCGCAAAAAGGCCGACCGCATCCGCAAGGCCACCGAGCGCTACTACGCCGCCACCGCCGGGCAGGATGCCGGCGAGACGGAAGAATAAGGTCCCAGGGGCAAGCCCTCCCACGCGGGGGCTTGCCCTGCTTTTTTCTGTGAAATCCTTGACTTTTTTGCCATATATGTTATAATGATCGCGAAATGCCGCGGCATTTCCGTTTCAACGCGGTTGAAACGATAGCTCTTCCAAATACGAAAAGGGGAGATGTGCAATGA
Organism: Alloprevotella sp.; assembly: GCA_963618155.1. Lineage (GTDB taxonomy): Bacteria > Bacillota > Clostridia > Oscillospirales > Oscillospiraceae > CAJOIG01. The sequence continues at coordinate 22,857 of CAVEQW010000061.1, forward strand.
GGAAGCTAACGAGTGTTTTTCTGGTGCTGGTGCTCATCCTTTCGCTCCTGCCGGCCAATGTGCTGGCGCAGGAGGGGGAGACGGTCGAGGAGCTGACCGAGGAGACGAGCGAAGAAGTGACCGAAACAAGCGAAGGATCGACTGAGGAGACGACCGAGGAATCGGCTGAGAAATCAATCGAAGAATTGACCGAGGAAGTTACGGATGAAGCCTCCGAAGAGACAGCGGAGGAGACGAGCGAGGAAGTCGCGGAAACGACCGAGGAGACAGCGGAATCGACCGAGGAAACGACTGCGGACGAGATCGAGACTGTCTCGGAGCTCCCGCTGGACGGCGATACTGCCACAAGCGGAACCTGCGGCGATAATCTGACGTGGAAACTCGAAAACGGCACCCTCACCATCCGCGGCGAGGGCGCTATGGAGGATTACGGTTGGGAGGGGGCTCCGTGGGGTTTGCTTTGCGGGAGCATTACTTCAGTGGTGATCGGGGACAGCGTGACGAGCATCGGGGAATGGGCGTTCTCCGGCTGCAGCTCACTGACGAGCGTAACGATCCCGAACAGCGTGACGAACATCGGGGAGAGTGCGTTCTCCAGCTGCCGATCGCTGACGAGTGTGACGATCCCGGATAGCGTGACGAGCATCGGGAGCTGGGCGTTCTCCAGCTGCAGCTCACTGACGAGCGTAACGATCCCGGACAGTGTGACCTACATCGGTGCCCGAGCCTTCGATGACAGCTGCAAGCTGACGATCTCCGCTGGCAATAAGTCGTACTGCATAGAGGACGGTATTCTCTTCAGTAGGGACAAGACGGTGCTGGTACGCTACCCCACCGATAAA
>CAVEQW010000062.1:0-10604 GCA_963618155.1 Alloprevotella sp.
TCGCTCCAGGCCTGCCGGGGCGCTCTATGCGTCCGCGCAGCGTTTCAAGCGCATAGCAGAAATCCACCGGGACGAGCCCGGTGGATTTTTGGCTGTTTTGAGGGGGAAATTAATTTTTTTGTCTGTTTCGGAGCCAACATATATGGTGCCGCCCCAGGACTTATCGATTGTATAGCCGGAAGTGTCCGCGTCGGTATACACTTTCGCACAGAATTTGTTGGTGTCGCTGTTCGCACCATTGCCAGCCAGGTGAACCTGCTTGGCATCACCATCCGCAACCAGCGTGGTGTTGGTCAGATAGCAGATAGCGTCATGCGCGTAGGTTGTACCATTGGTATAGCTTCCGACGATCAGTGCACCGCGGGGAGCCTCGTTGCCGCTGCCCCAGTAGGTGGGGAAGGTTTGGCTCTGGTTTTTGCCGTAGGTATCTTTGCCGAAAGCGCCGGTCGTCTTGATGATGCTGTCCTTGATGGTGGCGGTACCGGCGCGGAGGAACACGCCCTGGCGGTCGCCGGTGATGGTGCTGCCGGTGATGTTCAACGTGCCGCCGACGTTCATGATAACGGCGCAGTTGTCAGTTTTTGTGTCGGCAGTTCCGTAGCCGGTGGTGATCTTCGAATCCTCGATGTTGACCTTGATGTTAACCTTGGTTCCTTCGCCGTTATTCGTACCGACACCGTAGGTGCCAGAGGTAATGTCGGAGTGCTTCACGGTGACAGTGGATGCGTCCTTGTAGGGGTACAGAAGGGTTGCATCCGTGGTCGCCGTCACGTGGTCGAGAGTTGTTGTTGTGTTTTCGTAGTTTATGATAACGCCCCTGGTTTCTTTCAACTCGCCTCTTTCTTCAAAGCTGCCGTTCTTCAGGACAAAGTTGGTTCCGCTGTTTTTCACACCAATTTGATTGCCGCCGGTGTAGGTCAGAGTTTTGCTGTTGAGGTCGATGGTCACACTGCGGGTGATGTTGCCAATGGTGTCGGTGGTGACGTCGCTGCCGAGGACGATCGTCTTGACGGTCTCGTCCGCAAGCGCAGCGACGAGCTCGTTCTGGTTGGTGACAGTCGCCATGCCGGCCTTGTCATACACGATGTCGATGGGGCTGGCGTGGAAGAGATAGAGAACCAGCGTGCCTCTTTCCTTGTCGTAGGTGAAGTACTCGCTTGTAGCGCTGGAGTCAGCCGCATCTTTTTTCGTCAGCTCCTTGCCGCTGTGATAGATCTTGACACCGGTCAGATTCTTGGTGTAGTTGATGGTGACGGTGACGAGCGTTGTGTTTGTGTCAGCGACCGGCAGAGTCAGCTTATACTGGGCGACAGCCTGATAGTTCGCATCGACGGTGATGCTCTGCGCCTCAGAGGACAGCGTAGCGCCCTTATACTCGAGAGACTGGGTCTTGCTCTCGTCGCTAATCAGTTGTACATCTGTGTAATCAACACTCATAACGCCAGCTTCATCCGCAACGACTTTATTGCCATCCGTTACTTCAACCGCCGTGGACTCGGAGTTCACCGGCGTGACATAGCCGTCATAGGCAGCCTTACTGTCGTACAGGTTGGTCGTGCTGTCGTACTCGACGGTATCCTGCGTCGCGAGGACGGTGATGGCGATGCCGCTGATGGACTCACCCTGATACTCGTTGCCGGCGGTCGTCTGCATATGCCCCTTGATAGTCAGAATGTCGGAAGCATTGTCCGTGCCCTTCGCGGTCAGGTGATACTCGGTAGTAGAAAGATTAGTTTCTCCACTATCGGCATCATTTTTGATTGTCCAGTCGATGACATCATTCAGCTTGGCGCTTCCCTGGATGCCGGTGATCTCGATCTTGTACTTGAGCGCGAGGTTGCCGTTGTTGCTGATGCGCAGCGCGGGCAGCTGGTAGGTGCAGCCCGGCTCCCAAAGGATGGTTTCACTCGGCTTAACTTCTGCGCCATCCGACTGCAGGAAGCTCAGCACTGTGTCCGCAGTGACTTCCTTCCATGTGGCGCCCTCTCCGGTCGCATTGCTGGCATACTCCAGCTTCACATCGAGCTTGCCAGCCTCGATCTTGTTGACGCTCGTGCTGGCCGTGTCGGTGAACCATGCGAAGGTCGTGCCGACGAGCATGGCGGCGCACAGGATGACCGCGAGCAGGCTCGGGATCAGTGCGCGCTTGGTTTGTTTGCTTTTTTTCATGTTTTTCCTCCCTTAATAAAATTTTAGGATTTTTATTATGTAAGCACGGGGCAGCCGTGTTCACACCGGGGGTTTTGAAAGAAAGCGTTCGCTTTCATATCGGGGGCAAAAAAGGGCGATTGGAGCCATTTTCCGGCTCGCACCGCCTTTTTCGCCGCGCCCGCGGGGACTCAAGCGCAGTGTTTTTCCCGTTTCAACCATATCCTAGCATAGCTCTGCGGGAAATGCAAGTAAAACTTTTCGATTTTAGATTTTTTGGGAGAGGCTTGCTGTCTCGGGGGCGCCGGCAAGGCCGGGATGCCCCCGATCGCGCTTATTCCTGGATGCCGACGATGTCCTTGGCAAGGGTCTTCTTGCCGGCGATGTCGCCCTGGCGGGAGATCATGATGCGCTGCGCCTGCGGGGAGCCCGCGCCGTGCATGGACTCGGTGCGGTAGCCGACGGCGGCGGTGCCGAGGGTGAGGTTTTCGATGAGACGCCAGATCTTGATGCGGTTCTCGGTGGAGACGCTGGCCACGCCGCGCAGATATTTCTCCACATAGGGGCCGAGCTCCGGGTCGCGCAGGTCGGTCTCCGACGGGCAGGTCACCATGCCGCCGCCGGCGATATCCTCGGCCAGACGGGCGATCTCATAGGGGAAGCGGGTGACGTTCTGCTTGCAGACGTTGGCGAGCAGCGTGTCGACCATATAGTTGCCGGACGCGGTCTTCCAGCCGTTGGCGGAGCAGGCGATGCCGCAGGAATAGAGCGTCTCGTTCAGGTGCGTCATCTCGATGAGCTTGTCCTTGACGTGGCTCGCTCTGGGCACGCCGTTATAGTCCGCGGCGGTCGCGGCCGCGCCGATGAGCACGTCGCCCACGCCGACCTTGCAGCCGCCGTAGCTCTGGCGGTGGTAGCTTGCGAAGCGCTCCACGAGCATGGTGGCAAATTCATATTCGCCGTCCATGAAAATGCGGTCGTTCGGGACGAACACATTGTCGAACACGACGAGCGCCTCCATGCCGCCGAAGGTGGGGTTGCCGCGGTCAAGCGTGCCGTCCTCGAGCTTGCGGGTGTCGCAGCTCTGGCGGCCGACGATCATGAACACGCCCTCGGCGTCGATGGGGACGGCAAAGGCCACGGCATAGTCCTTGTCCTCGGCCTTCATCGCCTGGGTCGGCATAACGAGGATCTCATGGCTGTTCGACGCGCCGGTCTGGTGCGCCTTGGCGCCGCGGACGACGATGCCGTCGGGACGGCGCTCGACAACGTGCAGGAAAAGGTCGGCATCCGCCTGGGCGGAGGGGGCAAGGCCGCGGTCGCCCTTGGGGTCGGTCATCGCGCCGTCCACGACCAGATCGGCATCCTGAACGTATTCAAGGTATTTCCTGAAGTTGTCGAAATAGTGTGTGCCGTGCGCCTGATCGATCTCATAGGCGGTGTTATAGACGGCGTTGAAGGCATCCATGCCGACGCAGCGCTGGAAGCACGCGCCGGTCTTCTGGCCGCAGAGGCGCTGCATCTTGACCTTCAGAACAAGATCCTCGGCGCTCTGGTGGATGTGGCAGAAGCGGTTGATCCTCCTGCCGGTCAGGGAGCTCGTCGTCGTCATCAGACCCTCATACTCCGGCATCGCCGCCAGGTCATAGGTCATCTTCACGGAGTTGACGCTCGGACGCAGAATGGGGTCCTCGGTCACGTCCTCGATCTTCTTTCCGAACGCATAAATGCGCGTGTTGAGCTTTTTCAGGCTCTGGATATATTCCTCGCCGGTCATCATAATACTCTGATCCTCCTATATCTTATATCCTCGGTATATCCTCGGTTGACAGTTTAACACAGATCCCGCGCCGCGGCAAGGGCAGATAAACAGAAGTTTGTCAAAAGATTATCTATCTCAGCTGCTGACGGTAAAAGCGGAACGCCGCCGGCAGGGCATAGGCGTCCACATCCTCCGCCCACTCAAAGCCCGGCGCGGCAAGGCCGCAGTCGACGGCGAAGCCGGTCATGTGCCACTCGAGATGGCTGAAGATATGCACCGCCTCGCCGCAGGGTGCGATCGTCTCCGGCCTGAGTCCCTGCTTTTCGCACCAGCGGCGCACGGACTCCGCGTCCAGGTGTCCCGGCCGGTTCGGAAGCTCCCACAGCCCCGCGAGCAGTCCCCTGTCCGGCCTCCGGCAAAGCGCCGTCCGCGTCCCGCAGCGCAGGAGCAGCACGGTCCTTTCCTCGAGGCGGCGCGGCCTTTTTGCGGGCATGACGGGATAATCCGTCTCCCGCCCCAGCTTATGCGCCCCGCACTGCGCCGCGATGGGGCAGCGCCCGCAGTCGGGCGTGCCGGGCAGGCAGATCGTCTCGCCAAGCTCCATGAGGGCGGAGCTGAATGCGCCGCAGTCGTCCGTATACTGGGCGCGAAGCTGCTCGCGCAGCGTGGTCCTGAGCCGCGTGTCGGCGATGCTCGTGCCGCAGGCGCCAAGGCGGGCGGCGATGCGGAGAACGTTCCCGTCCACGGCGGGCTCGGGCAGGCCGAAGGCGATGGAGGCGATGGCCCCGGCGGTATAATCCCCGATGCCCGGGAGCGCACGCAGCCGCTTGACATCGGCGGGAAGAGAGCCGCCGTATTCGTCCATGACGAGCCTTGCGGCGCGGCGGAGATTGCGGGCGCGGGAGTAGTAGCCAAGCCCCTCCCAGAGCTTCATCACCGTGTCCTCGCCGGCCTCCGCGAGCGAGCGGATATCCGGCAGCGCGGCCATGAAGCGCGCAAAATAGCCGCGCGCGGCCTCGATGCGGGTCTGCTGGAGCATGATCTCCGACACCCATACGCGGTACGGCGTAGGATCATCGCGCCACGGCAGGTCCCGCGCATTCGCCCTATACCATTGTATGAGCGGCTGCGCGATGGGCGGCAGCGAAAGCGGCGTGTCGCTCATGGCGGCGTCAGCTCCCTGCTCTCGTAACGCATATCGAACCTCCTGCTTTTATACAATATAGTTATCGCGTGATGAGGATCACCCGCTCCAGGCCGATTATAAAGCCCCGCGGGGCGCTTGGCAACAGATTTTGTTGACAGCGGGGCGCAGGGCTGGTAAACCGACCTCATGAAAATAAATTATCAATAAGGTCAGTTTGCGCAAAAAGGGGTCATTTCGCCAAAATGCTGTCGTTTAATCTGCGAAAACACGGCGATCCGCTCAAGCGGAGCAAGGCGAATCTGGCGCGCGTCTCCCCGGCCAACCAGTTTCCGACCGGCATCGTCATGCCCATCTCGCGCCGCATGGAGATACTGGAGGCCGCGCTGCGCGGTATGTTCGGCCAGATCGTCCGCGCCAAGGGCATCGTAAAGGCCGGCCCCGTCTGGCTGCGCTTTGACATAGCGGGCGGGTGCTATTCCATCGAGGGGCTGGGCGAGGCGGAGAGCCAGGGCGCCAGACCGGAGTGCGTATTTATAGGCCGCGCCATCGATATGGCGGCGCTTCGCATGATGATGCAGGCGCAGCTGCCCGGCTTTGAGCCGCCGCGCCGCCGTGCTTCGGAAAATGGGCGTTTTCCGCTTGTCTTCCCCGGAAAAAACTGATAGAATCAGTTATCCTATTTACGCCGGAGGAGCGACGCCATGCGCATACAGATAACCCAAAAGAACGCGACCGTGATATTTGCGGCCATCCATGTGCTGTACTTCTGCACGCTCGCCCTCATCGGCGGCTATTTCTCGCCCTATCTGCTCGCCCTCGGCCTCAACAGCGCCCAGCTCGGCATCGCGCGCGGCGTCTGCAATCTCTGCGCGGCGGGGTTTCAGCTGCTGTCGGCGGCCTTCGTCCGACGGACGGGGACGCGCATCTGCACCGTCGTGCGCTGGGCGTATATGCCCATCACGGTGCTGGCCGTGGTGCTGCTGGCCGTTCCCGTCAACGCCGTCTTCTTCTGCATCCTCTTCCTCATCATCGGCCTCATAACCTTCGGTCTGCAGTCCACGGTCAACGGCCTCTACCTCGGCTATCATGAACAGGGCACGCGCATCAACTTCGGTCTCGCGCGCGGCTGCGGCTCCGTGGCCTATTCCGTGTCGAGCCTCGTTGCCGGCATCGTCATCCAGCGCCAGTCGGCGCTCATCCTCCCGGCGCTGTATCTCGTCCCCTGCATCCTGCTCAGCATACTCCTTTATATATTCAACGCCCCGAACGTGACGGAGGTGCGCTCGGAGGACGTATCCCTCTCCGACGAGCGGCTGACGCTGCGGAAATATCCCCAGTTCTTCCTCTTCTTCCTCGGTGTGATCTGCCTTACGGCCACCCACGGCTTCATGGAGACCTATCTGCTTCTCATCGTGGAGAACGTCGGCGGCACGAGCACGAACCTCGGCGTCGCACTCTTCATCTCGTCCATGACGGAGCTTCCCGCCATGGCGGTCTACCGCCGCATCGCGGACAGGGTCGGCAACCGCCGCCTGCTCGCCTTTGCGGCCACGATGTGGGCGGCGAAAAACTTCTGCATCATCCTCGCGCCGAACGTCTATTTCATCTATGCCGCCGAGCTGCTGCAGTTCGTGGGCTACGCCTTCTATGTCCCGTCCTACGTCCGCTACATCGCGCACACGCTGCCCGAAAGCGAGTTCCTGAAGGGGCAGGCGCTCGTGGGAAGCGCGTTCACGGGCGGCTATCTGCTCGCCGGCTTCGTCGGCGGTCCGCTGATCAACGGGCTCGGCATCCACACGGCCATGTGGTGCATCCAGCTCTTCTCCCTCGCCGGCATCCTCTTCATCGCCTGCGCCATGAAAAAAAGCCTGGCCATGTTCCCCCACGTGCCGATCGGGGAAAAGGCCGAAAAATAACACCCCCGGCCAACGGCGCCGCCGCCGCCGCGTGAGGCTCTTTGAAAGACAGGATCGCCGCATGGAACAAGTCCATGCGGCGATTTACTGTATACCGTGTCAGCCGATGTCTGCCATGCCGCCGTCTACGCTGAGGGCGTGGCCGGTGATGTGGCCGGCGTTCCCGGAGCAGAGCCAGACGACCGAGTGCGCGACGTCCTCCGCCTGTCCCGGCTTCCCCAGGGGGATGGGCAGCTCCTGCTTCTCGCCGCCCGCAGAGGGACCGCCGGTCGCCATCGAGTTTTTCATGAGCTCGGTGCCCAGCGTCGGGCCGGGGCAGACGATGTTCACGCGGATGCCCTGGCGCGCAAACTCCACCGCCGCCGTCTGGCTCACCGCGATCACCGCCGCCTTGCTCGGGCCGTAGCCGCCGAAGCCCGGCGCCATGCGGATGCCGCCGACGGAGGCCGTGTTCACGATCGCGCCGCCGTCCGTTTTGAGCATGGCGGGGATCTCGTATTTCATGCAGAGGAAGCAGCCGCGGGCGTTGACCTCCATGTTTTTGTTCCAGACCTCAACGGGCAGCTCTGTGAGCGGGTAGAAGCCCATGCGCACGCCGTCCGGCCCGACACCGGCGTTGTTGAACGCGCAGTCGAGGCGGCCGTAATGGGCAACGACCTCGTCCACCATGGCGCGCACCTGCGCCTCATCCGACACGTCGCACTGGACGAAAACAGCCTCGCCGCCGGCCTCGCGGATGACGCGCACGGTGTCCTCGCCGCCGGCGCGGTTGTGGCCGGTCACGACCGCCACCTTCGCCCCCAGCGACGCAAATTCCAGCGCTGTGGCGCGGCCGATGCCCGTCGCCGCCCCCGTCACGATCACTACTTTTCCCTGAATATCATTCGGCATATTCTATTCCTCCTGTTATTTTATCGAATGGAGATCGCGGCGGCGAACGCCTCGTTGTTCGCGTCGCCCAGCATACGGGCGCTCTTCACGCAGTCGCCCACGACATACACGCCCTCCGGATACCGCGCCAGCAGCGCGTCCGCCAGCGTCCGGTCAGGGCTGACGCCCAGCGCGAGGATGTAGCTGTCCCCCGCATAGACCGCGCCGGACTCGGTATGAACGCCGTCCTCGGCAAAGGCGGAGATGCGCTCCGAGCCGACGCGCTTCACGTTGTATTTGTCGAGCTGGTGGTTGAGCTCGATATGGTTGAACACCGGCATTTCCGCCGCCCAGCGCTCCAGCGGGAGCTGGTCAATGACGGTCACGTCCTTGCCCTCCATGCCGAGCATGACCGCCGCCTCCAAGCCGACGATGCCGCCGCCGCACACGACGACGCGCTGCCCCACGGGCTTTGTGTGGAACTCCGCGTCCGCAACGGGGACGACCTTCGGCCCGTCGATGCCGGGGATTGGCGGGTGGAGGAAGCGCGAACCGGTGGACACGATGACCGCGTCGGGATCCTCGCGCTCGACAAGCTCCGGCGTGACCGCCGTGTTATAGACGATCCTCGCGCCGCAGCGCTCCGTCTCGCGGATGTCCCACGCGAGATAAAGCCGCATATATTCCTTAAAGGACGCCGCCGTGGCGACCTTCAGAAGTCCGCCGAGCGAATCGCTCTTTTCATACAGCGTCACGTCATGCCCCATCGCGGCACAGGTCTGCGCCGCCATCATACCGGCGGGGCCACCGCCCGCGATAAGCACCTTTTTCCGGCTCCCCGCAAGCTTTGCAAGGTCGATATTGCGGCCGAGCTGGGGATTGATGGCGCAGCGCATGGACGTGCCGAAGTTGTTCGCGTTGCCGCACCAGTCGCAGCGGGTGCAGGGACGAACGTCCTCCGCGCGGCCGCGCACGGATTTGTGGATGAGCTGGTTGTCCGCCATGTACGCCTTGGCCATGACGACGATGTCGGCCTTGCCGTCCGCGATGATCTCCTCCGCCTCCGCAAGGCTCGTGATGTTGCCGACGACGGCGACGGGGATGTGCAGGCGCTTTTTCGCCTCCGCCGCAAACGCGACGTTGAGCTGCCGCCCCTTGAAATAGGTCGGGATGGTGAAGGTCGAGCCGTAGTTGAAGAAGATATTGCCGCGCGAGACGTGGATGATGTCCACAAATTCCTGCGCGCGCTCCATGAACTGGAGGCTCTCCTCGAGCTGCAGGCCGTCGGGCGTGTCCTCCTGCGCCGAGACGCGGCACTCGATCACCATATCCGGCACCGCCTCACGCACGGCGCGCAGCACCTCGAGCGGGTAGCGCATACGGTTTTCAAGGCTGCCGCCGTACTCGTCCGTGCGGTGGTTCGAGGCCGGGGAGATGAACTGCGCCAGCAGGTTGTTGTGGGCGCAGTGTATCATGATGATGCGCAGTCCGGCGTTTTTGCAGCGCACAGCGCAGTCCACGAAGCGGTCGCGGATGTAGTCCATGTCCTCGCGGTTCATGGGCTTGATATAGCCGAGCGGCCCGCCGTTGAGCGGCACGTCCGAGGGCGCGAGCGCGGGTACCTTTTGGTCGTGGCTCGACCCGCGTCCGGCGTGCGCCAGCTCGATGCTCATCTCCGCGCCGTGCTCCCGCGCCGTGCGCACCATCTGTTCGATGCCGTGGATGCAGCGGTCGCTCGTCACGTTGAGCTCGCAGGTCCAGGCGCTCGAATCGCTGTGGACGACGGGCGTGTTGCCGATGGTGAGATAGCCCACGCCGATGTCCGCCTGCCACGCCACATAGTCGAGCATTTCCTGCGTCACATCGCCCTCCGGCGTACACTTGAGCACCACGGTCGGGGAGTATTCCAGGCGGTTTTTCAGCGTCAGCCCGCGTATTTTCAGCGGCTGGAACACATGGGGGTACAGCGTGTTCTGTATCATTTGCCGTCCTCCGCCGGGATGATCTCGATCTCATAGCCGTCCGGGTCATGGATGAAATACACCGGCGACTTCTCGGGGTCACGGGCGATGCAGCCCATCGAGGCATGGAGCGCCTTGGCTGCCTCCATGTCGTGCGTCTCGAGGGCGATATGATACTTCGCCTCGCCCACGTCATAGGGCTCCGTCCGCCCCGCCACACAGGCGATCTCGAGCTGGTGGGCGCTCTGGCCGTCCGACAGGAACGCCAGCGTTGCGTCCATATCCTCCGGCTTCTTCCAGCGCACCGGCTCCAGCCCCAGCGCTTTCTTGTAAAAATCCAGCGAGCGCTGCATATCGAGTACAAACAGGCAGTTGTGAGAAAATTTGAAATCCATGTTCAGGCCTCCTTTTTCTCTAAACTACCACGTTTTCCGCCCGCTGGGAAGTATATTTTTTTCATATAGTTATATGCGATTTCATATAACTTTTGCACGTAGACCCCATCACGGGAGCACGGCGGTCAAGGCCTTGAAATATAGCGCTTCCACCTTCTGAGCGCAGCCCTCAGCGGTTCATCCAAATAGGAACAGGCCTTGTCCCTGATCCAGTCGGGAATGCCGTACGCCGCCTCTGTTCATGGTAAGCACTAAACAGAGCCGTATTTCAGTATTGCGCATAGAGCGGCGAATTGCAAATATCGCCTCGCCGGGCGCAAAAAAAGAGGAAGTCGATTGACTTCCTCTTGATGTTGGCGCCGACCTATTTTCCCGGTCCGTCTCCAGACAAGTATCTTCGGCGCA
>CAVEQW010000063.1:0-14313 GCA_963618155.1 Alloprevotella sp.
TACATTTATTATTATACGCCTTTAATGCGTATATGTCAATAGCTTTTTGAAAAAAGCAGAAAAAATAATCGGCGACGGGACCAACCCCGCCGCCCTTCGGCTTGTTGGTTATATTCTTTTGAGAATGAACAAATCCCAATCGCTTTTGTGAAAAGTAGCAGTTCCATCGGAGAGAACGAGCTGAAAAACTGGTTCAAAATCTTCGCCGTTACTGATTGCAGCATTAATGTCATAGCCAATAACGTTGTTGTAAATGATTTCTTCGCTCGTTTCTTTATTCATTACCATTGCTTTCATTTCAATTTCCTTTCTGCCTTTCGGCTGTCCGTTTCTTGACTGTGTCTGTATTATATCACTTAATTTTAGTGATATCAATTGACATTATCACTAAAATTAAGTGATATATTTTGTGTATTTTGTCACTTGAAATTAGTGTAGATGTTGCGTTATACTGTGTACGGTGGAAAAGGCGTTTCCATATATAAGCCAAGAAAGGAACGATTGAACAAATGCCGATTAAGTACAAATTTGATGTTTTAGCCGCTTTGCGGGATGTTGGTTACACTCAAAATAGAATCCGAAACGAAAAACTGATCGGACAAGCCACGCTAACACAACTTCGACACGGTGAACTTGTTTCATGGGCAACTATTGAAACAATCTGCAAGCTGCTTGAATGTCAGCCCGGAGACATAATTGAATATGTAGAAGATGTTTGATTTTTTAGCGTCCCGCACAAAAACGGGGCGCAATTTTTTTGAGTTTGTAGAAGAAAGGGAACGAGCCTTTCTGTTGTACATACAAGCTTGTATGTCAAGCCCCTTTTGCGCATTCTGCGGATTGCACAAAACGGACGGCGGCGAATTGTGCAAGGTGACGAAATGTGCGCGGCAGGGCTTGAAGGTGTGGGCGCGTGCTGATAAGCTGTAATAGCACAAGATATATTAACCACAGGGGAGGGAGATACAAGCCATGGGAAAGCGAGGGCCAAAGCCGAGATACGCCACGCCGGAGGACTTTAACCGAGCGGTAGAGGACTACTTCTCTCGCTGCGAGGAAGACGGTATATTCCCAGACTATGCAGGGCTTAGAGTGTTCCTCCATCTCTCCCAAGACCGTATAGACCAGCTGTGTAAAGCTGACTATACAGGAGAGGATAGTAAGAAATACTCAGAGATACTTAACCGCGCGCGAGACCGTCGGGAGTCGTGGCTGGCGAGGACGGCCACCAGTCAGCCCAAGGTCGCCCAAGGCTGCCTCAACGCGCTTAAGCAGCAGGCGAACGGCGGTTGGATAGACCGACCGCAGGACAACGGCGGCGGCGCGGTCAACATCGTCTTCAACGGCGCGACGCTGGAAAGCATAGGCAAATAGAGCCGGTTTTGACAACGGGGAGTTATCGTTTTTGGCGCTTGACTTGGCGGTTTCAGGCGAAAAACGGCGCGAACCGTTGATAACACTGGATTCTTTAGTTCGCTAAAACATTCGGCATAAATCGAATTATGCCGCAAACGTGATTACACGGCGGCGGCGGCTGCGTCTCGTCCGGCGGGCTATTAGCTCCGGCGGAGCGGGGGGTGCAGGGCACAGGCTGTTGACGCGATCGCGGCGGTGCCTACCCTACGACCAAGCCAACAAGCCCCCCCATGGGCGGAAAAGCGGCGCGGCGAAGCCGTTGCCCGCGCTGTAGGAGATACGCAGGTACGGCATGGCATAGACGGCGTCCGTCTGCTCGACGTACTGCGTCTTGAGCTGGGCGGCGATGTAGGCCTCCGTGCTGGTGCCCGCCGCGCCGTAGACCACATAGGCGTCAAACGCCTTGTACGCCGGCAGACAGCGGATCTCCGTCCGCTCGTCGCCGGGCGTGATGCGGTCGATGGTCAGCAGCGTCCCGGCCGCAAGCAGCCACTTGCCCGTGTCCAAAATGGACACGGCGTCCGGCGCGACGGAAAACGTGGAGTAGTCCGCGGGCGAGGAGTCCTCCACCAGCTCCCAGTCCACCGTCTCGCCGTTGAGGCCGACGCGGTCGCCGGCCGCGTTCTCGAGATAGAATTTCCGCATCAGGACCTCGCCCCCAGATACTCATCCACGCGCCGCAGCAGATAGTCCACCATGGCGCTGTCCATCTGCTGCGGGTAGAAATTGTTCGTCACGGTCGCGCCCCCGCCCGCGGCCGAGCCTCTGCCCGCCGCGCCGAGCTGCGCACTTCCGGCCGCGGCCTGCTCGTAGCCGGCCAGCACGGCGTGGCCGAGCCGCTCGCCGGTGACGATCATCTCGCCGGCCTTGCGCTGGCCCTCCTGCACGGCGCCGGCGACGGTGTAATCCATGGCCTCGGCCATGCGCCGGGAGGGCGAGTTAATGTCCAGCGCGCCGTTGTAGCCGGCCATAAACGCATTGCCCACCTGGCGGCCAAGCTCCATGACGGTGCTGATCTTGCCGGAGAGTGCTGTCGTCAGCCCTGCGATCGTGTTTTCGCCGGAGGTAGTCGCCTCGTCGTACTGGTTCCAGTCCTCGACGGCGTCGTTGAGCGCCGTTGTGATGCCGTCGAGCTGCGTCTGAAACTCGGGCAGCATCGACGCCACCTGCTCCACAAAGGCGTCCTTGCCGCTCTGCACCATGGCAAACTCCTCGTTGAGCTTGGTGATGCTCTCTGTGCCGCCGTCCACGATGGCCTGCAGATAAGCGGCGGCCTGCGTGCTGCCGTCGGACAGCTGCTCGATCAGCGCGTCGGACAGACCCATATCGGCCGCGGTCTGCAGGTTAGCGCGATAGGAGGCCAGATACTCGCGCTGGCTCTGCAGCGCGGCGATCATATCATCGGCCGTGGTGGCGTACTGCTCCGTCGCGGCCGACATATTGCTAAAGCCGCTGACGGCGCTGTCTACGCTGCTGCGGATGGCGTCATACTCGGCCTGCAGCTTGTCCAGCGCAGCCAATGCGTCCTCCACGCTGGGCACCGTCTCGTTGCGCAGCGTAGCTGCGAGCGCCGTCGTCTGCCGGGTGTTTTCCTCCGTCTCCGCCGCCGTCGGCTTGAGCTTCTGCCAGTGTTCGGCGGCCGTGAGACCGGACTGCTCGACGGCCTTTTGCCAGTCGACCCAGCTCTGGCCGCTCGACCGCAAATAATCCCGCAGGTCGTAAAACGTCGTCCCGGCCTCATAAGCGAGATTTTGCAGGATCGTCTCCCACCCAAAGCCGTGCAGCGCAAAGTCAGTCATCTCCTCGTAGACGCCTGCCTTAAACTCTTTCCACGCCGCGGCATCGTTGCTCCAGATGGAGGCAAAGCCGGCCTTGGCTGTATCAAGGTCGTATTGCGCCTCGTTGTAGGCGACAAGCGACTCGTTGGTGTCCCGGTAGGCGTCGGCCACGTCGGACAGGCCGGCACCGGCCAGCGTCCGCAGCACAAGATCCTGCGCCTCCGCCTCCGTGTTGCACAGGCTCAGCGCCGCCGCAAAGCTGTCCACATTGACGCCGACGCGGCCGAGCAGCTCGGCAAACTGTCCCGTCGCCTCGCCGGTGGCCAGCGTCTCCTGCAGGCTGTCGGCAAGGCTTTCGATCTTGAGCGTGTCCGGAAACTCGATCACAGCGCCGGACAGGTTGCGGATCACGGCGGTCATGTTCTCGCCGCCGGTAAAGCCGGAGGCGAGGAGATTGGACAGCGCCTCCATGCTGCTGTCCATGTCTCCGGAGATCGAGTAGAGCTCACGCAGCGAGTCGTTGAGATCGCTGTCAAAGCTTGTGCCCGCCTGCCGTGCGGCGACGTCCAGCTTGGCCAGTCCCTCGCGCAGCTCCTTGGTCTCCTCCACGAGGCCGGAAACAAAATCCCAGGCCTTTTTAAACGCGGCGCCCAGCGCCGTGATGGACAGGCCGCTGGCGAGGCTTGTGACACCGAGCTTGCTCAGGGCAGAGCCCAGCGTTCCGGTGCTGGTGCCGGCGGCTTTGGTGTCGCTCGTGGATTGCTTGACCTTTTTGCCGTAGCCGTCGATACTCGTGGCGCACTGGTCGGCGCTCTTGCGGGCCTCATCCATATACCGCTCGTTTTCGGCCAGCTCCTGGTCGAGCTTGCTCAGAGCGACCTGTGCGTAGTTGTACTGGCGGCGGACGGCGTCGGTCTTGGCGGAATTTTCGCCCCACACCTCGGTCGCGTCGGCCACGGCCTGCCGCAGCTTGTTGACCTTCTCGGTCTGCTGGGTCTGCATCTGCTGCAGCGATTTCTGCTTGGCCGTCAGCGCCTCGATGCTGTTAGCCTGACCGTTAAAGGCGGCCTGTCCCGCCTTCAGCTCGGATTCGAGATTTTTCATCTCGCGCGTGGCCGCGTTCAGCTGGCTTTTCCACTCGGCCTCGCCGTCCAGTGTCAGGCGCGCGCCGATCTCACGCAGAGCCATTACTCGTCATCTCCTTCCCGGGCGGCGCGCAGCGCCGCCAGCATATCGCCGGTCTCGCCAAAGGTCAGCATCAGGGCGTCGGCCGGGCGGAGTCCCCAGACCCGGGACGCCGCCGCGAGGTAAGACGCCCTAACAATCCCCGCGGCGGGGCTTTTTTTCTTTCGGCCTCGATCTCCTGCAGCACGAGGTCGACCTCGTCCGGCTCAGGGTCGGGATCAAAGCGGACAAACGCCAGACGCAGCGTCTGGCTCACGACGTCGCGCAGGCGCGAGGCCTCGGCCACATCCGCCACGGCCAGCTCGCTCACGGTGAGCAGCGGCTGCGGCGTCTCGCCGCGCTGCCGGCGCAGGATCTCGCCCCAGCGGCAAAATTCCGCCAGCAGCCAGCAGGCCGCGTCCCAGCCGTCGCGCGTCGGCTCCAGATAGCCTGTCGCGCCGACGATGTCGCCATTGGCGCCCGGGAAGTGGTCATAGATATCAAACACCGCCGCGGCGGGACAGTAAGCGGTACGCGTCCGGCCGGCAAAATCAAAATCAACAGTACGGTTTGCAGTCTCCATTTTTGTCCTTTCAAGCAAAACGGGGCGCGGGCACTCCCGCGCCCCGTCCGGGTCGTCTTGCCGTCAGCCGGTGCTGGCGGCGGTCTTGGCTGCGATGTAGGCCTCGGCGGCCGCCTGCGTGTCAAAGTCGGCACGGTAGCGCCACTCGCCCGCGGCGTTCGGCCGGAAATAAAAATCGACCGGATGCGTCTTGGGGTCGAGGCTGTCGCCCTTGGTGTCGGCCTCCTCCTTTTGGCTGGCCTTGGAGGCCGTGCACAGCGGCAGGACGATGGCGCGGTACACGGTGGATTTTGCGTTGGTCGTCGGGTCCTTTTTGAGGATCTTGCGAATGTAGCTCACGGCGCCGTCCGGCGCCACGTCGTCGCTGGCGTCCGTCGCGTCGCTGTCCTCGGAGGAGTAGGTGCCGCCGAAGATCTTGGTCTCCAGCTCCAGGTCGTCGTACCAGGTCTCCGTCGAGAGCGTGCCCCGTTTAAAGGACTCAAAGTCCAGCTCAAGCACGTCATCTCCGTAGATCGTCAGCTCGCTGGTCTCCACGGACAGGTACGCCTTGACGGACGAGCCGAGGTCAACGGCCGTGTCGTAGCCCGCGCCCTTGACCGGATAAAATTTCAGCCCCAGCAGGCCGATCGGGGTTTTAACTTTTCCCATGGGGGTCATCCTTTCCCGGCATCGTTACACGATGTCGCATTGTAGTATCAGACGCAGCGCCGCCGCGTCGTCGTCATAGCTCAGATCCTGCACGGAGTAGGGCAGGCCGAGATTGACGAGCGTGTCCAAAATGGACACAAATTTACCGGTTTCCAGATCGGCGTCCGCCTCCTGGCTGTAGCAGTCCAGCTGACAGCGCGTCCAGCGCAGTGCGTCGCCGTTGTCGCCCCGGAGGCGGCCGACGGAATAGGGCGCAAGCACGATATACTCAGTCTTGCCCGGCGGCGCGCCGTTTTTATAACACGTCCATCCGGCAGCCGTCAGCGCGGCGCTAAGGTCGGAATATGTCATAGCGCGCCTCCTCCCGCCGCAGACTCAAAACGTAGATGTCCAGATTGTCGGCGTCGCGGCTCGCCTGCGCCTCCATGATGCGGTAGACGTGCCCGTCAAAGATCGCGTACATGGTGGCGTCGATCTTGGCGAGGCGCGGCAGGTCGACCATGCGGTCGATCCGCTCGCCGGCCTGCTGCCACTCAAAATAAGTGCGGTGATAGATCGTCATCTCGGCGCAGTAGTGCCGGCTGACGACGGTCAGCCGCCGGTCCAGCGGGCTGTCGCCGTCGCCCAGACTGGCGATCTCGATCAGGCGGTCGTAGATCATCCGCTCGCCCCCCGCATCCGGGTCTTGTGGTTGTTTATCGCGTAGCGCAGCATATCACTCATGGCCCCGGAGTCGCGCTTGCGGTACAGCCACGCGGCGTACATCACGACGAGACTGATGTCGTCCGCATCCGTCTCGATAAGGTCGATCCCCTTGGCGGTCAGTTCCCGTCGTGCAGCGGTGATCAGATGCTCCATGTATTGGAGCGTCGTCTCGTCCGGCGCCAGAAAGCCCAGGTCGCAGCGTAAAAACGCAAGCTCAACTTCGGTCGGGTCCATGCTGTTCTCCTTTCCTCACGGCCGGGCGTTTCCGCCCGGCCGCAAAATTCGGGCTCAGGCCTTGGCCACGGCCGTCACAGTGCCGCAGGAGATAACGCGGTTGCTCGCGTCGACCTCCACAACGACAATGGGCGTGCCGGTCGCCGCGGTGATCTGCGTGGTGCCGGAGGTCAGCGCGGCAAAGTCCCTGCCGACGGTATCGCCGGCCGCGATGCCGTTGGGCAGCGCTTCTGGCCGCCCACCATGGAGCGGAGGCGGGACAAAAAGCCCTTGACCTCGCTGCGGGAATAAAAGGCGTCACGGCTGCGGCGGTCGCGGAAGCAGCCGCTGCGGCAGCGGAAGCCGGCCGACTCGACCGGCGCCGGGCGTGCCGCGCGCCGGACGCTGCGCATCTCGCCGTCCGCGCTCTCCTCGTCGATCTGCGTGACGGCCGCGGCCATCGCCTTGTCGATGCCGTCCAGGTCTTCCTGCAGAGTGTCAATGGTCTGCTGCAGCGCCTCAATCTGGTCGGCCACCTCATTGACGGACTGCTCCAGCTCCGGGCTGATATCCTCCGCCGCGTCGATCTCGGCCTGCAGCTCGGTCTCCCGGGTCTGCAGGCTCGCCAGCCGGCTGCGGGCAGCCTCAAGCTGTTTCTTCTTCATCAAAGTTCTTACTGCGGGCATGGTTCATTCTCCTTTTCATTTTTTCTTTCCACCGCTCGAGGCGGACGCTGCGCAGATTGCTGTCGCGCAGACTGCGGGCCTGCGCGGACGTCTCCTCGTAGGCCGGGAAGGTGACGATGCTCACCTCGTAGAGGGTGACCTTTTTGATCACATGCAGCACCGTTCCGTCGGGTTGGTCGATATACTCGATATCGTCTATGTCAAAACCAAACGAGCACTGATTGACGTCACCCCGCTGGATGCGGGCATAGAGGTTCATGGCGTCGCTGTCGGCCTCGTTGACCTTGATCACGCCGTGCAGGCCGCGCGCGTCGACGTCCAGTGTCAGCGTGCCGGCCGTGGTGCGGCCCAGGACGAGCCGCGTGTCGTGGTCGATCAGGGCGCGCACATCGCGGGACGGCGCGCCGTCAAAGGCTCCCGGCGCGATCGTCTCGTCCTCGCCGGGCCAGATGGGATAGGTCGTGTTGTAGACGGCAAAGTAGCAGTCGATGATCGGGCCGCTGCCGTCCTCGGCGTCCCGCGTCGTAAACTGTGCCGGGCAGCTGCGCACGTTGTAGCCCGGCCTGGTGTCAGTCATCGTTGACATTGTCCAAAGCCTCCTGTATCAGTTTTTTCTGCTGCCCGATCGCGTCGACCGGGATGTAGTTTTCGAGCACCTTAAATTCCGTCAGGCCCGCCGGGTCAAGCATGGCCGTCTCGCGGACCTCGTCGCCGTTGACGATGCCGCGGTCATGCATGTCCAGATAGATGCTCACAAGATCCTTGACGTCGTAGGCGTAGAGCCGGCGGCGATTAAAAACAAAATACCGCCGCTCGCTGATAAGCAGCTTGCTCGTCAGCTCCTGCTCGATCCCGATGCAGATCGGGACCACGACGCGCTGGACAAAGTTGTTGTAGGCCTTTTGGCTAAAATCGCCGACACCCAGCAGAAACGGCGGGACGCCGAACAGCGCGGCAATGCTCTGCTTGTCCAGCTTGACGGTGTCGGCCACGGCAAGGTCGCTCAGACTCAGCGGCTTTACCTGCGTCACCTGGATCATGCCGCCGGGAATGATCCACGGCTTGCCCGCCTCGTCGGACTCAAGGAACTCGGCGCGAAATTCGTCGCGCAGCTCCGCGCTGCCCAGATCGGAGTCGGCATCGACCGAGACGATCAGCGGCGGCTTGTACTGGGGGCTGGACAGCGAGTCCTTGAGGCAATTGGTCTGCAGCAGCGAGGCGGCCAGACGCTCGGCCTGCACGCGGACGCCCCGGCCGAGATACGGCGTGTCGGGGTCGGCGTGCAGCCGAAAATGACAAACCATGTCCGGCGCAAAGCGCCCGGTCTGCCACAGCACGGCATAGCTCGCGCCGTCCGGCACGATGGACGCGCCGGGCATGGGCCGCAGCTCCGCCAGCTCGCCGCCCTCAAAGCGCGGCAGGATAAGCGCGTTTCCGTCGCCCTCGCCCAGCATCTGCGTCACGATCCAATCGACCCACGCCTGCCGCGTGCCCATCATCGGGCACGGCGTCACATCCACAAAGCGAGCCAGCGCGTCGCGGATGCGGCGGTCGCCGCTCTTGGTATTTTCCATCAGGTAGATGGTGGCCGAGCTGATCGGGGCAGCAATGGCGTTGATGCAGGAGATCACCTCCGGGCTGTCAAGCAGCCGGTGATACCCCTCGGGCAGATTGCCCGGACTGGACAGCCAGTAAGCAAGATAGCTCTGCGGCGTGGCAGCGCGTTTTTTCGGTGCAAAAAATCTCATGCTTTCCCTCTTTCCGTCCAGCGGGCAAAGTCGGCGCCCTTGCCGCTGTCGATCAGCATACGGACCGTTGCAAACACGGCCGCGTCAAACGGGTCGATTCGCAGGCTCTCGTCGATCTTCTCATACACGACGATGTCGTCCTCTTTTTCCACGCCGTAGACATTACCCACGGCGTACTCAAACAGCTCCGAGTGCAGGTAATAGATCTTCCCGCTCAGGATCTTTTTTTCGATGTGCCGGAAGCCCTGGCTCTTGAGATAGTGCAGCTGCGGCTGGTCGACGACCGCAAAACGCTCGTGCTTCATAAGCGTCACATATTCGGGGCAGAATTTCCGGTCGTGCCCGACTTTGCGGATGTCAAAGCCGGCGCTGCGCATCTCGCAAAACCAGCGGACGATCTCCGCGTGATTGGTGACCCGGTCGTTGCTCATATCCAGCCAGACGTCGTCGCGCCAGCCGAAAAGCGGGATCTGATCGCGGTCAGCCTTATCGGCGGCTGCCACGACCGGAAACCAGGCGTGCGGGATGATGATGAGCACATCCTGATAGCCCAGGGCGACGGGCCAGTGCCGGGCATGGATATCAACCATCGCTTCCGCCTCCGGCATTGGCCGCGGCCAGCTCCGCCAGGCGGTCGAGCAGATCGGACGTTTGCGAGCTGCCGCCCTGCTGGGCGGCGGCGTCCGGAGCGGCCGCGTTTTTCAGCCGGCGCATGCCTTTGGGCGTCAGCCCCAGACTGTCGTAGTGCGCGAGCACATCCTTGCGCAGCTGCTGCACCACGGGCCAGAGCGCGGCGCTGAAATCTCCGCCGTCTCCGCCGCGTGCAGCCGGCGCTTTCCATCTGGACAGAGCCCGTTTGAGATCCCGCTCCATGCCGGCGAGGACATGGATCTCCTCGTCGTAGATCCGGTCGTAAGTCCCGGCCTCCTGCATTTTTGCCTTGATCGTCTGCTCCCGCGTCATGCTGCCTCCATCGCGCCGGCACGAGCCGTGCGCAGATCGCGTGCCGCATCTGCCCGCCCGCCGGGCCCGCTCCATGGCCGCGCCGATCTCCGTCATCGTCCTCATGGCGCCGCCTCCGCGTCCAATTTGGACACCCGCTCGTGGGCCGCCGCATCCATCCACCGGTGCAGCGCTCCCGCGCACACCGGGCACAGATCGCCGATCACCGCGCCGCCCAGCGACAGCACGCGCCAGTCGCCCGGCTTGCCCTCCGGCCCCATGCCCACCACGGCCATCCGCCCGCAGCGGTCGCACTGGCACTGCACATATGCCTTTCGCATTCTCAAGCTCCTTTCCATATGGGAATGTCCGGGCCGCAGCCCGGACACTCCCTTTGCGTGTCCGATTTGGACACGATTTTTTACTTAATTTTGTGTATTTTCTCTTGACGCGTTACACACATTTGTGTATAATATAAGCAGAAAGAGGAACGATATGACAGACAGAGACAAAGCTCTAGCAGAGCTGGAAAACGCCGGCTACCGTTTTCAGAGGCATGGAGCCAATCACGATGTCTACTACAACGTCGAGCTAAAATGCTCCATCACCGTCAAACGCCACAAGTTTTCCGGGAACACGCTGCGCTACCTGCGAAAAGAAATTAAAGAGAATGAGCGGAGAAGGGGTCAATAAGACCCCAGCTCCCGCGCCGAAAGGAGAACTATGAAATACACCTATACAGCTATCTTTGCTCCGACAGAGGATAAAACCGAATTCTACGCCCGCGTCCCGGATCTGCCCGGCTGTGTCACCACCGGCGATGATCTTGATGATGCCATTGATCAAATCACCGATGCTGCCGCCGCGTGGCTCGTCGTTGCAGAGGACGAGGGCATCCCCATCGCCGCGCCGACAAAGCAGGAGGACATTGCGCACGGCCCGGATGAAATATTCTCGCTTATCCGCGTTGACTCCATTGCCTACCGGGCGAAAACCGACGAGCGAGCCGTGCGAAAAAACGTTTCGCTCCCTGCCTGGATGGCCGCCCTCGCCGATAAACGAGGCGTTAACTGCTCCCAGGTTTTGCAGGACGGTCTGCGAGCCATGTTTGGTTAATCGTTTCCCTTTCACGCCCCCGGATGCCGGGGGCGTTTTTTTATTTTCCCTCTCGCCCGGCCTCCCGGTCGAGCGCCCTGCGCAGCGCTAGGGTCTCCCGCTGCTTGATTTCCAGTAGATCGGCCGCGTCCCGCATGATGAGATCGCCGTCGCAGACGTACTCGCCCGGGAACATCGCGTCCGGGTCAGCATACGGGCAGCTCTCGCACGGCGGGTCAGGCGAGTCCTTGTCCAGCGCCTTCGACGCGCACCGCAGCTTTTCCACCAGCGCCGCAAAGCGCTGCCAGGCCGTGCGCGCCGCGAGCTTACGGGTCTCATGCTCGACGGTCTCTCGAGCCTTGTCCGCCTCGCGAGCCGCCACCTGCTTGGCAAGATCCATCTCGCGCTCCGCCCGTTGTATCTCGGCCGCCTGCAGCCGCTGCAGCCGCTCCTCCGCCGCCTGGGGACACGAGAACTTACAGCTCGTCAGATAGCCGCAGCCCAGACAGCACAGTCTACACTTTGCCAAAACAATATAATCCGAACCTTTTGTCGATTGGTCATGGGTTCGGATTTATTGTTTTTAAGGAAGAAGTTGAAGACTGGTACAGCCTGATGACTCACGATTGCGCGTCGGCGCTGGAAAGTGTGGGGCTGGATGCCCATGTCGGCTTTCTGCACCGCGATCGGCCGGGACGGGAATCCCTCGCGCTCGACCTGATGGAGGAGCTGCGCCCCTGCTTTGCGGATCGCCTTTGGAAGAGAAGCTGTCATGGGGGCTCGTGCCCTATGTGCAGAGTCGGCTGCTGGCGCGGTATCTGCGTGGAGACCTGGAGGAATATCCGCCGTTTTTGTGGAAGTGAGGGACTAATTGGCTCCCTGTCAACCGTTGGGGTTCCGGGGGGCACAATTATTATTTACATTTGCCCGCCGCGTCTGCTATAATACCCGTCATGAAAACTAAAACACAGATACATGACATGACGCAGGGGCCGCTGCTGCGGCAGATGATCGTTTTCACGCTGCCGCTGGTGCTGGCCAATCTCCTGCAAACACTTTACACCCTCGCCGACCTCGCCGTGGTGGGGCATTTTGCCGGGAGCGAGGCGCTGGCGGCGGTGTCCGTGAGCGGACAGGTCACCATCTTCTTCACGCTGGTCGGCGCGAATTTTGCAAGCGGCGGTCAGATCTATGTGGCGCAGCTCATCGGCCAGAAGCGGCGGGACGAGCTTGGCGAGGCGATCGGAACCATCCTGAGCTTCATCCTGCTCTGCTCGCTGGCGGTCGCGGCGCTTGGCATCGGGCTCTGCCGCCCGGCGCTCGGCTGGCTCAACACCCCGGCGGAGGCGTTTGACGAGGCGGCGGACTATCTCCGCATATGCAGCCTCGGCCTCATCTTCCTGTTCGGCTACAACGCCGTGTGCGCCGTGCTGCGCGGCATGGGCGAGTCAAAAGCGCCGACCTGGTTCATCGCCGTCTCTGCGGTCGTCAATATCATCGGCGATCTGCTGCTTGTGGCGGTATTCGGCATGGGCGCGGCGGGCGCCGCCATCGCCACGGCGGTCAGTCAGGCGGCGGCCTTTGCGCTGGCGCTCTGGTACCTGATCCGGCGCAGCGGCGGGAGCGGCTTTACGTTCCGCCTCTCCACGCTCCGCATCTGCCCGGACAAGCTCCGCGTCATCGTGAAGCTGGCGCTGCCGCTGGTGCTGATGCAGATATCCATCCACCTCTCCATGCTCTATATCAGCGCCTATATCAACAGCTTCGGCCTCGCGGCGGCCTCGCTGTCCGGCGTCGGCAACAAGCTCAACAGTCTGATGACCATGGTCTCCGGCGCCTTCGGCACTGCGATGGCCACCATCGTCGGCCAGAACATCGGCGCCGGTCAATACGACCGCATCCGCCGCTCGCTCGGCGTCGCCACGGCGATCAATCTGGCGGTGTTCCTGCTCTTCGCGGCGCTGGTGCTGATCTTCCCGGAGGCGGTCTTCCGCCTCTTCACGGACGACGAGGAGGTTCTGTCTCTCGCGCCGCACTATCTCCGCATCGCGGTCTGGTCGTACCTCTTCTTCTCGCTCATGAGCCCGCCGAACGGCGTGATCAGCGGTGTCGGCAACACGATGCTCAACCTCGGCATCAGCATACTGGACGGCGTGGTCGCCCGCGTGGGTCTGAGCCTCCTGCTTGGACGGTACTACGGGATGTGGGGCTATTTTGCCGGCTATTGCCTCGCCGGCGCCGTCTCCGTGATCCTCGGCTGGGCCTACGTCCTCTCCGGCCGCTGGACGCGCCGGAAGCTTCTTGAATAAGGGGATTCCATAGAGCGCGATCCTCCGTGCCAGCCCAAAGCCTCCCTTTACACAAGGGAGCCGGGGCGCTGTAAGCGTCCGCGCAAAAAAATCGGCAAGCCCCGGATGGGACTTGCCGATCCTCTATCCTCGCCCCAAAAGCAAAAGAGCGAGGGTTAAGGGAGGCTTGGTTATCAGCTGAATGTCGTCGAGCGAATGGTCGTCAATTTTGTGGTGGTATCAAAGTACCATCCCGGCCATTCGTTCTGGCCATACGGAAGTTTGTTTTCTTCTGTCCTTTCGCCGTCGTAAATGTTAATGTCTTTTCCCAGCAGGCCGGCGTTCGCATATGCTGTCAGATCACCTACATCATAGGTCACAGAGGGGCACGCTTCTTTAGTCCAGGCAAACGGGTTGCCGTTGGAATCACGAAGGCTTATATCATAGGTGGCTTCGTTGCCAGTCTGCTTTGTGGTCTTGATCACAAGATAAATCATCTGACCCTCTTTCACAATTCTTTTCGTGACCGCAGCGGCCGGGATCACGGCTGTCGTCTTGGAAGCGGCGTCCTCCATTGTTGTATCACCGGAACCGGCGATCGCGGAAACGATGGTAACATTTACCTCGGGGAACATGGAATAGACCAGCGCTTTATTCTTTGTCACGGTAGCGATCTCACTGGCGTGGAATACCCAGAGAATAAACGTGCCGTCCGTGGAGTCATAGTAATAGGATTCCTCTGTGGGTGTGGCGGTCGCACTTTCAGCCTTCGCGATTTCCTGGCCGCTATGGAGCACCTTTGTCATGGTAAGGTTAGCGGCGATCGTCTCCGTGACCTTGACGAGGGTGTTGTTGTCCTCAGAAACAGGGAGCGTCAGCTCGAAAACGGTAGCCTTCTCATCGTCGGCAACATCAATGCGATTATCAACGGCAGTTTCTTTTTCCACAAAGCCCTGCATCGCATCCTGGGTCGAAGTGACCGATCCCTCGCTCGTGCCCGCCGCCGGAGTGGTGGCAAGAACCGTATCCGCCGGATAAGTAACGCTG
>CAVEQW010000064.1:0-3132 GCA_963618155.1 Alloprevotella sp.
CGCCGTTTACGGCCGTATCTTGAAGATACGGAATCACCATCTCAGCGTTCAAGACATAAATGTCTCTCCCGAATATCTATAACGGTAAGTAAGCTGCAAGTGGCTGTTCACTCACTTTTATAGACACCGTGTACCGCTGTCGTCATATCGAATACGCCATCTGGCAGGCGGACACGCTGGCTGGTTTTCTTGCTCAATATCTCATAGAGCAGCGTGAGCACAAAATTATCACTGTAGCGGGGTTCCAGCACCTCCACCTCGCAGGCATCGAGATACCGCCGTGCCGTGTCAGCCTCTTCGTTAAGCCGTTGAATTATAGAGCGGACGGTGTTGTGCTTGGCCCGCATCCCTGCTTCGTATTGAAATACGAGGAAAAACCGGTGGCGCATGGCATCGCTTGCGATCCCATAGCCGATCTCCTGAATATTGTCCTCGATCATTTCGCGGCACGCTTCATTGTCCTCCTGCTCCGCACAGCGCCTCATCTGCTCCACATACGCCTGCGTATCGGCAGGCAATGTCCGGGCTACCATCTGTAGATCGTTCGGAGCGATCTTCAGATAGGCGGCAAAGGAAGCGATTATGTTCTGCCGGTCGTTGGGGGACTTCAGATAGATATTGACCGGCAGGACCTCAAGTATCTTCACAAAGCGGTCATCTTTCGTGATGACGACCCCGCCCATAATATTTTTTATGGGTATCCATGCCTGGATGCTGTCGCGGTATGCACCGCTGTCACCTCCGGGCCTCACATTTCCTCCAAAAATCATTTCTTTCAGATTCATACTCTGACCTCCCCACGAAAAAGAATGATCCTGCGCCTTCTGCGCCACCGCCACCAGCTTCCCAGCCACCGTGTCATGCTGTCGTCATTGATCCCGATGAGCCCGAACCCGCCAAGAGGAACAATGACCATAAGCGTCACTATGATCTTCGTCGTCAGCTTAAAAGGAAGAAACGCGATGCAGAGGTACAAAACCGGTATCGTCAGGATCGCAGCTTCTATCAGGTTGCGGAGTTCAAAGAGGCCCATGATGCGGCCCGCATCGGTAAAGTTGGTGGGAATATGGTAGACTTCATAATTCATCGCCGCTCACCTCTGTGGTTTCTAAAAGGCGTCCCTGGTACCGCCGCAGCGTTTGCTCAAGTCCGGCAAGGGACTCTTTTCGTGCGCCGGCAACCTCCGCCATCGCACGGCTAAGGGCTTCTTCGTTCTTTGCGGTACGCTTGGAGCTTCCCAGCTCCAACGCGCTCAGATATTGGTTGCTGAAGCTGCTGTGCCGTTCAAGCTCCAACAGCGAAATACCATATTTCATGCGAATCGCGCGCAAACGTGTTATAGCAGCCATCACTTTTCCTCCAGATAGTTTATATAGGGGAGCTTCCCCCAGCCCTGCCAGCCACGGCCGCTCACCTCGGTTTTGACAACACCCTTCCGCGTCCCCATGGCTTCTATGGCGTAGCCGCCGCCGATATAGACGCCCGCGTGTCCGCTCTTCCAGAGCATAAGTCCGGGTATCTCCGGCATGGTGGATATGTCTCCATAATCCGTATTCAACGTCCCGGCATTTTTGCACGCCTGATACATCTGATCCGCGCCATAGTCCGGCATTCCGTTCGTCGCATAGCCGATGGTCATGCTTTCCGTATCCAGCCAGCCATAGCCTTTGATAAGGCCGATACAGTCGGCTGTGCGGCGGCCGAGCCAGTGGCTTTCAATAAAGTCGGCATAGTTCCCTACGCCGTCCGGATACTGCTGCTTTTTGTAGTCAAAAAGAGCGCGCGTCAGAACATTGCCATAGGTACCCCATACATAGCCCCAGTTGTTTTCCCACGCCTGTATCGCATAGGCGGCAAGGTCCAGATTATTCTTTGTGCCGGGATCAATGAAGCCGGATATGTCGATCGTGTTGTCGTGATCCGTTCCATACTGAACATCACCGGAATACGAGCCGTCGCCGCTGTAATCGGGTCGATGCGTCTCGAAGTATGTCCGGTACTTATTGATGGCATCGCTCTGCTCCAGGGTCTCATAGAGCGCACCTGCCCATTGCCGGGCGTCCTCGTCAAAGCCCAGTCCGTCCATCAGGTCCTCGGGATCAAGGTGCCGGACCTCTACTCTCAAGGTCGTCACAACTCCGTCGCTGTCACCTTCTGCAAAGCCAAGCGACGGAGAATACGACAGGCTCGATCTGCAGAAATCCCGAACAAGGTCGGCACTCATGGCATTGAGGTCCTGTCGATAGGCCGCGGAGTTGATAGCGATGATCCATAGGAGATCCTTTTCCGTCATAGAGCTGGACACCTCTATACGGTCAATGGTCGTTCCGTTTTCCTCGTACTCCGCAACGATGCCGGTCACAACGGAGTCGATCTGTGCTGCCTCAAAATCATCAAGGCTCATGTACACTCCGCCGATGGTCATGGCCTGCCCTGTCATCTGAATGACAGCGTCCGTGCCGGATGAGTCATACCCGAAGAAGATATTGGGAAGGGCCGTGAAAACCACCATGGGGATTATAAGAAGCGCCACGAGAACAGCGAGCAAAATTTTTAAGAGAAACGGAACGCTCTCTTTGACAGCTGCGGCAGCGGCGCCTTGCACGCCGGCTGCCGCAGCCGCCTGAAGGATGCGTCGAGCCGCCCTCGCAGCGTGGGCGAGGTCAGCTGCTTTTTGCAGTCCGGAGCGGGAATTTTCCTGTTCATTCATGTGTGTTCCCCCGCTTTTTTCGGCTCGGCACCGTACTCTGCTCTCTTTTCGGCACGCCCTTGCCGCTCTTTGCAAAAGGCGGCGTTACCGGTCCGGATACCAGATCTGCCCTCGGCGTCGGAGCAGGGGCTTTTGCTGTCGGCCGAGACGTTTCCGATGCATGGCGGTTTCCCGCGTTTCCTGCGGGGCCGGGGCGCGGGATAGAAGCTGTCCCTCTCGGAATGGGCGCGCTGCTCCCGCCAGCCGGACGCCGTTCCTGCCGGACCGGTTCATGCTGCCCCGCTTGCGCGGATGGCGCGGTATCGACTCGAAGAGTGTTCCTGCCGGGCCGTGGCTCGGTGTCCGGAGCCTGTCCGAACCGGATAGGCGCTGTTCCTGCGGGACCGGGCTGCTCTGCAAGCGTGTGGATCGACGTTTGCTGT